>JAJTEM010000025.1 GCA_021299735.1 Burkholderiales bacterium | reverse complement strand
CGATCAATAATCCACGGTGGTGGGTTCCCCCCATGTTTTTGCATTTGTTTGTCGAGTTCCGTCAAGGCCAGTTCAAGTTCATGAACCTGGTCGCTGCGTGCTTCATCCACACGCGGTGCCTGGCTGGTGGGGCCGATGAATAGCCCTGAAAACAGATACGACAAACCGGGGTGGTTGTGCCAGTAGCGCAGCAAGCTGCCCAACAAATCAGGGCGGCGCAAGAAGGGGCTGTGCTCAGGTGTTTCGCCGCCCATCACAAAATGGTTGCCGCCACCCGTGCCGCTGTGCCGGCCATCGAGCATAAACTTTTCAGTGGAAAGGCCAATCAGCCGTGCCTCTTCATACAAATTCGTGGTCAGTTGCAGCAGTTCTCCCCAGTTCTTGCTGGGTTGCACATTCACTTCAAGCACACCTGGGTCGGGCGTTACTTGCAGCATGGTCATGCGTTGGTCGCGCGGGGGCGGGTAGCCTTCCAGCACCACAGGCTGGTTCATTGCCTCGGCGGTGTCTTCAATTCGGGCCGCCAGTTCAAGGTAATCGTCTAGCACTTCCAGCGGTGGCATAAACACATACAAGAGCCCGTTGCGCACTTGCACGCACATGGCGGTGCGCACAATGTGTGTTGCAGATTGCTTTAAAACGGGTGGTGTATCGTCGGCCACATTGGCCGCAGCTGCTTTGGCTTCTGGCTTTTGCACGGCCATGCGTGCAGGCGCTGCGGGCGCAAACGGATCAACAGGAATGGTGTAGGGATAATCTTTTTTGGCCACCCAGGGCTGTGAATCCAGCGGCAGACGGTAACCCATGGGCGAATCGCCGGGAATTAAATACATGCGTTCATCGCGCAGAAACCATCGCCCTGTGCGCCATTGGCCTTTTGCCGAATGAATGGGCAGGCAATAACCCACTTCCTCGGTCAGCCCTTGGGTGAACACCTTGTTCAGCCGTTTTCGTTCCAGCGGGTCATCCAAACGTGAATCGAATGGGTCTACATTCACTGGCAGTTTGCGCTCACGCCACATGTAATACCAGGCGTCTTCGAAACCGGGCATTACATACCGCGGGTGCAGGCCCAGGCGGCCACACAATCCTTCAATAAATTGTTTGGCGGTGGCATTGGTGGCTTTGCCACCAGCTTGTTCATGGCTAAGCAGTTTCGGGTTTTTCCAAACGGCTTCGCCATTTTTCAGCCAATAAAGGGAAAGAGCCCACCGGGGCAATTGTTCACCCGGATACCATTTGCCCTGCCCAAAATGATAAAGCCCACCCTTGCCGTAATGCTGGGCAAGTTTGTTCAGTATCTTGATGCCGTATTCGCGCTTGGTGGGGCCCAGTGCGTCAACATTCCACTCTGCGGCGCCCCGGTCAGTGTTGGCCACAAAAGTGGGTTCACCACCCATGGTCAGGCGAACATCAAGCGCATCAAGCGCCTTGTCCACCTCGAAGCCCAGTGCTTCAATGCCTTTCCATTGTTCTTCGGTATAGGGTTTGCTGGTGCGTGGCGATTCATACACGCGCTGCACGCTCATTTCATGTTCAAACTCAACTTCACACTCATCCAGGGTGCCAGTAATAGGCGCTGCGCTGCTGGGCTCGGGCGTACAGGCCAAAGGTATGTGGCCTTCTCCGGCCAGCAGGCCGGAGGTGGGGTCCAGCCCTATCCAGCCCGCACCGGGCAAATACACTTCGCACCAGGCATGCAGGTCGGTGAAGTCTTTTTCGGGTCCATTGGGGCCGTCAATGGCTTTCACATCGCTGGTCAGTTGAATGAGGTAGCCAGAGGCAAACCGAGCGGCCATGCCCAGCCTGCGGAAAATTTGCACCATCAGCCATGCCGTGTCGCGGCATGAACCCGACCCATTGTTCAGTGTTTCATCGGGTGTTTGCACTCCCGGTTCAAGGCGAATGAGGTATTTAATGCGCTTGGCCAAATCCTGGTTCAAGGCCACCAGAAAATCGATTGTTTTAACCCGGCTCAAGTTGATCTCGGCCATGTAAGCATTGAATGCCTTGCCTGTGTGGCAGGGCACCAGGTAGGGGGCCAATTCCTGATCAAGTGATGAATCATATTTAAACGGAAAAAACTCGGCGGCTTCTTCAAGGAAAAAATCGAAGGGGTTCAGCACCGACATTTCCGCCACCAAGTCCACTGCAATTTCAAGCATTTCAGTGCGTTCAGGAAATATCAAACGCCCCATGTAATTGCTTTGTGGGTCTTGCTGCCAATTAATGAAATGTGTTTGCGGCAGCACCTTCATGCTGTAGGAGAGTATTCGAGTTCGGCAGTGCGGGGCAGGGCGCAAACGCACCACTTGGGGGCCAAGGTTGATCAGGCGATCGTAGCGGTAGCGTGTAATATGGCGCAGGGCAACGTGAATAGACACTGTGTAATCCCAAAAATGATGCTTAAAAAACAAAACTCATTTAGAGCATGGAGGAAAGCATGAACCATGCCGAAGAGATCTGGAAAACTTTGGTGCGCGCCACGGTGGACAAAAAGCACCCTTGGCGCGTGGTGGGTTTCAGCACAGCGGGGCCAGAAGGCCCACAAGTGCGCTCGGTTATTTTGCGGGCTGTAAACACCGCCAAGCATCAGCTGGTTTTTTACACTGACAGCCGAAGCAAGAAAATTGCCGATATCGCTTACGAGCCTCGAGTGGCGTTGTTGTTCTGGAACCCACGCAGCAACACCCAGCTTCGAGTATGTGGCATTGCTGCCGCAGAGACCAGTGAATTGATTGTGAATGGTCTATGGGAGCGAATTCCCGAATACGCCAGAAAAGACTATGCCACCTTGAGTGCGCCTGGCGAGCCATTTGTTAACGACAGCCTTGCTTACGATTTCGATGCAGCACGTTCTAATTTCGTGGTTTTGAATGTGCGGGTTACTTCTTTTGAGTTGCTTCGTCTGGATCGGTCGGGCCATGTTCGTGTTCGAATGGAACCCGATAAAAATGGTATCTGGGGTGAATTTGGGTTAATTCCATGAGGGAATTGAAACTTGGCCTCCTGAAGTTACACTGGAATGTCCAAATGTTTGCATTTTCTGTCGTGGGTGCTGGAAGAACATGCCAATTTTCAGTGTGGGCAGTACTAGTGACCTTTTGGGTCAGAACGGAGGCCGCCGAAATGGCTACTCCGACGAGTCTGCTCAGGCGGAATGGTTTTTATATGAGTTTCTGATTAAGCATCTCAGGTTGACTGAGCCAGATGCCAGACAAACAATCGTGTCTGTTATCGACGCTGGTGAAGATCTTGTCGAATTGGCGCTGGGTATTGAAAATTACGATGAAATAGTGATTGACCGAATTCGGCGGCATCAACCCTTTGGCGATTTTATTGAGAGTTTAGATCGAGGTAGAGGCGACAAAAAAAGTTTTTCCGCTGATCCCGCGGATGCTGAATGGCTGATTTACGAGTTTTTGATCCGGAATTTCAAGTTGACAGAAAGACAAACAAGGCAGGTCATGGTGTCCTTGATCAATGATGGAGAGGATGTCATTGCGTTTGCGCAGCGCATAGAGAGCGGCGATGAGACAGCAATCGGTCAACTTCAGCTGTACATTTCCTAGTCAAAAAATATATTTCATTCTTATTAACGCCGCTGAAGAGGCTCGCGCGTTGGCACTCGGTATAGACATGAGTGACGACCACACGATTGGCCAAATTGCGCTCTACATTACTTGAATAAACTCATGGCCAAGTTAGCCCTTTTCGCAAGTCGTTTGTTATGCTTGTTTGTCAATTGCAGCAACAAGCAGAGAAAAGGGGATTCGATTGAGCGACCAAAAATACACACCGCCCAAAGTTTGGGTGTGGGACAAGGAAAATGGCGGCAAGTTTGCCAACATCAACCGCCCGATTGCAGGGGCTACCCACGAGAAAGAACTGCCGGTTGGCGAACATCCCTTGCAGCTTTATTCATTGGCTACGCCCAATGGCGTGAAAGTTACCGTGATGCTGGAAGAACTGCTGGAACGTGGCCACACCGGCGCTGAATACGATGCCTGGTTAATTAATATTTCGACTGGTGACCAGTTTAGCAGTGGCTTTGTTGAAGTGAACCCCAACAGCAAAATTCCAGCGCTGCTGGACCTCAGCACTAACCCGCCCACGCGCGTGTTTGAGTCGGGCTCCATCCTTTTGTACCTTGCTGAGAAGTTCAAAGCGTTCTTGCCAAGCGACCCTGCCAAACGAACAGAAACCTTGTCCTGGCTGTTCTGGCAAATGGGAAGTGCGCCGATGCTGGGTGGTGGCCTTGGGCATTTTTATGCTTATGCACCCGAGAAGTATGAGTACCCCATTAACCGCTACGCCATGGAAGTGAAGCGACAACTGGATGTACTTGATCGCCAGCTGGCAAATCACGAATACATTTCAGGCAGCGAATACACGATTGCAGACATGGCAATTTGGCCTTGGTATGGCGGGGTCGTCACAAACAAGGTGTACGGCGCGGCCGAGTTTCTTGATGCGCAAATTTATAAAAACGTGTTGCGCTGGGCCGATGAAATTGGCAAACGCCCCGCAGTTGTTCGCGGGCGAATGGTGAATCGGGTTACTGGTGACCCCAGTGAGCAAGTACCAGAACGCCACAGCAGCAGTGATTTCGACGGCAAAGCCATTTAAGGCAAGCAAGCTGGGGCACAATGTGCGCTCTTTTTCAATTGCAGCGAGGTTTTATTGTGCACAAGCTTGTTTTTGCATTGGCTGGTTTGGCGAGTGTGGTTAGTTTGGCGGGTTGCGCGTCTACACACGATTTGACCAAGGGCAATAATATGATGGGCGGTGGTTACAAACAGGAAGAACTCGGCCCGGGCTTGTTTTATATCTATGCGCGCTCAAACCACGCCCCCTGGGCCAACATGGAGGCGGCCCGTGCTACCTGGCGTACAGGTGCCGAGCGGGCTTGTGGCTCTGCGGAATACGATGAATTGTTCATCAAGGAAACCGAGAGAGACACAGGCCTGCAAAACAGCAGCGGCGTGCGTTATCTGGTTACCGAGAGAACTGCTTATGCCAAGTGCGATTCTTCATCGCTAAGCAAAGAAGAAATCAAGAAGCTGATTGAGCGCAACGCAGCTGGCAAATAATTCTTTGCCAGCTGGGGTTTAGTCCTGCTCCTCAATCCAGGTCATCTGGATTGCTTCCAGAATTTTCTCATTCGATTTTTCAGGATCGTCTTCGAAGCCGGGCAGGGCGCACACCCACTTGTGCAAATCAGTGAAGCGAATGTATTGCGGGTCTACATCGGGGTGTGCATCAATCAGCTCCAATGCAATATCCAGTGTGTCGGTCCATTTCATGTTGTGGCCCCTTTATTAAGTGATTTGTCAGTGGTTTTCGCGTGCGTGGTTGATGGTGTACTTGGGTAGCTCAACCACCAAATCCTTGTTGGCCACTTTCACCTGGCAAGACAATCTGCTTTGTGGGGTCAGGCCCCAAGCCATGTCCAGCAAATCGTCTTCGTCATCATCACTTTCCGTCAGGCTGCTAAAACCTTCTTTGATTATCACGTGGCAGGTGGTGCAGGCACAGCTCATTTCACAGGCATGTTCCAGCGCAATGTCGTTTTTCAGAATGGCTTCGCAAAGTTGGGCGCCCACAGGCACTTCAAATGTTTTGCCTTCCGGGCACAAACTTTCATGGGGCAAAATTTTAATAGTTGGCATTTCTTGATCTCTCAGTTCCAGTGCGGTTGCTGCTTGGTTTCCACTCACTTTCCATTTGTTTTCTGGTCAGTCGCTTTTATTTCGAAGAAGCGCCGCCCAGTGTGGTGCTCACAGTGTCGATTGTTTTACCGGTTAGGGCTTTGCGAATGCCAGCATCCATGCGGCGTGCTGCAAAGTCTTCGGTCAAGTGGCTTAATTCCTCGATTCCTTTTTCAATGGCAGGTAAATCGTCACTTTGTGCCAATTCGCGCAAGGCCTTCACACTGGCATTGATTGTTTCAAGTTCTTCTGCGGCAAGCAGCTCACCATCCTTAACAATGGCGGCCTGAACCGATTCAACCAGACGCATGGCTTCTACCTGCTGTTCGCGAAGCTGGCGTGTCCACAAATCGGCTTGCGCAAATTCAAAGCTGTTTTTCAGCATTGCGGCAATTTGGTCGTCCTCCAGTCCATAGGAGGGCTTCACGGTGATGTTGGCTGAAACACCAGAGCCCATTTCCATGGCATTCACAGCCAGAAGGCCGTCGGCATCGACCTGAAAGGTGACGCGAATGCGCGCAGCACCAGCCACCATGGGTGGAATGCCGCGCAGCTCGAAGCGCGCCAGGGAGCGGTTTTCGGAAACCAGTTCACGCTCGCCTTGCACCACGTGAATGGCCATGGCGGTTTGGCCATCTTTAAAGGTGGTGAATTCCTGCGCACGTGCCACAGGTATGGTGCTGTTGCGGTTGATTACGCGTTCAGTCAGCCCGCCCATGGTTTCAAGGCCAAGGCTTAGGGGGATCACATCAAGCAGCAACAAATCATCTTCACTGCGGTTGCCAGCCAGTGTATCGGCCTGAATCGCAGCGCCAATGGCCACCACTTCATCCGGGTTCAAATTCACAAGCGGGTCTTTTCCAAAAAACGCTTTCACCGCTTTGCGCACTACAGGCATGCGTGTAGAACCACCCACCATCACAACACCGTCAATTTCATCGGTGCTCAAACCAGCATCGCGCAAGGTTTTGCGGGCTGCTTGAATGGTGCGTTTTACCAAAGGCTCAACAATGGCTTCAAACTGATCGGCAGTTACTGTTTCAGCAATTGTTTCTCCGCTTTTGAATTCAACGCTGAGAAACGCGGTGTGCTCGTGGGAAATTTGTTCTTTCACACGGCGGCATGCCATCACCAGGCGTGAACGTTGTTGAGGCGTTAGCGTGGAAAAGCCGTGCGAGGCAATGAAGTGGTCGGCCATGGCGCGGTCGAAATCATCGCCACCCAAGGCAGAGTCTCCGCCAGTGGCCAGCACTTCGAACACGCCAGCCTGCAGGCGCAGAATGGACACATCAAATGTGCCTCCGCCCAAATCGAACACCACAAACTGGCCTTGCGCTTTTTGATCAAGGCCATAGGCCACTGCCGCAGCGGTGGGCTCGTTGATTAATCGCAGAACATTCAGGCCGGCCAGTTGCGCCGCGTCTTTCGTGGCCTGGCGTTGCGCATCATCAAAATACGCAGGCACGGTAATGACAGCGCCCACCAGCTCACCACCCAAAGTGGCTTCGGCGCGTTTGCGAAGGGCGCGCAAAATATCGGCAGATACTTCCACTGGGCTTTTGGTGCCGTAATCGGTTTGAATCTCGACCATGCCGCCTGACTCTTTCACACGGTAGGGAAGGTTCAAACCAGCCACATCTTTATAGCCGCGGCCCATGAGGCGCTTCACAGAAAACACAGTGTTGAAGGGATCGGTGTCGGCACAGGCCAGTGCGTCTTCACCCATGTTTTTCACGCCGGTTTCGCCATAGCGAACAACGCTGGGCAAAATGACTCGGCCTGAGGAATCGGGCAAACATTCAGCACTACCGCTTCGTACGCTGGCCACCAGCGAATGCGTGGTGCCCAGGTCGATACCCACCGCAAGCCTGTGCTCGTGGGGCGCAGTCGACATGCCGGGTTCGGCAATTTGTAACAAGGCCATTAGCTGGCGTCCTCCAGTTGTTCCAATTTCTTGGTCAACTCAATCATGAATTTGTCGATAAACAGCAAAGCCTGCGCAGTGGTGTTGGCCGCCCGCGCGTTTTTATCGCTGTCAATTTGTTGTGCAATTAGCGAAAGGCAACGCTTCTTTTCTGCGGTCACTTCATCGAGCAAATTTTCAAGTGCCTCAATGTTCCTGGCGGCGTATATTTCTTCAAGCGCTTCACGCCATTCCATTTGCTGCATCAGCAGTGTGGGCGGCAAGTTACTTTGTTGCCCGCGCGGGCTTTCACCGTTCAGTTCGCACCAGTAAATGGCACGCTCCATTGGGTTTTGCAAGCGCTTGTAGGCTTCGTTTACCCGTGTAGCCCATTGCACCGCCAGCCGTTTTTCTTGTGCGCTGGAATTGGCAAAGCGATCAGGGTGCGTTTGGCTTTGAAGGCGCAAATAAGATGCAGAAAGGGCTGCGCTATCCAGAGCAAACTGGCAGGGCAACCCAAAAATTTCAAAGTCGTTGTCGCTAAGCTTGATTGCTGACTTATTTGCCGAATTAGTCATTACACAGTGAAGCTTTCACCACAGCCGCAGCGCGCCTTTTCGTTGGGGTTGTTGAATTTGAAACCTTCATTCAAGCCTTCCCTTGCAAAATCAAGTTCAATTCCTTCCAGGTAGGGCATGCTTTTTGGATCAACAAAAATTTTCACGCCATGATCTTCGAACACATGGTCCTCTTCGGCCACTGCATCGACGAATTCCAACTTGTAAGCCATGCCAGAACAACCGGTGGTGCGCACACCAATGCGCAAGCCGATACCCTTGCCGCGTTTGGTCAGGAACTTGCTGATGTGGTTGGCGGCGCGCTCAGTCAATGTAATCGCCATGGTGTTCAATTCCTTTTCAACAACTTTTCAACGATCAGGCATGCTTCTTTTTGTAATCTTCAACTGCCGCCTTGATGGCGTCTTCAGCCAAAATGGAGCAGTGAATTTTTACAGGTGGCAGCGCCAGTTCTTCCGCAATCGCGGTGTTCTTGATTTCCAAAGCCTGGTCAAGGGTTTTGCCCTTTACCCACTCGGTAACCAATGAAGATGATGCAATGGCTGAACCGCAGCCATAGGTTTTAAACTTTGCATCGGTAATTACGCCGTCTTCGCCCACTTTAATTTGCAGCTTCATCACGTCGCCGCAAGCGGGTGCACCCACCATGCCTGTGCCTACTTCGTTGTCGCCCTTTTCGAACGAGCCCACGTTGCGGGGGTTTTCATAGTGGTCTAAAACTTTTTCGCTGTATGCCATGGTACTTCTCCTCAATCTTCAAGTATTTCAGTGCTCTGCCCATTGAACGGTGCTCAAATCCACACCGTCCAGGTGCATTTCCCAAAGGGGCGACAATTCGCGCAACTTCGCCACTTTGGTTTTCATCAATTCGATGGTGAAATCAATATCTGCTTCAGTGGTGAAGCGGCCAATCGAGAAACGAATGGAGCTGTGTGCAAGTTCGTCGCTGCGACCCAGGGCACGCAACACATAAGAAGGTTCGAGCGAGGCCGATGTACAGGCGGAACCTGAAGACACAGCAATGTCTTTCACTGCCATGATGAGCGATTCACCTTCCACATAGTTGAAGCTCACGTTCAGGTTGTGGGGCACGCGCTTTTCCAAATCGCCGTTCACGTAAATTTCGTCGATGGCCTTCAAACCATTCAGCAAACGATCGCGTAGGGCCTTCATGCGGGGCAATTCGCTGTCCATTTCTTCTTTGGCAATGCGGAATGCTTCGCCCATGCCCACAATTTGGTGTGTGGCCAAGGTGCCTGAGCGCATGCCGCGCTCATGGCCACCACCGTGCATTTGCGCATCAATGCGAATGCGGGGTTTGCGGCGCACATACAAGGCACCAATGCCTTTGGGGCCATAGGTTTTGTGGGCGCAAAAGCTCATCAAATCCACTTTCAGCTTTTGCAGGTCAATTTCAACCTTGCCTGTGGCTTGTGCGGCGTCTACGTGGAAAATAATGCCTTTTTCTCGGCACAGTTCGCCAATTGCGGGTATGTCTTGAATCACGCCAATTTCGTTGTTCACAAACATGACTGAAATCAGCACTGTGTCTGGGCGAATGGCGGCCTTCAAGGCATCCATGTTGATCAGACCGTTTTCCTGAACATCCAGGTAGGTTGCTTCAAAGCCGTGGCGTTCCAGATCGCGGAATGTATCCAGCACGGCTTTGTGTTCAGTTTTCACGGTAATGATGTGCTTGCCCTTGGTTTCGCCATAGAACAATGCTGCACCTTTAATAGCCAGATTGTTCGATTCAGTGGCACCCGATGTCCACACGATTTCGCGAGGGTCTGCATTCACCAATGCAGCAACGTCTTCACGGGCTTTTTCAACCGCTTCTTCCGCAGTCCAGCCATAGGCATGGCTGCGTGATGCCGGGTTGCCAAAACTTTCACGCAGGAAAGGGATCATGGCGTCGGCTACGCGCGGATCCACTGGCGTGGTGGCGCTGTAATCGAGGTAAATCGGCATCTTTGTCATGTGTTTGCTCCAATCAACTGCTATTTAATGTGTGTGCTGTATGTGTGTGGCCGCTGCGGCATTAGAAGCCAACGGCCTTTCACGAAACTGAATGGTTCGCTCTGCGTCTTTCTCTTTTTCTTTCTGTTTGTGCTGGTCAACCAGGCACTGCAAACTAACAGAGCCCAGGTACTCCAACATTTTGGTGTTCAGGCTGCTCCACAGGTCGTGTGTCATGCATTGACCTTCTTCAGTGCAGTTTTCTTTACCACCGCACTGGGTTGCATCCAAGGGTTCATCGACAGCCAGAATGACGTCAGCAACGCTGACTTCTTTCAGGGTGCGGGCGATATGATAACCGCCACCGGGGCCGCGAACGCTCTCTACCAGCTCGTGGCGGCGCAACTTGGAGAACAATTGTTCCAGGTATGACAGGGAAATGTTCTGGCGCTGACTAATACCAGCGAGCGAAACAGGCCCTGTGTCCTGCTGCAAAGCAAGATCAATCATGGCTGTAACGGCAAATCTGCCTTTGGTGGTTAATCGCATGGCAACCCTTTTTGAAAGCCTTCCAGTTAATTCCTACTATTTTTGTCAAGTATAGCAAAGTTGACTGTTTTGCTCAAGTATTAACATTATTTTCCTGTCTGTTTCCCTGCCAAACGGCCTTGTTTTTTGGAACTTTGAAGCGCATCGAAAGCACTGATTTTCATGATTTGCACCGGAGTACAGGCAAGAAGGGTAAGAGGGGGCCTATTCGGCTGTCAGAGGAAACAAGTTTTGGAGAATTTGGCATGAAGATGACTGGTAGTCTGAACGCCGCTGATTCGTTGGCCCGCAACACGGAGTTGGCTCCAACACAATCGGCCTCTCCAGGTCGTACCCGGATAGCTGATGCAAAGGCGACATTTGAAAGATTGAATAACTCGTTCAAGAAGAATTTCACCGCGATTGCGGATGAACACTTCAGGATGAACACTTCAGTTTGAGAGACGCTTATTTGAGCCAGAAAACGCCGCATGGCAAGGCCTATTTGATTGCGCGCAAATTGGAGGAGTTGATACCTGTTGAATTGACTGATACGGATCACGCGAAATCTGCCGGATTGTACGATTTTGGAGATCAAGATGTTGCTTATTTGGCTCGCACCCTCACCAATCGGGGAAAAGCGCCAGATTTGTCGGCCAAGCAGGCGGGGGCCGCTAATGCGGATGACTCGCAGGAGTCGCCTAGAAATCTTCAGGCTCTGGCCGATGCTGAATTCCGTTTGCTGAAAAACGCCTCAGAAAACCTTGATATCGTAATCACCCCTGCTACCTTGATCAAACCCGATGTTCCGATTAA
Source organism: Burkholderiales bacterium (assembly GCA_021299735.1). Taxonomy (GTDB): domain Bacteria; phylum Pseudomonadota; class Gammaproteobacteria; order Burkholderiales; family Burkholderiaceae_B; genus Limnobacter. The sequence goes on along the minus strand of JAJTEM010000025.1, from coordinate 19,287 downwards.
TTTGATATCGGTCAGGCAAGATCGCCAGGAATGGTTTGGTCTGCCCTCGGTTGTGTACGCAGTGCCTAAAAAATTTAATTCTGCTGCAACCCGTTTAAGTCCCAAACCGGATTCTTAAAGCTATGCCCGTCAGAGTTTTTCCCATTTCCAGAGTTTTGCTTCAAACAAGGCCTTTGGGAGAGACAAAGCGGAACTGAAATCCTTCTCAGACCTTCAAAAGAAATCCACTCCGGGCCAGTTGATTAAGGTCTTGAAGAACAATACCCATCAACGTTCTTTGTTAAAGCCGCTCGAACAGGATCATCTGGCGAAAATTAAAAGTCAGCTTGGTGATGCATTTGAGGGTGATGTTTTTGAAAGCAGTACAACGCTTGATAGTCTCGATGAATTCAGCAATAAGGTTGAAACCTGGGCGGGAGCACTTTCGCAGGCGAACGGTGAGGGGCGGGTGCCTCACAATGAGGTGGCCGTGCGACTGTGGCCATGGGACATTACCCATGTTGCCATGGCAGAGTTGTCCGATTCATTAAGGGCCACAGGCGGTTCGAACATTGAACAAAAGGTGCTTGAAGAAGCGTTGCAGACAGTTGTTGTAATGGCTTGTCAACGGTACAAGCTCGCTGGCGAGTTTCTAAGCACCGGGGGTGACGGTAAGGGCACTACGCACCCGGTGTTTCTTGACTGGCTTAAACATCAAAATTCTTTCGATCATGAAACTGGCAGAGCGAGAACCCCTAATGAATTGGAGGTGGCGCTTTCAAAAATTAGCGAGGCGGAAAAGGAAACTGCATTGATTGACCTAAGCAGCAAGTTGTTGGAGAAAGTTTCCCTAATTGATTACAGCGCCGGGGTTAATGGTTTCAAGGCCCCGGAGCAAATCAAGAACATTCCTTTTCAAACTTTTTACAAGCTTGCTTTAATCGCAAATGGTTATATGGGATATTTGGCCGACGATGAGGTACAGTCGATTCGTCGGGCGGCCCAAGGTGCATAGTAAAATAATAATTTTTCGCCAACCAGTTCAGTGATCAACAAAACAAATTCAAATTTTGCGCGCACCTCTTCCCAGCGCAACGAGCTTGATCAACGTGCAAGGCTATCTGACGACCTGATCGAGTCGATAGTCTTGGCCAGCACTTCAAGCAGGTTGCAGGATCAGGCAACACTGGTGCTGTTGAGTAAAAGCAATAACGCAATTTTCAATCGGGTGCGTGATTTCAATTCCCGTTCGGAGCCCAGGGTTACCAGTCCACAAGCGAGAGTTTTTTGTAGTCGTTTGGTGAGCAATGATTCGTCAATCACCAAAGTTGATTTGAGTAATCAGGTTCTCTGTTTGACAGATTTGGAAATTCTCGCGGATGCCTTGGTTGTGCATTCCCATAGTCAGCACCTTCTGCTGCCAAATTGCAAGTTGGGAGACACCGCCGGGTCCCTACTAATTGACAAGCTCGCGGCAAAACCAGCCGTTGAACCTTTGTTTGACGTGCTTACAACTCATCGCAATTTGAAGTCTGTTGGTCTCGTGTATTGCGGATTGTCAGACAGCTCGCTGGCTAGAATTGGTGAATTTCATGCCAGCAATCCTGATAAGGCAAATCTTTTTCAGTGGTAGCCAATCAACCTTAATAAGGCCGTTCCCGTCTTAAAAGTCTGAAAAGGGCTTACGCAGGATTATTTTTGATAAAGGGGCACGGTTATTGCTGTATGCCGAGTATCGTTTGTCAACTCGATTTCCCCGGCATTTTGGGGCGTCCGCCCAGTTTCCCTGTTTGACAAGGCCAAAAATACATCCCTGATGGCAATCAAGGTTTGCGGCAATAGCCCTGCACACAAAGCGCATGACACAGCAAACAATGCAATATCCTCACGCTCAGTTAGCGCGAGTTCGGCAAATAGCGCTGAGCCCAGCATCATGCCGGTCAGGGCAATACACTTGGCAGGCGGTAGCGCTTTGTTTGGTACGGCGCCGCTGTTAAGCACAAGCTTGAAAATAGCCGCATTGGCAAAGGCAACAGGTACTATCAGGCTTTTAACGTTTGCTGCATCGGTGTCGCCAGCTTGTTTGTTCAAAACCCAATTGGAAAGCAAACCCGATGAACCTGCCAAGCTAAGGGCCGAGGCTACATTTTGAACTGCGCTTGTAATTGGAGAGGGGGCCTGCCTGGTTGTGGAGGTGTCGGGTTCAGTATCACGCTCAGTGAGTGGCAAACACAATTTTTTCAATGCGTCGGCCAATGTCAGTGCTGATGACATGGCCAGGTTGGCCATGGGTAGCCCGAAAGAATCAAGTTTTCCTGTTTCGATCAGCTGTTTTGCGATGATATAACTTGAAATGCCGAGTATGCAGCCGGCCGTCCGCACGTCAGTGTGCGGAGGACAGGGGGAGGCGATTAATCGGACTGTACTTTTTAGTGGGTTGATGATCAGGCCGCGGCGAATTGAAACACACGCTTGCGCAACACTTCCAACAAGCCAGTGCAGCTGTCTTCAATGTAGTTCAATACTGTGTCAAAACCATCTGGGCCGCCGTAGTAGGGATCGGGCACCGTGGCTTCATCGTGTTCAGTGGCGTAGCGCATCATCAACTGAATTTTGTGCGCATACTGGCGTGGACACTGTTGCTGCAGCAGACTCATGTTGTCCCAGTCCATGGCCAGAATCATATCGCTGTCGCGGAAGTCTTCAGCGGTTACCTGGCGTGAAATCAAATTGGACAGGTCGTAACCACGCTTGGCGGCAGCCGCTACTGCGCGGGGATCGGGTGTTTTGTCCAAATGGTAGGCATGTGTGCCGGCTGACTCAACAGAAATTTCATGGTCAAGCCCCGCTTCGCTTACCATCTGCCTGAAAACGCCTTCCGCTGTTGGTGAGCGGCAGATGTTTCCCATGCACACAAACAAAACTTTGCTTTTCATATTGGCTTCCTATTGTCCTGAACCCATTAAAGTAAAACTCTTAAAACCTATATAGCGCGCCGCATGGCTTTATCAGGCGCTGCGTTTGGCTTCCAGCGATGACACATTCGAGTCGCCTTTGCTGCCAAACAATTGTTCTTTCAACAAACCCAACTGGTCGCGGGCCTGGGCCGCTTTCTCAAACTCCAGGTTCTTCGCGTGGTCCAGCATCAGTTTTTCAAGTCGTTTAATTTCCTTGGCCAACTGCTTTTCACCCAGCGGTGCCACTTCCATGGCCTTGTCGGCCTTGCGTTGCTTGGAAGCGTTTGGATCGAACACGCCATCAATAAGTTCCTTGATTTGCTTGTTCACACCACGCGGTGTAATGCCGTTTGCTGTGTTGAATTCAATTTGCTTGTTTCGGCGCCTTTCGGTTTCACCAATGGCAAGTTTCATTGAATCGGTCACTCGGTCCGCATACAAAATGGCTTTGCCGTTCAAATTGCGGGCGGCACGGCCAATGGTTTGGATCAAACTGCGTTCACTGCGCAAAAAACCTTCTTTATCAGCGTCCAGTATTGCAACTAGGGACACTTCCGGAATATCCAAGCCCTCGCGCAACAAATTAATTCCCACCAGCACATCGAATTCACCCAAACGCAGGTCTCGGATAATTTCAACGCGTTCAACGGTGTCAATGTCCGAGTGCAAATATCGCACGCGCACGCCATTGTCGCTGAGGTAATCAGTGAGGTCTTCGGCCATGCGCTTGGTCAACGTTGTGACCAATACTCGATCGCCAGCGCGAGTTCGTTCGTGAATCTCGCTGAGCAGGTCATCGACCTGGGTTGTGGCAGGGCGCACCTCAATCACCGGGTCAATTAACCCAGTGGGGCGCACCACTTGTTCAACCACTTGACCGGAATGCTCTTTCTCGTAATTCGAGGGCGTGGCTGAAACAAACACTGTTTGCCGCATTTTGGACTCGAATTCCTCGAAACGCAAGGGGCGATTGTCCATGGCAGATGGTAGACGAAAGCCGAAGTTAACCAGTGTTTCCTTGCGAGACCTGTCTCCGCGGTACATTCCGCCCAATTGCCCAATGGTTACATGGCTTTCATCAATGATCATGAGGCCGTCTTTGGGCAGGTAATCAATCAAGGTAGGCGGTGGCTCGCCAGGGGCTGCGCCCGACATGTGCCGGCTGTAATTCTCGATTCCCTTGCAAAAACCGAGCTCGGCCAGCATTTCCAGATCGAACCGTGTGCGTTGTTCCAGCCGTTGTGCTTCAACCAGTTTTCCATTTTTTACAAAAAAATCAAGCTGTTCGCGCAGTTCTTCCTTGATTGTTTCAATGGCGCGCAGCACTGTGGCACGTGGCGTTACATAGTGGCTGCTGGGGTAAATGGTGAAGCGAGGCAGTTTTTGGCGAATTTTGCCTGTGAGCGGGTCAAACAACTGAATGCCGTCAATTTCGTCATCGAACAGGTCAATTCGAACCGCCAGTTCCGAATGTTCGGCGGGGTATACGTCGATTGTATCGCCCCGAACGCGGAAGGTGCCGCGCGTGAAATCGAGATCGTTGCGCTTGTACTGCATCGCGATCAGGCGCTTGAGAATATCGCGCTGACTGAATTTGTCGCCATGGCGAATACTCAAAATCATGGCGTGGTAATCAGAAGGGTCGCCAATGCCGTAAATGCAGCTGACTGTGCCCACGATAATGGTATCGCGACGTTCCAGCAGGCTTTTGGTGGCGGAAAGCCGCATTTGTTCAATGTGCTCGTTGATCGAGCTGTCTTTTTCGATGAACAAGTCGCGGCTGGGCACGTAGGCTTCTGGCTGGTAGTAGTCGTAGTAGCTCACGAAATATTCAACCGCGTTTTTCGGGAAGAATTCGCGCATTTCGGCGTACAGCTGGGCAGCCAGGGTTTTGTTGGGGGCCAGCACCAGGGCAGGGCGGCCGGTTTGGGCAATCACGTTGGCCATGGTGAAGGTTTTGCCAGAACCCGTAACACCCAGCAGGGTTTGGAACACTTCGCCGTCGTTGACGCCCTCGACCAGTTTTACTATTGCAGTCGGTTGGTCGCCAGCCGGCGGGTAGGGCTGGTAAAGTTCGAACGGACTGTTGGGGTAACTGATGAATCCTGGGGCCATGTTAAACTGCTAGTCGTGATGCAGCGCAACCACAAAGCACGGTTGTTTTGACCATTGATCACCCGAACGGGTTGAACCTTCTGGCCAATGCCGTAGAATTGCAGAACTGCATCATTGGGCTGGCAAATGTAGAAACTTCAGCAGAAATTTCGTAGCATTTTGTGCTAAGCCAATCTTGTATTATGGTCGGAAATTAGTTTTATTTCCAGACTTGACATTTTCTTTTTTCACTCCAAGACAACGGAATCATGCTTTCAAATCGCGCACTTACGATCAAACCTTCCCCTACACTTGCCGTGACAGCCAAGGCGGCCCAACTGAAAGCCGAGGGTAAAGACATTATCGGCTTGGGCGCAGGGGAGCCCGACTTCGATACACCCGACCACATTAAGGAAGCTGCCAAGAAAGCAATTGATTCCGGCTTCACCAAATACACAAACGTTGGCGGTACCCCTGGCCTGAAAAATGCCGTAATCGCCAAGCTGAAGCGCGACAATGGCCTGGAATACAAACCCAACGAAGTTGTGGTTGGTGTAGGTGGCAAGCAGTGTATTTTCAACATGATTCTGGCCACGATTAACGATGGTGACGAGGTAGTAATTCCGGCGCCGTACTGGGTAAGCTACGCCGACATCGTTGAAATTGCAGGTGGTGTGCCCAAATTGGTGTTTGCAGGCATTGAGCAGGGCTTCAAAATTACGCCTGCCCAACTGGAAGCTGCCATTACGCCGAAGACCAAAATGTTCATGATCAACAGCCCCAGCAACCCGACGGGCGCTGTATACACCAAGGCCGAATTGGCTGCGCTGGGCGAAGTGCTGTTGAAGCACCCCAATATTTTGGTGGCCACTGACGACATGTACGAGCACATTAACCTGACTGGTGTGCCGTTTGTGAATATTGTGAATGCATGCCCAGCTCTGAAAGACCGCGCTGTTGTGCTGAATGGCGTTTCCAAGGCCTACAGCATGACTGGCTGGCGCATTGGTTTTGCCGCAGGCCCAGCCAAGTTGATTGATGTAATGACCAATTTGCAAAGCCAGTCCACTTCCAACCCCACTTCAATTTCACAAGTGGCTGCTGAAGCCGCCTTGAATGGCGACCAGGATTGCTTAAAGCCCATGGTGGCTGCATTCCGTGAGCGCAACGAATTTGTAACCAAGGCATTGAATGCTGTACCTACTATTCAGTGTTTGAAAGCAGAAGGCGCTTTCTATGCGTTTGTGGATGCACGCAAGGCGATTGCGAAGCTGGCTGCTGAAGGCAAAATTAAAGCTGCGAATGATTTGGAGTTGACTGCTTACTTGCTGGAAGCCGGTGTTGCAGTAGTGCCAGGTTCTGCTTTTGGTGCAGAAGGTTATTTCCGCATTTCTTTTGCAACCAGCATGGGTAACCTGGAAAAAGCCTGCGAGCGCATTGCGAAAGCACTGGGTTAATGGCCAGTTAGTGGCCTGTTTGCCTAATGTTTAGGCAGGTAGCGAAGTTTTTTTAAATGATTTGCCCAATTTGGGTGTTAACAGGCCAAATAGGGTTGCACAAAAAAATTTCGCTGCTATAATCTCGGCTCTTTCCCCGATAGCTCAGTCGGTAGAGCGACGGACTGTTAATCCGCAGGTCCCTGGTTCGAGTCCAGGTCGGGGAGCCAAATACAGCAAGGCCCACAGCAATGTGGGCCTTTCGTTTTTAGTTCAGCAAAAGCCGAATAGTTCCGCAAAACGAACTCTAGCTTTTTTAGCCCGCTTCATTTCGCTCACTCATTTGTCCAGATCAGACCGGTGCAATAAACGAGGTTGCGTTTCGCTTTTTTTTTCATTGCATCAGTTTAGTATTCTGGAATCATGAAACTAAACAAGCCAACTACTTTCACTTTACGGATTCTGGGAACGAAGCCTTCGTTGATCCCTATGGATCGTTTGGGTGAGTATTTGTCCAAATTTGCGGATCTGTTAGGTAAGGACAATAAGCCTGTATTCAAAGCGGTCAAAAACAAGAGCGTTGGAATCGTGGCGGCAGTAAGAACTTCCGATGTCGTGGATGTGCTAGCTCGCATTACGCAAGCAAAACACAACCCGGATAGTAGGCCTGGAAGAGCTCTGGCTGGAATAAATTCTATGCTTGTTGCAGATCGTCACGTTAAAGCCGAATTGATTGATCCCGATAGCAATGTGGTGTATCTGTTTTTGAATCATCCCAGGCCTGATCCTGAGGTTTATCGCGTGCAGATGTCAGGTGAGGTAGATGGTGTGGTTTTGGGAATCTCCGGTAGGGATGAAACAATGCATCTCCACATCGTCGATCATCACGAACGCGACATTAGACTCTTGGTAAGAAATGAAGCCCTAGCGAGACAAATTTTGAAGTACTTCAGAGCCGATCCAATAAGGCTCTCCGTAGAGGGCTATTGGGTCAGGGGCGAGGAAGGTTGGATGCCAGAGTCAAATCGTTGTACTGCAATTGCGTTCGAAGTACTCTCCTCTGATCTTCCATCTGAAATTTTTTCCAGATTTTCTGGTGAACAAAATCATGATTGGTTGTCTTTAGAAAAGCCTTTGGGATTTCTTGCTGATATCAGGGGGTGCAATTGACAATCAAGGCGCTCCACAAATCTATATGTGTTGATACCAATTTTTTAATTTGTGTACTGGACATTAACGGTTAGGTTTTTGGGGAAGAAACCAGGGCAAAGCTCAATTTTTTTCTGGCGAATGTCGATCGTGCTAAGTCAAAGTTGGTGATCCCCACTCCCGTCTACGCATAGTTCTTGATCAAGGCTGAGAGGGCTTGCGTGGAAGCCCTAAAGGAATTCCAATCAAAGAGATTTGTTGAGGTTGTTCCCTTCGATCTTGCCGCGGCCTACGAATGCTCGTTGCTGGATAGGGCGGCGATCAATGGATCAAAGGACAGAAAAGATGGTGTTGATGAGTCATGGCAAAAGATAAAGATTGATAGGCAAATAGTTGCTACAGCCAAGACCAAGCGATGCGGGTTGATGGTCTCTCAAGATGTTTCAGTTGCTGCAAACTGTGTGAGGGTTAATATCGATGTGATGAACATTGATGACTTGCCACTTCCCCCCCCCAGTTCGCGGCTTGAACCTGATTCAGTGGCTACTACGAATGTAGACAAAACGCCATCTCGCCAAGTTTTAACCTCGTATTTAACTCTTACGCCGAAAACAATATAAAGGTAAGTTTTTCTGCATCAACTGTGATGAAGCATTTTTTGCTTGACATGCAAAAATGATTGATAGATTATTAATGCATCATCATTTATGACGTAAAAAATTGAAGCTCAAGCAGATTGCAACCATCAATGCGGGTTATCCATTTCGGGGCAAAATTCCTGAAGAGCCTGGCTCAGATGTAATGGCTGTTCAAATGAAGGATGTTTTCCTAACCGAAGGTATTCGCTGGTCAAGTTGTACGGAAACAGAGCTGACTGGCAAGCGACAACCCGATTACCTTACCCAAGGCGATATTTTGGTGGCGGCACGCGGTAGCCACAACTATGCCGTGCTGGTGGATGATTCACTTGCCTTCACAGGCAAGCAGGCTGTTGCGGCACCGCATTTCTTTGTGATCAGTTTGAAAAAGAAGGGCGTTCTGCCTGAGTTTATGGCCTGGTTGTTGAATCAGCCTCCGGCTCAGCGTTACTTTGAGCAAAATGCAGAAGGCACGTTAACCAAAAGTATTCGTCGCAGTGTGCTGGAAGATACCCCAGTGCTTGTTCCGCCCGTAGCAAAACAGCAAGCGATTGTTGCCATGGCCAATACACTGCTTGAAGAACAAAAACTGCTGCAAAAATTGATCGCAAATGGCGAAAGCATAATGAGCGCCATCGCGAAAGAACTATTCGAAAACAAAGAGGTAAGATTGTGAGCGAGCAGCATCAGTTATTCGAACAACTCAAGCAAATTGACGAAAACGGCACCGAATTTTGGTCGGCCAGGGCCATATCCAAGTTATTGGGCTATTCCGAATACCGGCATTTTCAACCCGTTATCGCCAAGGCAAAAGAAGCTTGTGCAAACAGTGGGCACGCCATCGAAGACCATTTCGAGGACATACTCGGAATGGTCGCAATTGGTTCCGGGGCACTGCGAGAGGTGCCTGATGTCAAATTGTCTCGCTACGCTTGCTATTTGGTTGTGCAAAACGGTGACCCAACCAAGCCGGTGATTGCTGCGGGTCAAACCTACTTTGCCGTGCAAACCAGGCGGCAAGAGCTGGCCGATGACCGCGTGTTCCAGCAACTTAAAGAAGACCAGAAACGGCTTTTTCTGCGCAACGAGCTTAAAGAGCACAACAAGCAACTTGTTGAAGCCGCCCAACAGGCTGGTGTTGAAACCAACCTTGATTTCGCTATTTTCCAAAACCACGGCTACAGAGGCTTGTACGGTGGATTGGATCAAAAAGCCATTCACGCTCGAAAAGGGCTTAAGAAAAGCCAGAAGATTCTCGACCACATGGGGTCAACAGAACTGGCTGCGAATTTATTCCGCGCCACCCAGGCAGAAGAAAAGCTGCGCCGGGATAATGTTCAAAACAAACAGCAGGCAAACCAAACCCACTATGAAGTAGGCCAAAAAGTTCGCCAAACCATTGCGGAGCTGGGCGGTACCATGCCCGAAAACCTGCCTGCACCACAGAAAAGCATCAAACAACTAGAGACCGCTGCGAACAAATTGAGCGACAGCAAAAACAAGGACAACAATTAATGAACGACAAGATTAACCAGGACAGCATCAACAAAGCGCTGTGGGGCGCTTGCGATACCTTCCGTGGCACCATCAGCGCCGATACCTACAAAGACTTCATCTTGACCATGCTGTTTTTGAAGTACATATCCGATGTATGGCAAGACCACTACGATGGCTACAAAGCCAAGTACGGAGACGAGCCCGAACTAATCGAAGAGATGATGAAAACCGAGCGCTTTGTACTGCCCAAGGCGGCCAGTTTTTATGCGCTGTATGAACGCCGCTTTGAGGCCGGTAACGGCGAGCGCATAGACCAGGCACTGCATGCAATTGAAGAAGCCAACGGCACCAAGCTAAAAGATGCTGGTAAAAGCGTGTTTCAAGACATATCTTTCAACACCGACAAGCTAGGCGAAGAAAAACAAAAGAACACCATTCTTCGCCACCTTTTGGAAGATTTTGCCAAACCAGAATTGAACCTAAAGCCCAGCCGTGTGGGCACGCTGGATGTAATTGGCAATGCCTACGAATACTTGATTAAAAACTTCGCGGCCAGCGGTGGCCAGAAAGCCGGTGAATTTTATACCCCACCTGAAGTGAGCGACCTGATTGCTGAACTGTTAAACCCGCAACCCGGCGACAGCATTTGTGACCCGGCCTGTGGTTCAGGTTCACTACTCATGAAATGTGGGCGCAAGGTTGTGGCCAACCACGGCAGCAAGCAATACGCCCTGTATGGTCAGGAGGCCATAGGTTCAACTTGGTCGCTGGCCAAAATGAACATGTTCTTGCATGGCGAAGACAACCACAAAATTGAATGGGGCGACACCATACGCAACCCCAAGCTGCTGGATAAAAATGGCGACCTGATGTTGTTTGATATCGTAACCGCCAACCCGCCGTTTAGCCTGGACAAATGGGGCCACGATGAAGCCGAGAATGACAAGTTCAGCCGCTTTCGCCGTGGCGTACCGCCGAAAACCAAGGGCGACTACGCCTTCATTCTGCACATGATTGAAACGCTAAAACCAAAAACTGGCCGCATGGGCGTGGTGGTGCCGCATGGTGTGTTGTTCCGTGGCAGTAGCGAAGGCAGTATTCGCCAAAAGTTGATTGAAGAAAACCTGCTTGATGCCGTGATTGGCCTGCCAGAAAAACTGTTTTATGGCACAGGTATTCCCGCAGCGATTTTGATTTTCAAAAAAAGCAAGGGCAACGACAAGGTAATGTTTATCGACGCCAGCCGCGAATGCAAAGCCGGTAAAAACCAAAACCTGCTGACCGAAGAGAACATTGCAAAAATTATTGCTACTTACAAGGCTGGCGAGAATGTTGATAAGTACGCCTACGTTGCCAACCTTGATGAAATTAAAGGGAACGACTACAACCTGAACATACCGCGCTATGTGAACACTTTTGAAGAAGAGGAAGAAATTGATTTGATGGCCGTGCGCCGCGAGCGTGAAAAGCTGAAAGCGCAGCTGACTGAACTGGAAACCAAGATGGCTAAGTATTTGGGGGAGCTTGGTTATGGTGCCTAGCAATTGGAAACTTTCGCCATTAAAAGACCTACTAGAAGGCTCCATTAAGAACGGCTTTTCACCTAACCCCGCTGAGTCAGAAACAGGATATTGGGTATTAGGACTGGGCGCACTAGGAGAAGAAGGAATTAATTCTTCCGAAATTAAGCCCGTTTCTCCTGAAGAAAAAGTTTTAAAGAATCTTTTAGAAATAGATGACTTTTTAGTTAGTCGTTCAAACACTCCTGACAAGGTTGGAAGATCTGTTCGCTTTAGAGGAGAGGTCGATAATTGCTCATATCCCGACCTGATGATGCGCTTTCGGATAAATCAAAATAAGGTGGACAAATCTTTCATTGAACAGCAGTTAAAGAGTTCAAAAGTTCGAGCCTATTTTAAAAATTGCGCAGCTGGTAGCAGCAGCACAATGGTAAAAATTAACAAAGGCATTCTGGAAAATACTCCGATACTAACTCCTTCATTACTTGAACAGAAAAAAATCGCCCAAATCCTCTCCACTTGGGATCAGGCCATCACCATCACTGAGCAAGCGCTCGCAAACAGCCAGCAGCAGAAAAAAGCCCTGATGCAACAACTGCTCACCTGTAAAAAACGTCTGCTGGATAAGAATGGGGTTAGGTTTGAAGGGGAGTGGATTCACGGTCGACTTGGAGAACTTTGCGCATTCAAAGGCGGTTCTGCGTTCAAGGAGGTCTATCAAGGCCAATCAATAGGTGATTTACCGTTCATTAAAGTTAGTGACATGAACTTGCTTGGCAATGAAAGAAGCATTAAATACTCAAATAATTGGGTGAGCTTTGAGACCGCTAAACTGATGAAAGCAAAACCTTTCCCAAAAAGTTCTATCATTTTTGCTAAGGTTGGGGCTGCCCTGCTTCTCAATAGAAGAAGGATTCTTTCAAGGCCGACAATTATTGATAACAACATGATGGCCGCAGTTCCGTCCAACGCTGCAGACACAGAGTTTTTGTATCAACTTCTTCTAGCCATAGATTTCGCAAGGTTTGTGCAAGAAGGTGCAGTGCCATCCATAAATCAAGGAGATTTATCATCTTTCAAAATTAGCTACCCTGATGTGGAAGAACAACAAAAAATCGCCACAGTTCTTTCAAACTCCGATCAGCAAATCTCTGCTTTGCAACAGAAGCTCGATGTATTAAAGAAAGAGAAAAAAGCACTGATGCAGCAGTTGTTGACGGGTAAGCGCCGGGTAAAAATTGATGATAAGGAGGTTGCATAATGCTGACCCAGATACATATTCAAAACTTCAAAAGTTATCAAGATCAGGTTTTACACTTGTCACCGTTAACGCTGATGATTGGGGCTAATGCTTCCGGTAAAAGTAATGCATTGGAAGCTTTCCGCTTTTTAGCTTGGCTGGCACAAGGCCAGAAATTATCAGTATTGAAACACAGAGTTGATGATTCAGAACAGATCCTTCGTGGCCAAGTGAGAGACTTAGGACATTTGAGCGCAACTGTGTTTTCTCTGGGTTGCACAACCGATGATGCAGATTGGAATCACTTTGAGATTGAAGTGTCATTACGTGATGATGAGTTACACATTTCGCAAGAGACCATCACCTCACCAAAAGAAAACTTTCCTTTATATAAAGTTGAACAAAAGTCATCTGGCTTAGGCACTGACGTAAGAGTTGCTTATAACAACTTTGCACGAGGTGGGAAAAAACCCCAGGTAAGCTGCACAGACCAAATTGCTATTCTGAATCAACTTGCGTCTTCTGCTATGTTTGAAGCAGGCCATAAGAAAGCGCAGCAAGAAATTCCAAAGACCACCGAGAAGTTTCAAAACCTGCTCTCAAATACCTTATTTCTCGACCCCGTGCCTTCACTAATGCGTGGTGATAGTTATCCGGAAAAACGTTTACGTGGCGACTGTGCGAATCTTTCAGGCGTGCTTTTCACCTTGTGGAAAGACGAAGCTCTGAAACCAGTCATCATAGACTTCATTAAAAGCCTTCCTGAGCAGGACGTTAAAGATATTAACTTTTTTGAAGACCGCCGGGGCAAGGTCTCGTTGGAGTTGGTTGAAAGCTTTGGCAATGAAGACAGAAAGTGGTCAGTAGAGCTTCTATCTGACGGCACCTTAAGAGTTTTGGCTATTGCCGCAGCCTTACTATCCGCGCCTGAAGGATCAACGGTAGTGATTGAAGAAGTTGATAATGGTGTGCATCCTTCAAGAGCAAAACAACTTCTAGCGACTATGCGGCAACAAGCTGACGCAAGAAACGTTCGCTTGTTGCTATCAACACATAACCCTGCGTTGATGGATGCTCTGCCGGACTCATCTCTGGGGGATGTAGTGTTTTGCTACCGCAGCAAAATCACAGGCGACAGTCAACTTATACGCCTTTCAGATTTAATTGATTATCCCGGTCTAGTTTCTCAAGGCCCACTAGGTGAATTGGTCACTAATGGCGTTGTAGATCGCTTTGTAAAGTCTCACATTACTCCTGAGCAGAAGAAACTAAATGCCATGAATTGGTTGAGCCAAATGCAGGGAGATGATGCATGAGTTCTATTTGCATCATAGATACGTCGGTTTTCCTAAATTTACTAAACGTTCCCGGCAAAAATCAGGATAAGGATACAGTTACTGCATCTTTCACAGCGTATGCAGAACTTGGTGTGACCTTCATTTTGCCCATGGCCACTATTATTGAGACTGGTAATCACATTGCTCAGAACGGTGACGGTGGAACAAGACGTAAAACTGCTCAGCGTTTTTGCAAAGCTGTAAAAGGTGCTTTTAGTGGTGATGCCCCCTATCAACCAAGTGAATTTCCAAACTCCGCTGAGGTGTTAACTTGGATAGATAACTTTCCAGATAAGGCAGGAGCAAACAAGTCTCCCCAAAAAACCGGTGAAGGTACTAGCTTTGGTGATTTAAGCATTATTGAAGAATTCAATAAGTGCGTTAGTCGATTTTCAACGCGAGAGGTCTTTGTTTGGTCTCTAGACAGTGATTTAAGCAGCTACCATCAACAACGCTAATTTTGGCTGCACCTCAGGTATCAGGGTTTGAAGAGAGATAACGAATGACACAATACACACCAAAGTTTCAGGAAGAATACAGTGCCAAGTTACCGGCACTGGCCTTGTTGACCAATCTTGGGTGGTCGTTCCTTTCGCCTGAGCAGGCCCTGGCCGCGCGTGCTGGCAAAACCGATGAAGTGGTTTTACGCCAGGTGCTGCGCGGTGAACTTCAAAAGCGCACTTTCACCTTTGCTGGAAAAAGCCATCCACTTTCTGACAAAGCCATCGACAACCTGGTTGCCGAGGTGTGCAGCCCTGCACTCAATGAAGGCTTGTTAATTGCCAATGAGCGTTTGTACAACCACTTGTTGTACGGTATCTCGGTTACCGAGTTTGTGGATGGTAAAAAAGCCAACCCAACCATTGCGCTGATTGACTGGCAGAACCCTGCCAACAACAGTTTTGTGTTTACCGAAGAATTCACGTTGACCCGTTCTGGCGGTGTGGAAAATCGCAGGCCAGATATTGTGTGTTTTGTGAATGGTATTCCACTGGTAGTAATTGAGGCCAAGCGCCCCAACGGCAATGCCAAAAAAGGCCCCACAATTGAGGAAGGCATTTCGCAAAGCCTGCGTAACCAGCGCCATGATGAAATACCTTTGTTGTTTGTCTATACACAAATGTTGCTTTCCATAAACGGCAATGAAGGCCGCTATGGCACTTGCAGCACGCCCGCCAAGTTTTGGGCGGCTTGGCGTGAAGAAGATATTTCTGATTCCGAAATGCTCGCCATCAAAAATAAAAAGCTGACAGGCGAGCAGTTGGTAAGTTTGTTCAGCCACCGACCTTCAAAAGACCTGGATTGGTACAAAGGCCTGACTGCCGCAGGCGAGCTTGCTGTGACCGGGCAGGATCAACTACTGATTAGTTTGCTAAGCCCAGCCCGGCTGTTGGAGATGACGCGTTACTTCACGCTGTTTGATAAAAAGGCTGGAAAAATTGTAGCCCGGTATCAACAGGTTTTCGGTATTAAGCGGTTGATTGAACGCATTAATACCCGCAACCATACGGGTGGCCGTGAGGGCGGTGTGATATGGCACACCACCGGTTCGGGCAAGTCATTCACGATGGTGTTTTTAAGCAAGGCGCTGATTTTGCATGAAAGCCTGAAGCAATGCCGTATTGTTGTGGTTACCGACCGAGTAGACTTGGAAACGCAGCTAAGCAAAACCTTTGCCAGTGGTGGCGAGCTGGCTGGTAAAAAAGACAAAGAAGCTGCAATGGCCACCAGCGGTAAACGCTTGGCTGAGCAAATTGGCAAGGGTACAGAGCGAATTGTCTTCTCGCTAATTCAGAAGTTTAATACCGCCACCAAAATGCCGGAATGCGTAAACCACAGCGCTGACATTGTTGTGCTGATTGATGAAGGCCACCGCAGCCAGGGTGGTGAAAACCACATTCGTATGAAACAGGCGTTACCCAATGCTGCTTTTGTGGCCTTCACTGGCACGCCACTGTTAAAAGACGATAAAACCACCAACAAGTTTGGCCCGATTGTGCATGCTTACACCATGCAACGCGCAGTGGAAGACGAAGCTGTTACCCCGCTGCTGTACGAGGAACGCATTCCCGATCTGGATGTGAATGAAAGGGCAATTGACAGTTGGTTTGAGCGCATTACTGAGGGGCTTACCGATGGGCAGAAAGCCGACCTGAAGCGCAAGTTTGCCAAGAAAGGCCAGGTTTACAGTGCCGATGACCGCATTCGTTTAATTGCCTTGGACATTGCCAACCACTTCGCAAAGAATATCGACGAGGGTTTAAAAGGCCAGTTGGCCTGTGACAGTAAAGCTTCTGCCATAAAATACAAAAAATACCTGGATGAAGCAGGCTTGTTTGAGTCAGCCGTAGTAATGAGCCCGCCAGATAGCCGAGAAGGTAACACGGAAGTGGATGAAGCCACCACACCAGAGGTAAGCAAATGGTGGAAAGACAATGTGGGTAGCCAGGACGAACAGGCTTACACCAAACACCTGATTGAGCGCTTCGACAAAGACGATTTACTGAAGATTTTGATTGTGGTCGATAAGCTGCTGACCGGTTTTGATGAGCCGAAAAACGCCGTGCTTTATATCGACAAGCCATTAAAAGAGCACAGCCTGATTCAGGCAATTGCAAGGGTAAACCGATTACACCCAAAGAAGAAATTTGGATTGCTCATCGACTATCGTGGCATTTTGGCCGAGCTGGATACCACCATTCAAAAATATCAGGATTTGGCCTCTCGTACCCAAGGGGGTTATGACATCAACGACCTCGCTGGGCTTTACAACCCAATGAGCACAGAATACAAGCGCCTGCCGCAGCTTTACCAGCAACTATGGGCGATATTCGATGGAGTGAAAAACAAGAACGACATTGAGCAATTGCGACAGGTTTTGGTACCAAAAATTGAAGAGCGTGAAGGTGAACTGGTCGATGTACACCTGAAAGTGCGCGATGACTTTTACGAGGCTGTTACAGCTTTCACCAGTTGCCTGAAGGTAGCGCTGCAATCAGCCACGTTTTTTGAAGACAAAAGCTTTAGCGACCAGGATCGCAACCACTACAAGGAAACAGCGAAGCAGTTTTCCAGCCTGCGCCAACTGGCACAGCAAGATGCGGGAGAAAAAATTGATTACGACGTATATGCTGAACAAGTGAAAAAACTGCTGGACAAGCATGTGGTGGGTGTAGAGGTTAAAGAACCCGAAGGCGTGTATGAAGTGGGCAAGATGGGGAAAAAGCAACAGCCGCAAGACTGGAGCGAAGACAAAACCCGAAACGAAACCGATATCATCAAAACCCGTGTAACACGCACAATTGAACAAGAGCTGCGGGATGACCCATATGCTCAGGAGGCGTTTTCAAAATTGCTGCGTCAGGCTATTGAAGAGGCCGAGAAACTGTTCGATCACCCTTTGAAGCAGTACATGCTGTTTCGAGAGTTTGAAACGCAAGTGCAAGAAAGGCGCTTGAGCGACATTCCCAATGCCTTTGCCGGGAATCGACACGCTCAAGCCTACTTTGGTGTATTCAAAAAAGTGTTGCCGGAAGCTTTGGCCGTGCTGGATCAGCAAGCGCAAGACAAGTGGGTCAAAGTTGCTTTTGAAATTGACCTGGCGGTAGAAACGTCTGTGGCAGAGAACTCGATTAACCCGCAGAACATTGAAGCAGACATTCGCAAAAAACTACTGCCACGTATGTTCCAGGAATGTAAGGCAATTGGTGGTGGTATGGACCAGGCCAAGAAGATTGTTGAGATGATTGTTCAAATTACCCGGGTTGGGTTAAACGGTGTTTGAGCGGTGCCACAGCGGATGTAAGCAGATGAACGTGCCGATTAAACCCAAAAGCCAGACCATGAGTTTTTACTATGGTGACGAGCTAATTGCCTTTGAGCGAGTGATGCGACCCCACGCCACTGGAAAGGTATTGATCAAGGTTCATCCCGATTGCCGGGTAATAGCATTGGCTCCGGAGGATGCTGACAGCGAAGCTGTTTTATTGGCGGTTAAAAAGCGGGCCCGTTGGATACACAAGCAACTCAAAGACTTCCGAGAGCAACTGCAATTCATAACCCAACGCCAGTACATCAGTGGAGAAAGTCATTACTACCTGGGTAAACAGTACCTGCTGAGAGTGATTGAAGCCCCCGAGCAGGTTCAAGGCGTGAAATTGTTATGCGGTAAGCTGGAGGTTTCTGTAAGAGTAAAGACAGCCGACAAAGTTAAAGAGCGGTTGACTGAATGGTACAAAGAACGGGCCAAGGAGGTTTTTGCCAAGCGCTTGGAGGTTTTGCTGGAGCAGACCCTTTGGGTTGATGTACCACCACCACTGCGCGTTTTGACAATGCAAACTCAATGGGGTAGTTGTTCTCCTGAAGGCAGAATTACCCTTAACTCGCAATTGGTTAAAGCGCCTCGTGAATGCATCGACTATGTGATTTTGCATGAGCTTTGCCACATCGCCGAGCATAACCACAGCGAGCGATTCTATCGGCTAATGGGCCAAGTGATGCCGAAGTGGGAAAAAACCAAAGAACGCCTGGATGGGATGGCGTACCTCATATTCGCTGTGTGAATAGATGGGCGGGGGCGCATTGAATAAGGTCGGCCCACAAGCGAATTTCTACAACTCCCGCCAAAATGCTGTTTTTCTGCTGTGCCGTACCCGAAGTTCATTCATGAACTGAAGGTGGTTTGGGTGGGGGCTGTAGTCGTAGCTGTCGTGAAGCACTGCCTGTGCATCGAGCCCCTGCAGTGCTTTGACGTACTTCACCGCATGGTGGTAAATTTTTGATTTGGCATCTTGCAAAATCTGCTTGATCAGGCAGCGGTAACACAGCGCCATTGCAAGCCACACTGCTTTGCTCTCATTGTTTTTGCAGTGCTCCTCAAATCTTTTGATCCAGTTCAACAAAGTGGAATAAAAAAGCGCTTCCAGTTGCGGTGAATGTTCAAGCACTTCATCTGCAGCCAAGTCTATGGCGTTAAATTCTACCAAGCCCCTTATCCGGCTCTCTGGGTTGTCAATCGCCAAAACTCTGGTCAAGGCATGGCGTGTTAATTCTTCGGCCTGTTCAGCAGGTAGAATTTTGGCCAGGGCTTGAAGGTTGGCTTTGCATGGGTTGGCCTTGTATTGTTCTTGCCGCAGTGCGGTTAGCCGTTCGGTTTGGCCCGTAGCTTCCAAGCCTTGGTCAAGCAACTCATCACGCTGTCCCTTAAAACGAGGTTCCCATTCTGTGCTGGCAAGCCAATACAAGGCTCGATGGGCGTCACCCACTTGCAAACAAAAGTTTGCAATATTCAGTCTTTGTATTTGATTGGGCTCAGGCGATAGACAAAGGGTAATACCCCCTGCAAATAAACGGGATCGGAAGTAGAATTTTCAACCATAGAGGAAGAGAGTTCTGCAATGAAACAATCAAGGTTTACCGACAGCCAGATCATGGCAATCCT
>JAJTEM010000024.1 GCA_021299735.1 Burkholderiales bacterium | reverse complement strand
CTGGTAGTGAACTGCGAGCGCCGTGAATACAGCCTCGATACCACCCGCCGCACCCAAGAGGTGGCCGGTCATGCTTTTGGTGGAATTGACCACTGTTTTGTAAGCATGATCGCCCAAGGCGCGTTTCACGGCCATTGTTTCAGCCACATCACCCAAGGGGGTCGATGTGCCATGTGCATTCACGTAATCAACAGCATCGGGATTCATGCCCGCATTTCGCAATGCTGCCTTCATGCAACGCGCTGCGCCATCACCATCTGCACAAGGAGCGGTCATGTGGCTGGCATCGGCACTCATGCCATAGCCAACTACCTCGCCATAAATTTTTGCACCCCGTTTTTTGGCGTGCTCATATTCTTCAAGTACCAATACGCCAGCACCCTCGCCCAACACAAAACCATCTCGGTCTTTGTCCCAGGGACGGCTGGCCGCCGTGGGGTCGTCGTTGCGAGTAGACAAGGCACGCATGGCCGCAAAACCGCCTATACCGAGCGGCGAAACTGTGGATTCCGCGCCTCCAGCGATCATGACATCGGCATCACCGTATTCGATAATGCGTGCAGCCTCGCCGATGGAGTGGGTGCCGGTTGTACAGGCAGTAACCATGGCAATGTTCGGGCCTTTCAAACCATACATGATCGACATATGGCCTGAAATCATGTTGATGATACTGCCCGGCACGAAGAACGGGGAAATGCGGCGGTACCCTTTATTGATCAAATCAGAGTGTGTGTCTTCGATCATTGGCAAGCCGCCAATGCCCGAGCCAATGCTCACGCCAATTCTCTCGGAATTTTGTTCGGTCACTTCCAGACCCGAATCTTTAAATGCCTGAATTCCGGCAGCCAGTCCGTAATGGATAAAAGTATCCATTCGAGCGGCCTCTTTGCCTGGAATGTACTCGGCCACGTCGAAGCCTTTGACTTCACCCGCAATTTTTGCGGTCAGGGCCTCTGTTTCAAACCGGGTAATGGTCGAAATACCAGATTTACCCTGGGTCAGGCTTGTCCAAGCCTCGGCAACAGAATTACCCACAGGGCTGATGATGCCCAAACCGGTAATAACAACACGTCTACGGCTCACAAGCCCTCCCTTGATCTAATGTTTGCCTGAACAGACAAGAGCCGGGAAAGAAAGAACTTCCCCGGCATCCCTTCAAATTCAGCCATTAAGACTTCGAGTTTGTCTTAACGTAATCAATCGCTTGTTGCACTGTGGTGATCTTTTCAGCTTCTTCGTCAGGAATTTCTGTTTCAAATTCTTCTTCCAAAGCCATGACCAGTTCCACTGTGTCCAAGGAATCAGCGCCAAGATCATCTACGAAAGAAGATTCGTTTTTGATTTCCTCTTCTTTTACGCCGAGTTGTTCGGCCACAATCTTTTTAACGCGCTGTTCAATGTTTTCCATTACGGAGCCTCCGTGGGTTTTTAATAAAATTGAGAGAGAATAGCAAAGCAATATGACGGATCATATTCTAAATGCCCTGCCATTAGCCCATCCACATTCCACCATTCACGTGTAATGTGGTACCAGTTACATACCCCGCCTGGTCGCTGGCCAGGTACAACACAGCCGCAGCAATGTCGCCAACCTGCCCCATACGACCCAACGGGATTTGTTGTTTCAACTGATCCACCTGTGTTTCACTGAGTGCATCAGTCATATCAGTTTGAATAAATCCGGGCGCCACACAGTTTACCGTGATATTGCGGCTTCCCAGCTCACGTGCAAGCGCTTTTGTCATTCCTGCTACGCCAGCCTTGGCCGCCGCATAGTTGGCTTGCCCGGCATTTCCGCTTGTACCCACCACCGAAGTGATGTTGATCATGCGGCCTGCGCGCGCCTTCATCATGGGTTTCATGGCCAACTTGGACAATTTAAATACCGCTGACAAATTGGTTGCGATCACCGCATCCCAGTCTTCATCCTTCATTCGCATCGAAAGCTGGTCACGCGTAATTCCCGCATTGTTCACCAAAATCGACAAAGGACCCAATTCTTCGGCAATTCTTGAAAACAAGGGCTCAAGGCTTTCAGAATCGGTTACGTTCAGCACGGCCCCAAAACCCTTCACACCAGCCGCCTTCAAACCTTCAGAAATATCGGCTGCGCCCACTTCAGATGTGGCAGTACCCACAACGGTAGCGCCTGCCTTGCCCAGGGTGATTGCAATTTCACGGCCTATACCGCGGCTGGCACCTGTTACCAGGGCCACTTTTCCGGTCAAATCAAACATGGTCATTCGTTTCGTCCCTTTTATTCGGCACCAAGCGCCGCTTGAATGCTGTCCGGATCAAAAATATTGATCACAGGCACATCACTGATTCGCTTGACCAAACCCGCCAAAACCTTGCCTGGCCCGCATTCAACAAACAGTGTTGTTCCGGCAGCAGTCATGGCTTGAATGGTTTCAACCCAGCGAACCGGGCCATAAGCCTGACGCACCAGGGCGTCACGAATTCTTGCGGGGTCGGATTCTACAGCCACATCTATGTTGTTGTACACAGGTATTGCAGGTGTGTTGAAATTCGCATCCGCCAAAGCCGCCGCCAATTTGACAGAGGCAGGCTTCATCAGGCTGGAGTGAAATGGCGCCGACACCGGCAGTTCAAGCGCGCGCTTTGCACCCAACGCTTTGGCAGCGTCACAGGCTGCCTTAACACCTTGAGCACTTCCCGCAATCACCACCTGGCTAGGAGCATTGAAATTCACCGCCTCAGCAACTTCACCATTTACAGAGGCTTGATTGCAAGCCTGCTTGACCTGCTCGTCAGACAAGCCAAGAATTGCAGCCATGCCGCCCTGGCCAACTGGAACAGCCTCTTGCATGGCCTGAGCACGAATGCGAACCAAAGCAAGGCCTTCGGAGAGAGTAAATACCCCCGCAGCCACCAATGCCGCGTATTCTCCAAGGGAATGTCCTGCCAGCAAATTGGGCGCACTGCCCCCCGCAGCAAGCCAGGCACGCAACACCAAGACATTGGCCATCAACATGGCCGGCTGGGTGTTGGTGGTCAAATTAAGGGATTCGGCCGGCCCATGCTCAATTAATGCCGCAAGGTCTTGGCCCAAAGCCTGCTGCGCCTCGAGTGCTGCCGCGGTGTAAAGGCTGGCCGTGGTGCTGTTGCTTTTGAAGGCGTTCAGCATGCCCACCGCCTGCGAGCCCTGCCCTGGAAACAGAAAGGCAATTTTCTTTGTCATTTTCGAGGAATTCATCTAATTTATAATTGGCGCTATTTTACATGCGAACAAGCACGCTACCCCACGTAAAGCCGCCCCCGACACCTTGTAACAGCACGTTATTGCCTTTTTTAATCAGTTTTTGCTCGACCGCATGACTCAAAGCCAATGGAACTGAGGCCGCGGAGGTGTTGCCATGCATACCGACAGTGACCACTACCCGCTCTTCAGGTAGCTTCAGTTTTTTGGCCACAGAGTGCAAAATTCTGACATTGGCTTGATGTGGTACCAAAAAGTCGAGATCTTCAAGCCTGAAATCAAGGCTATCAAACAGCTCTAACGCACTGGTGCCAAGCACCGACACCGCTTGGCGAAACACCGCTTGCCCATCCATGCGCAAGAAGGGATCGCCCACAACCTGCCCACCTTCAATACGGCCTGCCGTGTTTAAAATACAGCCGAGCGTGCCATCGGATTGCAGCTTGCAGCCCAAAATGCCGGGCTCGGCGCTGGCTTGAACAAACACCGCACCCGCGCCGTCGCCAAACAACACGCAGGTAGTTCTGTCATTCCAGTCCATTAGGCGGCTAAACACCTCGGAACCAATCACAAGCGCATTGCCTACCTGCCCGGAGCGGATCATTGAATCGGCAACAGTAAGCGCATACACAAAACCACTGCACACAGCCTGAATATCGAAGGCCATGGCTTTTTTGGCGCCAATTTCGGCTTGAACTGCGCAGGCAGTGGAAGGGAAAACCTGATCCGGTGTCGAGGTGGCCAAAATGATTAAATCGACCTGATCGGGCAGCACGCCTGCTGCTTTCAAGGCTTGGATTGCAGCCTTACTGGCCATTTGACAGTTGGTTTCATCAGCTTCGCAAAGGTATCTTTGCTTGATTCCGGTGCGCGTTTCAATCCATTCAGCGCTGGTTTCCACGCCCTTTGAGGCGAGAAACTCAGTCAATTCCTGGTTGGAAACGGCACGCCTTGGCAGGCTTGAGCCTGTGCCAAGGATTGCACTGTATTGAGACATTAAATCACTTGGTCTGGTTTTGCCTCGACTGGCGTTGCTACTGCCTCTTGGGTGCTGCTGGGCGCGGGTGCGGCCAACGGCACATAGTGCGACATCGTAAGCCTGATGCTGTCCAGCAAATTGCCATTTGCAGCATCGTAAGCTCGTTTGATCGCATAAAAGAAGGAGTAGGCGTCTGCCGAACCGTGGCTTTTGATCACAATCCCTTTAAGCCCAAGCAGCGCTGCTCCGTTATAGCGGCGGTGGTCCACCCTTTTTTTGAATCGAAGCAACACTGGCGCTGCAAATACCGCAGCAACTTTGGGCCACAGGCCTCTCTTGAACTCTGTCTTTATTATGTCGCCCAGCATCTGTGCCAGGCCCTCTGAAGTTTTTAGGGCAACGTTGCCCACAAAACCATCGCACACCACTACATCGGTGGTGCCTTTATAAATGTCATTGCCTTCTACATTGCCATAGAAATTCAATTCGCTGGCGCGCAACAGCTCCGAGGCCTTTTTGACCACCTCGTTGCCCTTGATCACTTCTTCACCAATGTTCAACAAGCCCACCGTAGGCCTGTCGATTCCCTCGGTACCTTTGACAAAGGCCGAACCCATCACCGCAAACTGAAACAGGTGGGCGGGCTCGCAATCTACATTGGCCCCCAGATCAAGCATCAGCGTGCCCTTGCCTTTCATGTTGGGCAAGGCCGATGCGATTGCGGGCCGATCGATGCTGTCGAGGGTTTTAAGAACAAAACGGGAAATGGCCATGAGTGCCCCAGTGTTACCGGCACTGACGAACGCAGACGCCAACCCGTCTTTCACAAGGTTGGCACACACGCGAATGGATGAATCTTTTTTGTTACGCAGGGCTTGCGCCGGGGGCTCGTCCATCTCAACCACTTCACTGGCGTGACGAATGGTGATTTGTGGATGCTCCAGCGCTTTCTTCTTAGCCAACGCCGCTTCAATTTCAGGCTGCTTCCCGACCAGCACCAGCTGAACATCGGGATGCTGCTTGAGAAAGCGCAAACAGGCGGGGATAGTGACCGACAAACCGTGGTCGCCACCCATGCAATCAATCGCTATGCGAACCATCCGTTCTTAGACCTTTTGGTTTTCATGGCAACATGACTGCAGTTGCCTTGTTGATTTGTAAATAATTACTCGTCAGCTTTGGTTTTAACTACTTTTTTGCCACGGTACATGCCGTTGGGGCTAATGTGGTGGCGTAAGTGTGTTTCACCAGAAGAGGAATCAGCGGACAAAGTTGGCGCTGTCAGGTTCTGGTGTGAGCGGTGCATGCCACGCTTTGAAGGTGATTTTTTGTTCTGTTGAACGGCCATTTTAAAGCTCCATGTATAAAATTGTTACTTCTTGCTTCCCTTGAGCAAATCGCCAAGGTTGGCAAAAGGACGCTGTAATTCCTGTGTAGGGCCATCAGCAGTGTCATCCTGATGGTCGTCAGTATCTTCCTCAAGGTCGTCGCCCTCCTCCCGCCAGCTTCTCCCGGCTTCTTCAGCACAGGCATCATGCTTGGGGAACATTGGGCACGCCAGCAAAATTTCGTCTTCCAGCCAATCTCGCAAGTTTATCGCACCCGGGCATGCAACAACGTCTGTGTCCTCATCCAGGGTGGTTTCATCATAGCTGTCAGCCTGCGCCTCGGAGGTCATTAAAATCAAATGACGATCGAAATCGATGGCGTGCTGTACACCTGAACCACACACTACACAAGAAAGCTCTGCGGTAAACCGGCCCTTAAACCGGATAACGCTTTCAGACTTGGCGTTAATTCGCCCGGATACTTCCCAATTTTCGACTCGGCTGGACAAAATATTCTCATCACTGGCCAGCCTTGGGAAATCAAACTTTACGTTTTCACTGCAAATGCTTTCACCCAAGCGAGAAAACGACCACGCGTCGAATTCGTCAAACTGTTTTAATGGGCCTTTTTGGCGCATGCCGATAAGAAAAGCAGGAAACGCGCGATAATACTCTGCCTAACGTAATCTGTCAAAGCCAGCGCGCTATTCAAATGACCCGTTCACTGTATCTAGCCTCCAGTTCAAAGTACCGTCGCGAGCTACTGACTCGCCTGCAGATCAACTTCCGATGCGAATCACCGCAAATAGATGAATCGCCAAAACCCGACGAAACTCCGCTAGACACCTGCAAGCGCCTGGCCCGGGAAAAAGCCATGGCTGTGGCCTTGGAGCACCCGTCAGCAATTGTAATTGGCTCAGATCAAGTGGCCGATGTGGGTGGCACTGCAATTAGCAAACCGGGAACCCACGACCGGGCACGCGCGCAACTGCGCAGCATGAGCGGAAAAACAATCGTGTTTCACACCGCCGTTTGCATTTGCTGCCTTGAAACCTCACAAACCGTGGAATTTAGCGTACCCACTTCAGTGGAATTCCGGGAATTGAGCACCGCTGAGATTGAGCGTTATTTGATTGCCGAGGAACCCTACGACTGCGCAGGCTCTGCAAAAAGTGAAGGCTTGGGCATTTCGCTGCTAAAACGGATTGAGTCGAGCGACCCTACCGCCCTGATCGGGCTGCCATTAATAGAAGTCGCAAATGCGCTTCGACAATTTGAACTCACCCTGCCCTGACATGCTTTATTTAGTACCCAGCCCGCTTAGCCAGAAAACCCCGAAACACCCCCTGTTGGCGGCAGATTTGCCATTGGTCCAACAATGCAACACTTGGCTGGTCGAAAATGCCAAACCCGCGAGGGCTGCACTGGGACATTTCAATATGCCGGTTGCAATTCGCGAGCTTCAAATACTGGAAATTGCACAATTAAGCTCGCAACAACGTCAAGATGTTATTCAACGGTGCAAGGCGGGACAAGCTGTCGCAGTAATGAGCGATGCTGGCTGCCCTGGCGTGGCCGACCCGGGAGCAGAAATTGTTGCCCTGGCACACAAGCTGGGCTGCCCTGTTCACCCCTTGGTTGGTCCAAGCTCCATCTTGCTGGCGCTAATGGGAAGCGGCCTGAACGGCCAGAATTTTCGCTTTTATGGCTACCCACCCTTGGACGCGGCCCAGCGTGATGCATGGATCAAGCAAACCGAACGCGAATCAAAGGCTCAACAGTGTACTCAAATCGTGATTGAGACGCCTTTCAGGAACGAGAAGCTGATCGAGGCGCTGCTCAAACAGCTATCTGACACCACCTTGCTGTGTATAGGCTGGGACCTCACCGGCGATGAACAGCACATTCACACCAAAACAGTGGGGCAATGGAAAAAACAGTTGCCAACACCAGGCAAGTCGCCCTGCCTGTTTTTGTGGCTTTCAGCTTAAGCGCTTACAAAAAAGAATACTGAAACCAGATTATTGAAAACCAAGGTTTTGGCGACCACCGATTTCAGGAAATACGCTGCGCACCCCCAGGCCGAATACAACCCCAACTCGCTCAGCAAAACGCTCTGCAAATGAATCCTGCTCGGTGTAATCCAGAATTTTCTCGGCTTTCAACACATCGCGCGCCACGGTGTCAATCGAACCCAGCTCATCAATCAGCCCCAACTCAACGCTCTTGGCACCAGTCCACACCAAACCGCTGAACAATTCAGGGTTTTGGGACAGTTTTTCGCCTCGCCCCTGTTTGACCACCTGAATAAACTGTTTGTGAATTTCTTCGGCCATTTGCTTGGCAAACTCAACCTCGTAAGGATTAACTTTACTGAATGGGTCGAGAAAGCCCTTGTTCTCGCCAGAAGTAATGAGGCGACGCTCTACCCCCAGCTTGTCCATGGCTCCAGTAAAGCCGAACCCATTCATGACAACACCGATTGAACCAACCAAACTTGCCTGATCAGCATAAATTTTGTCGGCTGCGACCGCCACGTAATAACCACCCGAGGCGCACATTTCCTCCACTACGGCATAGAAAGGTTTTTCAGGATACTTGGCTCGAAGGCGCTTGATTTCATTATTGATCAGTCCAGCCTGAACGGGACTACCCCCTGGGCTGTTGATGCGCAAAATAACACCGACCGACCCCTCACTTTCAAATGCTGACCGCAGGCTGGAATTAATTCGGTCTGCACTGGCAGTGCTGTCACTGGAAATAACCCCCTCCAAATCGACCAAAGCGGTGTGGCGATTGACCTCCAGGCTTGCAGGGCTTGCAAGACCAAGCGCAGAGACGATGATTACGCCTACATACACAAAGCCAATGACTTTAAAGAAAATACCCCAGCGGCGCTTTCTTCGTTGTTCGACCAGTGCCTCAGATGCAAGCTTCTCGAGAAGCTTGCGTTCCCATTGATTATTTTCTTCACTCATTTGTTTTAGTCCTCAATGCCGTCAGAAGGCACTGTAATTAGTTCACTCGGTGTCCAGTACACTGCACCGTCTTTCTCTTCGACATTCAATCGCACCAATGGGTTGCCGTCGCAGGGGCCACCCAGGCACGCGCCATCGGTTGCGTCATAACTTGCACCGTGTGTGGCGCAAACTACAATTCTGCCGGAATCATCGAGAAACTCACCGTAGTTCCAGTCCAGCTCTACGGGCACATGGGAGCAGCGATTCAAAAAACACCGGACCGCATCATCAACCCGCACAACAAAGGCAGTAGTTTCCTCATTGTTATACAAAACCTTGAAGCGATAACCTGCACCACCTTCTTCAAGATCACTGGACTGACATACCTTAATTTGCTGCATGGTCGATTATCGTGACGAGATTGTTTGAATCAGCCAAGGTGCCAATTCATTGATTGAACGGAAAGACTGCAAATGGGGTACCTGATTCAAAAGCTTGGGCGGGTGCGCGCCAGTCTGAACAGAAAGCGCATGCACACCTGCTGCTTTAGCCATATTCAGATCATGCGTAGTATCACCAATCATCACCACATGGGCTGGCTCAGTGTTGAACTCCTCCATCAACTCCAGAATCATTTGGGGGTGCGGTTTGCTGTGGCACTCGTCTGCACAACGCGAGCCCATGAAATAGCGTGCCGTATCCGAATTCAACATGGCGCGGTTTAGACCCTGCCGGCTTTTACCAGTGGCTACTGTGCAAATTACTCCAATTTCATTGAGCTCTTTCAACAAAGGTATTGCGCCAGTGAAAAGTTCCAGTTCGTGGTCTTTGCTAAGGTAGTGTTTGCGATAACTTTCAACCAACATGGCGATTTGCGCTTCGCTTGCGCCAGGGGCTGCATGGCGAAGGGCATCGCTTAAACCAAGCCCGATGACATAAGACGCTATTTCTTCACCAGGATCAGGCAAACCTGCATCCAAACATGCATGTTGAATGGCCCGGGTAATTGCACCGGTGGAATCGAGTATGGTGCCATCCCAATCAAACACCACCATTTTATAGCTCATCTGCTTTGTACTACCTGTAATGATTTTAAAAAACTGTTCAATTCTGGCGCCAAAGGCGCTTCCAGTACTATAGGTTCATTTGTGGCCGGATGAACCAATTGCAAGCGTGCTGCGTGCAAAAACATGCGCTTCAAGCCATGCCTGGCAAGTTGTTTGTTCATTTCAAAATTGCCGTAGCGATCGTCGCCTGCAATTGGAAACTTATTGGCACTTGTGTGCACTCTGATTTGATGGGTTCGACCAGTCAAAATTTGGGCTTGTACTAAAGTAAAGTTTGAATAACCTGACTTATAGCATTGAATTACCTGAAATTTGGTACAGGCTTTGTCACCGCTTTCATCGACAAAAACCCTTGCCTCTTTTTCGCCTGCTTGTGTTTTTAACAAAGGCAAATCGACCTGTTTCAGCGTTTCCGGCCAACAGCCAAGAACCAGTGTTTTGTAATATTTTTTCCAGGATCTTGCTCTAAGTTGCTCTTGTAACTTTCTGAGTGCACTGCGTTTTTTTGAAATAATCAAAATGCCGGAAGTTTCACGATCAATGCGATGAACAAGCTCTAAATCTTGATGGGTTTCAGACCTAAGTGCCCGAATACATTCAATTAAACCGAATGTAGAACCCGAGCCACCATGAACTGCCATGCCCGAAGGCTTGTTAACCACCAACATGTGTTCGTCTTCAAACAAAATTGGTATTTCTGCCGCCGCTTTCAAAAGCTGTACTTTATTTAAAGTACTACCTGAAGATAGTGAATCAAAGGTTTGCTTCTCCACCACCTGAATGGGTGGAACGCGCACCACATCGCCAACACAAAGCTTGGTTTTGGCCTCTGCACGCTTTCGGTTAATTCGCACTTCGCCGGAGCGAATGATACGAAACACATGGCTTTTGGGCACACCCTTGCAAACGCTGCACAAAAAGTTGTCCAAACGCTGATCTTGATGTTTTTCGTCAATTTCGAGCAAAACAGCCCTGTCGGGATTGGGTTTTTCCTGTGTATTCAATTCTTTGTTTTACCAATTGGGCAGGTTCAGCATATAATCAGATTATCGCTTGGGAAGCGTCCGAAAACACTTCTGGATACGCCCCACCGCGGTTTTATTTAGTGGGTGTGTCGCCTACCCTGGATGGCGACAATGATGGCTGAAAAAGAGGCGCGCGGCTGAATGCCCGCCTTATTCTGGAAACAAAGAATTTTACGCACCAGCGCACACAAGAAGCGCTGGGTACTAACAAAAACGACGCAGGCCCACCTTACGCAGGTGAAATTTGAACCAATATTTATTATTAAATATCAATGCCTTAGCTTAATCGCTGCTCTTGGTTAAAGCCGAGCGGCGCTTTGTTGTATTCGTTTTTGCAGCTCTTTGTTCCTGCCGCTTTTTCAGCATCTCTTTTCGCACTGCGGTGCCATTGGAGTGTGCATGAAGCGCATGTTATTTAATGCAACTCATTCAGAAGAGTTGCGGGTCGCAATTGTCGACGGCCAAAAGCTTATCGACATTGACATTGAAACAGCTGGCCGTGAACAACGGAAAAGCAATATTTACAAAGGTGTTATTACCCGCGTAGAACCCAGTCTTGAAGCCTGTTTCGTCAATTACGGCGAAGACCGTCACGGTTTTTTGCCTTTCAAGGAAATTTCTCGACAGTATTTCAAGGAAGGCGTAGAAGCCGGCAAAGCCCGAATTCAAGACGTCATCAAAGAAGGTCAGGAACTTTTTGTTCAGGTTGAAAAGGAAGAACGTGGCAACAAGGGCGCAGCCCTGACCACATTCATTTCCCTCGCCGGCCGTTATCTGGTGCTTATGCCTAACAACCCGCGTGGCGGCGGTGTTTCCCGCCGTATTGAGGGTGAAGAGCGCCAGGAACTTCGTGAAGCACTCGACAAGCTGGAATACCCCAAGGGCATGAGTATTATCGCCCGTACTGCAGGTATTGGGCGCTCGGTTGAAGAACTGCAGTGGGACCTGAATTACCTGTTGCAACTGTGGACAGCCATTGACGGTGCCGGCAAGTCAGCCAACGGCGCCTTCCTGATTTATCAGGAAAGCAGCTTGGTGATTCGCGCCATTCGAGACTATTTCAGCCCCGATATCGGCGAAGTGCTGATCGATACCGATGAAATTTATGAACAGGCCAAACAATTCATGCAGCACGTGATGCCCGACATGATGAATTTGGTGAAGCGCTACCGCGATGACATTCCGTTGTTCAGCCGTTTCCAGATTGAACACCAAATTGAAACCGCCTACAGCCGCATGGTTCCCCTGCCCTCGGGCGGCGCCATTGTGATTGATCACACTGAAGCTTTGGTGTCGATCGATGTGAACTCGGCCCGCTCCACACGCGGCACCGACATTGAAGACACCGCCTTGCGCACCAACCTGGAAGCCGCCGAAGAAGTGGCCCGCCAATTGCGCTTGCGCGACCTGGGTGGCTTGATTGTGATCGATTTTATCGACATGGAAAAAGCCAACAACCAGAAAGAAGTTGAAAACCGGGTGAAAGACAGCCTGCATTTTGACCGTGCACGCGTGCAAATGGGCAAAATCAGCCGCTTCGGCCTGATGGAACTGAGCCGCCAGCGTATTCGCCCAGCTTTGAATGAAGGTTCGCACACAACTTGCCCGCGCTGTAATGGCACAGGTGTGATTCGCGACACCGAGAGCACCGCCTTGCATGTGCTGCGTATTCTGCAAGAAGAAGCCATGAAAGAAGGCACAGCCAGCGTGCATGTGCAGGTTCCTGTTGACGTGGCTACCTTTTTGTTAAATGAAAAACGTTCAGAAATTTACAAGCTGGAAGCGCGCCTGAAACTGAACGTGCTGTTGATTCCAAACAAGCATTTGGAAACACCGCACTATGAAATTACGCGCTTGCGCCACGACGACGAGCGCCTGGAAGACCCACGCCAAAGTTTTGAGTTGGCCACATCCAAAGACGAGCAAAGCTACTACGACAAAAAAGTAGAGGGCGAGGCGGTAAAACGCCAGGAAGCAGTGATCAAAGGCGTTATCCCCACTCAACCCGCGCCCCCCCATCAGGAACGCAAGCCCAAAACTGAATTGGCGGTGGTTGCTGCGGCGCCCGCGGGCCCCTCATTGATTCAGCGAATAATTGGCTGGTTCAAGCGAGACACCGCTGTGGAAGTACCAGCGGTGGTGATCGAACAGAAAACAAACGACCGTGGTGGCCGCGGTCAAAACCGTTCGCAAGGTGACCGCAACGATCAACGCAATGGTCGCGGTGGCAGAAACCGCCGACGTGGTGGTGGTGGTGGTCGTGGTCGTGAAGACGAGGCAACTGGCGCGGCAACTACTGATGGCGAGGAGCTGAAAGCTGCAGATAGCCAGCAGCAAACACGTTCTACCCAACAAAACCGTGGTGGCCGTGGCAAGCCACGGGAGGAACGTGCAGCCGGTGCCGAAGTACTTGAACTGAAGCCTTTGGCGGCAGTGGAGGCCGCGGCTGGCGATGAGGCAGAATCTGCTGCTGATCAAAACGAGCGCAACGGTGGGCGTCGTCGCCGCCGTCGTGGGCGTGGTGGCCGAGGTGCAGGTGACGTTGAAAGCGGTACGGCAATTGAGCAATCTGCAATTCAGTCCGAAGAATCTTTACAGGCTGCAGAGACTGCTGATCAAGAGGATTTAGCCAACAAAATTGCCGAAACCATGTCGTACGGCAGTGACGAGGACGCAGGAAGTGACGAGCCGCGCCGCCGTCGCCGTCGCCGCGGACGTGGTGGTAACCGTGATGGTGCTGGGCGTGACAACACTGACAGCAACCAGTACGCAGAAACCTCTGAGGAAAAAACGGAACAGCCAATTGCAGCAACCGGCATAAGTGTTTCAGAAATGGGTTTGCCAGCCGAACCAACTCAAATGGGTTCTACGGAAAACAACCCGGATGATTCCAACATCACAGTTGCAGATGTACAAACTGTGCAGTCGGTGATTGCTGCTGTGGCCCAGACAGAGGAAACCGCACAGCAAGCTGCGGCAACTGTTGCCGTGGCAAGTATTGCGGAAAATACAGTGCAAGCCCCTGTCGAATTGCCGGTGGAGAAAACAGTAGAAAGCCCGGCAAGCGAGACGCCCGCGGTTGCAAACGAGTTAATTCCAGAGCCAGTAGTTGCTACAAATTCAGAGTCAAAGCCTCAAAAAGCCAAGGTCGCTGCGAAGCTGAACAAGGCAGAACTGGTGCAAATGCTGAGCAACGCAGGTATGTTGTGGGTGGAAACTGACCATGAAAAGTGGTCAGTAGTTCAAACCAGCCTGGCCTGCGCAGTGAAACCTGTGCGCACTCCCCGTGAACGCAAGCCGGTTGTCCAGATTGCGACTGAAAACCTGGTTTTGGTGGAAACGAGACCCGAGTTCAGAAGCAGTCATAACTAAATCCAATCAGGGCAATGATTTGCCTTGAGGTCAGCGCCCGAAGAGGCTTTGCCTCTTCGGGCGTTTTGACTGGTGGAATGCAAGTGATTGGTGAATCCAAAAACAAAAAACCCGCTCGTTGCTGAGCGGGTTTTTTATTGTCATGAGACATCGGTTTACAGACCTTATTGGGCCATTACCTGAGAACCCATGGCGGTTGCACCCTCTTTTGAGCGCACTGGTGAAATTTTGCCGGATTTGATGTCGTCATACCAGGCATCATGATGGGCCTTGGCCCATGTTTCATCCACATAACCATCACGCATAGCCTCAAGCGCACCTTCCATACCGATCGAGCCGATATAAATGTGGCCCATGGACATGATGATAAACAACAGTGCTGCGCTGGCGTGAATCACATGTGACTGCTGCATCAACAAACGCTCTTGGTCAAAATTCGGGAAGTTGAGAATAAGGCCTGTTGTGGACACGACGATACCGAGCACCGTAACACCACCCCAGAACCAAATCTTCTCACCCATATTGAAGCGACCAGCCGGGGCATGCCCAAACAAGCCACCACCCTTCTTCAGCCATTCAATATCGTTTTTCTCTGGCAAATTGTCTTTCACATACATGATGAAGAACACAATGATGCTGACTGCAAACAAGGGTCCAACAAAGTTGTGAATCACGATGCTGATTGATGCAAGCCATGAATTGAGCGTAAGCCCCATCCAGGGTGCAAGCACGTATTTGCCAAACATCAACAACAAACCAGTCAATGCCAAGGCCACAAAACTGAATGCCATGGTCCAGTGGGCCACACGCTCAGCAGATGTGAAACGCTCAATCAACTTGCCGGTACGTGGTTCGG
Organism: Burkholderiales bacterium; assembly: GCA_021299735.1. Classification (GTDB taxonomy): domain Bacteria; phylum Pseudomonadota; class Gammaproteobacteria; order Burkholderiales; family Burkholderiaceae_B; genus Limnobacter. The sequence continues at coordinate 16,834 of JAJTEM010000024.1, read as the reverse complement.
GCAACTTTACAGGGCCTTTCACCAAGTGAGCGCCAACAATAGCCAGAAATACCAACGCGACGGCCCAGCCGCCATAGTAGGAAATCCAGTCATTGCGTATTTGGCGCCATGTTTCACCACTTTTGTTGATCAACACGCCAGTTTCACGGCCTTTGGTTACGGTGGTGAATGATTCACCCGATGCAACCCCGGACCAAACCGGTGAGTTATTCAAGGGCTGCGCCTGTTGCTTCTGAACTTGCGCTTGCGAGCGTTCAGTCGCATCTTGCGCCATGGCCCCCATTGACCAAAATGAGCACACAGCGAAAACCAGCGCTGTAAACAAGGCCAACATCGCCCTGCTCATGCGTGGTTGAACTGCAGCCCGTATGGTTGAATGTGTCATGATCGACTCTCCTTATTGGGCCTTTGCCGAATCGCCAGTGCGAACGTATTCGTTCTGGGCCTTGGCTCGAACGTCAAGGGTTTCTTTCCAGCTTTCCTTGTCACCTGCCTTGAAACCACCAGCGGAGTATTGGCCGCCGCCAGTTTCATAAGCAGGTGTATCTGCCTTGCCAGCGTAACCCTTGCCACCATTGGCTTGTTCCAGTTTCGAGCAACCTGTTATCAGCAACAGGCCCGCGACTGCACCAGAAAGAATCAACTTGCTTGAAACCGCCATGTTATGCACCCTCCTTCGCGGGTTTGCCATAAGCTGAGCTCCAGCCCCACACTTCTGCGCCCTTGCCACGAACTACCACGCGATTGCGGAAGATGTCGGAAACGATGTCACCGTCACCTGCCAGCAAGGCCTTTGTTGAACACATTTCAGCGCAAAGTGGCAACTTGCCTTCGGCCAAGCGGTTGCGACCATATTTCTCGAACTCGGCTTCTGACGCATCTTCTTCCGGACCACCCGCACAGAATGTGCACTTGTCCATCTTGCCGCGCTGACCGAACGCACCTTCTTGTGGGAACTGTGGTGCACCGAACGGGCATGCATAGAAGCAATATCCGCAGCCGATACACAGGTCTTTGTCGTGCAGCACAACACCCTCATCGGTTTTGTAGAAGCAGTTAACCGGGCATACTGCCTGGCAAGGCGCGTCTGAACAGTGCATACAGGCCACTGAGATTGAACGCTCTCCGGGTTCGCCGTCGTTGATGGTTACCACGCGGCGGCGGTTGATACCCCACTCCACCTCGTGCTCGTTTTTACAGGCGGTGACACAGCCATTGCACTCAATGCAACGCTCGGCATCACATAGAAACTTCATACGTGCCATTTTCTTATCTCCTTTGCATTAGTGCTTAAACCAGCTTCTCGATCTGGCAAACGGTGGTCTTCGTTTCCTGCATCATGGTCACCACGTCATAACCGTAGGTGGTCGCCGTGTTCACGGATTCGCCGCGAACAATAGGCGCTGCACCTTCTGGGTAGCTGCTGATCATGTCCTTGCCTTCCCAGTGCCCTGAGAAGTGGAATGGCAGGAATACAGTATCGGGACCCACGCGGCGTGTAACCTGAGCCTGAACTTCGATCTTAGCGCCAGTTGGTGTGGTTACCCGAACCTTGTCACCATGCTTGATTCCACGGTCGTTCGCTGCCTTGGGGTTGATTTCAACAAACATGTCTTGTTGAAGTTCAGCCAACCAGGGGTTGGAACGAGTTTCTTCACCACCACCTTCGTACTCCACCAAACGGCCTGAAGTCATGATCAAGGGGAAGGACTTGCCAATGTCGGCATTCTTTTCCTGAACAGACTTGTACAGGGTTGGCAAGCGCCAGAAGGCTGCCTTGTCATCGTGTGTTGGGTACTTGGCCACCAAATCGGGCTTGGTTGAGTAAAGCGGCTCGCGGTGCTTGGGCACTGGGTCCGGGAAGTTCCACACCACCGCACGGGCTTTGGCATTGCCAAATGGATGGCAACCATGCTTCATGGCGACGCGGATAATACCGCCAGAGAGATCTGTCTTCCAGTTCTTGCCCTCAGCCTCTGCTTTTTCTGCCTCGGTCAAGTCATCCCACCAGCCCAGTTCCTTGAGCATGTCGGCTGTGAATTCCGGATAACCGGTGGTGATTTCGGCGCCGAGAGAATGCGATCCGTCTGCCGCCAGCAAACTTACACCGTCTTTCTCAACACCGAAGTTGGCGCGGAAGTTGCCACCACCGTCCATCACGTGTTTGTCGGTTTGGTACAGGTTCGGTGAGCCTGGGTGTTTCATTTCAGGTGTACCGTAGCATGGCCATGGCAAACCGAAGTACTCACCGTCACATGGGCCGCCCTCGGCTTTCAATGTGCGCACGTTGAAGGTGTGCATGTTTTTCATGTGCAGCTTCAAACGCTCCGGGCTTTGACCGCTGTAGCCAATGGTCCAAGTACCTTTGTTGATTTCACGCAAGATGGACTCGATTTCTGGTTCCATCATGCCGCCCTTGCCTTTCACCATGGTCAGGTTCTTGGTCAATTCAGCAGCAAAACCCAGCTTCTCAGCCAACTGATACATGATCATGTGATCATTGCGACTATCGAACAGAGGTTCGATGACTTTTTCGCGCCACTGGATTGAGCGGTTAGAAGCGGTGATTGAGCCGTAAGACTCAAACTGGGTTGTAGAAGGCAACAAGTACACTTCTCGATTCGGGTTCAAGCCAGCGGGGTCGCCTGGCATGGCGGCCATCGCAGCGGCAGCTGTAGGATACGGGTCAATAATCACTAACAGGTCCAGCTTGTCCATGGCTTTTTTCATGTCCAAACCACGGGTTTGCGAGTTGGGTGCATGGCCCCAGAAGAACAGACCACGCAGGTTACCTGCTTTCTGGTCAATCAGTTCAGGGTTTTCAAGCACACCGTCTACCCAACGGGACACTGTCATGCCACCTTTGGTGATCATGCCTTCTGCGTAACGGCTTTTCACGTATTCGTAATCGAGCCCCCACACGCGGCACCAGTGCTTCCATGAACCTTCGGCAACACCGTAGTAGCCTGGCAGTGAATCTGGGTTGGGACCAACGTCGGTCGCGCCCTGGACGTTACAGTGACCACGGAAGATGTTTGCGCCGCCACCGGAAACGCCAATGTTGCCCAGTGCCAATTGCAAAATGCAAGATGCACGAACCATGGCGTTGCCGATGGTGTGCTGGGTTTGGCCCATACACCACACGATGGTTGAAGGCTTGGCCTTGGCCATCATTTCGGCCACTTTGTACATTTGAGCCTCGCCAACACCGCAAGCTTCTTCCACTTTGTCCGGTGTCCAGTTGGCCATCACTTCAGCCTTGATCTGGTCCATACCGTACACGCGGTCGTTGATGTATTTCTTGTCTTCCCACTCATTTTTGAAAATGTGGTACAGCAAACCAAACAGGAATGGAATGTCTGAACCGGAACGAATGCGAACATATTCGTCAGCGCGAGCGGCTGTGCGTGTGAAACGGGGATCAACCACGATCATCTTCGCGCCGGTTTCCTTGGCGTGTAGCATGTGCATCATGGAAACTGGGTGCGCTTCGGCTGCGTTTGAACCAATGTACAACGCACACTTGGTGTTCTGCATGTCGTTGTAGGAATTGGTCATCGCGCCGTAACCCCAGGTGTTCGCCACACCAGCCACGGTGGTGGAGTGGCAAATACGCGCCTGGTGGTCACAGTTGTTGGTGCCCCACAAGGAAACCCACTTGCGCAAGAGGTACGCCTGTTCATTGCTGTGCTTGGATGAACCGATGAAGAACAGCGAATCCGGGCCATTGGCCTCACGCAGTTCCATCATCTTTTTACTCACAGCTGCGAGAGCTTCATCCCAGGAAATTTTTTCGTACTTGCCGTTCACCAGCTTCATGGGGTATTTCAAACGGTGTTCCCCGTGGCCGTGCTCACGCAGCGCAGCGCCCTTGGCACAGTGTGCACCCAGGTTAATGGGGCTATCGAACACAGGGTTTTGACGAACCCACACACCGTTTTGCACTACGGCATCGGTTGCACAACCCACGGAACAGTGCGAACAAATTGTGCGTTTGATTTCGATTGTGCCGCCTGCAGCGCCGCCTTCAGCTTTTGCTTCGGCCTTGCGCACCATGCCAAATGGCAGGCTGCCTGCAACCGCGCCAGCACCCACGCCGATACCGGAGCGCTTCAAAAAAGCACGGCGGTCCATGGTGGCACCCAAGCGGGACCCAATTTTATTGAGCAGGCTGTGGTTGTGATTGGGAATCACTTTGGCCACTGTCTTTTCGTCTCTTCGCTTTAACATCTTGGTCTCCTTGAATTACACCAGCAAGGTTCTGTAATAGGTTTTCACATGCTCAGAGAGCTGATAACCCTTCGATTTTTTATCAGTGCCTGTGTCAGCGGCTTGTTCGACCACTTCAGGTTGTTTGCTCACTACGAGTGCAGCACCGGCAGCAGCAACACCTGCGCCAGCACCCACCAGAAATTGGCGTCTGGCCAGTTTTGGCTTGTCTTGACTTATCATTTTCTTGGTCATCTCATCACCTCCAATCAAACGGCACTTTCAAAATCGAAAGACTGTGTTTCAACATCAAAGAACACGCGGGTTAAACGACCCACAGTTTTATAAAAATCAGTATTGGCAGCGGCCTCAATGTCGTCGGCCATCTGGTTGTACCAGCTGGCCAAATGCGCATAGAAAAAAGCCCGTTGCTCGGAAAAGGCCACGGGTGGATCGTCTGCCAAAATCAGGTAGCGCATCACTTCGCACAAAAACGCGATGTGATCTTCTGTTTCAACCAAAGATTCATCGCGAGTCAGGCCGAATTTCGCCAAGTCGTCGCGCAACAACACCAGCGGCTTCTCATTAAGATAACCGGACATGAAATACGATCCGTAAAGCATCACTTCAGGCCTGCCAATGCCGATGAAGTTGTCGACAAACTCTTGGTTGATTGCTTTGCTGTCGAACTGCTTCACCACACGCAGCAATTCGGAAAACTCGAACCCCAACGGGGTTGTCACATCCAGGCTGGCACGGTCAATTTCCCTAAACTTGGCGAGAAAATCGTCGGTCACCTTGCCTGAGTACAAATGGGACAACAAACCATAAAAATCGGCACGTGCCCAGTCTTCACCAGCGATCAGGTTTTCATCTTGTTGAGCTGGGGCGATCATTTCTTCACCTCAAAAATTGTCATTTCATCCTTGGCGCTGTACATGTCGGTTACACGGCAATCGGCGCACATTTTCAGGCGGTTTGCATTGCGCTCGAACATACTGTGCTGGCTCAACTTGGCAAACATGTTGTCGATCATGTGCTTGGTTCCGAAGGCCTTGCCGCAGCTAATGCAATGGAAAGGTTGGGATTCATTCAACACCCGCTTTTCACGCGCTGCGGGCCCAAGCAACAATTGGGGCACCAACTGCATTGCGTTTTCCGGGCAAGTTTCAACACACAAGCCGCACTGCACGCAGTTGCGCTCGATGAAGCGCAGTTGTGGCATTTCAGGGTTGTCGATCAAAGCCGATGCCGGGCACGCACTGGTGCAACTCATGCACAAGGTGCACTTGTCTTTGTTCACCAACACCGCACCAAACGGCGCAGCAGCTGACAGTGCAATGGGTTCTGCAAAGCTGATTTTTGATTTCGCCTGGGCTTGCTCAACCAAATGGTCGATTGCAAATTCCATGCGGGTACGCTTGTTGGAAGACAACTCAAAGCTGGCTGCTGCTACGCCACTGGCTTGCAGATCGCTGGCAGCAAACAACTGATCAGCCTGGCCGATGTGCAACAGGCGAACACGGCTTTGCATACCGATCGCTTCCAGCAAGGTATTCACCCAACCCACTTGCGCTGCCAGTGGCTCGCCATAGTGGCTGGCTTCAACAGCCGATTGCATTACAGTGACCCGATCAGCGCCGAAAGCCAAGGCAGACAACCACAAATCGGGGCCAACACTAGCGCTGTGGTTCAATTCAATGGGCAACAAACTGAAATCTGACACTGCTGCTTTGCTTGAGGCTGGTTTGGCAGCCTTCTTGGCAGACTCCAACCAATTGTGCTCAAGGTCAGGGCCATGTAGAACCACTTCAGCTTTTTTACCGCCATTGGCGCGGAAAGCCTTCAAGGCAGTTTTAAGTGAACGCCCCTGCACGGTGGCTGGGCTTAATGCAAACTGAATGGCGCCAGTCGGGCAAACGGTAGTACAAGCACCGCAACCCAAACACAAATGCGGATTTACTTCAATTTTCTCGCCGGCTGGTTTGATGGCTTTGGTGCTGCAGGCATCAATACAATTGCTGCAACCTTCTTTGTTTGAACGGCTGTGAGCACAAATGCTCTGCTTGTATTCGAAAAACTTCGGCTTCTCAAATTCTCCAACTGTTTGAACCGCATCAAGCATGGCTTCCAGCAACAACTGGTCACTGTCACCCACATGCCAGTAACCCAAAGGCGCCTGGCGGTCTGCAAACAAACCGGGCATGGTGCAGTCAATCACCATGTCATATTGCCGCGCAATAACAGAATTCATGTCAGCAAATGAAATTGCTTTGAAGTCGCCACAGGCCTTGATGCATGCGCCGCTTTGGTCGCAACTGTTCAAATCAATGGTCAGCGACTCTTTGGAAATGGACTGTGTTGGGCATGCATCCACACAAGCGCCACAACGGGTACACATTTCCATGTCAACAGGGTTGGTCTTTCGGGTATTTAAAGTGAACGCGCCAAGGTAGCCCTCAGCAGTGTCTACGCTCAAAGCCAACACGTTCAGATTGCGCTTGGCTGGCAACACGATGCCCGAAGGATCTGACACCAAAAGATCAACGGTCAGGTTGTTTGCAAGAGTTTGTGCGTGATGCAATTGCTTGTCATTGTTGGCCACAATTGCAATACACCCCTGCGATTTGAATAACACAGCGGGCACAGGCTCAACCTGAAAGTCAGTTTCATAAGCAGCCAAAGCCGCCACAGTAGCCGCTGTTTCGGGAGAATTTTGGGATGAAGGTTGGCCACGCAGCAAACCGCGCAGGTTAAAAAACTCAATAGCTTGAGAGGCAGTGCTGTCCGCGAGAGATTCAAACACCGCTTGCTCTTGGGTACAACCCACGAAACAACGCGCTCCGCTGGATTTGTTTTTAGCATCGAGCACCGCGGCAATACCATCGCGACAAGCACGCTGGGCCGACACAAAGCGGATACCTTCGACTTTCACGTTTTGCAACGCCTTGTCGATCGCCTCACCGCTGCCCTGGCAACCACACACAAACACATCCGAGTTGGTCATTTTTTGAATACTTCTATTTTGGTTATTTGGCAATTATTTGCAAAACTTGTGCCAGAACGGCTTAGGAAATTTTCTTATTTAGAATCAAACGTCTAGAAACAAGCGGCCATTTATGCTGCGGCACTGTGGTTCATTTTGTCCGCATCATGTTGGACAAGACAAAGACAAAATGTACCAGGTAGCGACTATTCACCACCCGATTTTTCAAGCGGTTGTTTTTTAAATTCTGCATTTAAATCATCACCTTGCAAACCATCAGGGATAACCCTAAGATCTGAAGAGGCGATCGTTTCATGAGTACCAGGCAAATCAGCCTCATGGGATTTGTCTAATACAGCAACATCGGAATCGCCCGGAGCATCAATTTCTGAGTCAAGCTTTTCAAGCCTCTGCAGCCCCTGCTCCATGTCACTTATTTTTGGTATCTCAAGGTCTGGCCTGCTAAGCAATTGCTTGGACAAAGTCATCTTGCCAATGTCTTCTTTGCTAAGCGGCGTGAATTTGTTGTAATCGTCAATGTAGATATCAAGGCCATCCATGACATTGAATTCCGGGCGGGAAAACAGCGCCTTGAATGCCTTGTTTTTAAGTTCAGTGGATACCTTCTCAGCCATGAAGGCCTTAATGTCTCCGCCCTGCTGCACAGCCAATAAATCCGCCTCGGTGGGCAATGGTAGCTGGGGCTCAGGCGCAGGCTGCGCCCGCATACTTTGCTGAGCTTCAGCAATACCGGTTGTGGTAGCAACAGGTACAGCGTCCATACCAACAGTTGGCAACTTGGGCTGCGGCGGCGTAGGCTGCTCAGCCAGCTTTTCCTGCGCCCGAACTTCAAGTTTTCGCTTGGACCATCGACTTAAAAAGTTCTCGCTCATCGATTTAGCCACGCTCCTCGGGTTTCAAAAACGACTGGGGGCGCCTGCGCTGTTTTGGCTCGGGTTGATATTTGGCCTGAACCAGTTCGGCAAGCCAACTGGCCACCGGCCCGGGCAAAGGCAGGGTTTGAACTTCTTCGTTGGAATCCATCCACCGTGCCGCTTCGTCGTAACTGAATGTGGCATCGAATACAGAGGGCATATTTTTTTTGTTGTCATCCGGGTAACGAACCCCGAAAAAAATAAACGGCGTTTCGTTGTCCAGGTTCAGGAAATAACCTTGCAACTGATCCTGATAAACCTCCACCGTAACCTGTTGAACCCGTTCATCAGCGCCTTGTGGCATTTGAGCATCCGCCGGGCCCATTTCAACCACCTGCCAGCGAAACGGCTGCCAAGGCGAGTTTTGTACCACCTTGCCAATTTTCACATTCAAAGCCAGTTCACCCAGCACCAAAAATTTTGCGCTCAAAAAACACCTCAGTTAGTTGCCGGTACCCGCCAGTAAGGGCACAATTCATGAAGACTAGATTAGAAGATACATTACAAGTATCACAATAGGAGTTTGCCCCATGAGGCGAGGGACAGAACGATGACAGACCGAGTTATTCAACTGGTCCAAGACAATTCGCGTGTTATTCCTTTGAATTTCAGCGCACCGCAAAACAGCGAAGTACCGGCAAAAGATCACTTCAATCGCAGACTTCACGACTTGCGGATTTCCGTCACCGATCGCTGCAACTTTCGTTGCGTGTATTGCATGCCCAAGTCGATTTTCGACAAGGACTACCAGTTCCTGCCACACAAAGATTTACTTAGTTTCGAGGAAATTGTGCAGGTTGCCCGAGAATTTGTGGCGCTCGGTGTGGAAAAAATTCGCCTGACCGGGGGCGAGCCCCTGCTTCGAAAAAACATCGAAATCCTGATCGAACAGCTTGCGCGCCTTCGCACACCGGGCGGCAAACAAGTTGAAATCACGCTGACCACCAACGGCACCCTGCTGCGCAAGAAGTCAAAAATTCTGAAAGAAGCGGGTTTGAATCGCGTGACCGTGAGCCTTGATGCGATCGACGACGCAGTTTTCAAAGCCATGAACGACGTAGACTTTTCGGTGAATGAAGTGCTGGACGGAATCGAAGCCGCCCATGAAGCAGGCCTCGGGTCAATTAAGGTGAACATGGTTGTGAAAGGCGGCATGAATGACAACCAGGTACTGCCAATGGCCAAACATTTTAAAGGCACGCCCCATATACTTCGGTTTATCGAATACATGGATGTAGGCAGCAGCAACGGTTGGAAAATGGATGAAGTGGTGCCTTCAGCGCGAATCATCAACATGATTTCGCAGGGGCTTTCTCAACTACAAATGGTTGATGCCAATTACATTGGCGAAGTGGCCGAGCGCTGGAGATACAGCGATGGAACGGGAGAAATCGGTGTTATTTCTTCAGTAACCCAGGCCTTCTGCAAAGACTGCACCCGCATTCGCTTGTCCACTGAGGGCAAGCTTTATACCTGCCTGTTTGCCAGCAAAGGCCATGATTTAAAACCACTGATTCGCTCCAATGTTTCACCTGAAGAAATCGGTGAAAAACTGAATTTTGCAATCAGAAACCTGTGGGCTGTTCGGGCTGACCGCTATAGTGAAATTAGAACCAGCAACACCACACAGCCCAAAGACCGAATTGAAATGTCGTATATCGGTGGCTGAGGACCTTATTGAACCAATCTATGGCAGCACATATACAAACCACCCACGCAAGCATACCCAGTACCGTTGAAATTACGGCGACGAATGAACGTGGCGAACAGGTTCCGGTTCAAATTTCCGGCGAACACCCTCTTACCTTGTACTTCGACAAAAAAGAATTACTGACCATCATGACCCTTGGTGCTCAACCCGAGGCTTTGGCACTGGGCTGGCTGCGCAACCAACGTTTGGTGTCGGATCCTTCAGAAATTGCAGCCATTCATGTGGACTGGGAAACTGAAAGTGTCGCAGTTACCTCAACTGTCTTGAAAAACGCAGGCCAAACCATTTGGGAAACCACTGAAAAGGCCCAGAAGCTGGAGAAGAAAACTACCACATCGGGTTGTGGGCAAGGCACTGTGTTTGGCGACCTGATGGAAGATCTGGATAAAGTGCAACTTAGCAATGCCTACAACCTGTCGCAAGATGTGTTGTATGGTGTGATGGACCAGGTACGCAAACACGAATCCATTTACAAACAAGCTGGCGCCGTGCATGGTTGCGCACTGTGTTCCAACAGTGGTGAAAACCGCGGTGAAATTTTGCTGTTTGTTGAAGACGTAGGCCGCCACAATGCAGTAGATGCAATAGCTGGGCAAATGTGGTTTCATGGCATGACTGGCGAAGACAAAATTTTTTACACCACAGGCAGGCTAACTTCTGAGATGGTGATCAAATGTGCCCAAATGGGCATTCCCGTATTGGTGTCACGTTCCGGGCTTACGCAAATGGGCTACGAAATTGCCCAGAAACTAAACATCACCATGCTGGGCCGCTGCCAAGGCAAACACTATTTGCTTTACACCGGCACCCATCGATTCAACACATTAACCAACACACAATTCGCATGAGTATTTCACTGGATGACATTGCTGGCGTGATTCTCGCCGGAGGCATGGGCCGCCGAATGGGTGGCGTGGACAAAGGTTTGCGCAATTTCAAAAGCGCCCCCCTTGCGCTGCATGCAATGATGCGGCTGAATTCGCAGGTTGGTAGTTTGTGTATTAATGCCAACCGCAATATTGGCGTGTACGAAGGCTTTGGCGTCGATGTGGTATGCGACATTCAACCCGACTACGCAGGCCCATTGGCAGGCATGCAAGCAGCCCTTGCCCACACCAATTCGCCTTTTCTGGTTACAGTACCCTGCGATGTACCCATGTTCCCTTTTAACCTTGTGGAAAAGCTGAGTGCACCCTTTGAAAAGAATGTAGGGCTGATGTTGACTGTTGCGTCAACGAAAGGCCGGCACCACCCCGTGTTCTGCATGATGCGAACCGAGCTGCTGCCCAGCATGGAGGAGTTTCTGCGCAAGGGCGGCCGGAAAATTGACGCCTGGTATGCCAACATTCCCCACGAAGCGGTTGAATTTGATGACGAAGCTGCTTTTCACAACGTGAACACGCTTGAAGAACTCAAAGAACTTGAACAGAAAAGTTAAGCAGCAAGGCAAGTTATGGAAACTGATTTTCAAACGGTCAACGAAGCGCGCACCAAAATACTGTCTCTACTACGGCCAATTACAGGCACCCGCACGGTGGCCATACGTGATGCACTGGACCAGGTATTGGCGGCAGATTTACTCTCGCCCATCAACGTACCAGCCCATGATAATTCCGCGATGGATGGCTATGCCTTCAACGGCAACAGCATAAAAAACGGCGATATCACCCACCTTAAAATGATTGGTACCGCGTATGCAGGCAAAGCATTTAATGGCAGCTGTAGCCACGGTGAATGCGTGCGTATCATGACCGGCGCTGTGATGCCAGAAAATTGCGATACTGTGCTGGTTCAAGAAAATGCCACCGTGAACGGCGACACCATCAGCTTTCCGCCAGGTGCAGTAAAAGCAGGCGACAACCGCCGACTGGCGGGTGAAGATTTAACCGTTGGCAAACCCGCCCTGCCCGCTGGCAAGGTACTGCGCCCGGCTGATCTGGGTCTGCTCGCTTCGCTGGGTATTGCAGAAGTTTCGGTACGCAGAAAACTACGGGTGGCCTTTTTCTCCACGGGCGACGAACTTCGGTCCCTCGGCCAGCCTCTTGACGAGGGCTGCGTGTACGACAGCAACCGTTACACCTTGTATGGCATGTTGACCCGACTTCGATTCATCGAACTGCTGGACATGGGTGTGGTACAAGACTCCCCCGAAGCCCTTGAACAGGCCATGTTACAGGCCATGGAACAAGCCGATGTGATCGTGACATCAGGAGGGGTTTCTGTGGGCGAAGCCGATTACACCAAACATGTCATGGAAAAACTGGGCAGCGTTAATTTCTGGAAAATAGCCATGCGCCCAGGCCGCCCAATGGCTTTTGGTCAGGTAAACAATAAAACCACCGGTGACTCTGCTTATTTGTTTGGCCTGCCCGGAAACCCGGTTGCGGTCATGGTGACGTTCTATGCATTTGTTCGGGACGCCTTGTTCAAGCTTGCCCATGCCAACGCGCTGCCAATTCCAATGGTGACAGCCAGGTTGGCGCAAAACGTGCGCAAACGCCCTGGGCGAACTGAGTATCAACGGGCCAGGCTAGTGATGGAAAACGGCATGGTGACAGCACAGCTCACCGGCGCGCAGGGATCAGGAATTTTGCGAAGCATGTCTGAATCGGATTGCCTTCTGGTGCTTGAACATGATCAAGGTGACCTGAAGGCTGGAGACACAGTGCTGGCGCTACCATTTGAGGGATTGATTTAAAACATGGCGATCCCCACCCTGGGGAGTGAACCAAGTGAGTGATTTTCAGGGTTAAACTCAAGCGCTACCATGGGCGCTCTCGAACGACGGCCCATGACATGCTCCAAGATCCTCGCCCTATCAAACCATTGCAACACGCATTTCGCAGCTTGCTTGAGGAATTGGGACTGGAATTTTTACCCAGCCAATGGGCGCTGCAGGCTGATCTGGCCGAACCAGGAAATGATCCGGAACTGAATCAACTTCTGGCTTATCTTTCAGCCTGCAATATCAACCAAAAGCTTTTTCAGAATGTATCTGCCAGCGAGATAAAACACCTCGATCCGCACACACTGGTCATGCTTCACAATGGCCAGTGCCTCAAACTTGAAGAAATGCTTGAATCTGGCTCACCCGCGGAATCATTAAAATGGGCTCTTCAAATTGAAGCAGTCAAACCTGGAAAAAAAACTGGTGCACAAGGGGAACTCGAACAAACGCCAGCAAGCTTGCTGAATTTTTGGCAACAGCTTCGAAACAGCAACTGGTTGCGCAAAGCACTCGATTTTGAAAACGGAAGCTTCAAGCCAGTAATCTATGCCTCGTTGTTGATCAACTTGCTTGCCCTAGCCGGCCCACTGTTCTCGCTGCAAGTTTACGACCGCATTATCCCCAACCAGGCCTACGCATCAATGCTGGCATTGCTCACAGGTGTGTTCCTGTGCCTGGGCTTTGAACACTCCCTGAAACATGCGCGCCATCGCTTGATGGAAATTGCGGCCACCTCGATCGACACGCGTTGCACCATGCACCTGTCAAAAGCACTCCTTAATGTACCAATTCACAAAACAGAACCAACCTTGCTTTTGCAACACCTCCGCTCATTCGAGCAACTGCGCGAACTGGTCACTGGCGTATTTCTTCTGGCACTGATCGACTTGCCGTTTCTGGTGCTTTTTCTGGCGGTCATTACCCTGATCCACCCTGTATTTCTGCTGATCTCTGGCGGGGTTATTGTATTAACCCTGCTGTTCATTGCTACATCGCACCGAACAATTTCGGTACTGGGTCAAACGCAAACAAGACAAAGCCGCGAAACCCAAAGCCAATGGCTCGATTCACTGGCCTGCCTGGACAACATTCAGGCCCACGGCGTAGAACAGGCACACAGCAAACTCCTGAACAAGCTCCAACTAAAATCGCGCTTAAGCGGAAATGCGGTTCGTGATCAAATGTTTTTGGTGAATCAGCGAATCCATCTGCTACAACAAAGCAGTTGGGTTCTCACCATCGCGCTGGGCGTTTATTTCATTGTTGAACAGCAACTCACCGTGGGTGGCTTGATTGCGGTTTCCATGCTGACCATGCGTTGTTTTGCTCCAATTCAAAAACTGCAATCACACCTCGTGCAAACCCATTCAGCCCAAGCGAGCTTCGAAGAACTCGACCGGTTTTTGGGGCAACAAAATCAAAGCACAGAACAACGCTCCGCGCTCGAGCGCATCGAAACCATCGGGCTGGACTTTGCAAGTGTATTGAAACCAGGGCGTAATAAAGAAACCGCTCAACCCTTTGACTTCATTGTTCGCAACCTCAACCTGAAACTTCAGGCCGGAGACCGGCTTGGAATCATCGGCACCACTGGGTCCGGGAAAACCTCCCTGCTTAAACTACTGGCCCAACAACTGAAGTGTGATCAGGGGCAAATGGCAGTCAACAAATTGTCGATCGATCACTTTCACAGCAGTGAATTTCAATCCAAAGTGGGCTATGCAAGCCAACCCCCAGTATTGATCAAGGGAAGTTTGCTCGACAACATTCGCTTCATGCGCCCACACATCAGCACCGCCAATTGTTGGCAAATTTTGCAACAACTTGGGCTAAAAGAATGGGTAGACCAACACCCGGACGGCATTCACATGGCCATCGAAAGTCAGGGTAATAACCTGTCATCCGGGCAAAAACAGGCGGTTTCGTTGTGCCGGGCATTGGCGGGTCAACCTCAATTGTTACTGTTGGACGAGCCCACGGTTTGCCTTGACCAGCACATGGAAAACCAGTTGATGCAATACCTGCAACAGCTTCCTGAACAAACAATTCTGATATTCACCACACACAAGCTTGGTTTACTCGCTTGCGCCAGCAGCCTTGCTCTAATGCATCAAGGCCAAATACATGCTCATGGCAACAAGCCTGAAGTCCTGCATGCGGCCAACGCACTGGCAATGCAACGCAAACAGAAAATCCAAAACGAAACATGAAAATTCAAAAGCACCTAAAGCAATTTATTGACTGGCTAGCCGGGCGAAACGGCGAACATCACATGCCCGCAACTGCGGGACTTGATCAGTCAAGACTTTGGCAGGAACAACAAGTGCTGACCAAACGCTTGGTTCACGGCTGTGCCCTTACTTTGCTGGTACTACTGGCTTGGTCCGCTATTGCCACAGTGCCTCAAGCGGCGCATGGCGAAGCGCGCGTGGTGCCATCGCAGCGTTTGCAGGTTATTCAAGCCGTAGATGGAGGCGTGATCAACCAGGTTTTTGTTCGTGAAGGCCAACTGGTTAAAGCTGGCGACAAACTGGTTCAAATTGACATTACGCGCTTTTCCTCCAGTCTGAAGGAGAAGGAAGCGATTGATGCATCGTTTCAATTTCGCGAAGCCCGTTTAATGGCACAACTGAACAATACAACACTGAATTTGCCAGCCTCTTTAATAAATCAGTACCCCGATTTGTATTCGCAGGAATCCAAGCTGTTGCAAACCAAGCTTCAGGAATGGGAAGCACAAACCCAAATATTCAAACAACAGCTAGATCAGCGGCAACGCGAACTTGACGAGGCACAAAGCAACGCCACCGCAGCCAAGCGCAGTCTGGAAATATCCGAACAGGAACTGGCCAGCATGCGACCGTTGCTGAAGGGCGGTGCGGTGTCACCAGTTGAAGTATTGCGAATGGAGCGAGATGTATCCAAAGCCAAGGGCGACTATGAAGGTGCCAATGCGCAAATCAGTCGCTTGTACTCAGCCATTCGCGAAGCACGGCAGAAAATTGAAGAGATACGCCTGAAGCAAATTAATGAAGCGCGAACCGAACTCTCTGAAGTGAAGGCACGGTTGGCAAGCCTGGAGCAAAACCAGATCGAGCTGACCGACAGGGTTAACCAAGCCACCTTGAAAACACCAGTGGATGGCCTTGTACAACGTATTTTGTACAACACGCGAGGTGCTGTAGTACCTGCAGGCAAAGAGGTTATTGAAATTGTTCCGATTGATGAACAATTGGTTTTTGAGACGCGGATTAATCCAAAAGACATCGCATTCATCCGCCCTGAGCAAAGAGCCAACATTCGCGTAACAGCCTATGACTATTCAATTTACGGCGCGCTGGATGGCACTGTAGAGAGCATTTCTGCAGACAGTTTGCTGGATGAATTCGGACGCCCCTACTTCAGCGTGAAGGTGACTGTTCCACGCTTAAATGTGGATGAAAAAATACGCCTGATGCCAGGTATGGTTGCCAATGTCAGCATTGAGACCGAAGACCGTACCGTGTTGTCCTACCTGACCAAGCCTGTGATAAGGGGTTCAGTGCAGGCCTTTACTGAGCAGTAAACCACCACAGCCCCTCTAAATAACTCCATAGAGTTAACTCTCACTTATCCTGACCCGATCAACTGCTTGGCACGCAGTTGATATGGAACCAAACTCGCGAGTCGATTACTTACTTATGATATCGAATCCGAGGACCCCCCATGAGTGAAAAGCCAGTTGTAAAAGCCCAAGAATGCGATCCAAGTACCTTGGGATTGGCCAGAAAACCACGACCAGCCCTGAAGCGCAAGCCACAAACCGAGGTGGTTGTTCAGCTTGGACCATTCACAGATGGTCAAATTACAGCACCTGAAATGGTTCGCCCTCTGGAAGGGCCCACCGAATGGCTGATTAAACCCAAGACTGGCGAGATTGTTCCTTTCGATGCGGACACACCGCCCGAGAAAGACGTTGTTCGCAAATACATTACGGTTGGCGCACAAGACAACGACGTGCCAGAAGACCTGCCAAAACTGAGTGAAGGCTACGTAGTAGAACGTGTAAACCAGGATCCATTGCCAAGCATGGATGGCAAGGTTGGTGAGAACGGTACCAACATTGTTCGCGTGGTTGAAAAAGAAGGCCCCGCCAGTGTGGAATGCAAAGACATGCCCCCACCGCCCCCACCCGTGAACGAAAACGAAGAGCCGCCCCCTCCTCCTCCCCCGGTTGACGAGGAAGAAGAGTGCGAATGCCCTACGCCGCCCACCTGCCCACCTGT
>JAJTEM010000039.1 GCA_021299735.1 Burkholderiales bacterium | reverse complement strand
CCAAGCCTGAACCCAAGCCTGAACCCAAGCCGAAAGCCAACTTAGAGCCCAAGGCAGAGGACCCAATCGCTGCTTTTGCCAAGGCTGAAGTGTACTGGGTGCAAGTTGCAGCGGTTAGTGACAAGGCACGCGCAGATGCATTAAGCAAAGAATTAAGTGGCAAGGGTTTTCCTGCAAAAGTTGAATCGACCAAGACTGGCAACGGCACTGTGTACCGAGTCAGGGTAGGGCCAATTTCCGGGCAAATCAAAGCCGATGAAACAAAAGCCAAGCTCGCCGCTGCGGGTTACTCCACCGGGAGAGTTGTGCAGTGACCCTATTTGATTACATTGTTATCGCCATTGTGGCTCTTTCTGTCATTCTGGGTTTATTCCGTGGAATGGTGAAGGAAGTGCTGTCTCTTGCAAATTGGGTGCTCGCATTCTGGATTGCCAATCGCTACGGTGCCGATCTTGCTGTTTACATGAATTGGGCTGAATCTTTAACGCCTCCCATGAAAGCGCTGATCGGCTGTGCTGCCGCTTTTTTCGCCTCAATGATTGTGGGCGCCATCATTATTTCCTTGTTGGGCAAAATTGTTGCAGCAGCAGGATTGGGGTTTGCCGATCGAGGCTTGGGCGGAACATTTGGTTTTGCCCGTGGTTTGTTTATTGTGTTGGTGCTGGTCACGGCAGCGGGTTTCACTTCGCTTCCGGAGCAGCCATTTTGGCGAAATGCCACCCTGTCCCCTTTGGCAGTGGATGCGATGAGAGAAATCAAGCCGCATTTGCCTGAAAGTGTGGCCAAGTGGGTGCGCTACTAGGAGCTTTCAATGTGCGGGATTGTCGGTATTGCCGGTTTTTCTCCAGTTAATCAAATTCTTTACGACAGTTTGCTGCTGCTGCAACACCGTGGCCAGGATGCCGCGGGTATTGCCACGGCACATAGCAACTCGTTTTCCATGTCTAAGGGCAATGGTTTGGTACGCGATGTATTCCGCACGCGTAACATGCGTTCATTGCCAGGCAACATGGGCATTGGCCATGTGCGTTACCCCACGGCAGGGTCAGCAACAAGTTCGGATGAGGCGCAACCTTTTTATGTGAATGCACCCTATGGATTGGTGTTGGCTCACAACGGCAACCTTACCAATAGCGAGCGTTTGAAGGCCGAGTTGTTCAAGAACGACCGTCGTCACATCAACACCAATTCCGATTCAGAGGTGTTGCTCAACGTGTTGGCGCATGAACTGCAATCCAATGCCTCGGGCTATTCTTTGGATCCTGTTACCATTTTCCGCGCAATTGCGGGCGTGCATGCCCGTGCAAGGGGTGCTTACGCCTGTGTGGCGCAAATTGCTGGCTATGGTTTGTTGGCATTCCGCGATCCATTTGGCATTCGCCCTTTGGCTTTGGGCAAGGCTGAAACCGAGCAGGGCACTGAGTACATGTTTGCATCGGAATCGGTGGCACTGGTAGGCATGGGTTTTGAGTTTGTGCGTGACATTGAACCCGGTGAGGCAGTGTTCGTAGATCTAGACGGGAAGCTTCACGCGCAGCAGTGTGCAGAGAAATTCTCGCTGAATCCTTGCATTTTCGAATACGTGTACCTCGCGCGCCCCGATTCCGTAATGGACGGAATCAGCGTTTACGAGGCGCGCGTGAAAATGGGTGAGTACCTTGCTGATCAAATTCGCAAGAGTATGCCTGCCGGTGAGATTGACGTTGTTATGCCAATTCCAGATTCAAGCCGCCCGGCAGCGCTGGAGCTGGCGAATCAGCTGGGTGTTCCGTACCGTGAAGGTTTTATCAAGAATCGCTACATTGGGCGCACCTTCATCATGCCGGGGCAAGCGGTGCGCAAGAAAAGTGTTCGTCAGAAGCTGAACGCGATTTCTGTTGAATTTAAAAATAAAACCGTACTGCTGGTTGATGACTCCATCGTACGCGGTACCACCAGCCGGGAAATTGTACAAATGGCTCGCGAAGCAGGTGCTAAAAAGGTAATTTTTGCCTCTGCTGCGCCACCCGTTCGTTTCCCGAATGTGTACGGTATCGACATGCCCACCAGGGATGAGCTGATTGCCTCTGGCCGCACCGATGAAGAAATTTGCGCTGAAATTGGTGCAGATGCCCTGTTTTATCAAGACATTGCTGATATGAAGCGTGCCGTGCGTGATTTGAACCCCAAAATTCAAACCTTCGACGCCAGCTGTTTTGATGGGTCTTATATTACGGGCGATGTAACCACCGAATACCTGGATCGCCTGGAGTATATGCGCAAGCACCCCGAGGTGGTTGAGTCGGGTGGTTTGCAAATGAACCTGGGGTATTCGGCCAACCAATAGCCAATAAATGGCGTGACAAGTGTTGATAGTTGACAAGCATGATTTAAAGTATTCCTCGGTTTTTAAGCCAATGCTTGGGTTAAAATGTTCAACTGATTGATTTAAAAGCGCGAAATGGTTCGCGCTTTTTATTTGTGCAGGGCGATCTGACTATGTCACTGATAGTACATAAATACGGTGGCACCTCCATGGGGTCCACAGAACGTATCAAGAATGTAGCCAAGCGTGTCGCCAAGTGGCATCGCGCTGGCTTCCAGATGGTGGTAGTGCCGTCTGCCATGTCAGGCGAAACCAACCGCCTCATTGGCCTGGCCAAGGAAATTCAAGCCGAGCCTGATCCTCGTGAGCTCGATATGCTGTGTTGCACGGGTGAGCAGGCCTCGGTTGCTTTGCTCGCCATGGCATTGAAAGCGGAGGGGCTGGATGCGATTAGTTTTTCTGGCTGGCAGGTGCCCATCAAAACCGACAGCAGTTACACCAAAGCACGGATTGAATCGATTGACGATACACGTGTGAAAGCAGAATTGAATGCAGGCAAAGTGGTCATCATTACCGGTTTTCAGGGTATAGATGAAGCAGGTAATCAAACGACGCTGGGTCGTGGTGGCTCTGATACCTCGGCCGTGGCGATTGCTGCGGCGATGGGTGCTGGCGAGTGCCTTATCTACACGGATGTAGATGGTGTGTACACCACCGATCCAAGGGTTGTGCCCGATGCGCGCCGTATGCGTGTGGTCAGTTTTGAAGAAATGCTTGAAATGGCCTCGTTGGGGTCGAAAGTTCTGCAAATTCGCTCCGTCGAATTTGCAGGCAAGTACCGTGTACCAACGCGGGTACTTTCTAGTTTGACCGACCCAATGATGTCGCTGGACGAAGAAAAGGTTTCCGGCACGCTGATTACTTTTGAGGAAGATGAACATATGGAACAGGCTGTTGTTTCCGGTATCGCTTTCAACCGTGATGAAGCGAAAGTGACTATCCGCGGCGTACCCGACAAGCCAGGCGTGGCCTACCAAATTTTGGGGCAGGTGGCCGAGGCGAACATTGACGTGGACATGATCATTCAGAACCAAGGTTCAGATGGCACCACTGACTTTACTTTTACTGTTCACCGCAATGAATTCAACAAAACCATGGATTTGTTGAAAAACAAAATTCAGGGCAGCGTTGGTGCACGTGAAGTGGCTGGTGACAGCAATGTGTGCAAGGTATCGATTGTGGGTATTGGCATGCGTTCACACGTTGGTGTGGCAAGTCTTATGTTCAAAACCTTGTCGGAAGAGGGTATTAATATCCAGATGATTTCGACCTCAGAAATCAAGGTTTCTGTGCTGATCGATGACAAGTACATGGAATTGGCGGTGCGCGCTTTGCACAAAGCTTTTGGTCTGGAAAAAGAGGCGGCTTGAAACATTTTTAAGGTGAGTTTTGAGTGATCTGGATGCAGTGCAATTTGCTTGAAAGCGATTTGCGTCTGCATTCAACATTTCGGCCGAAACCGTGTATAATTCGGCCTTCTGGAGACGTGGCCGAGTGGTCGAAGGCACTCCCCTGCTAAGGGAGCATACCCCAAAAGGGTATCGGAAGTTCGAATCTTCTCGTCTCCGCCAGTACCCTTAATTGCAATCCGTGTTAATGCGTTGCAATTAGACACGAAACCCGCTACAGGCATCAGTCTTGGCGGGTTTTTTGTTGTCCGGGTGTATTGCAATACGTGGCGATGAATTGCAATCAATTGCACACAAATAAGGGGTCTAATAAGGGGTCCAGAAGTAAGGCAGTTACACTGCGTTTATGTACCTTATTTGCCCGCAATATCATGGCCAATTCAAAGCAGGTGCGTGACACCTCACGCAATCGTCTTAAAGACCTTCAGATACGCAGGGCCAAGCCCGATGATTTCCCATTGATTGATGGTGGAGGCCTTCGCCTGGTGTTGAAGGGCTCGGGGTCCAAAGCATGGGTGTATCGCTACAGGTTCAATGGCAAGGATAGGGAAGCAGGGCTGGGCATATATCCAGTCATTGGGGTGGAGCAGGCCCGCCGCATGCGTGATCGAATGGAAGTGCAGCGGGCAGAAGGGTTCGACCCGCTTCAAGTTCGGCAACAGGAACGCCTACAGCAGGTCGAGGTGCAGCAATTGGCCAAGGCTGAAGCAGTGAAGCAGGCGCTTACCCTGGCGGTGGCATGCAGGCAGTACCACGAAACCAAGATAGTGCCCACGGCAAAGAACCGTAAGCATGCCGCCCAGTGGGTGAGCACGCTGGAAAACCATGTGTTACCAAAGCTGGGCACCAAGTCAGTTGCGGACATTACCAAAGGTGAGTTACTTGAGGTGGTGCAGGCGGTGGTGAACGCCACCCCAGAGACTGGCAGGCGGGTGATTCAACGCCTGATGGTGGTGTTTGACGAGCTGGTGTTCAAAGAGGTGCTGCCCACTAACCCCGTGGCCGCTGTTCAAAGGCAAGTGAAGGCACCATCAAGGGCCAAGATAGTGAAGCACTTCAATTCCCTGCCATGGGCACAGGTACGCTCGTTCTATCGTGACCTTGAAGCCAGTGACGCAATAGCCGCCAAATGCATTCAGTGGGTCATCCTGACCGCTTGCCGAACCGGTGAGGCATTGTCTGTGGTTCCTGATGAACTGGACCTACAGCGTGGCTTGTGGGTAGTGCCTGCTGAGAAAATGAAAGCCAAGCGCCCCCACACTGTCTACCTGTCCACCCAAGCGATTGAACTGGCCACACGCATGCTGGCACTGGGTACACCGTTCCTGTTCCCCAGCCGGTCTGGTATGCAGTCTTCCTTGTCCAATGCCGCCATGTTGAAGACCTTGGAAAGGCTGGGCTACAGGGACCAAACCACCATCCATGGGTTGCGGTCTACCTTTTCCACTTGGGCCAACGAGCATAACTTCAGGCCTGATGTGGTGGAAGTGAGCCTTGCCCACCAAGAAGGGGACCGGGTACGTAAGGCATATAACCACGCTGTGTATGTGGAACAGCGGCTTACCCTGATGCAGCAGTGGGGCGACTTTGTGACCACTGACAAAGTAGACGGTGAGCAGGCTGAGGGTGTGCACAAGCTGGTCAAGAAAGCTTGAGGGTGCCGCCGTTGGGGGCGGGGCAAAGGCCCCACTCGCGCCCACAAAACCAAGTATTGAACTGTGGGTATGCCGTTTGCATTGGTCTACTTATTGGTCGTGTTTTGCAGGTAAAACATCAACAAATGACCGGGGCGGGTCAAAAGTTAAGGACTTTGCCTTGGAGACCGCCGCCTCCATGCTTTTTATGCGTGCGCAAGTTTTGGAGGGGGGGTATAGAAAATGCCGGAAGACGTTGAAAACGTTGGGAACACTGGGAACAAGCCGGAAAGCCGCATGAATAAACGATCCCAATGTTCCCAATATATATAATTTTTTGGGAACATTTTTGGGAACATGGGAACAAGTTGGGTACGGCCTTCAGTTGTTCATTCTTCACCTGGTGGATGGCAGGCCCTTTATTTCATGGGTCCTTCCGGGCGTTCTAGCCAGTAAGGGTAATGCGAACCGCATCAAATAGCGGGTCACGGAATTTGGAAAAGGGTAGTCACCAATGGCTGCAAATTGGTAGTCAATAGCTTGCATTTATCGGTCAAAAACACGACACAACACCCATTCAATTGCACCGCATTGCCCCTGTTCTTGGCATAAAAAAATCGCAAAGGAGTTTTCTTTGCGCATCTTCCGGGCGGGTGGAAATTTTCCAATTTTTGTTTGCAAGCTGGGTAGTCAGTGTGGTTGCAACTGCACAGCTTGTAGGCTGTTAGGTAGTCACCTGAAAGCACACCACACCACCGCCACACAAGCCACAATCCAAGTTGATGCGTTGCAATCAACTGCATTCGTGATAGCCTCAAGATCCAGACCTAGCACGACGGTGCGAACACCTTTGCCCTTCCAAAGGTTGGTCTGGTTCTACCGGTGTGAAGGCGCAAGGAATGGCTTGATATGTCAGAGGATGAACAGGAATCCACCTGGGATAAATTTGTCGGTGATTCGAAGAGCTTCGCGGGCACACTAGCTCCTGCTCTGGCACCTTCGTTTGATTTCGCACAAGGACCCATTACTCAGGAACAGCTTCTTGAGTGGGTAGACAGCCCGGACTATGAATGCCCTGATGTAGCTCATTTCAATTATCGACAAGTGAAAGTATTGATCGCCGATTGTTTGGCAGCTCGGGGGAAGGTTAAGCACCTTGATTTGCCGCCGGTGTTCTGGAATCTACTGGATGAAAACCTGATCAAAGCCGAAAAACTTTGGCTTGATACTCACGGTGGCCAGATGGGTTGGCCCGATGAAGGATTGATTGAAAACCCAAGCCAACGCGAGAGCGTGTTCACCACCGCCGCACAGCTTCACGTTCTATTTTCGGGCTGGTATTCGCTGTTCGGGGAATCTTTGAATGGCACTGGCGATGCTATTTGGGAGCAAGTTTTTGCAGAAGTGGATTTCTCGGAAGATGAATTTGACCGTGTTCGTGTCTCTGTGGCTGGGGCCGTGCAACCCTTCTTTTTATGGGAAGTAGATTACCCCTTTCCTGAAAAGCATTCTTCCGTTACCACCACCCAATCACCCGGCATAGCCGCTTGGTTCGTGCTGTTTTCTTTGCACAAGGTTTTCAGGTTGTTTTGCTTGTTGGTGGCTGATGTATTGCGTGGGCCTAGTGAGGGTGACGATATAGAACTACGACATAGCATGTTTGCTTATTGGGCAGATATTCAAGCTGCCTTGTCTGTGGCTCAGTATTGGTATGACCGGATTTACTCCCTTGATGAAACCCTGATTGAGTTTGGAAAGCGGGTTTCCTCAGAGGCGGAAACCATGACCCTCGAAGAGTTGGAAAAAAAGGATGCGCCCCTTCTGCACGTGGGCCGTTTGCGGTTGTTCAACTGGTTTAAAAATTCTCTATCTAGTGAGGCAGGTTTTTACCAATGGCAGGCGTTCTGTATGGCCAAAGATGATCAACTAGAGCCGCCAAATGAGACGGAATGGGATCGTGAGGGCGTGCGCCTTGTGGTTGCTGAGCTTAATTGTTCATTTCAAACGGCGGTCATGAAACTGGCATTTGATCAGGCTGTGGCTGATTTCCGAAAGAGCCATCCTTACGAGAAAAAGCTTCTTTCGATTCTGGATCACAAAGATCCCAAACCCACGGCGAATAATGTGGAGGCACTTGTCACCATGCTCATTGGAAACGAGGCCGGATCAGCGAAAACAAGTTTTAGTCGTGCTCGTAAAGAGTTTGCTGATTACCGGGAAAATGCCAAATCATTCAGAAAGGAGTTTTCCAAAAATAAGGATAAAGCTCGCGCCAAACTTATTTCTGGCTAGATCAAAAATTCTTCAAAAAGTCAAGACACACCCCTGAGCATTCGGTGTGTAATTACTTAGTTTTCGCTTTCTCACATCATTCCATCACCGCGCTTCGGCGTTCTTTGATGTGAGTTAGCTCAATGTTACAAAAAATCCAAGCCTTCGATAAAACACCGCCCAGCTTGCCCCAAACACATGGGGCGACTTTGGCCGGTGTTCAAGCCCCAGCCTTGTTACAAACTGCCGCCCTTTGTGCTCATCTTGGAATGAATTCCTCAACGCTATGGCGTTGGATACGTGAGCGAAACTTTCCAAAGCCAATTGAGGTGGGAAGTAAAACACGTATGTGGCGAACCGCTGAAGTGGATGCCTGGCTGAACAGCCAAGCCACCGCCGCACACACCGCACGTCAATCCGTTACAGGTGCTGGCCATGAGTGATGGTCCTGTTCATATTTCGGATGTAATGGCCCGCGCATTCAGCGAAGTTGCCGGGGGGCGTGGTCGGTTCCGTGGCTTGCGTTTGAATGAATTCACCTATCCCGATTTTCATGCACCAGAGGCCACGCTATTCGATTACCGCCTGCCCTTTGAAGACTGTGGAAAGTTCGCCCTGGGTGATGTTGTCCAGCCACGGCGTTTCGTGGTGCCTGATGTGTTTATGTCGGACAAGGTGGGTACCCAAGCCCGTGGGCAGCTTATCAAGGCCATTGCGTGGCTTTATTGTGCTGCGTGGTTGGACTGTGCCTATGCAAGTATTCGAATGCTTGCCACGGATCGAGACAATCAAACACGGGCCAAGGATTGGCAATACATCGACCACTTCAGGCAACTGCTTGCACGCTTTGAACATGCGCTGAATCTGTTGACTGATAGCCCCGTGGTCAGTGCCTCAGTGCTTGCCCCTTGGCACGAACCAAACCACTTGGCCAAGCTATTCGCCCAAGCCATGCAGGATGGTTTTAATGTGCTGATTCGCCCCACGCTGTGGTACGAAAAAGATGGGCTGCGGGCTGTCAACATTCGAACTGAATTCACCCCTGAACAGTGGATTGCTCACCTTCATTTGGCATGCCGTGCTGCACATGGCCAAGCCCCTGCGTTTCCACTTTTGCCAAGGCTTGAGGGTGATGAAAACAGTGGGTACATACTTCGGTTGTATGACCTTGAAACAGCACAGGTGAATGTGTGTTCTGCACCTCAAAACCAACCAGGCGCATTACGCCACGCTTGCACAAGGTGAACGGATGAAGTACGCTCAGGGTTCTCTCAAAAGTCAAAGGAAAGGCCGTGCCGCCTTTCCAAGCATTGTCCCCTCGGGTGACGGTGTTCGAAAGTCGGCACGGCTTTTTCGTTCCCCCGTCTCAATGGCGGTGGTGTTTGCACATATGCGCCTTTCTGGTGGCTGTGTACTTGCGTCATCGCTCACCAATGGGGGTTCGGGTATCCGTAAGGACCCGGCGGTATCCTTTGACACCGTGAGAGACCCCCGCCCATTCACTTGGGTATTTTCTCAAAAGACTCAAAGGAGGCACTATGCCTGCATCTAATTCCAACCCCACAAAACCCGCATGGTTGCGCCCCGGTGCCAAGCCGCTTGCGTATTGCCATGGCTTTATGGCTGGCCTGAACCACACACTTGATGATGACCTGATTCTGCACGTGCTTGGGCCCGTGTTCGAAGCTACAAACCCGCCTTGTTCAATTGAGGCGCATGTGGCCAATGCCTCGGTATTCATGCGTGGCCTGTATGACGGTGTACGCGAATATCAACGCCTGATTGCTGACCCTGTTTTGAATCGCAACTGGTCCGCATTTGTCGCCACCGTTGAAGACCTACCAGTGGTTCAAATCATTCCTACTGCCGAGCCTGAGCGGGTCCTAACAGAGGCATCCAAACGCTTGCACATGCTGGCAGATAGTTTGGTGATCATGGGCGAAAACCAGACCCTTTTGAATGTCGCCCCTGAGTATTCATCTCTGTTCATGTCGTGGGCTCAGGTGGCCCATGAAGTGGAGGTGATGGTTATGTTTGTCAAGAATGGTGACTTGCGCAATATCGCAAACAATGAG
The DNA here is from genome assembly GCA_021299735.1 of Burkholderiales bacterium. Classification (GTDB taxonomy): domain Bacteria; phylum Pseudomonadota; class Gammaproteobacteria; order Burkholderiales; family Burkholderiaceae_B; genus Limnobacter. The sequence goes on along the minus strand of JAJTEM010000039.1, from coordinate 503 downwards.
GAATCAAGCGGGTTTCAAGGTGCTAAGAAAGGAGAACAACATGCGTGAAGCCAAAAGACTGGAATTGCACAAGTTGCCTGGCCAAGGCAAATCAGAAACCTTATCAATCAATCCAGAGACGATTCACCTTGCATGCATTCGCGCTGTAGATGCGACTGAGCTTGTGCACTGGTATCTGGTTGAACTCTCTTCACTGTTCGAGTCAATCAAGGCACTGGACAACAATGAATTTTCCACCATTAACCGACTTGCTGAATTGGGAAAATACCTGTGTGCCGATTGGGCCGGCACTGCGGATTGTGCACGGGAAGAGGTTGTACGGCATTTGCAGGTTTTGAACTCAATGATGTCCGCAAAAGGAGAGAAGCATGTCTGATTCAGTACTCAACAAAAATGATGTGAGGTCTGCAGATTTCCCCGGTGATGATGCCAATCTACCCGGCTACAACGAAAACCCGACACCCGGCTTGGTGGTGAACATGGATGCAAACGGCCCTGAGTTG
>JAJTEM010000023.1 GCA_021299735.1 Burkholderiales bacterium | reverse complement strand
AGGATTGCCATGATCTGGCTGTCGGTAAACCTTGATTGTTTCATTGCAGAACTCTCTTCCTCTATGGTTGAAAATTCTACTTCCGATCCCGTTTATTTGCAGGGGGTATTACCGGTGGAAACCCATGCGCCATCTGCGAAGCCCAGGCCATGTGTGGGGTGTTGCATTACGTTGAGTTTGTCTTGCACGCCAGCGGCAGAAAGGCGCACTTTCCCGTTCCACACGGCAAGGTTTCTGTCGTTGTTGTTCAGGCGTTTTGCCAGTTCATCCAGATCAAGCGCTTCGAATTGTGCGGGCTGTTGCAGTTGTTCAATGCTTTGCACCATTGCTAGTGCGCCAGGCGCTTCAAGGCCCAGTTTGCCAAGTATGGCAAAGTGATTCTCGCGGCTTATGGCGAGGTATTGAAGGGCTTTGTCAAACATATTGCCTTCCGGAAACATGTTTCTTAAAAACAGGTTGGCCGCTTTTTCGGTAATTTGGCTGTGTAACGGCAAGTGTGGGGAAAGTGCAAAGCCTTCTTCTTTCCACTGTGCTGTGTATTCAAAACGGTGAATGCGCGTGTATTCAAAATGTACTGTGGCCACATGTTGTTGGCCCATGTACAACCCCAGGCTTTGGTGTTCAGAACCAGCCATCGTTTTCCCCGCTTTGTTGGCCTGGCAGCTGGGCATGTAGTTGCACACCCAGGCTGTTCAGTATTTTGAACACTGTGGCCAGTTTCAGAGTGCTGGTTTTGTTTTCCGCAGCCACAAAGGTGCCCAGGCTTACGCCACCCAGTGCAGCTGCTTGTTCAATGGTTAGGCCTTGCTGGGTGCGTGCAGCTTTGATGAACAAGCCTACTGTTGCTGGGGTGCAGGCCTCGTTTGGGTTTGGGGCGGTGGTTGGGCTTACTTTTTTCATAAATTCTATTTAGGTGGAATTAAATAGAATAATAGCCGGTTTATTTGAAAAATTCTATTAGGGTGGAATTAAATGGAGTGGATGGGATTTTCGCGCTATAAATTCTATCAAAGTGAAATTTTAATGTTTTGCTAACTTGCCATTGTCGTCGCTGGGGTAGCCACTTCATGCAGCATGTTTTTTTCTGTTTTTGCTTCAGCCAGTAGTTGCTCCCAATCGTCGGGTGGATTTCCGTTGTTCAGCATTTTGCTGAAAACTCGATAAGCATCGTCGCCACTTTCGTAGGCGCGCTTTGTGTTTTCATCATTCACCCAGGCTAGAACAATTATTTTAGCTGCTGCGTGGTAGCGAAAAAACAGGCGGTACTGCTGAAAAAACTTGGCCCTGAACCAATGCTTGCGATTTTCTCCTAGGGTACCACCTTGTCGATACTCGGGCTTCGTGGGGTCTTGAGGAATAATATTGAAAGCTAGGTTAACAATGGCAGCAAGCCGTTTGCTGGCGTTTTTCTTGCTGTACCCCTCGGGGTCTTTTTGTTTTAGCGCTTGAACTTGCTGCTCCAGGCTTTCAAGTTGGGCAAGAAACATGGGGTGTGCAAAAACTGTCCAGCCATGAATTACCAATGGTTCACTTTGGCTCATTCATCTTCTGCCGACAATTCAGCATTCAGGTCAACTTGTATATTGCCTGCCAATTTTTGCAAACGTTTTGCGAAAGCAGCCTCGACAGGGCGCAAGCGCTCGGGATGATTTGCAATATCGTGCGCAAGAAAGTTTAAAAACTGGCCGAGAACGGGGTCGTCTTGCTCAATATCGGCTGCACGTGTAAGCACCACCTCGCCTGATGGGCGAATGTCATAGTGAATTTTGTCACGCTTGCGCAGCTTGAGTGCGCGGCGTACGGTTTCGGGCACCGTGGTTTGATAGCGATCCGTTAGGGTTGATTCAACTTCAAGGTGGGTTGGCATGGCTTGCTCCCTGTAGTAAAAAGCCTTTACCGCCGATGGTAATGCAAGTGAATTGTCGATGTCAATGCAAATGCATTGTCATGATTTTGTATTGATGCGTGTTGCGCCTTAAATTTATTGTTTACACACCCCCAAACGCAAACCCATCACCCCAAGAATTTTATTCATGGTTTGCACAGTTTCCTGGCTGCGGCCTTGCTCAATGTCTTGCAGGGTGCGGGCTGAAATGCCAGCTACTTTGGCCAGTTCGGCGGTGGTTAAGCGCAGGCTGGTTTTCAGGTGTTGAACCACCTGTTGCAAGGGCCACTGTGGGTTGTTCAGAATGTCTTCAACAACCTCCCGACGTATACGCAGTTGGTCACTTAGGCTCAAGGGTTTATAGCGTTTGTCCATGATTATCACGAAGTTTTCAGTATTTGCACAGATTAATAGGCAAAATACGCTGCTGTAAACAAGTAGTTAGTGTGTTTTTCTGTGTAATTAATGCTGGGTGCTGCGTTCAGGGCTTACGTTTTAGCCACGCTTGGTATTCACTCAGCCGCAGGCCATAACGCGCCAGCACACCTTCATGAATGCGGCGAAGTTCTTCAATAATTAGTGCCTGCACTTCAGCCCGGTATTGCGCTTCTACATGGGTTTGTACTGCATGTTGAATAATTCCCAATGCGCTGTTGCCCGCCTGTAAAACAACTTGCCGAATGGTGTTTTTAATTAGTTCTCGCCATTGAAGGCGCAGTGGGTTGGGTTCGGCCAGTTCTTGGGTAATGGTGAGGTATTCCTGGCTCGACCTTTCATAGGCCCACACATACAGGTCGCGAAGCAATTCAACGCGCGTCATTTCGTACACGCCCAGGGTGGCGCGGCTGTAGGCGGCTTCGGGAACATCCAGAAAAGTAAGTGGGCACAGGTTGGCGCGAAACAGGGGCAAATTGGCAGCTAGCCGGGAGGTGCGTTTATTGATGTCTGCAAAGGGTTGCAGGTAGGGCAAATGCACCATGATGAAAAATGATTGCTCGAACGGATCGGTAATCTCATTTGCTTTGGCAAGTAGTTCGCTCAGCAATTCTTCAAGTTGCTGTGGTGCAGCCAAGGGGCGGTAAACGCTTTGGCTGATATCCACTGCATGTTGGCGAACGCGGCCTTCGTCCTCGGGGTTGGGCAGCAGGTTTTCTGAAAGCGCACTGTGCAGGTTCAGTATGGTGTAACGGTCGAATGCGGCGGTATCAATATTTTGAACCAGCAGTTCAATGGCTGTTTTGTGGTTCAAAATCATTTGTGTTTCAAGCGCGGCTTTGCCTGTGGCTGCATTGCCATGCTCAATCAACTTTCGGGTGTCTTGCCTGCTGTAGGTGTTGCCCTCCAGCTGGCTGGATGCCCAGGATAAATCAATAAGCAAGCGGTTAAGAATTGCCCGGCTGTAGGTGCCTGCCGGCATATTGGTTTTCGATGTGTTGCCTATGCGGTAAAGCTGTTGGCGCAGGGTGGCAGGCAAATAAAAAGTTTCGTTGGGTTGGTAGCTGGCCAGAAAGTCCCTTTGGTAGCCCACTGGTTTTCTGGCGTGAACGGGCTGGTCGATGTAGGCCAGAATATCGGCGCTGTCAGCTGATACGGGAATGTGTTGTGGAAACGAGGTGCTGTTTGCAAGGTAATTTTGCTCGCTGGCCCTAAGCATATTTTTTTGATTGTTGGCAGCATGGTATTTGCGGGCACGCGCTGCACCTAGGGCTGTAATTGAGCCGGCCTGAATCATTTCGCTAATTATTCGTTGTGCTGTGCGGCGGGAAAGTTGCGGGTGCAGTGCCAGCAATTCTTGAAGGCCGAGGCCCTGTGGGTTTTCGATAATGCTGCGATATATAGCGGCTTGGTTGGGCATGGTGTTGGCGCAATTACTTTGTGGTTTGCCATAGTGTGGCGCGGTTTTGGCGTTATTATGGCGCAATTAAATGAATAGCGCCAATTGTTTGGCGCGGTTTAATGGTTGCAAAAATAAGCATAAATGACGTTTACTTGCATTTTGATGATTATTTAATACGAAAATTGTTGCCGCCTTACTTGGTGTTTTAACCGCAGCGCTTTAAGCTTTCGCTTTGAATTCATTTACAGCAAGGCACCAAGCAATGGCAAAAGAAGCGAAAGTAGCGTTAATCACCGGCATTACCGGGCAAGATGGTTCGTATTTGGCAGAATTTTTGCTGGCCAAAGGCTATGAAGTACACGGTATCAAGCGCCGTGCATCGCTATTCAACACGCAGCGCATTGACCATATTTTTGAAGACCCGCATGTTGAAAACCCCAAGCTGATTCTTCACTACGGCGACCTTACCGACAGTTCTAACCTGACCCGGATTATTCAACAGGTACAACCCGACGAGGTGTACAACCTGGGCGCGCAAAGCCATGTGGCTGTTAGTTTCGAGGCCCCTGAGTACACCGCCGATGTAGATGCCATGGGCACACTGCGCCTGCTGGAGGCAATTCGCTTTTTGGGCCTTGAAAAGAAAACCCGTTTTTACCAGGCCAGTACTTCTGAACTGTATGGTTTGGTGCAGGAAATTCCACAAAAGGAAACCACGCCTTTTTACCCGCGCAGCCCCTACGCGGTGGCAAAAATGTACGCCTACTGGATCACCGTGAACTACCGCGAGAGCTACGGTATTTATGCCTGTAACGGTATTTTGTTTAACCATGAAAGCCCGCGCCGTGGCGAAACTTTTGTAACCCGAAAGGTAACCCGGGGTATTTCCAATATTGCGGTGGGCCTTGAAAAGTGCCTTTACATGGGCAATATGGACGCGCTGCGCGATTGGGGCCATGCGAAAGACTATGTTGAAATGCAGTGGTTGATGCTGCAACAGAACGCACCCGAAGATTTCGTGATTGCCACCGGCGTGCAATACACCGTGCGCCAGTTTATTGAAATGAGCGCAGCTGAATTGGGCATTACGCTGAAGTGGGAAGGCAGTGGTGTGAACGAAAAAGGTGTGGTGGTTGCGATTGAAGGCAGCAAAGCGCCTGCACTGAAAGTGGGTGATGTGGTGGTGCAAGTGGACCCGCGCTACTTCCGCCCCGCAGAAGTGGAAACACTGTTGGGCGACCCCACCAAGGCCAAGCAAAAATTGGGTTGGACCCCCAAAATTACCTTGCAGGAAATGGTGCGCGAAATGGTGGCCGTTGATTTGGAAAGTGCCAAGCGCCATGCCTTGTTGAAGCAACATGGCTACGACGTTCAAATTAGTGTTGAACGTTAATCGATTTCCTGGACTTCAACGAAATGAAATTATTAATTACTGGCGGCAACGGAATGGTTGGCCGCAACATTCAGGAAGCGCTGGCGGCGTTGCCGGGTGTGCAGGTATTGGCACCCGCGCGCGGTGAACTTGATTTGGCCAGTTATGCGAAGGTGCTGGAATATTTTGAGCAGCACAAACCCGATTTTGTTGTGCATGCAGCGGGCAGGGTGGGTGGCATACAAGCCAATATGGCGCACCCCGTGGAGTTTCTGGTTGAAAACCTGGATATAGGCCGCAACGTAATTATGGCTGCGCGCGAGGCGGGTGTAACAAGGCTGCTGAACATGGCCAGCAGTTGTATGTACCCCGCACAGGCCGAAAGCCCTTTGGCTGAAAACCTGATACTGACTGGTGCACCGGAACCCACGAACGAAGGTTATGCGATTGCGAAAATTGTAAGCACACGGCTGTGTGAATACATTTCAAGAAGCGAGGCAGGCTTTATGTACAAAACCATGGTGCCTTGTAATTTGTACGGCCGACACGACAAATTCGACCCCAAACATTCTCACCTTATTCCCGCCATTATTCACAAGGTGCACATGGCCAAGGTGAATGGTTTGAATGCGGTGGATATTTGGGGAAATGGAACGGCGCGCCGTGAATTCATGTATGCGGGCGATGTGGCCGATGCGGTGGTTTACGCACTTGGACATTTTGATTCAATGCCTGCAGTGATGAACCTGGGCTTGGGCCACGACCACACGGTGAATGAGTATTACGAGGTAACGGCCCGCGTGCTGGGGTGGCAGGGTAACTTCGAACACGATTTAAGCAAGCCCGTTGGCATGAAGCGAAAAATGGTGGATGTAACCGCACAAACTGCCTGGGGCTGGGCCCCGAAACACACCCTGCAGCAGGGTCTGGAAAAAACTTACAACTTTTATTTGGAAACGGTGCAAGCATGAGCTTCAAATACCCTTTGGCAACTACAACCTGGGACAACGCAGAATACGAAACCATGCAGAAGGTAATCGCTTCTGGCATGTTCACCATGGGCGCGCAAGTGCTGGCCTATGAAAAAGCGTTTGCTGAATACTTCGGTAGCCAATATGCAGTGATGGTGAATTCAGGTTCATCAGCCAACCTGCTGATGGTGGCAGCTTTGTTTTTTACAAAAAATGAAGCGCTGAAATTGAAGGCTGGCGACGAAGTGATTGTGCCTGCAGTTTCCTGGAGCACAACCTACCACCCCTTGCAGCAATATGATTTGAAGGTGAAGTTTGTCGATATCGACCTGAATACCTTGAACTTTGATTTGAATGCCTTGGCCAGTGCAATTACTGACAAAACCCGTTTGATTTTTGCGGTGAACCTTCTGGGTAACCCCAATGATTTTGCAGCAATCAAGAAGTTGATTGGTACGCGCAATATTGTGTTGATGGAAGACAACTGCGAATCCATGGGCGCAACTTTCGAAGGGAAGCAGGCCGGTACATTTGGTGTCATGGGCAGTTTCAGTTCGTTTTTCTCGCACCACATTTCCACCATGGAAGGTGGAATGATTACCACCGACGACGAAGAGCTTTACCACATTTTGTTGTCCATTCGTGCGCATGGCTGGACCCGCAATTTGCCCAAGCACAACAAAGTGACAGGCGTGAAAAGCGATGATCCCTTTGAGGAAAGCTTCAAGTTTGTGCTGCCCGGTTACAACGTACGGCCGCTGGAGTTGAGCGGTGCCTTGGGTATTGAGCAGTTGAAAAAATTGCCAAGCCTGATTGAAAACCGCCGTAAAAATGGTGCCTTGGTACAAGATGCTTTGGCAAATAACCCCCACGTGTTGATTCAACAGGAAACAGGTTGCAGCAGCTGGTTTGGCTTCAGTTTGATTATTCGCCCCGGATCAGCTTTAACACGCGCTGATTTGATCGGGAAACTGAATGCGGGTGGGTTCGAGTGCAGGCCGATTGTGGCGGGTAACTTTGCCAAAAATGAAGTGGTGAAATACTTCAACCATGAAATTCATGGCCAGTTGAGCAATGCAGATTACCTGGATACCAAAGGTTTGTTTATTGGAAACCACCACTACCCCTTGCATGAAGCGATTGATGATTTGAAAAAAACATTGTCGTTTTAATTGCGAGGCTAGCTTGGCTTTGAGCATGTTGCCCACGTATCAGTGGTTCGAGGTAGTCGAGCGAACCCCTTTGGTATCAATCGATCTGATTATTACCGATGCTCAAGGTAAAGTGCTGCTGGGTTGGCGAAACAACAAGCCCGCGCAGCACTGCTGGTTTGTGCCAGGCGGTGTGGTACGCAAGGGTGAAACCCTGCAGCAGGCTTTTGAGCGGGTGGTGTTTGACGAGCTGGGTGTAATCACCGAAACAAGAAGCAAAGCCCTGTTTGATGGGGTGTATGAACACCACTACACTGACAATTTTGCGGGTATTGAAGGTGTTGGCACCCATTATGTGGTGTTGGCCCACCGCTTGAATGCTGAGCAGCATTTGCCGGGTTTGGTGGGTGTGCAGAATTTGCCCAAAGCCCAGCACAAGGAATATGTGTGGATGCCTGTGGCTGAGTTGTTGAATAACCCGCAGGTGCATAAATACACGAAGGCATACTTTCAGGTGCAGTTGTGAAACTAGTGTGAATGTGGACTAAAACCAGTGTTGGTCTTAATATGTGCAAATCTAAGTTACAACTTTAAATTAGCATGATTATTCCAAGGCTGGCTTCCAGTGCGGTTCAGCGCCTTGCCAAAGGCTTCCCGGTGGTGGCAATTACGGGGCCAAGGCAGTCGGGAAAAACAACCTTAACCCGGCAATTGTTTCCGGGTAAGCCGTATGTGTCGCTTGAAAACCCGGAGCAACGGCTGTTTGCAAGCGACGACCCCAAGCGGTTTTTGGCGCAGTTTGCCGACGGTGCGATTATTGATGAAGTACAGCGTGTACCTGCCTTGTTGTCCTGGCTTCAGGGTTTGGTCGATGAACGCCAGCGCATGGGCGATTTCATTTTGACTGGCTCGCAGCAATTTGATTTGGTGCGGCACATTACGCAATCTTTGGCTGGCAGGGTTGGGCGTGTTGAATTGTTGCCCTTGCAGGGATTAGAGTTGCGCCAAGCCGGGCAGTTGCCAAACGGCCTGGATGAAATGATGCTGAAAGGCCATTACCCGGCCTTGTACAGCAGAGAGTTGTTGCCACAAGACTGGTTTGCCAACTATGTGGCCACCTATGTAGAGCGTGATGTTCGGCAGTTGCTGCAAATTAAAGACTTGCAGCTTTTTCAGCGTTTTTTGCGCTTGGCTGCAGCGCGTTCAGGGCAGCTTTTGAATTTGAGCGCTTTGGGTGCCGATGCTGGTGTTAGTGCGGTAACAGCAAGGGAATGGATTGGCGTGTTGGAAGCCAGCTACCTGGTAATGCGCCTGCAGCCGTATTTTGAAAACTTTGGTAAGCGTTTGGTAAAAACACCCAAGCTTTACTTTCTGGATACGGGTTTGTTGTGTTGGTTACTGGGAATTCATTCCGCTGCTGTGTTGAATACACACCCGCTGCGTGGGCAAATATTTGAAACCATGATGGTTGTTGAAGCCTACAAATCGGCGCTAAACAAAGGGCAGCAAGCAGGCATTTATTTTTGGCGCGATTCAGCTGGGCAGGAAGTAGATTTACTTGCCCAGCGTGATGGGGTTTTTGAAAGTTATGAAATAAAGTCGGGTGCGACATTTAGCCCTGACTGGTTTAAACAATTAACGAAATTTGAGAAATTGAATCCGCAGGCTGCACGTTCAACCGTAATTTACGGCGGTGAAGAAAGTAGCAGTCGCAGCCAAGGCGAAGTGCTGGCATGGACAGATGCCTTGGATAAACTTTGACAACAGGTTAAACATGAGCAATAGCACCCGAGTAATTCCAGTCATTCTATGCGGCGGCGCCGGCACCCGTTTGTGGCCTTTGTCGCGCAAAAATTTTCCGAAGCCCTTTTTGAAAGTGGGTGCTGAAAGCCTGATTGCGCAAACTGTGCGGCGTGCAGCGGCGGTGGCCAAGGTTGCTTCTTCTACCGATGTGTTGTTGGTCAGCAATGAAAGCTATCAATTTTTGTTGCAAGACGAATGCATGCCTGTGTTGAACAGCGAAGGCGGTGGCATGGCCTTGCACCAGTTGCTGGAACCCCAAGGCCGCAACACCGCACCTGCAATTGCATTGGCGGCGCAGTGGGCGCAAGCCCGTTACCCTGGTGAAAACCCGGTGCTGTTGGTATTGCCTGCTGACCATTTAATTAACCCTGTGGCTGAATTTGTACGTGTTGCGCAGCAAGCCGTGGCCGCAGCGCGCAAGGGTTGGCTAACTTGTTTTGGTATTACGCCCAGCACGCCAGAAACCGGTTTTGGTTACATACAGCAAGGTGCGCCAGTCGATGAAATTAACGGTGCATTTGCAGTGAAGCGTTTTGTTGAAAAGCCCAAGCTTGAGCTGGCCATGGAATATTTGGCCAGCGGCCAATACGTGTGGAATGGTGGCATGTTTGCGCTTGGTGCAGGCAACTTGCTGCAGGCTTTGGAACAGAATGAACCTGCTGTGGCCAGTCAGGCCAAAGCAGTGTGGGGCGGTGCAAAGGAAAGCAAAAACACCAAGGCCAATGGCAGTGTTTTTACTTTTGATAAAAATGAATTTGCGAAGTTGCCCGACATCAGCATTGACTACGCTGTAATGGAAAAAGCAAGCAACGTGGCAGTGGTTGCAGCCAGTTTTCAGTGGAGCGACATTGGCAGCTGGACCGCACTGGCCGAGCAATGCACACCCGATACACTGGGCAACACAGTGCAACAGGAAGGCGCGGGCCAGCTTATTTCAATTGACAGCAACAACACCCACGTGCGTTTGGGCAACCGTGCAGTAGCCACACTGGGCGTTGAAAACCTGTTGATTGTAGATACAGCCGATGCTTTGCTGGTTGCCGACAAAAGCCGCCACCAAGATGTTAAAAAAGTGGTTGAAACCCTGAAGGCGCAGGGCAGCGAACTGGTGAATTTGCACCCCACAGTGCACCGCCCTTGGGGCACCTACACTGTGCTTGAAGATTCCGCAGGCTACAAAATTAAACGCATTGAAGTAAAGCCGGGCGCATCCTTAAGTTTGCAAATGCACCACCACCGAAGCGAACACTGGATAGTGGTCAGCGGTACCGCTGAAGTAACCAATGGCGAGAATGTGTTTTTGGTGCGCAAGAATGAATCTACCTACATACCTGCCGGCAATCGGCACCGCCTGGTGAACCCGGGTGTGCTGAACCTGGTGATGATTGAAGTGCAAAGTGGCGACTACCTTGAGGAAGACGACATTGTGCGCTTTGATGATGTGTATGGAAGGGCATAGGATGAATATGGAACGTTTGAATGAAAGATCTGCTGATTTTATAAAAGCAAGTCAACGGCTGACCGAGGCCTGTGCGCAGCCCGTGGATTCCTTCATTCGAGATTCGGTTATTCAACGCTTTGAGTTTTGTTGGGAACTGGCCTGGAAAACCTTGAAGCTTCGGCTGGAGATTTTGGGTATCGTGGCCTTGAATCCTCGTGATGTTTTTAAAGAGGCTCTAGTAGCTGGGCTTATACATGATGGCAACGCTTGGAGTGAGGCACAGCGAATGCGTAACCTTTCGAGTCACACCTATGATGAGAAACTGGCCGACCAAGTATATGATTTTGTGAAAAGTCGCGGAGATACGATGTTTCAGAATTTGGCTAAAGAAGTGCAGCAATGGAGCCAAAATTGAATTTGAGATATGGTCTGGCTGATCAAGTCATTGATCAAATTCAGGCTGTATTCGCTCGTTATCCGGATATTCAAATTGTTTATTTGTTCGGCTCTCGTGCCGCAGGTAATTTTAGGGATGGCAGCGACATTGATTTGGCTGTTGTAGCGCCAAGTATGCCCCAATCTACTTTCAACGCCTTGTGGAATGAGATAGATGCATTACCACTGGTATTCAAGGTGGACTGCATCCAGTTTGAGCAACTGGAAAACGAGGCGCTAAAACACAATATTTTGGAAAAGGGTGTTCGGTTTTATCCTGTTTAGCGTTTAACTAATCGCTTTGCTAGCCATCAAATCACTTAAGGTATCCCGTAGCTGCACACCACTAAGCGGTTTGTGCAAAATCATGAGGCCGGAACTTTTGGCTTCATGAATGCGGCTGGGCGCGGTGTCGCCAGTCAATATCACGGCGGGTATATTGCCAAGCTGCCCCTGTAACAGTTTGATAGCTTGCACACCGGTGCTGTTATTGCGCAGGCGGTAGTCGGCCACAATGGCGTCGGGCATTCGGCCCCTGGCCATTAAAATGCGCAGGGCTGTTTCTGCATCTTCTGCGGCAATGGTAGAGCACTGCCAGCGGTTCAGCATTTCGGTTACGCTGGCGCGTACCAAATCATCGTCGTCAATCAGCAACACGGTTTTACCTGTCAACGGCGTTTTGTAGCTGGCTTGTGCGCGGCTGGGTTCATCCAGCAGGTGGCTGGCATCGCCTTGGGGTACAGTGACGTAAAACATCGATCCCTCGCCCACTGTGGAATTGACCCCTATGTCGTGATTAAGCAGCTTGCCAAGGCTGTAGGCAATGTACAGGCCCAGCCCCAAGCCTTTGGCTTTGTCCCGCTCTGGGTTGCCCAGTTGGTAGAATTCCTGAAAAACGGTTTCTTGTGCGCTGGCAGGTATGCCTATGCCGGTGTCGTGAACTTCAATGCGTATGTGTTTGCCTTGTTTGCGGCAACCCACCAGTATTCGCCCTTCGTTGGTGTACTTGATTGCGTTTTCAATATAGTTGCGAAGAATCAGTTCCAGCAAAGCGGGGTCGGTGTAGGCGCAGGCTTTGGTTTGGGCTACGCGAATATCCAGGCTTTTGTGTTGTGCCTGGGCTGCCAAATCGTTGGCAATGCGTTTCAGTAAAGGGGCCAGTTGAATGTGGCGCGGCTTGGCGGTAATGGCCGCTGCGTTTATTTTTGCAGAATCCAGTAAAGCATTCAGCAAGTTGCGCAAGCCATGGCCTGCTTGCTGAATTCGATCCAGCAAACCTTTGCTGGGGTGGTTGGCAAGGTCTTCGCGCAGTGCATCTACCAGCAGTTCAATGGCTTGCACGGGTTGTCGCAGGTCGTGGCTGGCTGCTGCCAGAAAACGGGTTTTGGCCATACTTGCCTGCTCGGCAACGCCTTTTTGCAAGGTAAGTTCAGACACCAATTCAGCATTTTGAAACCGCAAGCGAATGGATTGAATGACCATGTTTTGCAGGTTGCGGCCATAGTGAATATTGATAAGCACGAACGCGAGTGATGCTGCACCCAGTACCCAGTAAAACGTTGTGTTTTCCCACAAGCAGCGTGCAATAAAAGGCAGGGAGGCGGGCAGTGCAAATGCCGCATAGGCTGGGGTGTGACAAGCATGGGAAGACACGGCACCAGCCACCATGGCAGCCAGAAAAATAGTGAGTGTCATGAGCACTACCGGGTTGGTCGAGAAAAATACGACACCTGCAAAGCCCCACAAAATACCCGATGCTGCCGTGAGCTGAATAGCCACTTGCAACCAGTGTTGTTCATCGAAGTGTGTACCCAGTGCGTTGAAACGCCTGCGCGCCAACCAGCGCAAAGCGGTAAGAAGATACACCGCGAGTAACCACAGCAGTAGTTCGGTGCTTTGGCCAGTGTGCCAAAGTAGGGTTACGAGGCCAGCTGATGAGGCCATAACACCGTACAAAACAAAAGGAAGGTGTTCGAAAAGAAGTTTGGTTTGTTCACGCAGAATTGTAGCTTCGAGGGTGCTATTGGCTTTCATAAAAAGAACAATCAGTGATGTGTACCAAGCATAAGTTGGTATGCGCCTGGTAGGCAATATGTAAAAGTTTTGTCCCGGTTTCACTTACCCAATATGCGTGTTCTCACCCGGTAAAGTTTCCCGGTATTTTGGTTGCCAAATATTGTTTAAGCCACCGGAGGTTTGTTTGCTTCAATTGAATTCACGTTTTGCGTTGTGTGCACCTTTGTGCGCCATGCTGTTACTTTCGGCCGCATGTGCCAGCAAAACCCCCTTACAGGCCGAAGGCCTCGCCAATACCGGGAAGCAGTACACCGGCACCCTGAAGAAGGTAAACAGTTTCGCGCTTGAACACAGCCTGGAATTTACAGCCGATTTGCTGCCCAACTTGCCCCGCGACAACACAACACTGCAGCAGCAAACGCAAGCCATGCAGCAAAGGGCAGCTCTTCTGCAAACCACAAGCGACTACCTTGACACACAGGCCTTGTATTTCGCTGAGCTAAGCGCACTGGCCAAAGGCGATACAAGCACGGGCACGACCCAGGCTTTGAAAAAGCTGGTGGAGGCCTTGAACAAGGTGCCCGACATAAGTGGCATACCCCGTGTTGCCAAGGACGCGGTGGCTGGTGTGGCCGGGCATGTGGCAGCATTCAGGCACAGTGCACAGGTACGCGAGGAATTGCTGCGCAGCGCTGAGCCTGTGGCGCAGGCACTGTTACTGAACCAGCAAATTCTGGAAGAACAAATAAAGTGGATTACCCAGCGCGAGGCCCTGGCCCGCCAGGTGGAATATCGCGAGAAAGTATTGAAGCCCTTTGTGGATGACAAAAAACTGGGCGAAACCTGGAAGAACGCCTGGATAAAGCACGTTAAACAAGCGCCCACTATTGAACTGCTGGAGCAGGCCAAGGCGGCCAGTATCGAGATGCAGCAGGCATGGGTAAATGTATTGCGGGGCGAGGGCAGCTTTGCGCACTTGCAGGGCGTTTTTGATCAACTCAACTCAAACATTCAGGCAGCCAATAATCGTGAGCCAGGGACCCATGACACCAAGTAATTTTGAAGCCTTGCAAGATGACGTGCATGCAGTGTTTTCTGCCTTGTATTTAATTGATGTAGACCAGTTGACTGCCGAAGAGCGCAAGCAACACCAGCATGCATTGGCCGCTGCGTACCTGGCTTTTGTGAATTCAGAAAATGCGCGCTTTGCGCAGCTGAGCACCAAAGCAAAAACCGAGCTTGCCGAGTTAGCTGGGTATGTGAAAACCATGCGCAAGCAACTCGCTGAACTGGAAACCCCGATCAAACAACTGAGCGTGTTGGGTGAAGGGGTGGATGCTTTGGCAAGGCTAGCGAAGCTGTTGTAGCTTGGGGAGGGGTTATCTTTGCATATTTAACATAAGATATTAAATATGCAAGGTTGATCAAGGTGAAAACATGAACCGCAAAGGCATTGTGTTGGCAGGTGGACAAGCCACCCGCCTGTACCCGGCCACAGCCGCTGTTAGTAAACAGTTGCTGCCAGTGTATGACAAACCCATGATTTACTATCCGCTGAGCACCTTGATGCTGGCTGGCGTGCGCGAGGTACTGGTTATTTCCACCCCGAACGACACGCCCCGGTTTGAGCAGTTGCTGGGAGATGGCAACCGTTGGGGTATGCGAATTGACTATGCGGTGCAGGCGACGCCCGGAGGCGTTGCGCAATCGCTGATTGTGGCTGAACCTTTTTTGCAGGGTGAGCCCTGCGCCCTGGTGCTGGGCGATAACCTTTTTTACGGTCAAAACCTGGTGCGTCAAATGCGCTATGCCTATGGGCAAAAGCGTGGCGCCACTGTGTTTGCCTATTCAGTGGCCAACCCACGGGCCTATGGTGTGCTTGAACTGAACGCAGAAGGTACTGTGATTGGTGTAGAGGAAAAGCCTGAAAACCCCAAAAGCAAACAGGCGGTCACAGGCCTGTATTTTTTTGATGGGCAGGCCGCAGGCATTGCGAAAGGCTTAACCCCTTCGGCGCGCGGTGAACTTGAAATTACCGATGTAATACGAGCCTATTTGCAAATGGGCCAACTTGAGGTGCAGCACATGGGCCGCGGCCAGGCGTGGCTGGACACCGGAACGGCAGATAGTTTGCTGGATGCTGCCAACTTCATTCAAACCATTGAACGCAGGCAGGGGTTGAAAGTGAGTTGCCCGGAAGAGATTGCATGGCGCAATCAGTGGATTACTTCGGCTCAACTTGCTGCGCTGGCCAAGCCATTGCGCAATAGCGGTTATGGCGATTATTTGTTGGGCTTGATTGAAGCGGGCGTTTGAACAACTTCATAATTTTTTTGAATGATCTGCTGAAACTCTGGCGAAATGCTGAGCCAGTCGACCACATCCACTTTCCACGGCAAGTCTGATTCGGAAAAGGCGTGAGCGAGGTCTGCCCGGATATCCAGGGCAACAGGTTTCACGTCGACCAATGCAAGGTCCAGGTCGGAAAAGGGTTTTGGGTTTCCATTCACTCTTGATCCGAAAGCACGCACTTCGCATTCAGGCACAATATTCCCCAGAATGTGTTGAACCAGCGCAAGTTCTTTTTCTTTTATTTTCACTTGTTTCTCGAGTGAAGTTGCGTATTCAGAAATTTCGCTTCCTGCAAGAATGCGGGTATTTCAGCAACCACTTGCAAGGCGACTGATTCATCGTAAGTGTGGCTGGTCCGCGAGCGCATCTCCCTGTATTTTTTCCATTGTGTCCAGTCACTCAGAAGCAAACCCTGTTCATTGCCGGTTCGGATAATGTCTTGAAATGCCAATTCATCAATTTCAGCGGGGTTGGGTGCGGTTGATTCCAGAAAACGCTTCAGCATTTTGTGGCTAAGTTCATAGGTGAATTCAAAGCGTTGAATCAATCCATCACGAATTTGGGTATCAGTGATGTCTTTTTGATAGCGCTGAATACCCTCATCAAGTCGAAGTATGGCATTGTCGAAAGGGCTGAGTTCTAGGATCATGCTGGAATAATTAATTGGTGATACACATGAATTGTAACCTTACTCCTTTAAAAGGCTTGTTGCTTTTAACGCCTGCCGTGTACACCGACAACCGTGGTCATTTTTTTGAAAGCTTCAATGCGAAAACGTTCAAGCGGCTTACCGGCATGCAGCCCGAGTTTGTGCAAACGAATGAATCGCTGTCAAAGCGAGGTGTGTTGCGCGGCCTGCATTGGCAAAGCGTGCCCAGGGCGCAGGGCAAGTTGGTGCGTGTGGTGCATGGTGCCGTGTTTGATGTGGTTGTAGACTTGCGCGAAAATTCCGATACATTTGGCCAGTGGTATGGTTGTGAGTTAAGCGACACCAACCATGCGCAACTGTGGATACCACCGGGTTTTGCACATGGTTTTTTAACGCTGACCGACCATGCAATTACCAGTTACCAGGTTACTGAACACCACAGCCCCGAGCACGAGTGCTGCCTTGCGTGGAACGACCCGGTGTTGAATATAGACTGGCCGTTGAAGCGGGCTGCCGTGGCAAAGCCGGTGTTGTCGCAGAAAGATTCTGAAGGAATGCTGTTTACGGAGTTAAGTCGGTAATGAAGTATTGGTATGTGATGTACACCAAACCTCGCCAGGAAGTTGTGGCGCTGGAAAACCTGCAGCGCCAGAATTACAGTGTGTTTTTTCCGCAGGCCCGTGTGCAGAAACGCAAGACTGGGCAGGGCACTGTGCAGGTGGTTGAACCGCTGTTTCCCCGCTACATGTTCATTCACCTTGAGGTGGGGGTAAGCGATTTTTCCAAGCTGCGCTCTACGAAAGGCTGTGTGGATTTGGTGAAATTTGGCGGCAAACCCGCTGTGGTTCCCCGGGAGTTGATCGAGCTGATTCAAGGCGAGGTTGATTCTGATTCAGTGCTTGATTTGCTCAAGCTGAACCAGTTGCAGGTGGGTGGCGAGGTAAGGGTGGCCGAGGGCCCGTTCGAAGGATTGATTGGCAAAATTGCTGCCAACAAAAGCGACGAACGGGTGATTGTATTGCTCAATGTACTGGGCGCAGAACGCAGTGTTGAACTGGCCCGCAACAAACTGGAGAAAGCCTGATTTTTTTGGGGTTTGCTTAATTGTTTTCAGCCTGCCTTGCGTCCAGTTCACCCAGCGATTTAGCAAGGCCTTCCACCTTGTGTTTGGTTTCGCCCACCAGGTTGGAAATTTCGTAAGCAGCAGAGGCGCTGCGCTGGGCAAGGCCTCGCACTTCATCTGCAACCACCGCAAAACCGCGGCCAGCTTCGCCAGCCCTTGCTGCTTCAATGGCGGCATTCAGGGCCAGCAGGTTGGTTTGTGAGGCGATACCGTTGATGGTGCCAACAATCGATCCAATTTGATCGCTCACTTGAACCACATCTTGCATGGCCTGGTTTGTTTCTTCAATCGTGCGGCGTCGGGCGGTGATGTCAGTGCCGTACATCACAATGCGTTTGATGTTGCCATCAAAGCCTTGAATGGGGGTAAGTGTGGCTGCAACGTAAACGGCTTGCCCGTTGTTGTTCTGGAAGCGAAGTTCAGTGGACACCGCTTCGCCTTTTTGCAGCTTGCCCAGTTCGGTGCCGTTGACTACTTGGTTCAGTTTATTTTCTGCGCGCTTGATGTCGTCGGGCGTTTTAGCACCCAGCAGGTTTCTAAAAAGCAGGTTCGCCATTTCAATATCGCCTTGCGCATTCCATTCCAGCACAAGGTTAGACCGCTGTATTGCGTTCAATCGGATATCAAATTCAACAGACCTGTTTTTTGTTTCAGTGATGTTGGCTTGAATTGAAATGAATTGGCGTAGAACGCCTTTGTCGTCAAATACGGGGTTGATGGCAAGTGAAATCCAGTAGGGGTTGCCGTGCCGATCGTAGTTCAAAATTTCATCGTAAAAGGCTTCGCGTGACTGAATTTTCTCGCGAATTTTTTGAACTGTTTCTTTCGAGGTTTCCTTGCCTTGCAATACGTGGCCTGGCTTTTTGCCTTGCACTTCCTTCAGGCTGTAGCCTGTCAGCCTGATGAAGCCGGGGTTAACGTATTCAATCAGGCCTTCTGCATTGGTAATTACCACCGAGTTGTCGGTTTCATTGGCCACCAGTGAGAGTAGCCTGAATTGCTCGCGCTGTTCAACTTCTTTGGTCACGTCTTTCACGAAAGCGGTGTACATGATTTGATCGCCTACCCGCAATTTGGAAAGTGACAAACCACCCCATACCACTTGGCCATCCTTGCGCTCTATGCGAACTTCCCGGCTGGTGCCCACAATTTTGTCCACACCTGTGGTGCGGTTGGCATTCACCAGGTTGTCGTGGTTGCTTTGAATGGCCATGGGCACCAGCATTTTTACGTTTTTGCCGAGTACTTCTTCGCGGTCATAACCCCAAAGCCGTTCGGCTGCTTTGTTAAAAAACGTAACGTTGTTCTTGCCGTCGATTGTCACCACTGCATCAATGGTTTGTTCCAGTGTTTGGTTGATTTGTTCGCGTGCATTGCGCTCGGCAGAAATGTCGCGCACAAAAGCCGTGTAGCAAATTTTTTTTCCGGTTTTAACGCGAGACAAGCTCAGTGAGGCCCAAACTTTTTCGCCGTTCTTGCGTTCAAGTTCAACCTCTCGAAAGGTGCCTACAATTCGATCCTGGCCCGTGCTGCGATTGCGGTTAACGTAATCGTCGTGATTGCCTTGAATGGCCCTTGGCACCAGCATTTTCACGTTTTGGCCCAATACTTCGTCGCGGCTATAGCCCCATAATTTTTCGGCTGCGGCGTTGTAGTAGGTCACCAGGTTGTTTTCATCAATACTGATCACAGCATCAATGGTTTGGTCGAGAATTTGATTTTGGCTGGAATTGTTAAAGGGCCACATGCATTACTCCTTGTAACATTTAGGCGGTCAAATTAGTCTGCGTCAACTGCACGCGCCTAAATCTCGGGAGCAGGGGGAAAACCCTCCCTCAATTCGAGTTAATCCCAAAAGGGGGCATGATGGTTGCACTTTTTTGGGGCAACTGTGTTTTTTGGGTGAATTTTTTGTTGTATTTGGTGTGCTATCAACTGGGCAAGGCCTGTGATTCACCTAGAACTGATTTCAGTTTATTCAGAAAATATTCAGGTTCGACGGGCTTGAGCATCCAACCTTGAACGCCAAGGTTTCTTGCTTCAGCGACCAAACCCTTGTCTGACAGTACGCTCATGACAAGAAGGGGCGTTTGGATGGCCACGTGCCGAACCCGTTTGCAGAATTCCATGCCGCTCATGCCGGGCATGTTGATGTCGGTAATGATGAGATCGGGGGTGCCGTGGTCAACTATATATTGCAAGCCTTCCTCGGCACTGGATGCTGTGACGGCCTCAAACCCGGCTTGGCGGATTACTTCCGAATAAACGCTGCGAATGGAGCGCGCGTCATCAAGTAATAAAACTGTTTTCATGCTGATTTTCCATTTCACCAACGTAACCACAATGGGATGTTAAATCAGCATGAAATGTAAAAGATCACTTTTAACCATAGTTAACCATGGTTAACCACAGGGCTAACCGGGTTTTACTTGGTGCGGTTCCAGTCGTTGATACAACTTACTTGCACCGTGTTGCGCGCCACTGTGCCAGTTTGTGTCAGTGTGCGGTTTTCGCCGGGCATGATGTAAAGCTCGGTTAATTGTTCGCCAATCACTACACGGCAACGCTTGGGATGCTGTTTGTGTTGGTTTTCTATATAAATCACGGTTTCTTCGCAAGACTGGGTAATGTTGGCTTTGGTGGTGCCGTCGGATAAATCCTGTTTTTGTTTGCCCTCAATATTGCACATTGAGGCAGTGGTGTTACTGCCTTTGCTGCTGCTGTTGTTGGTGGGCACTACAGCGACGCAAGCTGCTGCCAGTGAGCACGCCACAGCAATCAAGCCCATGCGCGTGATGAGTTTTACATTAATGCTCATGTTCTGTCCCCAATAAATTAAAAAGTTGGCTGATGCCTGTGCTAATTGAAATAGCGCCCTGATTTGCACAATTATTATTGTGACTTATTGTGTGTTTTTTTATTTCAGGTTTTATTCTAAGTAAATTACCAACCGATCATGACTTTACTTGTTACTGGTTCCGCAGGTTTTATTGGTTCGTGTTATGTGCGGCAACACTTTGAACACAGCACCGAGCCGGTGGCTAGCCTGGATGCTTTAACTTACGCTGGCCACCTCAGCACCCTGAGCAGCGCACTTAACCGGCCTGAACACACTTTTGTGCATGCTTCCATTGGCGATGTGAATGCTGTGCGCGCCATTTTCGAGAAACACAAACCGCGCGCTGTGTTGAACTTCGCAGCGGAAAGCCATGTGGATCGTTCTATTCTTGGCCCCGGCGCCTTTATTGAAACGAATGTGGTGGGCACTTACCGTTTGCTGGAATGTGCAAGGGAATACTGGAATAGCCTTGAAGGCGAGGCCAAAGCTGCGTTCCGCTTTTTGCATGTGAGTACCGACGAGGTGTATGGCACATTGGCCCCAGACGATGCACCTTTTTCTGAAACCAATCGGTACAAGCCCAACAGCCCTTATTCAGCCAGCAAGGCTGCCAGCGACCACTTGGTGCGTGCATGGCACCACACTTATGGCCTGCCTGTATTAACCACCAATTGCAGTAACAACTACGGGCCTTACCACTTCCCGGAAAAATTGATTCCTTTGTGCATCATGAATGCGCTGAACGGAAAGCAACTGCCCGTGTACGGAGACGGCCAGCAAATTCGCGACTGGCTTTTTGTTGAAGACCACACCCGTGGCATACGCACCGTGCTGGAGCGTGGCGTATTGGGCGAAACTTACAACATTGGTGGCTGGAACGAGAAAGCCAACCTGGATGTGGTGAAGTTGATTTGCCGTTTGCTGGATGAATTGCAGCCGCGCGCCGATGGCCTTTCATATTCCACACAAATTGCATTTGTAACCGATCGCCCAGGCCACGACCGCCGGTATGCAATTGATGCACGAAAAATTGAACGTGAGCTTGGTTGGAAGCCGGCTGAAACATTTGAAACCGGAATTCGTAAAACCGTGCAGTGGTACCTGGCAAACCAGGCGTGGGTGAGTGAGGTTACTTCTTAACGCTAAAAGTTAATTTGAAACTGAGCAAGCCTGAAAGGTTACTAAGTCGAAATTTTTGTTTCGATTCGCCTTGTTTTGCCTTTGGGGGTTGTGTTGGTTAACTCAGTTGACTCGTTTCACTCGGCCTTGTCCCGCTTGTCCGGCTTGTCCCAAATTTCCTCTGTAGCGTCCACTGACTCTGTGCGGAGTTTCAGCTTGCCGCCTTCGGCTCGCCGCCCCTTGCTGACGAAGAACTTGATCAAGCCCGACCTTGATGTTTTTTGTGCGGCGGCTTCCGACTCGAATGAGGCGATTAAAGAATATTTGCCGCAGGACGAATTACAAAGCCTGAGCGGTGACAGGGCGGTTAATCGAATTTTTGATTTGCTGCTGGAGAACCATGCTGATGTGTTGTCTGACACCGCCAAGGCCTGCATACAGCCCGGTGGGCGGTTTCGCGAATACATGGTGGAAAAGGTTGTTAATGCATCCCGGTCTGCCGAATTGTTGGTGGTGTTTAACCGGTTTTTGGGCATTACAACCGATATCAAAAACAAGGCCACCCAAAAAGCTGCGCTGGAGTCAATTCTGGCTTTGCCCAACTCTGAGTTGAATTGCCTGGATGGTACTTACGAGCGAATCATGATTGTGACCCGCAATTTGTCAGCTGTACAAAGTTTGCCAAAGCAACTGAACCTGGGCGCAATCGACAAGCTGTTTGCCAAGGTGGAGCAGCGTTCACCGCACCTTCACCAAGGAAACCAGATACACCGACGCTGGAATGCCAACCGGCCAGGTTTTTTGGCAAGACACTTTCAGGACTACAGGGCATTTTTGATTCAGGAAATCAATGACCTTATTCACAACGAAATTGAGCCTTTGATTACCCTGCTAGAGAAAGCCGTATACGATGGCAAGACCGATGATATTTACAGTTTTTTGAAGAATGTGAGTGAAGACAAGGCCAGCGTAATTGGTTTGTTTCATCCTTATTTGCCCGATTCTTCCGAAGAAAAGGCTTTGGGCGGCAATATTGAGCACAGTGAATTTCATCAGACCAGAGCTTATTTTGGTGACCCCGACGAAGACACCTTTTTACCTGCCCGAATCAACCGTGATCAAATTTATTCCAACCTGTTTTCAAGGTTGCGAGATTACATCGACCCGGTTTCAAAAATGGCTTTGGTGTTGGCGAACCCCGATTGTGCGACTGGCTTAACCAGGGGCATATTCACAGCCGCGCAGAAAAATGTCCTTGGCTTCGAAGCCCGAAACCTCTCGCTTTCACGGGATGAAGATTTCATCCCTACAGCGCGCAACAAGGAAGTGATTGCACAGCTTCGCAATCGCTTGCCTGTTTACCTGGACTATGTGGGTGGCAATCTAAGTCTGTTTCTGGAATGCAATTTAATTGATGTACATTCCCTGATTAACTCACCCACTTTTACACGGGATTTGTTCGCTCATTTAATTCTTCCCAGGCTTTCAAAAAGCTCTCGCGTGGAAAGGGTAAATCAGTCTGAAATGCCAACGTTGTTTGTCGATGCAATGGGCTTGTATTTGAGGGCAGTTCTTCAAGGGGTGAACGGCAACTCACTGGCCAAGTTGAAGGATGAGATTGTAGTTCAATGCGCTCGGGTGGGTTATATCGATCTCGAAGTACTGGACAGCTGGGAACATAGAAGTTCACGAGTGCATGCAGCGCGTTTTGGCGTTGTAGAAGCTGCCAAAGATGTTTTTTTGTATTCCCTGGGCAACACCCTGCCCGATGGTCCCATTCAAACTGAAATGCAGGAGCTTTTCGATTCTGCAGTTCAACGGTGTATGCGGGTATCTGGCGATTTTCAGGGAATGACTGACTTTATTGCTTACCTTTCCGAGTGGACGAATTCATCGCATTACGTGAAGGTTGTGTGCCCTGCGCTGGAAAACCTTGCCGGGCGCGAGACAAGCCCTGCTCTCAATCAGATTATTTGCCAACTGCTCGATTCAATTGAACGGCGCATGTTGAATGACGACGATAGCTCACAAGCAGAGCAGGCCTTGAAGGTGATGTTGACTGTGGTACAAACAATGGGCAAGTTTAGGGCTGCGAGGTTGTTTTCAAGTTTGCAGGAAATTGCTGCCGGCGGCTTGGCGCGCAATCAGGACCCGCAAACCCGTGCGTACAAATTAATGAAGCGCTACCTGTTAAGCCAGGTTGATGATGGGCACTTAAAAATGCCATTTGTGAAAGCTTTGTGGGCAGGTGATGCAATAGGTCAATTCAGCGATGCAACGCGCAGCCTGAGCGCGGCACACTGGAAAAAGTTGGTGATCCCGATACTTGGCCACACTGTGATTTTTGGGGCGGGTCGGGGCTCAATAGGCGCAAGTAAAACCCACCCTTTGGCCAGTATTCGTGAAGCAGTGGTGCGCTTAACCCCCGCTGCAATCGAAAATTTTGTGTTGCAGCCTGAGGAACAGCCCGACATAAAGCGCCGGGCACTGGAATCGATTGATGTATGGAAGCAGGTATTAGGTGCTTTGAACAGAGATGCGATTGGGCTTGCCAGCCACCAAAAAGCCAGGCTTGTAGTTGATTTTATAAAGCAGTTTTCCAGCTTTGGCAGGTTTAATCTTGGTGAAGAGGAATCCAGGCAAGCAATTAACCAGGTACTGAATTCAATAGAATTCAAAACCGCCTTGAGTGCCTTGTTGCCAGAGATTCGCAGGCAAAGCAAGTCTGCCAGCGTTACCTTGATGCAATACTTCCTCGACCGCCATGAGGCAGCAATACAGAACAATCAAACAGATGGCATTTTGCCCGAAGAGGAATTGAATCGTTTTTCCCGATTGCTGGGTGTTGCGAAGCTCGGTAACGTTGGCTTTGCAGGTGAGCGCTCGCGCCTGGCGGCTGCCAAAATGCAGAACAGTATTCGCCCGGCATGGGCTAGCCCTTCGGTGGTGGCTGCGGCACTAACTGGCAGGCCAGTTGAGCAAGCCGTTGAACAAGTAAGGCTTTACCGAGATCAGCGCGTGCAACAGTTGCAGGGCAGGCTTGATTCATCCCGGGCGCTTTACGATCGCATGCAAAGGCAGCGCCTGAACTGACTCACGCTTTCAGTTAAACTAATGCGTCAGTTTTCAGGAGACATTCGTTTTGGGAATTCGCGTACTTGTGCTTGGCGCACATGGCCAGTTGGGCCACACCATTGGTCAACATGCCAAACCCGCTTTGATGGAAACCATGGACGCGTGTGTAAGCTACGGTCGCGACAAAGTCGATCTCGCCAAGCCCGACACAATCATCAACGCACTGAAAGATGTTCGCCCGGATGTGGTAATTAACGCGGCTGCATACACCAATGTGGAGAAGGCGGAAACTGAAAGAGAATTGGCACACGCTGTGAATGCAAAAGCAGTGGGTGTGCTGGCCGAGCAATGCAAAAAGCAGGGTGTGGTGCTGGTGCATTACAGCACCGATTACGTGTTCGATGGAAAGGCCACTCAACCTTACCTGGAAAGCGATTCCACCAACCCCTTAAGCGTTTATGGCAAGTCCAAACTGGAAGGCGAAAAATACCTGAGGGAAGTGGGTGGCGATTGGGTGGTGTTTCGCACCAGTTGGGTTTATGGGCAACGTGGCGGTAACTTTTGCAGAACCATGATCAAGCTGGCCCAAGAACGTGACACACTGAAAGTGGTTGATGACCAAACCGGCGCCCCAACACCGGCAAACTGGTTAGCCGAACTTGGCCTGAATGTGGCTGGGGTGGTGGCCATGCACCGCTACAAAACCATGGGCAAACTGGCACCTACTTTTTTGCCCGACTTTCCATCGGAATTGCCGAGCGGTGAAATTTTTCATGCCAGTGCAGCTGGTGTAACCACCTGGTTTGACTATGCCTGCCTGGCTATTGAACATGCTCACAAACAGGGCATTGTTCAACGCATGCCAACGATTGAACGCGCGAAAACTTCGGACATGAATTTTGCAGCGCAACGCCCGGCTTATTCGGTGTTGAACAACAAGAAGTTGATGGACACCTTTCGCGTAAACCCACCAGAGTGGACGAAAGGTGTGCGCAATTTTATTTTGAATTTCTGAGGTCAGCTGACTTTGTAGGTTTGAACAAACTTTTTCAGTTGCTCCGATGAGGCATTCACCTCATTGGCTACGCTTCGCATGGACTCGGCAACTGCCAAAGTGTTTTCAGTCATCTGGGCAATGTTTTCTACTTGCTTCGCGATCATTTGTGATGTTTCATTTTGTTCGCGAAGGGCTTGGTTAATCTCTTTCACCGATTCTTCGGTGGATCCACTGTTGTGGTTGATTTGAACCATCTGGTTTTCCATGCTGACGGTCAACTTCACGCCGCTCGATATTTTTTCTGTCCATCCATTGACATCCTGGATCGCGAGGCGAGTGTCGTGTTGAATGGCAGATACCAGTTCAGAAATATCTTTGGTGGAGTTTGCTGTGCGTTCGGAAAGTTTGCGTACTTCATCTGCAACTACTGCAAATCCACGGCCTTGCTCACCGGCGCGTGCAGCTTCAATGGCTGCATTCAAGGCAAGCAGGTTGGTTTGGCTTGCAATTTCCTCAATGGTTTGAATGATTGAGGAAATATTTTCTGACCGTTCCCCCAAAGCTTTCATGGTTTCTGTCAATTCCAGCGATGATTTACCGATTTCTTCCATGGTTGAGCGTGAATTTTTGACGAGGTTCAGTCCCTCTTTACCCGCGTCGCCAGTTTGTGTGGCCAGTTGGTTGGCAATGCCGCATTGTTCGCTCACTTGCCCCACAGAAACGCTCAGTTCTTCTACGGCGCTAGCCACGGAGGACGATGCATCCGATTGCTCACTAGCACTGCTGGCAATTTGCTGGCTGGCTTTGTCGACGTTGGCGGTCGCTTTGTACAAACCTTCTGAGAGTTTTTGTATTTCCATGACAGATCGATTTTGCGCCAGACGGATATTTTCGATCGATTTGGAAATGATGCCCATTTCATCGCGTGAATCAAGTATTTCAAATTGGCGAAGATCAGAGGCCGCCAAATGTTTGGCCTGGTCGAGTAAAACCTTGGTATCCATTGATACTTTGCGTACAGAGGCAATCGTGATCGCCAGCAGCGGTAGTGCAAACATGAGTGCCAGCACAATGTAAAGCTGAACACTTCGGGATTCTCTCTCGATTCTCAAATCAAATGCTTTTTTCAATTGAACGACTGACAGGTTCGCCAGTTGTGAAAGATCGTCCAGCGACTTGGTAACCTGTTGAAACACTTCCGGGCCTTTCAGTGCGGTTGGGTTGACTTCAAGCGTGTTCAATAAGGTGGCCAAAGCCAATACGTCCTGTTTGAATTTTTGTACGTGCTCGCCAACTTTGTCGTCAAGCTTCATGCCGGCGGTTTCAACTTTTTGATAAGACTGTGCCAGGTTGTTGGTGTATTGGTTGACCGACGACAAGGCTTGTCTGGCTTTGGCAATAGTACTTGGGTCGGCCTCCCCTTTGGCAGCATAGCCTGACAATTTTCCGCGCAGCAGTGCGACATTTTCATGCAGGTACGGAAGTTCAAAGTTCGCGGCACTGATCAGGTAATAAGTAGCCACTTCCGGGTCAAAGGTCATTGTGCTGTCGTCTGCAACATCCCGAATCAGTTGAATGGTCCGTTCCACCAGTGCTGTATGTTGTGTAAAGCTTTGCGTTGCTGAGCTGCTTGCAGCCTGGTTTTTCAAGGCGCCCCAGGATTGTTCTATCTGGCGCAAAGTGGCTGGGCTTTGTACCCAATCGGCAGGCAATTGTTTGTCCAAGCGGGCCAGCAGGTCGTCTATCACAGCCTTTTCTGTAGCCAGTTTGGGTTGCGCGCTGGGATCACCTTTCAGCACGATTTGTGAAAGGCCCCGGTGTTTCTGGATGCTTTCCATCAGTTGAAGCAGCTGCGGATATTGTTCAGCGCCCTGCAATTCCTGTTCAGTGGTGCGGATCAATCCAGACTGTTTATTTATGAATATTGTGAACAAAGCCACCAAAGCTATTGCCAAGGGTAGGATAACGAGTAAAAGTTTGGAAGATATTTTAAGATTGCCAATCAGGCGGTTCAACGACATCATCACGTTCATTCTCCGACATTTCATCACCACTGATTGTCGTTTTTTTTCGTGTGCGTGAAATACCCCTTAAATGGTGGCGTTGGAACTCCGGGAGTCCCTTTTAACAATTGTTATGATTCAGGCTGTATTAGTGAATGCGCAGCACGGTGCTTTTCACTGAAGCCCACGCACCCAGCATTACCAGCACTACCCATACCAAGATAAGCCCCAGTGCTGTAATACCGCTGGGTTTCTCGAAACGGAAGTCGCGATCAAATTCACGAATGAATTGCCCTGCGGCATCGTCGGCCAACCCCATTGCACCACTGACCACTGCATAGGCCAAACCGAAAGCCACCAGCGCCAGGCTGACTGACCACCACAAGGTTGGGCGGCCCACTTCGGTGTCGGTAGCACCCAGCGATTTCAGTACATGCACTTCTGCCTGGTTGCGAATCAGCTGCAAACGCACTGTGTTGAATGTAACTACCAACACCATGCCGGCAATTAAAACAGCCAGGGCCATGGCAATGATTTGCGTGCCGTTTAATACTGATTGAAGGCGGCGCACCCACTGTGCGTCGTATTGCACATGCTCAACGCCGGTGAAGTTATGCCACTGTGCAATTTTCGCCTCGATTGCTTTTGTATTGGTTGTTGCATCCACTTCCAGCACCACAACAACAGTGTAGGGCAGCGGGTTTTCTGGCAAGGCTTGTGCCAAATCGGGCGTTTGGCTTTGCGTGCGCAAACGTTCCATGGCTTGTTCGGGCGTTACGATGCTTACGCTGTCGAGGTCGAAGTCGCGTTTCAATTGCGCGGCTGCGCTTTTAACGGAATCGAGTGTAGCCTCGGGCTTGAAGTACAGGCTGATTTCCGGATCACCCACCCAGCGGTCCATGCTGGGCACGATGGCGCTTAGGCCTTGTGCAATGGTCCAGGGCATGGCCAGCGCAATTGCCAAAACCAAGGCGTTGAACAGGTGGCCAAGTGGTTCATCAAGCCACAGTTTCAAACCAGCAGAAATTGAAAACCACTGCAAACGTAACCAACGCATGTGTTGTCTCTTGGAGTTGAATCAAGCCCCGTAGGCCTTGGTCAGAAAGTCTTTGGAAAAAGTTTGTACGCCAGCTTCGCGGCCGCCATTGTGCGACAAATCAGCCGGTGCGGGCAGTACTGCACCTTCGCCCAGTTTCAGGCGATGGGTAATACGGTTAAAGCGGTGCGCCTCGTGGGTGGCAACAATAACTGTTACACCGGCCCGGTTGAATTCTTCCAGCAGGCTGACCACGCGTGCAGCCGATTCATCATCAAGCTGGGCTGTGGGCTCATCGGCCAGCACCAGGGCGGGGCGGTTAACCACCGCGCGTGCAATTTGCAAACGCAGCTGTTGGCCACCCGACAATTCACTGGGTAGCATGCGATCGGTGTGGCTTAGCCCCACGCGAGCCAGTGCGGCTTTCACACGGCTTTGAATATCGCTGTCGCTTAAACCCACCACGCGAAGGGGCAGTGCCACATTGTCGAAGCAGTTGCGGTTGTGCAGCAATTCAACATCCATGCCGGTGTAGCCTACATTGCGGCGGTAGTGGGCACGTTCGCGCCTGTTAAGGCGTGCAATCGAGCTTTTGCCCACCAGGATATCGCCGCTGCTTGGTTGTTCGAATGTTGCCAACAAACGGAGAATTGAGCTTTTGCCCGCACCGGAGTGGCCTTCCAGCAGGGTGAATGAACCCTTGGGTAACTGGAAGTTCACGCCCTTCAAGGCGGCGTGGGTACCGTACTTCAAGGTGACGTTTTTGAACTGGATCATGCGGTTTGGTTTCCGTCAGTATCAATGCCCACCAGTGCATTGGCAAATTCACGGGGGCTGAAGGGGCGCAGGTCGCCCAGCTTTTCGCCAACACCGATGAAGGCCACGGGTACGCGGGTGCTCATGCTCATGGCTGCCAGAATTCCGCCTTTGGCGGTGCCGTCCAGTTTGGTGACCACCAGCGCTGTGAGTGTAAGCGCATCGTTGAATGCCTTGATTTGTTGCAGGGCGTTTTGGCCGTTGGTGGCATCGACCACCAGTACAATTTCATGGGGCGCATCCATTTTGGCTTTGCCCAGCACCTTTTTTACCTTTTTCAGTTCTTCCATGAGGTGAATTTGGGTGGGAAGGCGGCCTGCAGTGTCTACTATCACAATGTGGCTGTTGCGCGAAACGCCGGCCTGCACGGAATCGAAAGCCACGGCGGCGGGATCGGCACCTTGCGCCGAAATAATGTCCACGCTGCTGCGGTTGGCCCATACATCAAGCTGCTCGCGGGCGGCTGCACGAAAGGTGTCGCCTGCTGCCAATAACACGGAATATCCTATTTCGGCGTAGTGATTGGCCAGTTTACCTATGCTGGTGGTTTTGCCGGCACCGTTCACACCCACCACCATCATGACCAAGGGGCGGGCGCGGTCTACGCCCATGCTGGTTTCAAGGGGGCGAAGCAGGTCAAACACTGCATCGCGAAGCACCAGGCGCACCTGTTCAGGTTTCGTAAGGCCTTTTTGATAAACCGTGTCGCGCACTTTCTGCATCAGCAGTTCCGTGGCGGGCAAGCCGCAATCGGCCAGCAGCAGGCGTTCTTCCATTTCTTCGAAAAAGGCTTCATCAACCTTTTCGCCGGTGAACATGGAGGTAAGGCCGGAACGGGTTTTGGTTAACCCGGATTTCAAGCGGCCCAGCCAGTCCTGTCTCTGCCCAGGAATCTGCATGTAAAAACTCCAATTGTGGAAACTAAGCGGTGTGAACGACTGTCACACAGCGAGATGTTGAAGAACTTATTCTACCATTGAGCTTAAAACGCACGTTTGATGTGAAAGGTGTCTTGAATGATAAAAACTGGTTTTCGACTGAATCGGGCTTGCGCAACAATGGCAGCGGGTTTTTTGCTGCTGGCAAGTACCCATTTGCCACTGGCCCATGCGGCCGATGGCGACATTACTGAATACAAATTGAACAATGGCTTGCGCGTGGTGGTGAAGGAAGACCACCGATCGCCCACCGTGGCGCACATGGTGTGGTACAAGGCGGGTTCAATTGATGAATACAATGGCACCACGGGTGTAGCCCACGTGCTTGAACACATGATGTTCAAGCAAACCAAAAACCTGAAGGTGGGCGAGTTTTCTGAAACCGTGGCCGCCTTGGGTGGGCGAGACAATGCGTTTACCAGCCGCGATTACACTGCGTATTTTCAGCAGCTTCAGGCCAAAGACCTGAGCAAGGTGATGGCCCTTGAGGCCGACCGCATGGCCAACCTGGTGCTGAGCAAAAGCGAGTTTGAAAAAGAAATCAAGGTGGTGATGGAGGAGCGCCGTTGGCGCACTGACGACCAGGCCACCGGCAAGCTGTACGAGGCTTTTATGGCCACGGCATTTATGGCCAACCCCACGCGTGCGCCAGTAATTGGCTGGATGAGTGACCTTGAAGCCATGACCTACAAAGACGCCCGCAAGTGGTACGACACTTGGTATACCCCACAAAATGCGGTGCTGGTGGTGGTGGGTGATGTTCAGCCTGTGCAAGTGAAAGCCATGGCCGAGAAAACCTACGGCAAGGTGAAACCCAAAAAACTGGAAGAGCGCAAACCACAAGAAGAACCGAAGCAGGAAGGCATTCGCCGTGTGCAGGTGAAGGCGCCAGCCGAAAACCCGTATTTGATTATGGGGTTCAAGGTGCCCAAGCTGGTTGATGTGATGAAAGACCGCGATGCCTATTCACTGGCAGTGCTCAGTGCTGTGCTGGACGGTTATTCCGGTGCCCGCCTGAACCGTGAGTTGGTGCAAAACCAGAAAGTGGCCCTGCAAGTGGGCGCCAGTTATGACATGACAGGCCGTGGCCCTTCGCTGTTTTACCTGGATGGTGCCCCTGCACCCGGGCAACCCGTGGACGCCCTGGAAAAGGCGCTGTTGATGCAGGTGAAAAAGGTGGCCGATGAGGGTGTAAGTGATGCTGAATTGGCTCGCGTGAAAGCGCAGTTGATTGCCAGCCAGGTGTATAAGCGTGATTCCTTGTACGGGCAAGCTGTTGAAATTGGCCAGAACGTGACCATTGGTTTTGAGGTGGGCGACATTGACCGGATGATTGAGCAGATTAAAACCGTGACCGCGCAAGAAGTGCAAACCGCCGCCCAAAAGTTTTTCGATCAGGATCAGCTCACTGTGGGTACCTTGTTCCCATTGCCAATTGACCCCAACAAGAAAGCCGCGCCGCCCAAGGGACTGAGCCACTAACAAGCCAATACTGAGCTAATGAGCAGGAAATAAGAATCATGTTAAGTAGCAAAAACAAAGTATTCATTCGCGGCCTGTTTGCCGCAGGTGCCACCGCAGCGGCTGTGTTTGCAGCACCGGCCTATGCTGCATTGCCGATTGAAAGCTGGACAGCAGCCAGTGGCGCCAAAGTAATGTTCATGCGTGCTGAAGCGCTGCCCATGTTGGACGTGCGCATAGATTTTCCTGCTGGAAGCCGCGCTGACCCCAAGGGCAAAGAAGGCCTGGCCAGCGCCACGGGCGACATGATAGGTCGCGGTGCTGAGGGTCTTTCTGAGAATGACATTGCCGATGGGTTTGCAGACACAGGCGCACAGTTTTCCGGCGGTGCCAGTAGCGATTCCGCTGGCGTGCAGTTGCGTACCCTAACCTCTGAGCCTGAGTTTTCAAAATCGATTGCACTCATGAAAACCGTTGTGCAAAAGCCCGTGTTCAATGGCGATATTCTGGCCCGGGAAATGGCCCGCAGCGTGGCGGGTTTGAAAGAATCGCTTACCAAGCCCGATACCTTGGCCGAGCGCGCATTTGCCACAGCGCTTTACCCGAACCACCCCTACGGCACCCACACCACCGAGGAAAGCCTCAACGCCATTACCTTGCTTGATGTGGAGCAGTTTTATAAAGCCCGTTACTTGGGCAACAAGGCTGTGGTGTCAATGGTTGGCAACATTACCCGCGCACAGGCTGAGCAATTGGCCAATGAATTGACTGCAGGGTTGCCCAAAGGTGAATTGGAAGGTAACCCCGCAGTCAACCCTTTGGGTGGCATGGACTACAAAGAACTGCAAGCGGCCATGAAAGGCCAGACCATTCAAATTGACCACCCAGCCGCGCAAAGCCATATTTTGATGGGCTTGCCCGCCATGCGCCGTGGTGCGCCTGATTATTTCGACCTGTTGGTGGCCAACCATATTCTAGGTGGCGGCGGTTTTGTGTCGCGTTTGATGGATGAAATTCGCGAAAAGCGCGGGCTGGCCTACAGTGCCTATTCTTACTTCATGCCAGCAGGCGATGCAGGCCCTTTCCAGGCTGGCGTGCAAACCAAAAAAGAAAGTACCGCGCAAGCAGTACAAATTATGCGAAAAACCATTCTTGATTTCATCGAGAAAGGCCCAACCCAAGCCGAGCTTGGCGCAGCCAAACAAAACCTGATCAATGGTTTCCCCCTGCGCATAGACAGCAATGGCAAGCTGCTGGGTAATATTTCAATGATGGGTTTGCACGGTTTGCCATTGAATTACCTGGACAACTGGACCACTGAGATTAACAAGGTGACCGTGCAAAGTGCCCGCGAAGCCTTTGCCCGGCATGTAAATGCCGACAAGCTGGTGACCGTGGTGGTGGGTGGAAAGGTTGAATAAATAAGTTGAGTAAAGTAAGAATTATTGGTGGCGTTTGGCGCAGGCACATGCTGCCAATTGCTGCCGTTGAGGGCCTAAGGCCCACGCCTGACCGTGTGCGTGAAACCGTGTTCAACTGGTTGGGCCAGGATTGCACAGGCATGCAGGTGCTCGATTTGTACGCGGGCACGGGTGCTTTGGGTTTTGAGGCCGCATCGCGCGGGGCAAGCAGTGTGGTGCTGGTAGAGCAGCACCGGCAGGTGGTTGCCCAGTTGCAGGAAAACAAAGCCTATCTGATTTCAAAGTGGCCAGCCGAGGAGGGCAAACCGCCTTCCATTCAAATTGACGCCGGCGATGTACTGGCCTGCCTGAAACGCCTGGCCGGTGCGGGTAAGCAATTCGATTTGGTAGCGCTTGACCCGCCGTTCCGAAGCGATTTGATGCAAGCCACCCTGCCTTTTATCAAGGCTGTGCTGAAACCCGGTGGGTTGGTATACGCCGAATGGCATGAAAACCTGTTGGCTGACGAAGCTGAGCTGTGCAAGGCGTTGAATGTGCAAGAAATTGATGCTTTGCGGCATTTAAAAGCGGGCCAAGTGCACGCGCATTTGTTTGCCCTGCCTGCTGTGTGATACAAAGCGGGGATAGAGCAGTAACATGCCAATAAAACCCCTTGATATGGAGATCAGCGATGCGCATTGCTGTATATCCCGGAACATTTGACCCGTTAACCCGTGGCCACGAAGATTTGGTACGCCGCGGCGCTAAAATTTTTGACAAGTTGGTGGTGGGCGTGGCCGATAGCCCCAACAAGAAGCCCTTTTTCACGATGGATGAACGTGTACGAATTGCACGTGAGGTGCTTAGCCACTACCCGAATGTTGAAGTGAAGGGCTTTAAGGGTTTGTTGAAAGACTTTGTGCGTGAGAACAACGCCAATGTAATTATTCGCGGCTTGCGCGCTGTGAGCGACTTTGAATACGAGTTTCAAATGGCGGGCATGAACCGCTATTTGCTGCCTGATGTGGAAACCATGTTCCTAACGCCTTCGGACCAGTACCAGTTTATTTCTGGCACGATTGTGCGAGAAATTGCTTCCCTGGGTGGCGATGTCAGCAAGTTTGTATTTCCCTCAGTTGAGCATTGGTTGAACCAGAAGCTGGGCCTGACCCCGCCGCAGGTGATCAACAAGTAAAGTGAGCGTATGGCTTTAATCATCACCGATGAATGCATTAACTGCGATGTTTGTGAGCCTGAGTGCCCGAACGGCGCAATAAGCATGGGCGAAGAAATTTATGAAATAGACCCAGGCAAGTGCACCGAGTGTGTTGGGCATTTCGACGAGCCGCAATGCGTGGTGGTGTGCCCGGTCGAGTGTATTCCCAAAGACCCGGCCCACCCGGATACCCAGCAGCAATTGCTGGGCAAATTTTTTAAACTGCACCCCGACAAAACACCTTATGTGCCAGCAGGTTCACCCTCGGGCGATACAGCAGCCTTGTCGAATGCTGCCCCCAAACCTGCAGCACCCAGTGAGGGTTGCTGAAGTAGTGGGCACAACACCAGGCTTGAATTGTCTTGCGGGTGTTGCACAAGCGTTCTGAACCAGCCTTCTTGCCAGACCCAGTACAGCTTGTCTTTCCTAATATTGCTTGTGTCAACCGCGCAGTTAATTTCGCGAAGCTGTGGCTCGGCTGGAATACCTTCACTGCCTTCAATTGTTTCTGGCTTCAATTCAAGCAGGCGTTCAGCCGCTGCGTAATTCATATTGAAGGTCCACGCCTGCGCGTTTTCATGGGTGTAAGTCCATTCGGCCTTGTTTAGTACCCAGTCCTGGGCGGGTAATCCGCCTGTGAATTGTTGTGCGGAAAAAGCGGCTTGATGTGTTTCGGGCAGGTCGTCGCGACGCACGTAGGTGCGGAGGTTTTCTCCTGTCAGCTTCAAATAGGGTGCACCCTGGCCATTTTTGGCTTGAGCCAGGCGCATGGCCAGCAAATCTTGTTCAGCTGTACCTGTCCATGGAAAACCGTTCCACTTGCCGCTTACATCTACTTTCAATTGTTCTAAAACAATTTCATTTTTTGCACCAGCCTGGGTTTTTGCGTTCATGGCAATGTACAGCTGGTTGTTAGCTTGTGGAGTTTTGACGGCCACCTGCCAACCCAAGTTGAACTGGTTGTTCTTGGGCGCGTTACCAAGCTGGAATTTAAATTGCTCCAGCTTGCCACTAATTTCTTGCTGAGCCGCTGTGTTGCGCGCAATAAATTGCGCTTGCTCCAGCTCCAGTGTTTTCAAATCGATTTCAGGTGTAAGAAAACCGGGGTTGGCCACTTGCGTGCTTTGCCACGCGCGCGCGGTAAGCGCCAACGGAAGCACCGGCATGCAATCGAGGTTAATGTAGCTACAATCTGCCTCTTTCTCGGCTTGAACCATCAGGCCTTTCAAGCTGATTGAGTCAATTAACAGGCGACCTTGTTTGAATGACTCAACCGCATCCATACCCAGACGAATCAAGCCCAGCTGCGTATTTTCCCTGCGTGTGGGGTTGTCTATTTTAATTTCAGAAACAATGAGCTGTGGCTTTAGTGAAAGCGAAAGCACAACACGTTTGACCTGAAATGTTTGGTCAGGGTATTGATTCCGGATTGCTTCAAGGCGGTGTTCCCAAAAAAAGCGTGGAATAACAACACCATGCGCCAGGATAAAAATCAGCGAAAGCAACAGCAAAATTGCTGCAACACCCGTTAATGCTCTATGCATAGATAACAGTCAACGCGCTTTAGGCAAAGCAACACCGTAACACATGCCAGTTAAACGTTGAACAGGAAGTTTAGGACATCTCCGTCCTTTACTACATATTCTTTGCCTTCAGCGCGCATCTTACCGGCTTCCTTGGCGCCATTTTCGCCTTTGAATTGAATGTAGTCTTCAAAGGCAATGGTTTGGGCGCGAATAAAACCACGCTCGAAATCGGTGTGAATAACGCCAGCTGCTTTGGGCGCAGTGTCGCCAATTTTAATGGTCCAGGCGCGCACTTCTTTCGGGCCTGCGGTGAAGTAGGTTTGCAGGCCCAGCAATTTGAAGCCTGCACGAATTACCCGGTTCAGGCCAGGCTCGGTCATGCCCATGTCGGCCAGAAATTCCATTTTGTCGGTATCGTCCAGGTCGGCGATTTCCGCTTCAATGGCGGCGCACACGGCCACCACTGGCGCATTTTGCTTTTAATGGCAAACAGTTCTTCTGCATCCAGTCCCAGCGCCCGCACTGGTTTGGCTTCGTTGAGCTGCGCCTCACAACGCTGCAAAATGGCCAGAATTTTTGCAGCCTCTTTGTCGTTTGCACGGGCCTGTTTGGCATAGCGGTGCACG
Source organism: Burkholderiales bacterium (assembly GCA_021299735.1). Classification (GTDB taxonomy): domain Bacteria; phylum Pseudomonadota; class Gammaproteobacteria; order Burkholderiales; family Burkholderiaceae_B; genus Limnobacter. The sequence continues at coordinate 3,978 of JAJTEM010000023.1, read as the reverse complement.
GCTTTTTCAACAGTACCCATGTCGGCCAGGCACAATTCGGTTTCAATGGTTTCAATGTCGGAAAGCGGGTCAACACGGCCATTCACGTGAATTACATTGTCGTCTTCAAAGCAGCGCACCACATTCACGATTGCATCCGTTTCGCGAATGTGGGCCAAAAACTGATTACCCAAACCTTCACCTTTGGAGGCGCCTGCTACCAAGCCTGCAATGTCAACAAATTCAACAGTGGCCGGCAAAATTCGCTCGGGTTTCACAATCTCGGCAAGTTGCTGCAAACGCGCATCTGGTACCTCAACCATTCCCACATTGGGTTCAATTGTGCAGAAGGGATAGTTTTCTGCCGCAATGCCCGCTTTGGTCAGCGCGTTGAACAGGGTGGATTTACCGACGTTGGGAAGGCCAACGATGCCGCATTTGAGAGTCATGAGAATTCCTAATTAAATCAAGGCTCAGTCGAGCCCAATCAAGGGGCATATTGTAACCTTGAGCAACGCCCTTCTTGAATGCGGACTAACAGAATGTTACCGCTGAACATTTTGAAACCGCGAACCAGCATATCGCAGGGCGGGCGGCCACCGCTGAATTGCTGCCATGATTATTTCTGGGTCGTTTCGCAGGGCATCGCTGGCAAATTGCAATGCACTTCCCTTGTTTTGAATGGCTTTCATCACCACTTCACGGTTGTTGCGCAGTGTTGGGCTTGCGTACCTTAGTGCCAGTCCATTGTTTTTTACAGCGGCCAATACAATGTACCTGTCATTTTGTAGCGCTGGGCTTGCAACACGCAGTGCCGTTCCCCATCGGCTAACCGCGTTCATGACTATTTCATGATCATTTCGCAAGCGAATATTGGCAAATGCAAGTGACTGCCCGCGACTTCTGACCGCGGTTAGTACTACCTCGCGATTATTTCGCATGGCGTGGCTGGCGTGTTTAAGCGCAAAGCCTGCAGGGCCCCGAACTGCGGCCAATACAATTTCAAGATCGTCGCGAAGTGCCAAGGGTGCCATTCGCAGTGAATTGCCATTGCTGGTGACCGCTTTCTTTATTATTTCCCGGTCCTCATGCAAAGACTGGCTTGCAAATGCAAGTGCATCACCATACATTTGCACTGCTGCACCCACAATATCCCGATCGTTGCGCAATTCATCGCTGGCAAATTGAAGCAGCCAGCCGTCAAGTCGAACCGCTGTAATCGCTACGTCAAAATCGTCACGTGCGTCGGCTGGCATGTTACTGAAAGACGCGGGTGTATCTATCACGTCAAGCATCCTGGCCCGTTTTTCGCGTAGGTGGCTTGTGAATTGCTCCAATTCATTGAGCAGTGGTGCAGGGTGGCGAGCGTTGGCCAATTCAAGCCCGCTTGTGAGCAGGGTGAGAAGTTTCTCTAATTGGATTTGACTTAGGTGTGTTTTGGTCTGGATGGTGTTTGTGTTGTTTGATGTATTGAGCGCTTTGAGAAGGGTGAGTGTATTTTGAATTAACCGGTCTGCAAACGTTTCGCGAACCACCGATAAAACCGGGGGCATTCCTGTGGCCAGTTTCTCCAGCATGGTGCGCGCAAGGTAGGGCTTTATATCGGGCGTATTGCCCCCTGTGTTGTCAAGTGAACCTTGTAGCTGATTTGTGTTCGGCAAGCAGTTGAAGTCTTTTTTTGCAATTGCATAGGCAAGTTTTGCAAGGCCTGAATCGTTTTTCAGTTCATGGTTGCAGGCGTCCAGGTACGCAACAGCATCTTGAGGTAATCTGAAATTACGCATCAATATCGCATTTAAAAGAGAAGCGGATTTGACCGTGTATTCCGAAATCTTGGTGGAAGAGGTGTCGGGTTCCATCTGACCCGATGCCTGATTGAAAGACCATCTGCCCTCAAGTACCACCGCGCCCTGGCTATCTTTTACCTTGCCTTTTATTAAACCGCACTGGCGTATGTTTGGAAGGTATTCAAATTGACCTATTTCCTGAATGCCATTTGGCCAACTGCGCTTTCCGAAAATGATGTGACTTCTTGCAGCCTGGCTGGCATTGCTTAATTTGTTTTCCTTCCAAATGCCTGTTTCGCGCACACCGTTTGCGTATTGCACTGACTTGAACAATTGCCCATCCGGGCGGATTCTCCATGCACATTGTTGACTTGAAAACGGTGTGGGTTGAACGCTGCTGAAGGTCAGATCGTAGTGTTGTATCTCTATTTCGCCGTTTGTATTGTTTATTTTTATTTTGGTGTTGTACGGATCGATTGCTTCGGGGTTGTTTCTGAGGTGATCTGTCAAAACCTGGGTCAGCAATTCTGTATTGAAGTAAACATGGGCCGGAAGGCTTGAGCACAGAATATTCGCTGCGGTCCGAATAGCTGAGACCTTGAACCTTATCAATTCAGTTGGATCGCTTGGCGCATGGTATCCAGCTGGTTTTTGATTGTTCAGGTTGACGGCACGGTGGGCAGAGCGATTGGGGTTCATTGGCCAAAGTCACGGAAAGTGATGGGGAGCATATCCGGACTAGGTGAACAAAGCAGCCCTTTGGTTCCTTTCTGTGAAATGGCCTACCGAGCCAGTTTAATTTTGAAGTTTGAATTTGGTTGCAGCTTGTTCCAGTTGATTGGCTACTTGCAGAATGGATTGAGTGCTTTCGATGTTTTTGCTCATGGCACGTTCGCTGGTGTCCATGAGAGAAAGTATTTTGTCGAGGTTTTTAGAGACCTGGCTGGTTGCTTTGGCTTGCTCGGTCACCCCGTGTGTAATTGTATTGACCTCAGACAGTGAACGTTGCGCCTGCTGCTCGGTTTCTACAATCGCGTTGACGGCCAAGTCAGCATAGCCACGAGAACTGGTAATTGAATTCAAGCCCTCACCCACGGCGCCTTCAACCACCTTGGCAAGGCTATTTAATTCGGCTGTTGTTTCCGAAATCTTAACTGCCGAGCTTGAGCTTGATTCGGCCAGTTTGCGTACTTCATCGGCCACTACAGCAAAACCACGGCCTTGTTCACCAGCCCGTGCAGCCTCAATGGCGGCATTCAAGGCCAGCAAATTGGTTTGATCGGCAATTTGCTTGATTTCATCGGTCATGGTTGTAATTTTTCGGGTGGCATTGATGAATGCTCCCACGCTGGTGGACATGTGCTGCACAGCATCTTCTACCTTGCCAATTTCGCTGACCAGTACGGTGATGCGTGTTTTGCTTTGTTCGGTTTGTTCCAGGCTTTGTTTGACATTGCCCAGCACATGGCTGGCTGATTCAGACACGGAAGTCATGCTGCTACCCAATTGCTCGACAGCAGAGGAAGTGCTATTGGTTGATTCAGCTACTTCACCGGAGGAATGCTTCAATACCTTGGAGGATGAGTTCAGCATGTCGGTTGCTGATTTCAATTGCAGGGTGCCGTCGATCATCGATGAAACAGTTTCTTTCAAGCCCTTAGCCATCGCGTTCAGGTTGCTTAGCAGGCGACCGGTTTCATCCTGGCTATCGGTTTCAATGTTTTGTGTCAGGTCACCGTTCTGAATGGCCCGGCTAATTTCGATGGCCTGGTCCAGTGACTTGCGCATGTGGCTGATGGTTTTAAAGGTCAGCGTAGAGGCGATTCCGATGGCTTATATGGCAATAATGCTTGCTGTGAGTGTGAAAGAATTGATTTCCGTAATATTAGTCTCAGAGGCTTGGTTCATCTCTAGGTTAAGTTGATCCGCGAATTTATTGAAGCCTCCCACCGAAGCGCTTGCGGCCTTATAACAGTCGGTCAATAGAAGCTGTATTGCGACATCAAAATTTTTCTCCAGTGTGGCTTTTTCAATTTTCGCCACCACCGACTTCAGTTCAACCCAGCCAGTCACGGCCTCTTTCAGGTATTGAGTGGACTGGTAATCCCCCCATTTTTAACGGGGTTCGAAAGTAGAGCTTAGGCCGCTATGGCCAACTTCATTTTGGGTGTGATTCCACCAATCGCCATATTTGGTCTTTCGTGATTGTAAA
>JAJTEM010000022.1 GCA_021299735.1 Burkholderiales bacterium | reverse complement strand
AGGCCAAAGCCGACTGGAGCAGGTGGCTGCATTCGCAGACATATCCAGCACCAACCTGCAGGCCGCCCGTGGACGGATTATGGACGCTGACTTTGCCAAGGAAACTGCAGCGCTTACCCGTGCGCAGATCCTGCAGCAGGCTGGCACCGCCATGCTGGCCCAGGCCAACCAGTTGCCCAACAACGTACTGAGCCTGTTGCAGTAAACCTGAATTGACCAAGCACCGGCTGATCTGACTAGCATTGGGTCAGCTGGTTTCGGCGGGGGACACTCCCGAATTCGGACCATTCGTCCTCTGCCTTTTTTCCCCCTCTGGTGTTAGTCCCTATAACATCACGCGCATTTTGGCATTAAACTGCATTTATTCCGTAAAAAATGCATAACAATGCAAGACTTCTCACAAGCCTTTGTTCAAGCCTTCACCCTGATCGGGCAAGCTGACGCCACTTTGATCAATATTATTGCCTTGTCGCTACAGGTCACATTCACAGCAGTTTCAATTGCCTGTTTACTGGGTTTTCCGATTGGGGCTGCCTTGGCGATTGGTCGGTTTCCGGGACGAATGGCTTTGGTGGTATTTTTGAATTCACTGATGGGTTTGCCGCCGGTGGTGGTGGGCTTGATCATTTATCTGTTGTTGTCAGCAGCTGGCCCTTTGGGCTTTCTTCAATTGCTTTACACACCCACAGCCATGGTGATTGCGCAGGTGGTGCTGGTCACCCCGATTGTTGCTGCGTTGGCCCGCCAGGTGATTGAAGACCTTTACAGCGAATACGATGAAATGCTGCGCGCCATGAATGCCAGCCGCATTCAAACCATTTGTACCTTGATTGTCGATGCGCGTTATTCACTGTTAACAAGTGCATTGGCCGGTTTGGGCCGTGCGCTTGCCGAGGTAGGCGCCGTAATTATTGTGGGCGGCAATATTGCGAACGTAACCCGTGTAATGACCACCACCATTGCGCTGGAAACCTCGAAAGGAGAACTGGCGCTTGCCTTGGGCTTGGGCATTATTCTGATTGCGCTTTCAATCCTGATTAACGCAGGGCTTTTTTTGCTGAAAAACAGTGCGCAGAAAAGGGCCTATGCTTAAGATGAACAGCGATCTTGCCTTGCTTGCCCCAGCAAAACCATTTCAGGGGCACCTGCCTATTCAATTTCAAGGTGTGCAGCTTTCATTTGGTAAACACAGTATTTTCAGTGGCTTGAATTTTGAAATTGCTGCACTCGGAATTACAGCAATCATGGGCCCCAACGGTGCGGGCAAAAGCCTTGTGTTGCGTTTGCTTGCAGGTTTGCTTGAGCCCACCGAAGGCCATGTTTCCTTTGGTGAACAAAGCAGAATACCCCGCGACCAAATCGGTTTTGTGTTTCAGCGCCCAGTGCTGCTTCGCCGAAATGTGTTGGACAACCTGTTGCATGCCTTGGGAATTGCTGGCGTAAACCCTGCCGAACGGCTTTCCCGCGCAAATGCCTTGCTGGAACTGGGTGGAATGCAGCACCTTGCAAAATCCCCGGCACGAAAACTTTCTGGTGGCGAACAACAACGCCTCACCCTGCTGCGTGCTTTGGCTGCAAAGCCCGGTTTGCTGATTCTGGATGAGCCCAGTGCCAGCCTTGATCCTCAAGCCACTTCCCTGATTGAAAACATCGTGCTGCGTGCCAGCCAGTGCGGCGTGAAAGTAATTTTAGTAACACACGATCAAGGCCAGGCAGCGCGATTGGCTGATGAAGTGATGTTTGTGCACAAAGGCAGGGTTCATGCCATGCAAACCACTCAGGACTTCTTGAATACACCTGCAAGCCGAGAGGCAAAAGCCTACCTGACAGGTGAGCTTCTGATTGATTGATTGATTGATTGATTTTAAAAAAACAATGTACGGAGACATGTTGATGAAAACAAATTCACTGGTGCTGGCTTTGTTGATGGGTGGTATTTTTTCAAGTGCACAGGCCGCAGAGAAATTCATACTTGTGCAATCCACCACTTCCACTCAAAATTCCGGGCTGTTTGACCACCTGTTACCCGCATTCAAAGCAGAAACTGGCATTGAGGTTCGTGTGGTGGCGGTAGGTACTGGCCAGGCTTTGAAAAATGCACAAAATTGCGATGGCGATGTGGTGCTGGTACATGCCAAGGAAGCAGAAGAAAAGTTTGTGGCTGACGGTTATGGCGTGAAGCGCCTGGATGTGATGTACAACGACTTTGTGGTGGTGGGCCCCGGCAACGACCCAGCAGGCCTTGCGGGCAGCAAGGACGTGGTGAAATCATTCAAGGCAATCGCCGACAAGCAGGCGCTGTTTGCATCACGCGGGGACGACAGCGGTACCCACAAAAAAGAACAGGAACTTTGGAAAGCGGCCAATGTGGATGTGAAAGCAGCCAGTGGCAAGTGGTATCGGGAGACTGGTTCAGGCATGGGTGCCACGCTGAATACTGGTGTGGGCATGGGAGCTTATGTGTTGGCTGACCGCGCTAGCTGGATTGCGTTTGGCAACAAAGGCAACTTCAAAATAGCGGTGGAAGGCGACCCCACCTTGTTTAATCAATACGGTGTGATTGCGGTGAACCCGGCCAAGTGCCCCAATGTGAAAAGCGACTTGGCGAATAATTTCGTGAACTGGCTGGTGTCACCGAAAGGGCAGGCCACGATTGCCGGGTTCAAGCAGAATGGGCAGTCGCTGTTTTTTCCCAATGCACGTTAAGAATTCCACACCACGGTACCCAGTGCCGTGGTGTTGTAGCCCTCAAACTGCTGGGTTTTTTTCTTGAAAGCACTGCTGGTGGTGAACTGAATCAGCTTTTGAAAAGGCGGGTCAAACCACGCTTTGCGGCATACCAACAAATCGAAACTTTCTTGTTGCGTGGGCACAAAGTCCAAGCCGAATTGTGCGGCCATGGCTTGTAAGCCTGGCGCTGCATCAGCCTTCCCGCTGGCCACCGCAGCAACGGTTTCATTCTCAGTTCGACAGGTTTCTGAAATGTTCAGATTCTTCAAGTCAAGGCCGTGGGTTTGTAGCAGGTGTTCAAACAAAATCGTGCCACCTGCGCCAGCCTGGCGTGTGGCTATTTTTAACGAGGCCAAACTTGCCACGCTGCGGATATTCTTCGGGTTACCTTTGGGCACAATCAAACCCTGCTGCCGCGTGGCCCAGTGCACCAACACCACATTGCTGTTTGCAAAACGGTTTTGCACGGCATGCGTATTCCAGGTGTTGTTGCTAGGGGCGGTGCTGGTTATGGTTCCAGTGTTGAGCACATGCAAGCCGGTGGCAACTGCACCGTACTTCTCGAATACATCAAGGCCACCCAGGCTGCCATCAAATTGCATGGCCAAGCCGCAGTTCGATTCACGAATTGCCCATTCAAGAAGAGGGTCATGGCTTCCAGTCAATACATTGGGCCGAATGTTGTTTTTGCCTTTTGGTAAAAGTTCACCGGTGTGTATCCAGTGCATCAGTTCCGCTTTGGGAAACAGAAGCTTGCCAGTGGCCTTCACGCAAGGAATTTCCTGCGCGCTCACCAGGTCGTACAGTTTGCGTTCTTTAATCCGCAACAGGTCGGCCACTTCTTTGGTGGTCAAAAATTCGGTGTTATCCAAACCTGAATTCATGTGGCGCTGTTTTCTTCCAGTTTTGTCAAATCAACTTCATCGGGCTCAAGGCTGGGGCTTGTGCCAATTAAACGTCGAATGTCATCGATCATCAAATAAAGGCAAGGCACCAGCAACAGTGTAATGGCTGTGGCAAACAAAATACCGTAACCCAGTGAAATGGCCATGGGGATCATGAATTTTGCCTGGCGTGAGGTTTCAAAAATCATCGGGGCCAAGCCCCCAAAAGTGGATACCGTGGTTAGCATGATCGGTCTGAAACGCCGTACACCCGATGTGCAAATTGCCTCGTAAGGGCTCATGCCCTCGCGCACTTTTTCGTTGGCATAGTCCACCATCACCAGCGAGTCGTTTACCACCACGCCAGCCAGCGCCAGAATGCCCATAATTGAGACAATACTGATGCTGTAGCCCATCATCAAGTGGCCCAAAATTGCACCGAAAATTCCGAATGGAATGGCCAGCATGACAATAAAAGGTTGTAAGTAACTTTTGAACGGAATGGCAAGTAGAACGTAAATTACCAATAGGGCCACCATAAACCCTTTGCCCAAGCCGCCCAGTGCTTCAGAAAAATCTTGCTGGCGGCCCGCAAAGCTGTAACTCAAGCCAGGATAGTCGGCCATCAATTTTGGCATTAACTCCTGCACAGCGGCGTTTTGTACCTGTTGTGCCTGATTGCGCGGGTTTACATTCGCGGTCACTGAAATGGTTCTGCGACCATCCCTGCGGGTAATGTTGGCCACGGCACGCGTGTCGTCGAATTCAACCAGCGAATGTAATGGGACCAGCGTGCCCTGCGGTGTGCGAATCAGCAAATCCCGAACATCAGTTTGTGCTGAGCGTTCGGTCTCGGGGCGCATTACCAACACTTTCACTTCGTTGCGCCCACGTTGTTGGCGCAGCGCTTCAGCGCCAAAAAATGCTGCACGCACTTGCCGGCCGATGTCGTTGGAGCTTAAGCCCAAACGGCGCGCTTCTTCCTTCAAGGTAAAGCTGAATTGCTCTTTGCCATTTTGAAAACCATCATCAATTTCAGACACCATGGGGTAGTTGGTCAATTCACGCGCAAGCGCTTCGCTGGCTTGGCGAAGGGTGTCCACATTGCGGTGGCTTAGTTGTACTGTGAAAGCTGGACCGCTGCCCGGGCCGCCTGAATCGGCCGCAAAGCGTATGGTTTCCACACCGGGTATGCTGCCAACATCCTTGCGCCATTGGTCGGTAAATTCAGCGGTGGGCACAGGGCGTACACCCGGTGGTGTCAGGTAGGTTTTAACCGTGATGTTATTTTCATTCACGCTGGCATAAATACCGGTACTCTGCTGCTCACCACCTGTGGCTTCCACGGTTTTCAGGGCGCTGGCCACAATGCGGTCGCGTACCAGGTTCACTTGTTCATTGGTGCTACCCAGCGGAAGTTGCGCGCGCACTTCAGACTGATCCGCTTCCACTTGCGGAAAAAGCTCAAAGCCCATGCGGCCACTAACTGGCCAGCTGATCACCAATACCATCAGGGCAATGCCCACGCCCATGGAAAGGTAGCGGTATTCCACGCATTTGTGAACAATCGGGGTGTAGCGTTTGTCTATAAACGCCATAAAACCATTTGCAAATTTTTGCTGTGCGATATGAAATCGGTTGTCTGGTTTAGGGTCTTTGCTATGGGCCAGGTGAGCGGGCAATATCAACATTGCCTCCATCAGCGACACGATAAACACCGTGCACACCACCAATGGAATTACACCCCATATTTTGCCCAGAAAGCCGGGTACGAAAAGCAACGGTGCGAAAGCGGCAATATTGGTCAGAATACTGAAAGTGACTGGCATGGCCACATCGCGCGCACCTTGAATGGAGGCGTCCAACATGCTCATGCCTTGCTGCCGGTACTCGTAAATGTTTTCGCCTGCAACAATTGCGTCGTCCACCACAATGCCCAGCGCAATGATGAAGGCGAACATGGAAATCATGTTGAAGGTGACCCCGAATAACGGCAGTATCAACATGGCCCCCAGAAAGGCAGTGGGGATACCCATGCTGATCCAGAAGGCCAGTTTCCAGTCCAGGAAAAGTGTTAACAACACCATGACCAGCACCAGGCCCATAATGGCATTTGAAGCCAGCAATTCCTGCCGCTGTTTGTAGGTGTCAGAGCGGTCGCTGACCACGGATATTTCCACACCCTCAGGCATCAAGGGGCGAATGCGTTCCAGCGCTTCCTGAGTGGCCTCTGAAATTCCGATCGGGGTTTGTTTGCCAATGCGCGAGACTGAAATTTCAATCGATGGTTTGCCGTTGAAGGTGGCGTATTTGTCCACATCCTGAAAGCCTTCCCGCACGGTGGCAATATCGCCTAGTTTCAGCGGGGTGCCGCTGAGCGGCGACACAATAGGCAAATCGGCAAACTCATTTGCAAAATCTCGCCGCTCCGAAACGCGCAACAAAATTTCACCGCTTTGCGTTGAAATACTGCCACCAGAAACCTCAACCACATTGGCCCGGATATTCTCGGCAATGCCCTGCAGTGTTAAACCATAGGCATTCAGTTTTGCCTCGGGTACCTCAACATGAATTTCCTGCTCACGTGTTTCAGTTAAATCCACTTGAGTGATGCCTGGATTTTGCAGCAAGCCGTCGCGCACTTCTTCAGCAAGGTTGCGCAGCGACAACTCATCCGCATCACCATGCACCAACAAAGTGACCACGCCACGTTTGCGGGCAGTCAGTGACACATTGGGTACTTCAGCATCGCCGGGGAAGGTAGTAATTCGGTCAACTTCCTGCTTGATCCGGTCGTAAACGGCCTGTGCATCTTCAGATTCATCAATTTCCACCACCACGCTTGCTGCGCCTTCGTTGGCAGTGGAATTCACCTCGACAATGCCGTCAATGCCTGAAATGGCCTCTTCAACTGCAAGCACAATACCTTGTTCAACATCTTCAGGGCTTGCACCCGGGTAGGCCACGGTAATCGTGACCAGGTCCAGTTCAAATTCAGGGAACACTTCTTTGGTCATGTTCAGGAATCCGAACACACCACCGATCAGGCACACCCACATCAGAATATTGGCTGCAACTGTATTTTTGGTCATCCAGGCCAAGGGGCCTGAACGGTCTACCCGGCGTCGGCTTGCGGCGTTCATGGCTTCACCGTCGCTTGTACGGGTGCGCTTGCTTCATTTGCTGGCCCTGCGCTGCGCTCCTTCGCTGGCTCATTGGCGCTCTCATTTGTTCTGATAGCCATCCGGTTCACCGGCGAGCCCAGGTTAGAGGTCACGATGTTGTCACCGTTGTTCAAACCACGATCAATCAGCACATATTCGGCCGATCTGAAAGCAATGTTCACAGGTCGAATATCAAGTTCTCCGTTGTCATTCACCCACACGGTGTTGTCATGCACCGAAGAGGGCGCCAGCTTGAACACATTCTTCAGTTCAATGCCCTCAAAGCGCACTTTCACATACTGCGCCAACAGCAGGGGTTGCAGGTTTTTGTTGTTGCTCTTGTTTTGGCTGCGAGGCACTTCCACCAATACCTGTGCCTGTCTGCCGTTGTCTTGCACACTGGTTTGCAGGTTAAGCACTGTGCCCTTGTGGCAGCCTTCTTCACGGCTGCTTGCATCGCTAACGCACACGGTAGAGCCCGCCTGTTTGCCTTCCGGAAATTTGATCCACTTCAAATCCGCCTGCGGAACCGCCACGTTGATCCAATACGCTTCGCTGCTGGCCAGTACACCCAGTGCCGTGGTGGCACTCACCTGCGCGCCCACGCTTGCTTCACGGCTTACCACTACGCCATCAAAGGGTGCCCGCAAAATGGTGCGCTCCAGGTTCACCTTGGCACGCTCAACACCCGCCTGCGCAGATTGAACCGTGGCTTTGGCTGCCTCCAGTTGTGGCTTGCGCAATATCAGCGCACGTTCGCGTTCATCTACATTCAAACCGAGTAATTCGAAATCGGATTGCGCCACCACCTGGTTGCCCTGTTCAGAGGTGAGTGTGGATTGTGCTTGGGCCAGTGCGGCCTGTGCAGTTTGCAATTCAATGCGGTAGTCGGTGTTGTCCAGCTGAACCAACACCTCGCCTTGTTTGAAAGACGCACCCGGAACAAACTTTGGTCCAATGCTTTTTACCGTGCCGCTAACCCGCGCTTGCAAGGTAATTTGTTGTTCGGGCTCGACCACGCCGTAGCCCAGCAAACTTACTGTGTAATCACCCGCTTTTACAGGTTCAGTGGTCACCAGTCGAGCAGTTTTCTCAGGCGGTTTGCGGCTGGCTGTGGGTGCTGTCGCAACCAGCAATTCCGATCCGACCACACCCAATGCAACTACGCCAATGGCCAGTCCAATTTGTACCCGAAAGCCCACCAGTTGTTGTTGTGCATTCACCAGGTTACGCCGCAATTGGCTTGTGCTTTGCTGCGCATCCAGAATGGCGAGGTAATCCACCGTGCCGTTTCGGTAGCCTGCGAAAAGCCGTTTCAAACTGAGTTCAGCCAGTTCAAGCTGGCGCTGAAAACTTTCGAATGCTTCGCGTTGTCGGGTTTCCTGAATCAGTGCATTGTCGACATCAGCCAGCGCCTTGATTGCGGCGTCCTGATACTGCGCCACAGCTTGATCAAGCAAAGCACGCTGGCGTAGCACTTCCGCAGAGCGTGCCCCACCATCAAACAACGGTGCGACCAAATTGATGCTCAAGTTGCGCACCCAGTTGTCGAATAGGAAATCGGAGCCACGGGCCTGATCGCTAAAACTGGCGCGCAGGCTAATCTGCGGGAAACGGTTGGCAATGGCTGCAGCCACGCTGCGATCGGTGGCCAGAACCTGCGACCACGCCTGTTGTACATCTGGGCGCCGATTCAGCAGCTCGGCTGGAAACCCTGTTGCTGGCAACGGGGGAAGTGCAGGCAGGTTCTCGCTGTTCAGGCTGAGTTTATTTGGCGGTTGGCCCACCAGCAAAGCAAGGCTGTTGAGAAGCACATCGCGATTGGAAATGGCTTGGGCCAAATTCCCCTGCGCTGATTCAACCAGCTGCCTTTGTTGCAACACATCGGACGCCACTGCACCGCCCTGGCGGAAACGCAATTCAACCAGCTTCAGGTTGGTCTGGAAGTTTTCCAGTTCCGTCTGGAACAGCCGCACTGTTTGGTCGGCGGCTACCCATTGCGCCCAGGTTGTGGCCAGCTGGCCAGCAATGCTGATGCGCGCCGCCTCCAGTTCAAAGCGTGTGGCTTGAAGCTGTAATTCAGAGGCCTTGGCTGTATTGCGCACCCGCGACCACAAATCAATTTCGTAACTGGCCACCAGTGAAGCCGAGGTAAACAGCCCGCGATTATTGGTCGCTTGCCCCTGAATACTGGTGCCCTTGACCGTGTTTTCCTGCCTGCCCACATTCAGTGTAAGCGATGGGAAGAAGCTGGCCTGTGCTGCATCCAGACTGGCTTGTGCTGCACGCAAACGGGCTTCAGTGGCCTCCAGGCTTAGGTTATCAGCCTGCGCCTGTTGCATTAACGTGTTGAGTTGTTCGCTTGAAAAACCTGTCCACCAGTTTTCCGGAGCTTGTACAGCATTGGCGCTGACCAGGGGTTTGAAGCTTGCATTTTCAAACCGGGTGTCGATTTCCGGTTTCCTGGATTCGACTGTGGTGCAAGCCCCTAGCAACAGAGCCAGTGTAAGGGGCAGCAGGGGGTTGAGGTGGTGCTTCATGGTGTCGTTTTTCTTGTTGAGTGCCCATCAGACCATACTCTGAGGGCGTTTGTTCAGCTGTTAACTGATCTTTACAAAATTGAACCCAATATCACCCTACCTTCAATTCACCTACTTGGATGCGAGCTGCTTCAAGGCATACACATAGCCCTGCCAGCCCAAGCCGCAGATTACGCCTTCAGCCAGGTCGGAGAAATAGCTGTTGTGGCGAAAGCTTTCGCGCTTGTAGATATTGGACAAGTGCACTTCGATAAAGGGAATGGCCACGCCTGCCAACGCATCACGCAATGCCACGCTGGTGTGCGTATAACCAGCCGGGTTGATCACAATGCCTGCGATGTCTTCGGTTTTTGCCTTGTGTACCCTGTCAATCAAAGCGCCCTCGTGGTTGCTTTGAAAAGTCAGTAATTCAAAACCGTCGGTGAAGGCGATGTTCTTCAGGGCCTTTTCAATGTCGGCCAGGGTCATGTGTCCGTAAATACCTGGCTCGCGCGTACCCAACAGGTTCAGGTTGGGGCCGTTGATCAGAAGCAGTTTTTTCAAGTTTTTCTCCAAAGCGGGTATGTTTGAAAAAATAGTAACAAGCAATACAGTGGGCTAGGGGGTTTCGTCTACACAGCAAGTGTGTTCACGAACAAAATAACGACAATTTCTAACAATTCCAGGACAGAGACAGCCCATGAACACGAACATCGACGCAATTTTCAATTTACTGGCAGGTACTGCACGCGGCTGGCGTGGCACAGGAATAACAGCCCGCGCCCGCAAAACGCCTGAAAAAGTTTTGAAGCTTTATGACATTGAGATCAGCCCGTTTTGCCGCCTGGTGCGGGAGGCTTTGTGCGAAATGGATCTGGATGTGATGATTCTTCCGTGCCCCGCTGGCGGCAAGCGTTTTCGGGACGAAGCGCGCAAGTTGCTGCCTGGCACCAAGTTTCCGATGCTGGTCGATGACAACACAGGTGTGGTGATGAATGAGTCGGCCAATATTATTGATTACCTGGCCAAAACTTACGACAGCAAGCTGAAAAGCCAGCAGGGTGTTGGGCGCAAAGTGGCGGTGGGTACCTCGGTATTGGCCAGTACATTTCAGTACCGAATCGGCGGGTTTCAGGGCATGAAGGCCCGCCCCTCAAAGGTGCCTGCTGAGCCTTTGGTGTTGTACAGTTTCGAGAGTAGCCCATACTCCAAGCCGGTGCGTGCGCGCTTGTGCGAACTGGAAATTCCTTACTTGCTGAAGAATACGCCCAAGGGCGCGATGACCGACATGGGCCCGCCCGTGTTTCGCGACAAACTGTTCAAAGCACCGAAAGGTACTACCCGCAACCGGGCCTGGCTGGCTGAGAATACCGGCAAGGTGCAAGTGCCTTATTTGATCGACCCGAATACGGGTGTGGCGATGTACGAGTCCAACGACATTCTGCGGTATCTGGACAAGACATACGGCGCTTGAACAGTTTGTTGCGCTGGCGAGAGTCTGCTTGCAGTCGCTACGCTATCTCAGGTGCATACCCTCTCTCGCCAGAAAACCTGATTTTCCCTTTTTGATATTCACCCTGACTCACCTCGCTCGGCAAAAGGGCGGGCCGAGTCTCGGTGTCGGCCCTCGGCCGACCGTGGCGGGTGAATTCAAACGGGCAGGTTTTCTTGATCGGCGTTGCGAGGGCATTGCAACCTGAGCTAGCTTCGCAAATAGGCAGGTGACTTGCAGCGCGGCGCACAAGCGTGGCGTAAAGCAAGGTTTGGGTGCTTCACCGCCTTGCCGGCTTTGCAAGGCTTCCCGGCGGCCTCGCAGCGCGGGGCGACTCCGAAAGGAGTCGATGCGAAGACGCTTACGCGTTTCGCATGCCCCAAGCCAGAGGCATCAAGCCGGATCTGAAGCCTTGCTTAGGCAAGGTGATGTGGGCACCCACACCGAAGCTTGGCCGCGCATGGGCCAGGGCATGCAGCGTTCAGGTCTTCCGAACTACCACACTACCAATCGAATAACCCGCACCGAACGAGCAAATCACGCCCACATCGCCGCTGCCCAAATCGTTCTTGTGGCGGTGAAATGCGATTACAGAACCAGCCGATGCTGTGTTGGCAAATTCATCAAGAATTACCGGTGCTTTGTCTGCTGTGAATTCGCTGCTACCCAGCAATTTTTTGGCAATCAACTGGTTCATGGCCAAATTGGCCTGATGTAGCCAGTAACGGCGAACATCGGTTGCAGAATTCAAGCCCAAGCTTTGCAGGTGAGTGCTCATGTGCTCTGCGGCCATGGGGCAAACTTCCTTGAACACCTTGCGGCCTTCCTGAATGAACAGCTTGTCCCGTGCATTCGGATCGGCATCTTCCGAGCGGTTCAGAAAACCAAAGTTGTTGCGTATGTTATTCGAGAATTTCGTGGCCAGCTTGGTGCCTAACACTTCCCAACTGCCGGGTTTGGCGTCTTCAAGGCGCTGTACAACCACAGCAGTACACACGTCGCCAAAAATAAAGTGGCAGTCGCGATCCAGCCAGGCTTGGTGGCCTGAGGTAATTTCAGGGTTCACCATCAGCACAGCGCGGGCGGTGCCGCTGCGCACAGCATTGACTGCCTGTTCAATACCGAAGGTGGCAGATGAACACGCCACGTTCATATCGTAACCAAAACCTTCAATGCCCAAGGCCTCTTGAATTTCAATGGCCATGGCCGGGTAAGCGCGTTGCATATTCGATGCAGAACAAATGACAGCATCAATATCGGCTGGTGTAAGCCCGGCATCTTCCATCGCCTTGCGGCCAGAATCCACTGCAATTTCAGCCATCATGGACAATTCAGAATTCGGCCGTTCCTTGAAGTAGGGGTGAAGGCGATCCGGGTTCAGGATGCCTTCCTTTTCCATTACGTACCGTTGTTTGATGCCCGATGCGCTTTCGATGAATGCGGAGTTGGATGGCTGCAAAGGCTGAAGCTCGCCACTGGCAATTTCAGCCGCATGCTCTGCATTGAACTTTGCCACATAGGCATTGAAAGATTCCACCAATTCATCGTTGGTGATGGTTTGGCTGGGTACGAAAAGCCCCGTGCCGCTGATGGCTACCTTGATCATTGCGCTCGTCCTGGGTGGATGATTATGTGTTCTGTCTCTTGCGCAATGATAAAGGCAAAGCCGTTGAATTTTAAGACGCCAAACGCATTTGTTCCACCGACAAACCCTGATCGACTGGTTCGGCCCTGCGACCAACACCTTCATAAAAAAGGCCATAGTCCGCCAGCAGCGCGGGGTCGTACAGGTTGCGGCCGTCGAATACTGCCTTTTGGCGAAGCGTGCGGCTCAGCATTAAAAAGTCGGGGCTTTTGAACATGCGCCATTCCGTACACACAATCAATGCGTCGGCGTTGAAGAGGGTTTCTTCCTGGGTTCTTGAAATCTCGAATTCACCCAGCAAAGGCCCGTCCAGCCTGAATGTGGCCAGGTCTTCTTGCATGGCACGCCGTGCTGTTTCGTTGGCTACAGGGTCGAAAGCCTGAACTTTGGCGCCCCGCAGTACCAGTTCAGCTGCAATGGTTCTGCTGCTGGCTTCGCGCATGTCGTCTGTTTCAGGTTTAAAGGCCAGGCCCCACATGGCAAAGGTCATGTTGCTGAGGTCTTCGCCGAAGCGCTGAATTATTTTTTCCACCAACACACGTTTTTGGCGCTGGTTGCTGTGGTTCACTGCGCGCAGAATGGACAGGTTCTCGCCCACTTCCTCGCCGGTTTGAATGAGTGCACGCACGTCTTTGGGAAAACATGAGCCACCGTAGCCGCAACCTGCATACAGAAAGGAAAAGCCGATGCGGGGATCTGAACCAATACCCGCTCGCACTTGTTCAATGTCGGCGCCAATTTTTTCAGCCAGGTTTGCCAATTCATTCATAAAGCTAATGCGCGTTGCCAGCATGGCATTCGCAGCATATTTGGTTAATTCTGCGGAGCGAACTTCCATGCACATCAGGCGCTCATGGTGGCGCTGGAATGGCGCGTAAAGTGCTTTCATCATGCGCAGGGCGCGTTGGCCTGCGGGCGTGTTGTCTGTGCCCAGTACAATTCGGTCGGGGCGCAAAAAATCGTCAATTGCGGCACCTTCCTTCAAAAACTCCGGGTTCGACACCACGGTGAACGCATGCAGGGCATTGCGCCGCACCAGCACACGGCGTATTTCATCAGCCACGCGCTCGCCAGTGCCCACGGGCACAGTCGATTTGTTGACGATTACCTTGAATCCATTCATGTGTTTGGCAATTTGCTGCGCCACGTTTAACACGTGGCTCAGGTCGGCGCTGCCGTCTTGCCTTGGTGGTGTGCCCACGCAAATGAAAATAAGCTCGGCGTGGTTGCTGGCCTCTTCAATGTTGGTGGTGAAGCTGAGCCGTTGTTCACGAATATTGCGTTCCAGCAGGTCGTCTAGGCCAGGTTCATAAATCGGGCTTTGACCGTTTTTTAATTGTTCGATCTTGGCGGAATTAATGTCGCAACACAGCACTTTGTTGCCCACCTCCGCCAAACAGGCGGCAGTTACCAAACCCACATATCCACTACCGATAATAGAAACGCGCATGTGATTCGCTTTGATGAGTGATCAATGCGTGCAGTGTGTTGTGGCAGTGTTGCCAGCGTTTGACAGATTTACGACCGGATTGTGACAGTGAGGAACTTCGGAGGCTGAGCGCTTACGCGCTGGTAATGCTTGAGTGGGGTGTGGTTTGCTGGAATTAAGGCAAATTGCTTTTTGGCGAAGGCGGCAGGGCGGCTTGCTGTTTATTGAAGCCAGAACCCGTGCCGCGTTTTCACCAACCGCATTATTGCAAGGTCAGCTTGTTGTCTTGACCGAAACGGCGCATTTGGTGAACCACTGCCAAGGCAACTTGACCGATTACCAAACAACCTGCAGCCAACAAATTTGGGCCTTCAAGGTTTGTACCGTTGAGGTATTGAACACCTGCGTTGATGGTGAAGCCGGTGGTCAACATTGACATGAACAAGATGCCAGGTGTGCGAACTACTGAGTCGATAAAGTTTTTCATGTTGGTATCCCTTTTACATTTGACGCGAAATCGGGGTTTTCGCTTTAACCCTGCAAGCTTTGTTGTGTTTGCATGGGTTGTATTGTGTACAGTTGTGCACTTAATGTCAATTGACAAGGTGTCAAAATGCTTGAATATCCATTCTAAAAATTATAAATAGCTGTTTTGTAATGTTGTTATTGGGTTTGTTTTTTGTGAACAAATGGTGATTTTTAACTCTAAATGACGTTTGCCAGCGAGGGATGGGTTACTCGTGTAGCGGTTATAACCAACTCGGTGCGGGTTACTTGTGTAGCGGTTATAACCAACTCGGTGCGGGTTACTTGTGTAGCGGTTATAAACAACTCGGCGTGGGTTACTTGTACCGCACTGAAAACCGCTTATTCCCTCGTTGAATTAATTCTTGCTCACCAAATTCGGCAAAACAGATGGCCGAATTTGTTGTCGGCATGAAGCCGACCGCTGCGAATCAATTCAAACGGGGCGGTTTTCTTAAAGTGCAGCCCAAGCAATCCCACTGCCGAGTTGGCCTAAACCAGCGTAGGCGAACCTTCTCAAACCCTCAACTCACATCTGGTTATAGAGCCCACTCGACCTTCGCGTCTCGCCATCATCACGCAAATCACCGCTTGGTTATAGCCCAGTCGGCAGCGGTGTTTCGATCGCTTCGCCTTCAAGAAAACCTGCCCGTTTGAATTCACACGCCACGGTCGGCCATAGGCCGGCACCAAGACTTGGCCATCTTTTTTGCCAAGCTTGGTGAGTCAGGGTGAACTTCAAAAAGGGAGAAACAGGTTTTCAGGCGAGAGATTGAAATCCGCGCAGAGTGGGCTTAATAAACCGGCGAGAGATTGGAACTCGCGCCGATGAGCCCAACAATCAAGCCGCGAAGTAGGCTTTCATTCTGTCCGCGTAACCCAAGCTTTCCGCTTTGGCCTTGGCAAGGCCCCGATAAGCGTTGTTCACCTTGTCGGTCAACTTGGCCATACGCACTTGCGCTTTGTCGTCCATCTCGGCAGTGATCAAACCCACCTCAACCAACAGGTTTTCATCTGCAAATGCAGTGGCAATCAGCTCAATCAGTTTTTCGTCGTTGAGCATGTTCGCCAGCTTGGCTATGCGGTCTTTGCGTTGTGCATAAAACGAAATGTGCAAATTGGCTGCGGGGTCCTTGATCACTTCCATGATCTCGAAGGCTTTTTTCTCAGGAATGTAATCGGTAAACCCACCCAGTACATGGAAGTCACCGTGCTCAACCAGTTTGGCTGTTACTTTTTTTAGTTGCTCTACAGGTAACTCGGCCAGCATGTCTACAGCGCGTTCGGGAATTTGCTCGCGGGCTACTTCGGCCATGAAATCTGCGTCGAACAGCTTGCACAGGCTTACCGCCTTGCTCATTGGCGTGAAATACGACATATTCGCCGTAATCGCCGGGCCAAACACCTTGGTGCACAGTGTGGCACTAATCGAATCGGGCGCCAGTTTGCCAGCACCCGCAATGCGTTCAAATACAGGGCCAAATTTGTTCAGCAGGCTGTTCTGAAAATTCGTGCGTAGCTTTTGCAAAGCCACTGCATCGAGTTTGTCCAGGTAAGCCAGGTCGTCGGCATTTTTGTGTAGCGCTTGTGCCAGTCGGCGCAGTTCAGTGTTTCTGTCCATGGTTTACAGCCCAAGAATTTTTTTAACAGTACCGCGCAGCAGGCGGGGAATGTGTTCCAGCGCGTTGTCCATGCTTTGTTTCAAGAAGGCATCGTGGGCTTCGTGAGCCGCAGCCAGGTCGGCCGCCAGTTTCTTTTGATTGGCTGCGCTAAGTTTTTCAAGCTCGGGCATTGGGTCTCCAAGTGCCTCGATTAATGCTGCATCCAGTTTGGGCATGCCTGTCTCCTTTTTGTTAAGTTTTGATGAATGATAAGTTGAAATATTGAATTCGACAGTTTTTCTTGCCTGTTTAGAGTGCAGGGTCAAATTCGGTCAGGTGCTGGATCGCATACACTTTCAATCGTTTCCAACGCACAAGCAATTTCCCATGGCTCGCCTGCAACTGGATTTTCCCGAAGATAACTTCGTTTACAGCACCATGCTAACGGTGCGAATTACCGACATCAACGCCGGAAATCATTTGGCCAACGATTCGATGATCTCAATGATTTCAGAGGCGAGGGCTCGGTTTCTGTTTCACATGGGCGTGCCTGAGTTGTCGGAAGACAAGACCGGAATCATCGTGACTGATCTTGCCACCATGTACAAAAGCGAGGCACATGCGCGGGATCAGCTTTTGTTTGAGGTGGGGTTAATGGACTTCAACAAATACGGTTGCGACATTATTTTCAGAATTACTCGCCCTGCGGATGGTCGCTTGATTGCCTTGGCCAAGTCGGGGTTTGTGTTTTTCAATTACAACGCCAGCAAAGTGGTGCCTATGCCAGTCCAGATTCTTAACGCCTTTCAAGAAGCGTTGACCAACAAGCCATCGATCAACAAAGTGAGCCATCAGTGAACATTTATCAGCCTTTGAAGCGACCCGAATCATGTTTTGTCAACTTGCGCGGCTTGCGCACCCATTTGAATTGTTGGGGCCCTGAAGATGCACCCTTGCTTGTGATGGTGCACGGCTGGATGGACGTGGGCGCCAGCTACCAGTTTGTGGTGGATGCACTGAAAAAAGATTATCGGATTGTGGCCCCAGACTGGCGTGGCTTTGGTTTGAGCGATTGGCCCGTGGCCGCAGGTGCGCCGGGCATACGTTCATATTGGTTTCCAGATTACCTGGCTGATCTGGATGCCTTGCTGGATCACTTCTCGCCGGAGCAAGCCGTGAACCTGGTTGGCCACAGCATGGGCGGCAATATTGCCATGATGTATGCAGGTGTGCGGCCTCAGCGAATTCGCAGTGTGGTGAACCTGGAGGGCTTTGGCATGCTTGATTCACCACCCGAAAAGGCCCCCAAGCGCTATGCCAATTGGCTGGATGAAGTGAAAACGCCCAAAGAACTGCGCACCTACGGCAGCCTGGAGGCTGTGGCCAAGCGTTTGCAGAAAACCAACCACAGGCTTGGCGATGAAAAAGCCATGTACCTGGCGCAATTCTGGAGCAAAGTTGAGAACGACGGTTATCGCCTGCTGGGCGATGCTGCACACAAAATAATGAACCCGATTGGTTACAGGTTGGCCGAGGCCCAAGCCTGCTGGAGCAATATTGCAGCCCCCGTGTTGCATGTTGAAGCAAAACAAACTGAGGCAGGTATGTGGTTAAGCCGCGCAGGCGAACCGGTTGATTTTGATGCGTTCCGCACCCGTTTCAGCTGTGTGCCCAAGTGGCAATTCCAGATTGTGGACAACGCGGGCCACATGGTTCATCACGATCAGCCCGAGATACTGGCGGGCTTGATAGAACAACACATTGCAGCAAGTGCAGTGGGGTGATAAATATTCAAGACAAAAAAAAGCCGACTTCGCGAGAAGCCGGCTTAACCTTTCTCGCTTGCGGAGAAGAGGAGACATGAGGTTGAACACTGTCACAGCGCTCAATGTGAACATTGTCGCGCTAAGGTTTCGGATCAACAAGCGGTTTTGTAGGTAATTTATACTAGACAAAACTGTGAACTTTCACGGTTTTGTAATATACACGGCCATTTCTGTCGCTGTTGTGAACTTGGCTTGAACTGTCGCATCGGTGTGGTTACCAACAAGTTTACCCGATTGAAATTTCGACATGTTCCCAGTCCGAAACTCTCAAGCTCCTTCGGCAAGTAGCTTGACGAACCCAAATATTGCTACAGCATCGTGTGTTAAAACATCCACCACTGTGGTGAAAAGTCTTGCACGTGGTCTTCTTGAGGCCTCTCCAGGGCAGGCGTCAATCAGCAATTATGTCAATGTCAAATTCGGAGCCGGGCAAAAGCCAACTCATGCGCAGTCCATGTGGCTGGGTCTGCGAAAAATTACTCACCACATGGAAGTGATCGAGCAGTCGGCAATCAAGGCGAATCGGTCTTTGAGCGTGCGTGATTGTGAACGCGCGGCACGTCGATCGATGGAATATCTGGGCCACTTGCTGAAATGCCTCACCGAAGAAGAACAAAGTCATCCCTCTTTCCGCAAGGAGCTGATTGAGCATCTGGAAAACATGATTCGCTGGTATCCAAATACACCGCGTGTATGGATCATGGCGCAAAAAAGCCTTCGCATGGGTGAACATATCACCTACAAAGAGCGGCGCTTTGATCGCCACAGGTGTGCTTTTATGGCGCGCGATATTCTGGAGGCAATTCAAAGGGAGAGGTTCCGCCTGGCTCGATCTGCCAAGTCGACAGGCCAACGCTAAGGTTTAATTTGTAAACGCAGCCAATTAACAGGCGGTTCACGCTCCTAACAATTGGTGTGGGTTATGCCCCTGCATTTTTTCCTTCAATAGTTGAATCAGGCGCGGCTCATCCAGCAAAGCCATGTGGCCCGTGCGGTCAATCACATGGTTTGCAGCACCTTCCAGGTGTGCAAAACGGTGGTGCAGAATCAGTGCATCTGGAATGGCAATCACGCTGCTCATTTTTTGCCGGTGTGCGTCGTCTTCTTCATTCAATTCATTCAAAAAATTGCTGTTGGGCAGCATGTCGATTGCGCAGTCGCCCAAGCCAAAGTGCGCCATACGCGTGCCATTGTTGGGCGAGGCCAGTGTAAACAGGTGTTGCACCTGGGAGTGGCTGTGCCAGCGTGTGCTCATGGCTTTGCGCACAATTAGCCCGCCCATGGAGTGGCCCACCAAGTAGGTATTGGCATTTTCACATTCAGCTTGTTGCAAAACAGTGTCCATGTAGTAGCCGAAATCCCGCGCCATGTCGTGCACCGAGGCTAATACATACTTGGGTTGATACAAGGCCACGCGCACGCCGCTCCACAACAATTCTTCATACAGGGTGGCAAAGCAGCCCGGCTTTTCCATGTAGCCAGGCACCATGAACACAATTGGTAGTTGGCGGTTGTGAAAGTTAGGGCTGAATTCAGGCAGAAATTGCGCCACCCGTTGGCGAAACAAAAAGCTTAGGCCAAACAGGTAGCCTTCGCGGGCGGCCAGTTTTGCAACATCCGCCACTCCCAGTTTGGGATGGCGATTAACAGGTGTTTGAGCGGCCATTTGTTGTCCCCTTTGAAATTGCTTTCAGGTTTGCTGGCTCGTTTTATTCAACTTACGCTTGTATGCGCATTCACTACAATTTAATTAACGGCTAAAAAACAGCGCTGTTGAGTAAATGGAACAAAACTTCGGGTAAATCCCGAGCAATCTGAAAGAAAAAAGCCGGCAAACGCCGGCTTCCAAGGGTGATGCAATTCCTTAGCGGAAATTCAGGCCAGCGTGTCCGCCCAAATATTCTGTGCCCAATTCCAGGCGTAGGTTCCTTCCAGCTCATTGGGGGCGGCAGATACGCCACCTGAACCTTCTACTGTCAGGAAGGTTTTTTTCTCCGCGTTGTACACATGCACACTGGCCACGTGAATCACATTGCTGGTGGTTACATAGCTGTAGCAGGTGTTGTTGGTCAATGGTGTGGCATTGGGTTCCCAGCCACTAAGCTGCGCAACAATGGCTGCTGCAACCACTTTGGCCTGGCTGTTCGCCATATGGCCGCTTTTTGGCATCAGGGGTGCGCCTTGTACCGAATCGCCGATTACATGCACATTGGGTGCAACCGTCGATTCAAATGTCATGTAGTTCACTTCAGCCCACCGGTTGTTCAGGTTGGCAATGCCGGAATCGACTGCCAGTTTGCCTGCACGCTGGTCGGGCAAAATGTTCAGCACATCGCCTTTGATGGGTTCTTCAAATTCAAAGCGAACAGTTTTGGTGGCGCCATCAACACCGGTTACTTTCATGTTGGGGCGATATTCCAGAATGCCTTTGTATTCGCTTTCCCAAACACCCTTGAACAGCTTGCCCTTGGATGTAACGTCTGCATTGGCATCCAGCAACAGCACTTTCGATTTTGGCTTGTACTGCTTGAAGTAATTGGCCACCATGCTGGCGCGCTCGTAGGGGCCGGGAGGGCAGCGGTAGGGGGCCAGTGGCACGTTCAAAATGTAGGTGCCACCATCGGGCATGGCTTCCAGTTGTTTGCGCAAGCCCACAGTTTCAGGGCCAGCCTTCCAGGCCTGCAAAATTTGACCACTGGCGTTGGCTGCGGCCAGGCCTTCGATTTTGTCCAGTTGCAAATCAATTCCGGGTGACAACACCAGTTTGTCGTAGGGAAGGGTTTTGCCGTTTTTCAGTTTTACCGTGCGTTTTTCAACATCAATGGCTGTGACGTAATCTTTCACCATTTTCACACCGTGGTTGCGGGTAAGGCCGGTGTAGGGTGTGCTGATTTCATTCATTTTTCGAATACCGCCTACCACCAGGTTGCTCATGGGGCAGGAAACAAAAGTTGAATTGGGTTCGATCAAAGTTACATCGAGTTGGTTACCAGAAAGCATGCGCAGGTATTTTGCAGCTGTTGCGCCGCCGTAACCGCCACCAATTACCACCACTTTGCCTTTGGCACTTTTCGCGGTTGCGGACAAGGGCATGCCGCCCAACAAGGCTGTGGCCAAGGCGCTGGTTTGTAAAAATTGTCTTCTTTGCATGGTGCGCTCCTTAGTCTTTTTTGCCGAGGTAGTTGGCGATGATGTCGATTTGCTCGTCGGTGTAGCCCTTGGCAAGTTGATGCATCACGGTGGCGGGGCGCTGCCCGGTTTTAAACCAGGTCATGTTGGTTTTAATGTATTCCACACTCAGGTTGGCAAGGCCAGTCACAGCGCTGCCTTGTACGCCAACGCCATTTGTGCCGTGGCAATTCGCGCAAGTGGCAGCCAGGCTGGCGGCTTGCAGTTTCTTCTCGGGGGTCAGTTCGTTAGCGATTGCGCCAGTGCCCGCAAGTAAGCCAAAGCTGGCCAATGCCACGCCTGTTAGCAGGCGTGCGGCGCCTTGTTTTAACTCAGTCATTGTTGTCTCTCCAATTCTTGTAGGGGTGAATGCTCTTGCTCGCATCCCGGATCGAATATGAATCATCGCGCATGCAGTGTCAATTAGCCGACACAACACGCCATCCACTTTCGATTCTAGCTTGGTAACAGGTACAGGCAAGCAGTTTTTTCTCATATGCATATAACAAGATCGAGGTTGGACGTGGCTCACTCCAAACATGCACTGCAAGCAGTACTCCTTTCCTTTTCAACCCTGTTGCTTTCGGCTTGCCTTTCTTCCGGCAGCGATGACCCCACCAACACAACAGGTGGTGGGGGTTCGGTAATTAATCCGGCCGAATCTACTGGCAGGGTTTTTCTGATTCAGCCAGGCCCCAATGCCACTGAGGAAATGGTCAAGGCCATGGTGCAACTTAAGCCCAAAGACATTCTGCGGTTTGATTGTGGCTTTTTCGATTTGAAAACCGGGATTCAGATTACAACCACTGAGGATGTGATCATTGAAGGCTGTGGCATGGATGAAACTTTCCTGTCGTTTCGAGATAGCACTTCCCAGGAAGGCTTCCTGGCTTCGAACGTTCGCGGTGTCACAGTGCGTAACCTTACGATTGGTGACTCCCCGGGCGATGCTTTTAAAATGAAAGGCGTGAACCACGGCACCTTGAAAAAAGTGCGTGCCATATGGAGCAGTGGTCGCAAGTTGCCGGAAGAACGTGCAATTACAGCGGCCAATTTCAAAAAAGAAATCAAAGTGGCGTGTACCGACCCTGCGCGCCACAACCCGGCCAACCCCAACCCCTTGGAAACTGACAATACTTCGCCCGATTACACAGTGAGTACTGCTTCAGGGCGTTATGGCATTTACCCGGTTGAAAGCCGAAATATTCTGGTGGAAGAAACCGAAAGTATTGGTGCATCGGATGCCGGTATTTATGTGGGCCAAACCAATATTGCAAAAATTCGCAAAAGCCGTGCCGCATTCAACGTGTTCGGCTTCGAAATTGAAAACGTGCAGGATGGCGAATATTCCGAGAACCTGGCCGAGTGCAATTCCGGTGGATTTCTCGTATACGACCTGGACAACCTGACCCAGTATGGTTCGCGCTCAAGAGTGTTCAAGAACATTTCCCGAAACAACAACACCTACAACTTTGCCGTGCCCGGTTCAATTGTGGCGAATGTGCCGCGTGGTTCAGGCCTGATTACACTGGCCTACGACAAAATTGATATTTACGACAATGTGTTCGAAAACAACGGCACCGCCGGTATTATTTTGACCAGCTACGATTTGCTGGGCGAGAACGGTGACCGCCGAATGGATGTGTATTCCGAGGCGGTGAATATTTTCGACAACACCTTCAAGAACAATGGCAATGATTTGCCGCAGCCCGATTTCGCCAGCATCATCGCCACCCAGGGCTCTCAAATTAGTAGCGCATTCCCGCTGGTGGTGGGTTTGAAAAATGCGTTGGGTGGTGGCGGTTACCGTGGTGCGCACATTGTGTGGGACGGCTACACCGACACACTGAACAACAGTTGCGATTTGCCCCAAGACCGAAATGGCAAGCCAGTTCCGGTGGATGCAGATGGCAAGCCCATTCAGGGCAACCAAAACCCCAACCCAAGCTGCCGCTACAACAAATACAAGTTCAAGCCAAATGGCGAGCGCAAGGTTCCTGCCTGGTGGTTCAGCTGTATTAACCCCAACAACAATTTCGGCTCAGACAGCCTGGCTTTTGCCAACTTCAACGGTACCCGTGGGCTTGATGCGGTGATTAAACTGAATACAAATGACCCTGCGGCCAACTTGTCGCTGGAATACATTCAGTCAATCGCCACGGGTATTCCACTGTTGCCCAGCAACTTTGATATTGCGCAGCACAATTGCATGGCACGCTTTGGTGCCGACCTGCCACGCTTGCCCGATTTCGAGTTCGAGCCTTTTGTGCCCAGTGGCCAATTTGCGCCTGAACCTGCGGCCGAAGCGGTGAAGGCCTTGTGCGAAGTACCGCTTAAAGCGGGGGTGGTGAATGAGTCAGCAGCGCGAGTAAATTGCCCAGACCTGGCTCAATACAACCTGTTTGCAGATGATCAAAACCCCGCCAGCAAACCCAACGGGCAGGGCATGCCCTATGTGTTGAACAGCAAGCTGTTCAGTGATTATTCCATCAAGCACAGGGTGATGTTTATCCCAGAGGGTAAGCAGGCGCGTTTCCTGGACAATGAGGAAAGTCGCGTGAATTCCACCATTGAATTCCCGGTGGGCACCATCATCGCAAAAACTTTCTCCTTTGTTGATCAACCCCGTGCGAGAGAAACTCCCTATGAAACCCGCTTGTTGATCAAGCGCCAGCGCACGGATGGTCAAAACTACTGGGAAGCGCTGGAATACATTTGGCAAGACGCCGGAAACGGAAAACGCAAAGCCGTACTAACCCAGTTTGGTGGCAGTGCGGCTGCAAGCTGGGATTATGTGGATGTGGATTCCGGCAAGCGACAAACCGGCAGCACAGCAGCCTACATGTTCCCCAATGCCAGCCAGTGTGCCATTTGTCACAGTAACAACGATGTAGACCCAGGTTCCGCACCCATTGGCCCCAAGCCGCGGAATTTGAACAGGGCTTACGTGAATGAGTCGCCCATGTTCACAGGGCAAGCGCAGCACCCGGTCAATGGCAAAAACCAGTTGAAGTTCATGTGTGAAACGGGATTGATGAACGGTTGCCCGAGCACTTTTGAGTTGGATCAGCGTCAGGTGGCTACCAATGTGAATCACATTCCGAAATTCAACAAGCCAGGTGACTCTGGTTTGCCAGCAAATTCCAAGGGCGATATTGAGGCCCGTGCGCGAGCTTATCTGGAAGTGAATTGCGCGCATTGCCACAACGTGAATGGTCAAGCCTCGAACACCGGTTTTTATGTGGACGTATTCCGGGCTGTAGACAGCACTTACGGTATTTGCAAAAAGCCAACCGCAAGCGGTTCGGAAGGGCGGGGTACGCGCACTTACGATATTCACCCAGCGATGTCCAGCGATTCAATTGTGCCTTACCGCATGGGACCGGAAGCCGTGGAGCTTGCTGCAAAAATGCCGCCACTGGCGCGCAGTGTGGTTCACACCGAAGGTGTGGCCTTGATCAACCAGTGGATTGATCAAGTCATCGATTCAAGCTACGAAAATGCCGATGCCTGCCAAGAGGGCAATACCTCGGGGGGGGGGCTTGCCCTTAATCGGAGGCCTTCCCCTGTTACCATAGGGTGATGGAATTATTTAAATATCCCACCGCTTTTTGTTTCTTTAAACTGGCTGTCACCGTTGGGTGATGGCCAGTTTTTTGTGAAGCAGGCGCCGCTCTGGTCGCTTTACAAAAGGTTTTTGCGCAAGTGTGGCCCCGCGTAAGCATGCAATCTGATTGGGGAACCTCTTGCCAAAATGGTGGGTCTATCCGGGCAAAACCGTAAAATACAACGAAGGGATATTCATGACACAGTTTGTAGTTTTATCCGAGTGGTTCAAATTTGGCGCAGCGCCTGTGGCCGTCGCCATGGCTATTCTGTTCGGTAACGCCGCCATGGCACACGGCAATAACGGGCATTCACACGACCATGGCAAATCCGGTAGCCGTCACAGTGATGCCGCACATGTACACGGCCAGGGCGAGCTGGAAATTGTTCAGGATGGCAATGGCCTGTTCATCAGCCTGTATTCGCCGCTTGAAAATGTATTGGGTTTTGAGCGTGAACCCAAAACCGATGCCGAGAAGGTTAAGGCACGCCGGGTGGTTTCGCTGTTGAAAGCCAACGGCCTGTTCGCTTTCTCACCCGAGGCGCAATGTAAGCGCACTGGTTATAAGTTGTACTCGGATATCTTGAATCCTCATGCGCATGGCCCAAATAGTGATCACCAGCATCACGAGTCTGAGGGTGGCCATGCTGATTTCCGCGCATCCTACGAATTCGAATGTGAGCAGCCCGCCAAACTCAAAGTGATTGACGTGCGCGTGTTTCGGCAGTTTCCGGGCTTTGAGAAAATTGAGGTGCAGGCCTTGTTTCCCAATGGCCAGGTTGGCGCAAGCCTGACACCCAAGCAGAGCACTTTGGTGGTGCAATGACCCCGGCAGTACTCCACTGCAACAACTTGGCATTCAAATATGCCAGCAGCGGGTTTGAGTTAAAAATACCCGAGTTTGAAATGCAGGCCGGCGACACCGTGTTTCTGGAAGGTGACAGCGGTAGCGGCAAAAGCACTTTGTTGAATTTAATGGCGGGCGTGTTGCTTCCCCAAAGTGGGCATGTCAGTTTGATGGGAAAAAATTTAAGTGCCTTGTCGGCCAGCCGATGCGATTCACTGCGCGTCGACCACATTGGTTTTCTGTTTCAGCAATTTAATTTACTCAGTTATTTAAGTGTGCTTGATAACGTGACCCTTCCATGCCGGTTTTCAAAGCGGCGAAAACAAAACGCGCTGGGGCAAGCGGGCACGGTGCAGCAGGCTGCGGAATTGTTGCTCAATCAATTGGGCATGGGCAAGTACCTGAAGCAGCCAGTGTCTACTTTGTCGGTAGGCCAGCAGCAGCGAGTGGCCGCGGCAAGGGCCCTGATTGGCAAGCCTGATTTGATCATCGCTGACGAACCCACTTCGGCGCTGGATGCCCGGCACCAAGCGCAATTCGTTGAACTGTTGCTTTCACAGGCCGCCCAACAAAACACAGCCGTGTTGTTGGTTAGCCATGACCCCGGCTTGGCGCAGCACTGCGCAAAGCGGCAACACATGGGGCAGTGGCAGGCATGATTCAAACTCTTTTTCTGTTGGCAAGCCGCAGTGCCCTAAGCCGCAAGGGCAGCTTGTTGTTGCTGTTGCTGAGCGTAATTACTTCCACCTGCCTGTTGCTTGGCATTGATTTGGCGCGGCAAAGTGCCAAGGCCAGTTTCTCAAATGCAGTGGCGGGCACAGATTTGATTGTAGGGGCGCAAACAAGCCCGGTGTCGCTGTTGCTTTACAGCGTGTTTCGAATTGGCCAAGCCACGCGCAACGTACCGTACTCAGAATTTGAGCGGCTGGAAACAGACCCTCGCGTGAAGTCAGCATTGCCGATTGCACTGGGTGATTCTTACCAGGGCTTTGCGGTGGTGGGCACCAAGGCTGTTTATTTCGATCAGTTTTTGTTTGGCGCACGGCAAAACCTGCAATTTGCAAAAGGCCGCGCATTTGAAGACTACAGCGTGGGCAAACCCGCCGCCGCTTGAAGCACCAGGTGGGTGACAAAATTGCATTAAGCCATGGCATGAAAATTCAGCAGGGTGAGCCCAGCCATGCCGACAAACCGTTCACTGTGGTGGGTGTTTTACAGCCAACCGGAACACCTGTGGATCAAAGCGTACACATTAGCCTGGCAGGCATGGAGGCTATTCACGTAGATTGGGCAGCGGGTGTACCAGTTCCGGGTGCTGAAATTCCCGCTGAATATGTGACCAAGTTTAATTTAAAGCCCAAGTCGGTGACTGCTGTGTTGTTGGGTTTGAATAACAGGGCGGGTGTGTTTCGCATGCAGCGCGAACTTGAAAACCGCCCCGATGCGGCGCTGAGTGCAATTTTGCCGGGGGTGGCCCTAAGCAGTTTGTGGCAAACCATAGGCGTTGTTGAACAGGTTTTGTTGTTTGTGGCTGCGTTGGTGGCGGTGGTTAGCGCCTTGGGCCTTACCAGTGTCATGTTGGTGACGCTGGGTCAGCGCAGGCGAGAACTGGCAGTTTTGCGTTCAACTGGGGCAGGGCCGCGCACCGTGTTTGGTTTGCTGTTTCTTGAAAGCGCTATGGTCATGTGGCTAGGTGTTGCCTTGGGAGTTTTGGTGCTTGTTTTGGCCAGTGCTGCATTTGCGCCTTGGGTTCAGGCACAATTCGGTTTGCAGTTGGTGGGGCTTGGCGAATTGGGTGCAGGCGTGTTTGCCGTACTTGCTTTTGCTGCCTTCGGTAGCCTGCTGGGGCTTGTGCCAGCATTTCAGGCCTACAGAAACCAGTTGCAAGATGGCTTGAACCCAAAAACAAATTGATTCAAAACGCAGTAAATTTGCAGGTGTGTTGTTCATGAAAATTGGCAAAGTAATTGTGATGGTTGTGGCAGTCTTGGTGCTTACCGCCCTGGGTTATGGCCTTGCCTCCTGGTTTCTCGGCAAACCAACTGAAAGCGCGGCGGGTACCTCACAACTGGAACAAACACTGGCTCAACTTTCAACTCAACCGATTGGAGCCGGCGGTGACGCACCCGGTGACTACGCGATAGGTGAGCGCCTTGCCGGCAACTCCGGCAAAGCCACCGAAAAGGCCACCGGATTTGACCCTGCATTTCCTGAAATAAAATGGGACAACCTGATGCCTGCTGACTGGGACCCCATGGCAGCATTTCGGGAAATGAACATTGCTGATTTGCAGGACAATGACCCCAAAGCTCAAGAGGCTCTGGACAAAATGCGCAAGGCCTGGAACGATGCACCAATCAACACGGCGTACACTGGCAAGAAAGTTCGTCTTCCCGGTTTCGCGATTCCGATTGAAGAAAGTGAGAAAGGCGTGGCTGAGTTTTTGTTGGTGCCATATTTCGGTGCCTGTATTCACACCCCTCCGCCACCGGCCAACCAAGTCATTCATGTCAAATTGAGCAAACCTGAACCCGCTTTGGGCGCCATGCAGCCCTATTGGGTTTGGGGCACGCTAAGCGCAAGCAAATTCAGCGGTGAATTGGGCGACTCAGCTTATTTACTCAGCGCCAGCGGCCTACAGCCATACGAAAACTGAATTAGTAAAAACCCCTCTATTTTTATCGTTGACAGCACGTCATCATGCTCATACCTTTACATCACTCGATGTTACAGTTTGTAAAACAAACAAACGTTTGATTTAAACCGGAGGTTTTGACTCATGGGCAATGTAAGCGCTGGCTCGCAGTTCGCCGGAATGCATCATCTTGAGCTTGCATTTCTTGATGATGTTGCACCCAAGTACCTTAGCCTTGCGCGCCCGCCCCATGGCTTGAAAATTCGCCAGTGGAAGAATCGCAGTGCGGTACCCTTGATTAACAAATTGCATGCAGGTCTTTCTGGCTTGAAACGCCAAAAGGCCACCGTGCTCGACCATGATCTGGTTTGGCTGGAGGGTGGTAACCCGGAGGGCATGCCCGTGGTGCTGTTGCATGGTTTTGCGTCGAATAAGGAAAACTGGTTGTCGCTGGTGCCTTTTTTGTTAAAACATCACCGCTTGTTTGTACTCGATTTACCGGGCTGGGGTGAAAGCCAGTTCAATGCCAACCTGCCCTACGGGCTTGATGACCAGGTGTCCCGTGTTGCTGCATGGATGGAAAACCATGTGCCCGGTAAAGCCAATCTGGTGGGTAACTCAGTGGGTGGTTTGGTGTCGGCTTTGCTGGCCGGACGGCATCCTCATCTGGTTCAAACCTTGTGTTTGATGAACCCGGCCGGTGGCAAAGGCAGTGACCACACGCACTTTGAAGCGGGTTTGAAAGAAGGCCGCAACCCGATGATTGTTGAAAGCCTGGCGGGTGCACACACCTTGATGAGCCTGGCCATACACAACCGAGCCATTGCACTGGCCCTGGCCCCGGTGATGGCGCAAGACCTGATCAATCGCCGCCATGTGAACCGGCACCTGTTTCATCAAATGTTTGTGAATGCGCCCAACCCCAATGGCCCTGGTATGTCCGCCACGCAAGCGCCAACCCTGATCATGTGGGGCAAACAAGACCGACTCGTACATTACACGGGCGCTTATACCTATCAAGCCATAATTCCCCATGCGGATGTGTTATTTTTCGACAGTGTGGGCCACCTGCCCATGGTTGAAATTCCGATCCGCACGGCCAAGGCCCTGCAGGAGTTTTGGACGGCCTGATATTGATAGGGGATTTAAACAATGAAGATTCGTAAAGGCTGCATCGTGCTGGGTTTGCTTGGCTTGTTGACAGCGTGCGGCAAAAATCTGGATGGTGTTTACAAAGACGACCTGGGTTTACAAAAGTACGAGTTTCACAGCAATGGCAACGTGTATGTCTCTACGATGGGGATAACCCGTGAGTCGACCTATGTGCTTGAGGATAAAAAAGTCAAAATTACCAGTGATGGCGAAACCATTATTTACGACCTCAACGAGGACGGAACAATCAAGGGGCCGCTTGGTATGACTCTAAGACCTGCACAAGATCAGGCCAAATAACTCATACTTTCAGTTCTTATCCCCCAAAAAAACCCGCTGCCATGGCGGGTTTTTACATTTTTTTTCATAGTTAACGGTCTTTTGCATTCCCCCAAGTGCACTAACTCATTATTGGCCCCCTTTTCCGTTTCTTTTCTCCCTATTGCACACATGGGTATCGGCGCAAACTATTTTCAAGCGTGAAATGTTTTAGTTCACTGCGTTTAACAAAGTGGTCCACCGGAGGACTTTATGCGCAGCACCCTGTTTAAATTCCTGCAAGTTCTCCATCACTGGGTAGCATCCGGCTACCTGACTGTTCATGGCGCCGTTTGCAATGGATGGTACGAGGCGTTTGAGCATTCACCAGCCCCCAATGAATCACCGTTGTGCCCGGTCAAACAATTGATAGGAATTTCTGTTCATGAAAAAACACAATAAAAATGCATCAAAAGCCCGGGACTTGCTTCCCATGGTTTTAATTGCATCATCGTTGGGAATTTTGGTGCTAAGTACAATTATCGAAAGCAGTGTTTGGCCGTTTGTCCTGGGTGCTGCAGCATCGCTGTGTTGTGTACTGGCCATTCATGAATTTGGCAAAAAGAAGAACCTGGCTCTGCAAGCCGAAGTGCAAGCCTTGCTCTCCTCAGTGGGTGACTCAGGCAAAACCGATCACCAAGAAGCCGAATTGCTTCAATTGGCGGAAATGTGGGTACCCACACTGAATAGCCAGTTGAGTACAGCCAATTCGCAAATGGAATTGGGCATTGTGAACCTGGCAGAGGCCTTCTCTGAAATCCACAGCAAATTAAATGACACAGTCAGTGTGGCCTCTAGTGCTGCAAATGTTTTGGGCAATACCTCCGCTGGCAATGGACTGGCGGATCACGTTGCACAAAGTCTCAATGGCATGTTGAGCAGTATTCGCAATTCATTTGATGAGAAAGCCACGATCATGCAGGAAGTGAAAGGTTTTATTTCCTCGACAGATGAGCTGGCCAAAATGGCGGCCTCGGTGGAAAACCTGGCGGCGCGGACCAACCTGTTGGCGCTTAACGCTGCGATTGAAGCGGCACGTGCAGGGGAGGACGGCCGTGGTTTTTCGATTGTGGCTGACGAAGTGAGAAAGCTCTCAATGTTGTCTGCTGAAACCGGGGTCAAAATTCGGGAACGCGTGCAACTGATTGCGGCCGCGGCCAAGAAAGCAGGCGATGGTGCTGCGCGCATGGAGAGCAGTGATGAAAAAGTGCTAAGCCAGGCCAGTGAAACCTTAAGTGGTGTGGTTGAGCAATTTGAGCAGGTTACTGTGCCGCTTCAGCAAGCCAGCGAGCAGATTATTACCAATACCAATCAGGTTTCTTCCAGTTTAAACAATGCGGTTGTGCACTTTCAGTTTCAGGACCGCGTATCTCAAATTCTGGGACATGTGCAAGAAAGCCTTGGACAAATGAAAGGCCAGTTGAGTTCGGGCCTGGGGGCCCTGAATGTGGCTTCACTGATGCATGAACTGGAGCGCAAATACACCATGGCCGAGGAGCGCGTGAACCACAGCGGCAAAGGCGGTGGCAACACTGCCGCCAAACCCAGTACCAGCAGCGACGAACTGACTTTTTTCTGAAAACCCGAGAACGAGAACCTGTATGAGCAAAACCGTATTGATCGTGGACGACTCTACTTCCTTGCGACAAGTAGTGTCGATGACCCTGAAAAGCCAGGGTTTTGACGTAGTGGAAGGTTGCGACGGTAAAGACGCATTGACCAAGCTGGATGGTCGAAAAATCAGCTTGATCGTGAGTGACCTGAACATGCCAAACATGGATGGGCTCACCTTTGTCCGTGAAGTGAAAAAAATGACGGCCTACAAGTTCGTACCCATCATCATGCTGACCACAGAATCAGATGACAAATTGAAAAGCGAAGGGCAGGCCGCTGGCCTGAAAGCCTGGATGGTAAAGCCATTCAAGCCTGAGCAAATGATTGCTGCAGTGAATAAGTTGGTGGCTTGAAGCCACGGGGAGAATGCACATGCACAGCGAATTGATTATGCAAGAAGACCTTGAGTGCGATGTGGAGAACAACACTGCAAGCTGCACACACACGCAAATGAATTTGGACACTCTGACGATCGCAGACTGTGCGGGACTGGTCGAGTTGATTCGTCAGTCCTTGAACCAGGGTATTTCAGTGCTGCTCGACTTGAGCAACTGCCAGGAGGTGGATACAGCAGGTATACAAATGCTGGTGACCATCCAGAACGACCCTGCCGTGAACCTGCGTGTGCACTGGACAAAGCCTTCAGAGGTGGTGGCCATGAAGGCCGCTCGCCTTGGGGTGCAGTCCTGGATCAATGCTGGTTTTTTGGAGAACTAAGGCATGGCCTTCGAACTGGACCTTGATGCCTCTCGCGGCATATTTTTCACCGAAGCACGGCAATTGCTTGCAGAAGTCGAGAGTTATGTGCTGCAGCTTGAGCAAAACCCCAACGACACTGAAGTGTTGAACGCCGCCTTTCGCGCAGCCCACACCATTAAAGGCAGTGCAGGGGTTTTCGGACTGATGGTGATTACCCATTTTGTACACAACCTTGAAACTGTGCTGGATCGTGTGCGTAATGCTGAAATCGGGTTTGACGCAAACATGAGTACTCTGGTTTTGGAATGTCGAGATCACATTTCAGAGCTGGTTGATTGCATTGAAGCGGGTGGAGATGCCGAACATGTCAGCCCTGACATGGCAGCCGCACAAGAGAGCCTGACTGCACGATTAAAGGCTTACCTGTTGCAAGAGGAAACGCCTGCGGCAAGTTTGCCCAATCAAAATGTTGAATTGAACAACGATCAACAAACCTGGCATGTGTCGGTTCGGTTGGGGCGCAGTACCTTGTGCGATGGTTTTGATCCAGCGCCTATTTTTTCTTACATGGAAAGTTATGGCGAGTTGCAAGCCGTAGTGCCCGTGCTGGATGCCTTGCCCAGTTTTGCCGACCTGGATTCCGAATCATGTTACCTCGGCTTTGAGTTGCGTTTCCTGACTGCCAAAGGGCAGGCGGGCATTGAAGATGCATTTGAGTTTTTGACAGAGGAAAGCAAAGTTCGAATTCTCCCCCACCGTTGCACCACCGCGCAGTGGGACGAGCTGCTAAATGCACTGCCGGAGGGCGCGGAACGTGCAGCTGAACTGCTCAAAGAAGCAGGGTTCCCAAGGCCGCAAGAGGAACTCTTGCCGGAAGTGACTGAAGCCACCGGCGGGGCAGTTAGCGCCGCCTTGGCTAAGTCAAAGACTGTTGGCAAAGCCACGCCGAGCAGTTCATTTATCCGTGTGCCCTCTGACAAACTCGATGCATTGATCAACCTGGTAGGTGAACTGGTAATTGCCAATGCAGGCACCGTGGAACAAGCCAAACATTTGAACCACACGGCCATGCTGGAATCGACCAGTGCTGTGGCTGGCCTGATTGAAGAAATTCGCGATGGCGCACTGGGCTTGCGCATGGTGCAAATAGGCGAAACCTTTCAGCGCTTCCAGCGTGTGGTTCGCGACACTGCCATGGGTTTGGGCAAACAGATTCAACTTGAAATTTCAGGTGAAGACACTGAACTCGATAAATCAGTTGTAGAAAAAATTGGTGATCCCTTAATGCACCTGGTGCGCAATGCGCTAGACCACGGTCTTGAAACACCCGAGGAACGTGCTGCTGCGGGTAAACCTGCAACCGGCAGGCTTCAACTGAATGCTTATCACGACAGTGGGCATATTGTGATTGAAGTGAACGACGATGGTCGTGGTTTGGCTCGGGAAAAAATTCTGAAGAAAGCGATTGAAAAGGGCATTGTGTCGCCCGAACAATCGCTCAGCGATGCAGAAGTCAACATGCTGATTTTTGCTCCCGGTTTTTCAACAGCCGACAAAGTCACCGACATTTCCGGTCGCGGTGTGGGAATGGATGTGGTGAAGCGAAATATTGAAGCGCTACGCGGTTCGGTGCAAGTGCGTTCACGCCCAGGCCACGGCTGCACCTTCGAAATTCGACTGCCGCTGACTTTGGCCATTATCGACGGTTTCATGATTGGTGTGGGTGGCTCGGTGTATGTGATTCCACTTTCTTATGTGCGTGAATGCCTTGAATTGCCGATGGATGCCTTGGGTACCGATGACCGGATGGATATTCACTACGACTTGCGCGGTGAGTTTTTGCCATGCGTAAGGCTGCGCAAGGTATTTCACCCCAGTTCCAAGCGCCCCAAGCGCGAGAACATCATCGTGGTCAGCTTTGGTGGGGTTAGGGCGGGCATTGTGGCCGACTACCTGCATGGAGAGTCTCAAACCGTGATCAAGCCCTTGGGCAATTTGTTTGAACAGAACCGGGCGATTAGTGGTGCCACCATCATGGGCAATGGTGATGTGGCTTTGATTATTGATGTACCCAAATTGATTACAGAAGTAAGCAGCATTACAGGCAAAACGGCGGAGCTGGAATTTAGCCGGCATGCCATTGAACAACCGGCAGTTCCAAGCCAAAGCCTTGAGCAGGCCGACGCGTAATTTTACAAAGGAAAACAAACATGGGCGCTTTTGATCTTTTTAATAGAAAACAATTAACAGAGCAGACTGAGGCCATAGAGGCCATGCAAAAAAAGCTGAGTGAAGCGGAGTCGGTGTTGACTGCGGTCAGCAAGGTTCAGGCAATGATTGAATTCAAGCTCGACGGCACGATTATTCATGCCAATGAGAACTTTCTGAGAACCATGGGCTATACCCTGGATGAAATTAAGGGCAAGCATCACAGTATGTTTGCGGAGCCAGGTATCAGCAGCACAATTGAGTACAGACACTTTTGGGACAAGTTGGGCCGTGGTGAGTACGATGCTGGCCAGTACAAAAGACTAGGCAAAGGCGGTAAGGAAGTTTGGATTGAAGCGAGTTACAACCCCATCATGGATCACACCGGCAAACCTTGCAAAGTGGTCAAGTTTGCAACCGATATTACACAGGCCACCTTGCGAGCTACCTTCAACCGGCGCGCCTTGGGTGGCCTTGAGAATGTAGAAGTGAATGTGATGCTTGCAGATGCGGCCTTCAACATTGTGTATGGCAACGCCTCGCTGACCGACATGTTGCGCCGTGCAGAATCTGATATTCGCAAAGAATTACCCAATTTCAATGCCAGCAAAATAATTGGTACCAACATTGATGTATTTCACAAAAACCCGGCGCACCAGCGTGGCATGTTGGGTAATTTGAAAAGCACTTACAAAACCCAGCTTAAGGTTGGAGGCCGTACGTTCGACCTGATTGTTAACCCGATTGACGATGACAACAAAACCCGCCTCGGCTATGTAGTGGAATGGAAGGACCGCACTGCGGAAGTGGCAATTCAGAATGAAATTTCCGAGATTGTAAGCCGCGCATGTGACGGTGATTTCAGCGAACGTATTCGCGAAAATGACAAGGAAGGTTTTTTCAAGAACCTCGCTCAAAGCATGAATGGTTTGTTGAATACAACCTCAAGCGGCATGGAAGACGTAGGCCGTGTATTGAAGCTGCTGGCCAACGGCAACATGACTCAAAAAATTACAGCCAATTACAAAGGACTGTTCGGTGAGTTGAAAGAGGATGTAAACACCACGATTGACCGCTTGAGCGATGTAATTCAGGAGGTGCGTGGCAATGCCGATTCACTGACCAATGCTGCACGCGAAATTTCCAAAACATCGCAAAGCCTGTCGCAAGGCGCCAGCAGCCAGGCCGCTGGAGTGGAGGAAGTCTCTGCCAGTATTGAACAGATGGCAAGTTCGATCAAACAGAATAGCGAAAACAGCCGAGTAACCGATCAAATTGCAACCAAGGCAGCTGAAGAAGCAAAAGAGGGCGGCAGAGCTGTCACTGAAACAGTGAATGCGATGAAGGCAATTGCTGACAAAATCGGCATTGTGGACGATATTGCTTATCAAACCAATTTGCTGGCTTTGAACGCCGCAATTGAAGCAGCGCGTGCTGGTGAGCATGGCAAAGGCTTCGCGGTGGTTGCCGCTGAAGTGCGTAAACTGGCAGAACGCAGCCAGGTTGCTGCACAGGAAATTGGTGACTTGGCCAGTAGCAGCGTGAAGCAGGCTGAGCGCGCAGGAAGTTTGTTGCAGGAGATGGTGCCAGCGATTAACCGCACATCTGACCTGGTGCAGGAAATTACTGCGGCATCGAATGAACAGACCAACGGTGTTGCGCAAATTAACCAAGCCATGATGAGCCTGAATCAGCAAACCCAGCAAAATGCGGCAGCATCAGAAGAGTTGGCCGCAACGGCAGAGGAAATGAGCGGTCAGGCCAGCATGCTGAATAACGCGATGGCGTTTTTTGACACAGGCGCAGGTCGTTCAGCCTCCAAGGCATCAAGCCACACGGAGCGTAAGGCAGCGCCCAGCAGAGCCAGCAATCACAGCAAGGTTGACGGTTTTGACAGTTTCGACGAATTCTAAAGGGAGCACTCACCATGAGTAACGTCAATGAGCAATTGGCCGTGGCCATGGAGAGTGACAGCGCCAGCCACCAGTACCTGACTTTTCAGGTGCATGGTCAAAAGCTGGCAGTTGAAATTCTCCGGATCAAAGAGATCATCGAATTTGGAAGAATTACCGTGGTGCCCATGATGCAGCAGTGCATCAGCGGTGTGATTAACTTGCGTGGCTCAGTGGTGCCAGTGGTGGATTTGAGTGCCCGGTTCGGACAAGGCAAAACCACCATTAATCGCCGTACCTGCATCGTGATTCTTGAGTCGCAAATGGGCGAAGAAACCCAAGTGGTTGGGTTTATGGTGGATGCAGTGAATGCAGTGGTGGATATTGGAGCCGAGTTTATTGCACCGCCACCGCAATTTGGGGCGGGTGTGAGAACCGACTTTTTGCGCGGTATTGGCAAGGTGGATGATGAGTTCGTATTGGTGTTGAACGTGGAGCGTCTGCTGGATTTCGACATTCCAACTGATCTTGAGGAGGCGGCCGTAGCCGCTATCGCTTAAGGTCGGGTGCGCAGCGCGATCACGCGCTGTCGCAGGTCTTCCATATTCACCTCTTGGGGCAAAACTGGTGCGCCAATCACCAGGTCCACTGGGCGCCCCCACTCACGTTCCCTTAATCGGGAAAGGCCGCCATGGCGCCTGGTGAACAGCGAGCCCCACAAACCACCCAAAGCCATTGGCACAACGGGTACTTTGTTGCGTTCCAGAATGCGCAGCAAACCAGGGCGGAATGTATCCACTTCACCATCAGCCGTTAATTTTCCTTCGGGAAATACGCAGACAATTTCGCCGTCATCCAGCGCTTGCGCCACTTTTTGGAAAGCGGCGTTGAATACGGCTTCATTTTCTGAGCGGCCCGCTATCGGAATGGCTTTTGCCGTTTTAAAGAACCATCCAAGTGCCGGAGTTTCAAAAATTTTGTAGTACATGATGAACCGCAATGGCCGACGGATGGCTGCCGCCAGCACCACAGCATCGCTGTAGCCCACATGGTTGCAAACCACGATGCAAGGCCCGGTTTCCGGAATATGCGTCTTGCCTTGAACCTTGAATCGATACACCGTGTGCACCAGTAACCACACCACGAAGCGCCATAAGAATTCCGGCAGCAAGCCATAAATGTAAATTGCCACCAGCAAATTGGTGAGCGCTGCACACAATATCAGCCATGTATTGGCGATGCCCAGCATGCCAAAGCCAAGCCCAACAAAGGCAGAGCCCACCATAAACACAGCATTCATGACGTTGTTGGCGCTGACCACGCTGGCAAC
Source organism: Burkholderiales bacterium (assembly GCA_021299735.1). Lineage (GTDB taxonomy): Bacteria > Pseudomonadota > Gammaproteobacteria > Burkholderiales > Burkholderiaceae_B > Limnobacter. The sequence continues at coordinate 25,666 of JAJTEM010000022.1, read as the reverse complement.
ATGGGCAGGGTTGGCGCGGTTTTGAATCAAGGCGTAAAGCGGTACGATATACAGCCCGCCAAATACGCCTGTCAGCGCCAGATAAATGCCAAATCCCAGCGCAGCTGGGTTGTCCAGAAACGGTGTTGCTGTTTGGGGTACATCAGGCAATGCACCGGTATTTTGTGGTAACTGGAAAAAGGCCAGAACCAGAAAGATAGTCAAGCCGATTGACCCCAAGGGCACCAAGCCGATTTCCACTTTGCTGCCAGACCATCGCTCGCTGAGCATGGAGCCAGCGCCAACTCCCAGGGAAAACAGGGCGAGAAGCCAAGTGAGCCCCGATTCATCAAGAATGAGTGTGTTTTTGGCCAGTTCGGGTAATTGGGCCAGCACGAGCGCACCTAGGAACCAGAACCAGCTGATGCCCAGCACGCTGAGCCAAATGGCCTTGTTTTCGCGCGCGTGGGCAAAAGCCACTTTGTTGGAACTGAACAGCGTGTGCCAGTGAATGGGGCTGTGTGTCAAAACCGGGCATTCGGGAATCCGAAGGCTTGCCAGGAGGCCCAGGGCGGAGACCGCACACAAGGCAATCGCCAAAGGATGCGCTTGATCAAACCACACCATTAATAAACCCGCGCCCAGTGTGCCCAGCAAAATCATGACGAATGTGGCAGTCTCGACTAGCGCGTTACCCTCCATCAATTCCTGTTCGGCCAGCACTGCGGGCATGTAGGCATACTTGACGGGACCAAAAAATGCAGCCTGAGCGCCAATCAGGAACACACAGGCAAATAACAGGTATACATTGTGGGTCATCAATCCAATGCTGGCGATTATCATGATGATCAGTTCGAGGCCTTTTAGCCCCTTGATGAGAGCGGCTTTCGAATAATGATCGGCCAAGTGACCGCCCAAACCCGAGAACAGGGCAAATGGTGCAACAAACAGGCCAGCCGCCAGGTTTGCGACTTCCACGGGTGACAGGCCGCTTTCATAGTCGGTGACCTTGTAGGTCAGCAGCAGTACCAGCAGGTTTTTGAACAGATTGTTGTTAAAAGCGCCCAGTGCCTGGGCAACAAAGAACGGTGCGAATCGCTTGTTCGTGAGCAGCATCGTGGTTGTTGGAGTAGTTGGAACCACATTGTAGCTTTGTGTGACTCAAAGCAAGAACCGGTCCACTCTCTGGGGGGATGCCTTGGTAATGGTGCGACATGCGATATCTTAAGCCAATGTTAAAACTCAAATATGTCCTCGATATTTCAGACAGCGCCTCTCGTGCCCGGCAGAGGTTGGCGTTTTCCGGGCTATCGTTTCTAATTCTGTTCTTTTTCACCCCGGCGGGAGCCATTCTTGGCAACACGGCGAGCCTGTTGTTCATGGTTGCCTTGGGGCTGTATTTTGTACTTGCCTTGGTTCAGTCCTGGTTAATATCAAACCGGGATCGCCACTGGGTGAAAATTGAAATGCCCAGTTACTGCATCGACCTTCCCCTGATCGCTTGGGGGTTGGTTGTGGCTCCAGAGTACCTGTCGTTTATTTCCCCCTTGATTTCCGTGGTGGCTTTGATCCGTGGCATTCGCTACGGCCCTTGCATGTTGGCTTGTCACATTGGCTTGGGTATCTCAATTGTGGTCGGTCTCGCCTTGTTTGTGCCCTATTGGCAGGCTGAACTTGATCTTGTGTATGCCAATTTGTTTTTATTGCTTGTGCTGCCTGTTCAGTTTTATGGGGTCAGCATGAAAATTCAGGCCAGTTCGAAATCGTTGCGCCAGGAAAACCTGACCGACCCCTTGACCCGAAGTTTGAATCGAAAGGCACTGGAAGCAGCGGTGTGGCGAATGTTGAATGCCAAAGAGCCGTTCGTCCTGTCTTTTCTTGATCTCGATAACTTCAAAATGGTCAATGACACAATGGGGCACGCAACTGGCGACAAGTTGCTCAAGCGCGTCAGTACCAAGTTATCCCTCCGCTTGAGGGCGGAGGACACGGTGTATCGCTTGTCGGGTGATGAGTTTGTGGTGTTGAGCCTGGGAACCAGTCGTGCTGACATGGCGGAAAACCTCGGTCAGCGTATTCGAGCTGCGATTGCCGATGCAATTCAGTACACATGCCCGAATCTGCCTGTCTCAGCCAGCGTGGGTGTGTTGCAGGTGCTTCGTTTTGACGAAGTAAGTCTTGAGAAGCTGTTGTCCCGCGCCGACGAGCTAATGTACCAGGCCAAAAGAACGGGAAAAAACCAGGTTTTGGTTGAAAAGCTGTAAAGCGCCTTGGTTAGCCTTTTCTTGCGCAGTATTTGCTGACGGGTTCTTGCAGATTTAACGGTGTTTGAAGTTCGGGTGCTTGGTGCACGTAGACGCACTCGGCAATTTCGCCGTAGTTTGAATGACGTGTTGCCAAAGCCTTGCTGATCTGTATTGATATAAAAGCCGCCATGAACAGTGCAATTACAAACCAAAGTAATTTTCTGTTGCGTCTAAAAAATGCGCCTAAATCAAACATGTAAATCAGTCAAAGCAAGAAAGTGTTAATTGTTGTAAATTGGTTACAATTATTGAAAATATTGAACGATAAGTCAATTGTTATTTGACAGGTTTGTCAATTTCACCAAATTCAAGAATAGGCGAAGCGTCAATGGCTTCCGCACCCAGCAGGGTAGTAACCCGCCCCAGTACCGAAGCAATCAAATGCTGTTCCCAGCTTTGAAGCTGCTCAAAGCGATTGGCAAACCGGGTTTGCAGGCTGGACGGCGCATCATTTACCTCGCGTTTGCCTTTTTCAGTCAGCACCACTTCAATCCTTCGCTTGTCCACCGTGCTGCGAATTTTCTCTATCAAGCCGCGGCTTTCCAGTTTTTGAAGAATGACGGTTGAGGTAACCGGAGAGAGGCTAAGCGACTTGGCCAGTTCACCAGGAGAAATACCCGGGTTGTCAGCCACAGATTGCAGGGTCAAGAGCTCAGAGGTTGCCATGTCCGCTCTCTTGGCCAGTTCGCGGGCGCCCGATTCGGTGGCCCGAATAATACGGCGAAGTGAAATAAGAGAATCTTGTAAGGTGCTGTCCATGCGCGCTAACCCGGTGATTTAATTCAGTTTGATGAATTGTAGTGATTAACGTGTATTGTGAGTTGGAATTTGCCGTGCTTAGAGTTATCACACCAAATTTAACGTTTTGCGCCATCCCGTGCTTGAGGATGGCACCGCCGTGGTCTGGGAGTTCTACTGCGTACCAGATACCATTCACTGCACTGTTGCAGGTATGCTTAGAGATCTTATTTTGTGTGGAACTTTCAGAATACATAGTATCTATAGCAAGTTTCACCCCTAGCTACCCCAAATGGGGGGATAGGTGTATCACTCTAAGTTGTTAAATTGTGGAAATCCCCTGCGAGTTCTCGTCGGGCATCACCAGTCAAAATAAATCAGTAAAAAGCTGAATTCAGGAATCAGGGGCGGCGCATTGTATGGATTGGCTAGTGGAGGATTTTTCGTTCGCGGCATCTGCAATTTCCGAGGCTCATCTTTCTGGGCTGGCTTTTGGTTTTTTCGCCTCTTTGTTGGCCATGACAGTTGGCGTAGAAGTTCGTATTAAAAACCCTCCTTTAATTGCAAACCGTCACTATTTGATTCGCCGGGGTGTGCTGATCACCTTGTATGTGATTTCCATGTTTTTTGCATCGGCATTTGTGGGTTTAACACTGCCGTCCGCGAAGGGTGCCTTGTTCAGTATTACCGGAACCGTACTTACTTTCTTCGCATGCATTGCAATTTTTCTGTATGTGGATTATCTGGTTCAGTCGGTTAAAACAAAAGCCAAAATGTTCATGTTGGCGTACACCTCCTTGGGCATTTTGGTTCAGTTTCTGATCCACATGGCCTTTATTTTTATTCCGAATAATCACCACGTTACCGAAGTGCGTTGGTCTGGTCTAATCGCCATGTATGTATTGCTTTTTGTATGCATGGGCTTTTTGAGCCGTTTTGCTCACGATACCTCCCTTGGCCAGAGCAAGCCACTACAAAGCCGAATGATTTACATTTTTGGTTTGGTGGGTTTGAACCAGCTGATCGCATTAAGCTTGATTGGTTTTGTGCACATTGAAGAAGGCGTAGAGCACACCGCCTGGTATGGTTTGTGGACCAATTGGTCGGGGTTTGAGATATTCGTCAGCTTCTTTGCGCTGGTCATGATTTCGGTGTTGATGTGTTACGTGTACATGTTGATTGACAAATCATTCCAGGTTTTGCGTGCTGATAACCAGAAGTTGCGGGTGATGAAGCAAGACGCTTTGGCCCAGGTGGCCAATGCCTCTGAAAAACTTGAGTTCGAACGGAACCGTATCGAGCAATTGGAAAAGTCGATCGAAACCGTTCAGCAGGACCATGAAATGTCGGTCGATAGTTTGGTGGCAGCAGTGGCTACCCTTGAGGATGGTGTTTTTGAATGGGACATTGAGCAAGAGACGATGGTTTTCAGCTCAACCTGGCGGCGATTGTTCGGTTTTGACGAGTGTGTGCAGTCGTCTATCCCAGCCAATACGTGGCGAGCCGGTATTCTTGCTGAGGATATTAAGGCCCTTGATATAGCCTTGCAGGCTTGCCTCACTGCCAATTTACCAAGTACCGTTGTACAAGTGCGTTATGCAACCACCTACGGCTCTCTGTTAAAGCTTGAAATTAACCTGGTAGCGGTCAGGAATGCGTATGGTTTACCCAGCAAGGCGGTGGGTATTATTCACGACCGAACCGAGGAAATGGACCTGGAACTTTCTATTCGGGAGGAATTGAACGAGGAGTCGCTTTTGTCTTCCCGGAAGTCTCAGTTTGTATCGTATCTTTCACATGAAATTCGAACTCCAATGACTGTGATTGGTTCTGCAAAAGCGTTACTGGAAAGTTCTTTGCAAAAAGAGCCAGTGAATATGGAATCGGCTATGCATTACATCGATCAAATTGGTGAAGCCTTGCGTTCTCTGCGTGCCTTGGTTGATGAAACATTGATGTTCATGGGAGCGAATTTCACGCGCAACCGTTTGAATATCGTTCAGGTTGATGTTCAAAAGGTTTTTTCCCAGTTTTCTGCGTTTGAGCAGCGCCGCAGGCATGGCCAACACTGGCTCGAGTATGAACTGCACTCAAGCCTTGAAAAGTTTGCTTTTTACTCCGATGAGTATGTGGTCACCCAAGCCATGCGGCAAGTGTTGTCGTTTGCTGAGAGTAAGGATTCCCATGCGGGCAAGCTGACCATTAAAATGACCTCGGAAAATACCTTGAACATGTGTATTGAGTTGCTGGAGTGGCCTTCATGGATGGTGAAAAGCGGGCAGCTGGAACCAGCTCACGAGCAAGAAACTGTGGTGCCATTCAAGGGCGAACATCTACCATTCACCCTTTTGCTAACCAAGCGGGTGATACGGTTAATCAATGGTCGCGTTATGATTAAAAATCGGGGTAGTCGTCATTGGTTGTGTATTGATTTGCCGTCCATGAAGGAGGAAGCATGCCGCGTGTCATGATCGTAGAAGATGACTTGACAATATTGAGTAATCTTTCACAACTGCTGCAGTTGAGTGGTTTGGATGTGGTTGAGGCTCATGACGGGCAGGAGGCGCTGAGGCTGCTGCTGGATTGTCGGGTGCATGACGCAGCATTGCCCCGAATGATTGTGAGCGATCTGATGATGCCCAATATGGATGGCTTTGACTTGTTGCGTGCCGTGCGTGGTGATGCTTACTTTAAAACACTGCCTTTCGTGTTGTTGAGTGCACGCAGCGATGCAAGCGACTTGCAACAGGCTTTTGCTTTGGGTGCCAATGATTACCTTGTGAAACCCTTTGAAGTGGAGCAGTTGATGGATGTAATTCGCTATCATTTGTCCCAGGTGGTTGGCCGTAAAGACGACCCGGCAACCGGTAAAGATTGCATGGCAGACACCGACTTCTTTCTGGAGTAACTTGCCAGTATTTAGCTCGTGTTCAACACCGAGATACTCAAGAGGCGGCCAATAGCGCCGTCGATTCCTGCAATAAAGTAGGGCAGGCTTACCCACAGTATCCACAGGCCCACACCAATCGTAATCGAAAAGCCGATCGACATTACGTTCAGTTGTGGCGCTGCTCGTGCCAAAATACCCAGCACAATGTTGCTGATCAACACCGCCGCCATGACTGGTAACGAAATTTGTAACGCAAGCATGAACATGATGCTACCGGCTTGAGCAATGTTTTGGCTGTTGACCACAGTCATGTTTGCACTCACAGGGATTAATTCAAAGCTTTGTACCACGGCGGCGATCACAAGCAAATGCCCGTCGATCACCAAAAACACGAGGCTGGCGAGTACACCCAAAAAACTGCCGATGAGTGGCGTTTGCGTGCCGCGTGCCGGGTCAATGAATTGCGCAAAGGCCAATCCCATTTGAAGCCCCAATAAATCGCCGGCCATTTCAAATGCAGCAAACACAAGGCGCATGGAAAAACCCATGGCCACACCAATAAGTATTTGTTGTATTAAAACCGGAATGGCTTGAACTGAGCTTAGCACCGGTGGCGCGGGTAACAGCGGCATCATAAGAATTGCGATCAGCGCTGCAAGTCCCACCCGGGTTCGGCGTTGCACTGTGCGGTTGTCGAATACAGGCGCTGTGGCCAGCATGGCCAGAATACGAATAAAGGGCCACAAGAACGAGGCGATCCAGATTTCAAGTTGCTCGCCGTTGATGGGAATCATTCTTAGCCAATCACACTGGGAATGCTCATGATCAAACGCTGTGTATAGTCCACCAGGGTGGCCAGCATCCAGGGCCCGAGTAGTAGCAGGGTGGCAAAAATACCTAGAATTTTCGGGATGAAAGACAAAGTCATTTCATTGATTTGCGTGGCTGCTTGCAAAATGCTGACCAACAAACCCACGACCAGGGCTACCACCAACAAGGGGCCCGATACCATCAGCATTACTTCCAGTGCGGCCTGTCCCAAATTCAATACTGTTTGGCTGTTCATGTTCCTTCGCCCAATTCAGTTTATGTCTCGAAGCTGGCGACTAGCGAGCCAACCAACAGTGTCCATCCGTCTACCAATACAAACAGCATGATCTTGAAGGGCAGCGAGATCAACATGGGTGAGAGCATCATCATACCCATGGACATCAGCACGCTGGCCACAATCAGATCAATGACCAGGAACGGTAAAAAAATCATGAAGCCGATTTGAAAGGCGGTTTTCAGTTCACTGGTCACAAAGGCCGGAATTAAAACACGCAAAGGCACGTCTTCGGGTTTCGCCACGTTTTCTACTTTGCCCAGGCGCATGAAAAGCGCCAAATCGGGTTCGCGGGTTTGTTTGAGCATGAAGTCTTTCATGGGCACGCTGGCACGCTCGGTCATTTCCTGAAACTCGATTTCGCTCTTGGAAAATGGCAGGTAGGCGTTTTCATAGACACGATCGAACACCGGTGCCATGATGAAGAATGTGAGAAACATACTCAGCCCGATAATGACCTGGTTGGGCGGCGAGTTTTGAGTGCCCAATGCCATGCGCAGCAGCGACATGACGATCACAATTCGGGTAAAGCCCGTCATCATCAACAGCAATGCGGGTAAAAAACTGAGAAAGGTGAAAAACAGCAGTGTTTGAATGGGCACACTGTAGTTGGTGGTGCCGTTGGCACCGGGCGTGGCTGTGACACCGGGTAGCACTTGCTGGGCTTGTGCGTCGGGCCATGCCACAACAAGCAGCAGCAATAGGGCAAGCATCGTCAGCTTGCTGGCGCCTGTGGCGATGCGTGGCATGTTCATGTCGATTTGATTTTGCCGGTTTTGATCCGCTCAAGCATTTTTGCGAAATCGACAGCGTGATTTTGAGCACTGTTCAGTGCAATACTGCCTGCTGGCATGCTGTGCAAAGTATTGATGCTGGAGCTGGTCATGCCCAGCACCAGCCAGGTGTCACCCACTTCAATCAGTACAATTTTTTCACGTGGTCCCAGGGCTGATGTAGCAAGCACCTTGTAAAAGCCACCGCGCCGTTTCTGGTTGACAAGGCCCATGCGTTTAAGCAGCCACAGTAGTGCAAAAAGTAAGCCCAACACGAAGAGCAGGCCCAGCGTGGTTTGCATCAGATGGTCTGACATTCCTGATGAAACCGGTGGGGTTGGGGCGGGAGATGAGGCCTCCTGCGCCATACCTGTGCCGCAGGCAAGACATGCAGCTGAAAAAAATAGTAAACGCAGTTTTTGCAGCAAGGGGGTGCGTTTTATAAACAGTGTTTGTGTAGGTGCTCTGTGTTCTTGTTGTGTGTACATGCCTTTAAACTGTGTTGGGGGCATCAACGGTTGAGTTTTCTCAAACGCTCGGAAGGCGTAATGATGTCGGTCAGCCGGATACCAAATTTGTCGTTGACTACCACCACTTCGCCTTGCGCAATGAGGTAGCCGTTTACCAGCACATCCATGGGTTCGCCTGCCAGGCCATCCAGTTCGATTACGGAGCCTTGAGCCAATTGTAGAATGTGCTTAATCGGTATCTTCGTCCGACCCAGCTCAACAGTCAACTGAACCGGGATGTCGAGAATCATGTCGATGTCATTCTGCGTGCCCGAAGCCACATTTCCGGCAAATGGCTGAAATAAGCCCGAGGCCGGCTTGGGATCGCTGGCCTGTGCGAACAGGTTGTCTGTGTCGCTTGTGCTGGTGGCAGTGGTGCTGGCCTGTTCGGCGAGAGCGGCCGCCCAGTCATCGGCTGCGTCGGTCACGGTATCAACTTGCTGTTCAGACATTGTGTGTTCCTCATCTTGATCGCTATTCGTGTGTTTTTTCGGTTTGCTTGGCTTCCTTGCTCAGCAAAGCTTCCAGATTCAAAGCATCGGCATGTGAGTCGTTACTCACGGCCAGAACTTCTTCAACTTTCAGTGCATACTGACCACTGCTGGTGCCGTAACTGCAACTGAACACGGGCACGTTGTCCACCCGCGCTTCAATTATTTTGTCAATTTCAATTGGAATTACATCTCCAATTCTCAGCTCCATGATGTCTGCAACCGTGAGTTGAGTGCTGGCCAGGCTCGCTACTAAATCCACTTCGGCCATTTGCACCTGTTTTTTCAGCATGGTGACCCAACGTTTGTCAGGTTCGGCCTGGTCTCCCTGCATGCTGGAATACAGCAAGTCGCGAATGGGTTCCATGGTGGAGTAGGGAATGCAAATGTGAAGCGATCCGCCACCAGCACCCAGTTCAATCGAGAACGATGTGGTCACTACAATTTCGGATGGTGTTGCAATATTGGCAAACTGGGTATGCATTTCCGAGCGCAGGTATTCGGGTTTCAATGGAAACACCGGAGCCCAGGCTTTGATAAATTCTTCTCGAATTACTTCGAGCATACGGGCAATGATTCGCTGCTCGGTTTGTGTGAAATCGCGACCTTCAACACGGGTGTGGAAACGACCGTCGCCACCAAACAGGTTATCGATGACTGCAAACACCAGGCTGGGATCAAAAATGAACAAGGCGTTGCCGCGCAATGGCTTCATGGCCATGATGTTCAAGTTTGTAGGAACCACCAGGTTGCGAATAAATTCGTTGTACTTCAACACTTTGACTGGGCCCACGGAAATTTCCGGGCTGCGGCGCATGAAGTTGAACAAGCCAATACGGATCAGGCGTGCGAAACGCTCGTTGATAATTTCCAGCGTGGGCATGCGGCCACGAACAATACGTTCCTGGGTGGCCAGGTTATAAGGGCGAACACCCTCCGCGGTTTCAGAGGGGTCTTTCGATTCTTCTTCGCCGTTTACCCCTCTGAGCAGGGCATCGACTTCGTCTTGTGAAAGAAATTCTCCGGGCATGGTGCAGCGTGTCCTGTTACTGAATCACAAAACTGGAAAAATGTACGTCGCGAATGCCGCGCGTGGGGTCTTTCGGGTCGCCTTTGATGGTGACTCGGGCGAGATCGACCAGTTCATCCATTAACCGTTGTTTGCCTTCAATCGAGGTGAGGTTGCTCACGTTTTTTCCTGAAAGCACCAGCAAAATACGGCTGCGAATCACAGGTGTGAAATTTTTGATTTCTTCTGCCTGCGCTGGGCCGCTGACTTCGTAGGTGATGCCGATTTGCAGGTAGCGGGTGGTGTCTGGCTCGGCCAGGTTCACCACGAATTGATCCATCACCACGAATGTTGGCGGGCCCTGTGGTTCGGCTGCTTTTTCTTCGGTGGTGCCTTCGCCGCCCTTATCACCGAGCACAAAGAATGCTGCAGCGCCGCCGGCGGCAAGAAGTGTCAATACAACTGCGAGAATCAGGATCAGTTTCTTCTTGGATCCTTTCTCTGGCGCAGCCACCTCTGGGGCTACTGCGGCGGGTGCAGGGGCGGCTCTGGCCATTCTTGACTCCGTAAGTTCAATTGCTGTTGTGTGTCACTTTCAAACTCTATTGTGTCCGAAAGGTTTCCGAGCAAACCCCTGAAAAGCCGTGTTGTTTGGACCCAATTCATTCTTCAGCATATGCGCGGGTCAGGCGAACAGCTTATGCAAACAGGTCGAGCTTGCCCTCTGGCTTTCGGGCTGTTGCGCTGGCTGCTGTAGCAACAGGTTCGTTCTGGGATTTGTTGCCACCTGTGCTGTGTTGCCCGCTACCTTGACCCTGGTTTTGGTTCCTGTTTTGCTCAAACTGGGCTTGACCGTTGCTGGTCTGGCTTTGTTGAGCCTGTGTATTGCCGTGTTGAATTTGTACCTGGTTCAGTTGCAGGCCGTTTTGGGCCAGCACTTCTTTCAACCCGCCCAAAGCCTGGTTTAGCAGGTTGGCCGAGGCTTCATCTTGGGTGCGAATCATCAGTTGAACCTGCTGGCCTTTTTGTACCAGCCGCATGTTCATGGGACCAAAACTTTCAGGGTTCACGCGAATATCCACCGTTGACAAGTTCTTGCCAATTGCCCATTGCACCGTTTGCCCAATTTCTTTTGCAAAGCCGGGTTGGTTAACTGGTGTCTTAATCAAGGCTTGTTGTGTGCTGCTTGCCGAGCCAGTAAGCCCGTTGGTTCCTGCGGAAATGCCGGTAGCCATACTTGACGATTGCAAACTGCTGCCAGCCAGAATTTTCTGACCGACTTTCAAGCCGTCTTCTGCGATGCTGTCATCAAGGCCTACACCCAAGGCCTGTGCCTGCTGTGCGATTTGTGAGGCAATTTGTGGAGCAAGTTGTGTTGTAGTCTGCGTTCCGGCACTGGCAGAGCCATTGCCGGGTGAAAGTTCTGCACGCACTGCTGCTGGGTTGTTAGTCAGCGTTGCCTCAGCTTTTAGTTGGGCTGTGGTTTTAATGTCGGGGTGAGTTTTGTCGTCAGCAGCCTGTAAATTTGCAGCGCCTTGTTCATTCCCGCTTTGTGGCGGGTTTGTTGTTTGATCGCCAGCCCCTTTGGTGCTTGCGCTGTTCAATTGCAACTCAGCGGCGGTGTTCTCTGTTGTTGTGCCATTCGCAGTATTCGTGGTGTTACCCGGCAGTTCAGCCTTGCTTGCTTGTTCTGTGTTTTGTGCCGTAGTTTGAGCAGTGGCGTTTTCCACCCGGTCTGAATTCTCTTGATTGCTTTCGGTGGTTTTGCTGGTTGTGTTTGAAGCAGCTACCTTGGTGGTCTCAGGCTTATTTTTCTCAGCCATGTTTTCAGGCGTTGCGGTTTGAGTCGCCGGTTCAGTGTTGTTAAATTCGGCACTTGAAGCGTTGGGTGGCTGGGCTGTGGTTTGTTGCACAGGTGCGGTTTGCATCCAGTTGCGCTGTGCCCACACGGCGGCTTGCGCGGCTTGAGCAGCCTCGGCGTTGCTGTCGTTGTTTTTTTTAGGTTTGTCTTGTTTGTTTTGTTGGTACAGGCTTTCACGCAATTGTGTTTCGATGCTGTTAAGTTGCGCTTTGGGTGCTGATTGGCCTAAGGCCGAGCTAAACAATTCAGTGAAATTCAACTCTGTTTCCTGCTTGCCCTGCTGTGATTTATTGATGGTCGCCGGGGTTTGCACTTTGCTTACATTGTTCATGGCTTGGGTGCTCGTGTTCATGAGGGCTCTCCAGTTGTCTGAACCCGGTAAATGCGCGCTGCATATTCATCATTCATTTTTTGGTCGCGCTTGTTTTCCAGCTTTGCCTTTTTAACTTTTTCGCGTTCTATCAGTGCTTCGTATTTACGCTGTTCAGCCAATACTTCTTGCCACTGTTTGCGCTGGTGGGCCAGGGTGCTGTTCAAAAATTCGATTTCGCGGTTTTGTTGTTCAATGGCCTGGGCAATTTTTCCAACAAAGGCCAATTGGTTACGCAGTTGCTGGCCGGTCATGCCTGTGCTTGCCTTGTTGTGCATGCCTCCTTCGCATTCGTCGCGGTAGGTTTGCAGCATGTTTAACTTGTCCTGGCCTTGTGCCAGTTTTTGCTGGGTGCTGGCCATGGCTCTGGCCAGGTTATCGGCCTTTTCGCTGGCCTGTTCTATCAGGATTTGCAGCACATTGCTCATGGGCATCCAAGCTGTTTAGTGTTTGTCGTTTTTAAATTCGTTGGGAAATAACGATTGAAGCCCTGCCAGCGCTTCATCGAAACTCGCACTCTCTAACATTGACTGTTGCAGCAGGTTTTCAATCTTCGGATAAAGGGCCAAAGAATGGTCCAATTGTGGGTCTGCCCCGGGAGAGTAAGCGCCCACTGTGATCAGGTCGCGGTTACGCTGAACGCGTGAGAAGGCAGCTTTTAAGCCACGGGCGGCGTTCAGGTGGCCGGGGGGCACAATGTTGTGCATGGCCCGTGAAATGGACTGTTCAATGTCGATTGCCGGGTAGTGGCCGCTTTCTGCCAGTTGGCGCGATAGAACAATATGACCGTCTAGAATGGCTCGGGCCGAATCGGCGATAGGGTCTTGCTGGTCGTCACCTTCGGTGAGCACAGTGTAAAAAGCAGTAATGGAGCCTCCGCCTTTTCTGCCATTGCCTGCGCGTTCAACCAAGGTGGGCAATTTCGCAAACACGCTGGGTGGATAACCCTTGGTGGCGGGTGGTTCGCCAATGGCCAGTGCAATTTCACGCTGTGCCATGGCATAACGGGTCAGCGAATCCATGATCATCAGCACATTGTGGCCCTGATCCCGAAAATGCTCAGCCACCACCTGGGTGTAGGCGGCGCCCTGCATGCGAAGCAGGGGGCTGACGTCGGCTGGCGCTGCAATAACAACACTGCGCTTTAAGCCCTCTTCACCTAAAATTTGTTCAATGAATTCTTTGACTTCGCGGCCACGTTCACCGATCAAACCGACCACCACGCGGTCGGCTTTGGTGTAGCGGGCCATCATGCCTAGCAATACTGACTTACCCACGCCCGAGCCCGCCATCAGGCCAATGCGTTGCCCCCTACCCACAGTGAGCAGTGCGTTGATTGCACGAACACCAACATCGAGTGGTTCGGAAATGGGTTCACGTTCCAGTGGGTTAATTGGGCGTGCTGCAAGGGGGCAGCGTTTTTCGAATTTCAGTTCACCAAGGGTGTCGAGCGGGCGGCCATTGCTGTCGACCACGCGACCTAACAGGCTGTCGCCGACAGGCAGGTGTTTGGTTTTGTCCTCTGGTCTGCGCCAAGGGTGAGCTTTTACGCCCAGTTTGGGCGCAATCGGTGGTGGCTCCTGTGCAATTACCTTGGCACCGGGGGTCATGCCGTGCACATCGGTGGCGGGCATCAAAAACAGTTTGTCACCGTTAAAACCAACCACTTCGGCTTCAAGGGTTGGCGCACCTTTTTGTACCACTGTGCACACACTGCCCACGGGCAGTTTCAGGCCAACAGCCTCCATGACCAAACCCGCCACGCGGGTGAGTTTGCCGGTAGCGATTTGCGGTTGGTGCTGTTCAACCAGAAATTTGCATTCATCAATCCAATCCAGCAGGTCAGCCATTTATTCGGAGTCCTTGTCTGAATCATTCTTAAGTTCGTCTGGGTTAATCGGGTTATTGCGCCCCAGGGCCTCAATGGCACGCAGCCAACGTGTTTGAAGCGTTAGGTCTACTTCACCTTCGGGGTGTTGCAGCACAAAACCGCCTTGTAATTGTTCCGGGTCTTCGATCATTCGCAAATTACCCAGCATTTGCTGGTCACCAAACTGGGCTTCAAGCACTCGGATGGTGTGGGGGTTCGCACGCAAGCTGACTGCCTTGCCGTGCAATTGCATGCTTTCCAGAACCTGGTTCAACAGATTGGCAGCCTGTTCTGGGTGCTGTGCCAATGTGTCACCAATTACTTTTTTGCTCACCATCACGGCCAGGTCGAGCAGCTTTTCAGACAGTTCGCTTTTAAACCGCTCAAACTCGGCTTCAATGGTATTTGCTGCCTGCACCAATATCACACGTTCATTGTGCGCAGCATTCCAGCCCGCCTCATAGCCCAGTTGCTGGCCGCGTTCCTCTGCCTGCTTCAATGTGTCTTTTTCGAGTTCGTCCAGCTGTTTCTCGCGGCGGGCGAGTGCTTCTTCCCATTCCTTCAAGCGCAGTTCTTCTTCGGTAGGGGCTGGCGGGGGGGTAATAATTTCCTGGTGATGACGGTTGACTTCCGCCATGATGCGGTCAACCGGGGTTTCATAGCGGGAGCCAATCAGTTCAACTGACCAGCTGGGTAGTGCTGCGGCGTCCAAACCGCGAATAATACGGCTAGATGAACGCATCTTCACCGCCTCCACCCAGCACTACTTCGCCCGCATCGGCCAGCTTTCTGGCCACCTTCAATACGTCTTTTTGCGCGGCTTCCACTTCCGAGAGGCGCACTGGGCCGCGGCTTTCCAGATCGTCGCGCAGGGCTTCTGCCGCGCGGCTTGACATGTTTTTGAATACTTTTTCGCGAATGGCTTCGTCCGCCCCTTTCAGGGCAATCACCAGCATGTCGCTTTGTACATCGCGCAGAATCGACTGCATGCCTCGGTCATCGATGTCGAGCAGGTTATCGAAGGTGAACATTTCATCCTGAATACGCTGGCTTAGCTCGTTGTCGTATTCACGAATGGTGTCCAGTACGGCTTTTTCTGAGGTGGTGCCCACGAAGTTCAATATTTCTGCGGCAGCACGCACACCACCCAAAGTGGTTTTCTTCAGTTTGTCGCCACCAGCCAGCACTTTGGAGAGAACATCGTTCAATTCCAGCAAGGCATTCGGTTGAATACCATCAATGGTGGCGATTCGCAGCACCACGTCGCTGCGCAGGCGATCCACAAACAGGTTCAAAATGGCCGCTGCAAAGTCGCGTTCAAGGTGAACCAGAATGGTGGCAATAATTTGTGGGTGCTCGTTTTTGATCAGTTCGGCAACAGTACCGGGGTCCATCCACTTCAGGCCTTCAATGCCGGATGTGTCGCTGCCTTGTAATATGCGGTCTAGCAGGAAGCCTGCTTTATCCTCGCCCAAGGCTTTGGTAAGTACGCTTCGAATGTAGGCATCCGAATCCAGACCAAGTGCGCTTTGGCTTTGCGCCATGTCTACTACTTCACCCGCAATTTCTTCAATTCGGTCGATGGGCACGTCTTTGGTTCTCGACATTTGTTGCCCCAACTTTTGAACTTCTTTGGGGCCCAGGTATTTGAATACTTCAGCGGCTTCTTCTTCGCCCAAGCTAAGCATCAGGATTGCACCCTTCTGGATTCCGATGTCGGTGTCTGCCATGGTTATGTTCCTTGTTCTCTGGAAAGTGCGTGTCAGGAGTTTTGTCCGTTTTCGCCGTTAACCCAGTTTTTCACGATGCTGGCCACAATTTGTGGGTGTTCTTTGGCCAGTTGGCGAAGTTTGTCCAGTTTTTCCTGGCGGTTCATGCCGGGCAGGGTGCCTTCACGCTGCAATTGTTCCAACAGTTCTGCGTCGCTGTCGCCGCCAACTTGGTTGGCCAGCAGAGGGGTGCGTTGTCCCGGCAGTAGCTCGGGCCCTTCGTCGAACAACTCAACTTCAGCCGGTTTCATCATGGGGCGGAACAGGCCAAACACCAGAATTGCAGCGATCAGTGCAATGCCAATTGGCATGCCAAGTGATTTCGCCAGGTCGATTGTTTCCTGCTGTGCCCACATGGGTATGCTTTCTTCTTCTACCTTCGTGAATGCCTGGTTCACCACATTCACTGCATCTCCGCGTTGTTCATCAAAGCCAATGGCTTGTTTCACCAGGCTGTCCAGTTGGGTAATTTCCTCTGGGGTTAGCGGCACTTGGCGTGTTTCACCCTTCGGGTCTGTAATTGTTTTGTAGTTGACGACCACCGCGGCTGAGAGGCGTTGAATTTTTCCAACCTGCGATTTGGTGTACTGCACGGATTTATCCACTTCATAGTTCACGGTGGAGTCTTTGCGCATGCTGCTGTTGGTTTGGGTTGCATTGTTGCTGCCATTGGCCAAGGCTTGCTGTGGGTTTTGGCCAATGTTGGCTGCGGCCTCTCCCGGTGGTGTGTTGGCCATTACACCAGGCACACCTTGCGGGTTTGCATTGCTGCTGCCATCGTTGGATTCGCTGATTTGCTGGCTACGAATTGTGGCCTGTGTTGCGTCGCCATTGGGTTTGTAAATCTCGTCGGTGCGCTCCGATGTCGAGTAGTCCATGTTGGCGGTGACTGTGGCGCGCACGTTCTCGCTGCCGAACACAGGGCTGAGAATATCGACAATTCGACTTGTCAGGTTTTGTTCGATTTGAGTTGTGTAGGCCAGTTGAGTGGGGTTCAAGCCGCTTTCAAGTTGTGTTTTACCGGTGAGCAAGCGCCCAGATTGGTCAACAATACTGACGTCTTCAGGATTCATGCCTGGCAGGCTGGAGGCCACCAAATGCACGATCCCGTTGATTTGTGGCTCTGACAGTGTGCGGCTACCAAACAGGTTCAGCACAATTGAAGCGCTGGGCGTTTGTTTTTCACGGATGAAAATAGAGGGCTTGGGAATGGCCAAGTGAACACGGGCGCTTTGCACTGCTGAAATGGATTGAATGGAGCGAACCAGTTCGCCTTCCAGCGCACGTTGGTAATTCACTTGTTCCTGAAACTGGGTAATGCCCAATTTTTGGTTGTCCATGGCTTCGAAGCCGCTCACGCTGCCTTTGGGCAAGCCTTGGCTGGCCAGCGCCAGGCGGGTGTCGTATACCTTGTCAGAGGGCACCAGAATGGCTGTACCTGCGGTATTGAATTCATAAGGTACTTTCATTTGGTTGAGTGCTTCAACAATCGCGCCGCCGTCCTGATCGTTCAGTCCGCTGAACAATACGCGGTAACTAACTTGGCTAGACCACATCAGCAGAGAAACGATTACCGCGATCAGCAATGGCACACCGATCAAAATGCCCATTTTGTTTTTTTGGGGCAGTTTTGCAAAACGTTGTTGCATATTGGTGATCGGGTTGTTTCCAACCGGGCCGATCACTTCGGGGCTGCCTAGAGCTTCTGCCATTGAATACCTGCGTGTGGATTAAACATTGTTCTACCCATGCATTGTGCTTGTGGCGGCAGGCAAGCAAACCGGTAAAAAAGGGGGCTTAACGGTTCCTATTTCGAAAACTTGAGGGCACGAAACAATAATTAAGGGTTTTTTTGCCCTTTGTTTGTTCTAAGGGTTGATTTGCTTTGGATGTAAAAAGGGAGGGTAAAAACAAAAATTCCGCTTGGGAGTAATTCATGATCGACAAAATGGGGGCCGTAAGCGGCCTGTTGAGCAGTGCGGTGACGGATGCGATCAAAAGCCCTTCGCTGACCAGCAAGCCACAGGCATTGGACCAGGCTTCATTTGCCGATGCAATTGCAAAGGCTTTAGAGAGTGCGAGCCTGTCGGCTGACAAAGCGGCCGACTTGGGAAAACGCTTGCAGATGGATGACCCAACTGCTTCGGTTGAAGAAACCGTGATTGCAATGAATACGTCGTCGCTGCAATTCACGGCCGTGGTTCAAGCCCGTAATAAAATTCTTCAGGCCTACAACGACATCATGAACATGCCAGTTTAAGGTCTTTCAGATTTCGTCGTCAGAGTCGTACCTTCTTGATGGCATTCTCATTGCAGTGTCGGGTGAGCTGCTAGTTTGATCTGTAGATCTCGCGGGCGGCCTCATTACAGTGTCTGTTGTTGGGTGTGACTGAGGGCGAGCAATTGGATCGGACCAACGACTTTCGGCCCGTTGAGTGTTGAAACTTCCAACAGACTCAATGGAGGGGGGGGGTTGCGCAATGTTTTGCAGCAGATCCCTCAATACATTTCTTTTATTGACCAAGACTTTTCCTTCCTTATCCCCTTCTGCAATACTCTGAGTCGTCTCTGGCTGCCCACGAACATAGGTTCGAATCTGCTCGTTCAGCGAGTTGTCGTTATTCAGATTGAAATGCACGCCACGTCTAACGGCATGTGCACCAATTTCCGAAGCTGCAGAAGCAACCTGTGACTGCTGCCGCCTTACACCAGTCGTTTCTGTGGAATGGTTTTGGGTAGAAGCAACATGGCTCGGGGTATTAGGATTCTGTATTTCGTTCACGGAGAATGGCTGCGCCTTCAAGTACAAAGTGTAGCAATGAGTATGCTTTTTCAGATGTTTGGTTCCAAAACTGTGATGAATTAACTCTCTGTCTTACCCTGTACATGTGCTGTGGCACAATCCAGCTGATTGAACCCATTCATGACTTGGAGCCTGACCCATGATTGCACCTTTCCCGATCGCCCGAGACAACCGCACTATTGATGCGACGGATCTTGTGATGTTGCCGCAGTTGGCCAATCGACATGGATTGATCACAGGGGCCACGGGAACGGGTAAAACAGTTACTTTGCAGGTGCTGGCGGAAGCATTTTCGCGAATTGGCACGCCAGTGTTCATGGCTGATGTGAAGGGTGACTTGACCGGTATTTCGCAGCCCGGTAAAACTTCGCCCAAGTTTGAAGAACGCTTGAAAATGACTGGCATTCCGTTGCCGGAATTCGCTGGCAGCCCTGTTACCTTGTGGGATGTGTTTGGTGAGCAGGGCCACCCGGTGCGCGCCACCATATCCGACATGGGCCCTTTGCTGTTGGGTCGTTTGCTGGGTTTGAATGACACGCAAGAAGGCGTTTTGAACCTGGTTTTCAAAATTGCCGATGACAACGGTATGCTGCTGCTGGATTTGAAAGACCTGCGCGCCATGTTGCAGTATGTTGGCGAAAACGCCAAGCAGTTCACCACTGAATATGGCAACATTTCCTCCGCTTCGGTCGGCGCAATTCAGCGCGGTTTATTGGCCCTTGAGGGGCAGGGCGCTGACAGGTTTTTCGGTGAGCCCATGCTGAACATTCATGACCTTATGCAGACCGATTCCAGAGGGCGTGGCATTGTCAATATTTTGGCAGCCAATAAGCTCATGAATTCGCCAAAGCTTTACGCCACATTTTTGCTGTGGCTGTTGTCGGAGCTATTCGAGAACCTTCCCGAGGTGGGCGATGTTGATAAACCCAAAATGGTTTTTTTCTTTGACGAAGCCCACCTGCTGTTTACTGATGCACCGAAGCCTTTGATTGAGAAAGTGGAATTGGTGGTTCGCCTGATTCGTTCCAAAGGAGTCGGTGTCTATTTTGTGACACAGAACCCGCTCGATGTTCCGGATTCCGTGTTGGGGCAACTGGGGAACCGTGTGCAACATGCTTTGCGCGCCTTTACGCCGCGCGATCAAAAAGCAGTGAAAGTGGCTGCTGAAACCATGCGCCCGAATGCTGGCCTTGATATTGAAGCAGCCATTACTGAATTGGGTGTGGGTGAGGCTTTGGTCAGTTTTCTTGATCCCAAAGGTACACCCAGCCCTACTTGCCGCGCCTGGGTTTACCCGCCAGCCAGCAAGTTTGGCCCAGCCACCCCTGAGCAGTGCAAGGAATTGATTGCAAATTCACTGGTGGCTGGCGTGTATGAAAAAGCGGTTGATCGTGAATCGGCATTCGAGATGTTGAGTGCCCGAACTGAACAGGCCGCGCCCGCTAACAATACGGCAGACGTACCCGCAGCAAATAGTGGTTCGGCAGTCGAGGAAAAAAGTACTCTTGGTGAATTGGGTGACATGCTCTTTGGCAGCGGTTCGGCCGGAGGGCGCAGGCGCCAAAGTGTTGCGGAAACCATGGCTAAAAGCGCAGCCCGCAGCATTGGATCGCAGGTAGGGCGCGAGCTAATGCGCGGTATTCTCGGTTCCCTGCTGGGGGGTAGCAAGCGTCGCTAATAACCTTAGTCGATCGAATGCAGGCTGGCGCGTTGCCTTCGCTCTGTAGCCAGCAGCAGTCGCTGTAGACGGCGCTCGGCGCCCCGTTCCAGCATTTTCATTTCGCACCCAAGCTGAACCATTTCCGGGTTGTCGGTCATGCGTTTGACGTTTTTAACTGCCAGCTCAACCAGGGTGCTGCCCTCGCCGTCGGGCAAGGTAATTCGAACGTCTTTTATGATCTCGCCTTCTTGGTGAAGGCTGGGCACTGTTTGCAGGCACAAACCACAACCTGCCAGGCTGATGTCAACCAAGCTGATTGGGGAGTTAACGGTTGGAATGTCAATTTTGACCTGTGAGTTCAATTCTTCATCGGCCATCACCCTGAAGTAATTGCGACGTTGCAAGCGAACAATACTTCGCGGTATTGCGACTCGCAGGGCATCTGCACCTTGATACTCGCTCTGCAATATGCCCATGCCTGCAAACTGAACTTTAACACCGTCGGGAAAGCTGACCATTACATAGGCGGTGGAGGCGTTGCATTTGTTGCTCAATGATTTTTCATAGGGTGTGCCCAACCACATCAAGCCGCTGTTCCAGTCAATATTCAGTATTTCGGTAACAAACTGTGTGTGGTCAGATTGCAGGTAAACATAGAGTTCATGTTCATCTTCATCAATGGTGCTGAGAAGCTTTCTCAGCGTAGGTACGGCACTCAGGCTGAACTCTTCGAGCAGTTTTTGATCCCTTTCTGGCGCGATACTTGTGTTGTAGTTCATGGCTTTTCCTCAGTACTGAATTCTTTGTTTTCTATTTGATACACCCAAGCCAATAATTCTGCAATCGCCTGATAGAGGCCTGGCGGAATTTGTTGGTCCAGGTCGACATTCATCAGCAACGAGACCAGCTCGCGGCTTTCGTGAACAAACACCCCAGATTCCTTGGCCTTCTGGATTATTTGTTCGGCGATCAAACCTTGCCCTTTGGCCACAACCTTTGGGGCACCGGAGTGCTCAAGGTATGCAAGCGCCACTGCTTGTTGGGGGCTCAATTTATTCGCCAATTTCAAATCCTGTTGGCACCATGAACTGGCCATGTACCAGCTTCAAACCCTTGTCATCCATGGCTTGCCGGAAGGACTGCCAGTGAGGGTCAATGGCCTGTTTGCTGCGTGCTGGCCCTGTAATTTGTACGTCACAATGTGAACCTACCATGCGCACTCGAACATTGAGTTCACCCAAATGAGGCATGTCTAGCTTCAGGCGTGCAATCCAGGGGCGGGCAGCCTCTTCATTCTGGTTTTCTTCTTTTTTTGCGATCTCTTCCGGATCGGGTTCAATGTCGATTTGAACTGGGTGCCCCAACAGGCCACTGAGTGCCAATGAAATTCGGTTGTTGTCCAGTGTGGCCAGTTGCGCCGTCACCATCTTGACTGATTGTTCCACTGCTGCCGGGTTCAGCCCTTTTTCTGAGATGACCTGGTCTTGCCCGAATCGGGCTTGTGGTTCTTGCGCAATTTGATCTGTACTGCGTTGTCCGTTGACCCACTGTTGCAAGTGCGATTCATAAAATAAACCGCTGTTTTCTACAGCCGCACTGACCTGTTTCGCCAAAACGCCGGCGAGGCTATTGTTCAAGTTGTTTGTCGTGTTGACGCTCTGGGCTTGTTGGGTGGCGGATTGTGCTGTACTTTGAACCAAAGTACGGGAATTTTGATCTGCGTTTTCGGGTTGGGCAAGCAAGGCGACAGGTATGGCGGTTTGATTCTGAAACTGGGTACTGAGTTGTTTCAGACTGGTCATCACTGATGTGGACACCTGGGTAGTTGAGCCTTTTCCCAATCGCTCAAGCAGTCCGATCAGTCTTGCCGAGCCTGAAAGCCTGTCTACAAAACTGGGGGACTCCTGTGCTTCTCCATCGTCGTTGATTGTCGGTTGTGTGATCAGCAGGTTGCGGGTGTCAGCAATTTTTTTCCCGCCGCTGGTGCCACCAGCAGACAAATCGTCATCTTTGCCAGAGAGTGCAAACGCGACTGTCACCATTTCGCCGGCAGTGAGCTGACGGCCGGGGGGTAATTTAACCTGAATGTTCTGGCCAGCAAACTCCAGTTCAGCTTCATTGCCTGGGCCACCTTTTACTACGCGTACCAGTGCCGTTTGCCCCGCAAGCTGTTGCGCCTGTGGCAGTGGAAGCTGGCGGGTTAGAATGGCGACAACAGGCTCAATGTCGCCCTTGCCAGAGGCAACCCGGTCCCCCGGGTTGGATTGAAGTACAGTGTTGACGCTGGGGGGAGCCGATTTAACCGGGGTTAATGTCATGTCTCACACCCGTGGCTCTCAGCGCGGTGGCTTAGTTGGATCCATAAGAGTTGCTGAGTTTCTGCGAGTTGTTGGCTGCGCGTAGAAATTCTTCCAACTGCTTAAGGCGGGGTTCGGTGATGTCGCGAATGGCTGCATCGTCGGCCAGAATTTTTTTCAGATAGCCAATGTGCTGACTGCGTTCTTTCTCATTCAGTTCGGTTTGTTGCGCTTCCTTGATGGCTTGAAGCTCGTGGATCAGTCTTGAGCACTGTTCTTCAGCGGCACACAAATCATCCCAATTGCCAGCTTTGGCTGAATCAAGCATTGCCTGGCTTTGGTCCGCTATGGCGGCGTACAGCTTCATGATTGCATCGTTGTTGTCTGTCGCGAGGATCATGGTCTAGAGCGGTCCTAAATATGTTGTTATGGTTTAGTGGCAAGCTGACCGATTTCCAGCCAGGCGGTTCGCAGGTCATCCAGCAGGTTGATGCAGCTGTCCATGCGTTCCTGGCTGTTTTGCGCATTGGCCAAAATCAGCTCTTTTCCAATGTAGTCATACAAGGCGAGTAGTTGCTGCGCCAGAGCACCTCCAGCCTTGACATCAAGCGATGCAGTCAATCCGTCTTTGATTATGCGCAGGGCTTTGTCCACCGATTTGGTTTTCATCTCGATGTTTTGCATTTCAATATAAATTTTGGCTTTGCGAATGGCCTCGATGGCCCCGTCGTAAAGCATTACGATCAGGCCGTGCGGGGACGCGCTGTTGATGCCTGTTTCCAGCCCGACTTGTGCGTATGCTTTTGCGCCGTACATCATGGTGCTTTCACTTGGTTATTTGTCTTACACAAATGGTAAGGTTTAGGCCCACTGTTTGATCTGGCTAAAAACAGGGGTTTTAGGTCACAGTTCCGCGCTTACAATTACTTTGCCAATGCTGCAAGCTGCTGGCTCAGGTAAGCACTGGTTTGCTGCATGCTGGCCAACATGGAATCGAGTGCACTAAATTGCGCGCGGTAGCGTTTCTCAACCTGTTCAAGCCGCAGGTTGATTCGGTCTTCCTGATCGTCAAGACGGGATTTTCTGCTGCTCAGTCCATCCGTTCTTGAAACAAGGGTACCGCCCTCATCCGTTAGGCTGCCGATCCAGTCGCTCAGGCGCTCTGCAAGTCCTTTACTGAATGTGATCGTGCCCATATTTCCACTTGCACCTTGAGCCACCGAGAATTGCAGACCCGCACTGGCATTGCCTGTGGCACCTGTCAGGGTATTTCCCACGCCTGTGCCGGCGACACCGTTGATGGTACCGGCAATTGTGTTGCTGCCATCGTAAGCCGTGGTGACGTTGATCGCGAAAGTACCTTCCTGTGTAAGGCTGGTGGCGCCCAGGTACCTTACGCGCGCATCGGTGGTTGTTGCAGTGTTGGCAAATACTTTTTCAAGAATGCCCGGGTCAGCAGCCACTGCAGTATCAAGCTTCGATTTGTTCAGTGATAACACACCGTCTTTGTCAAAATTCAAACCAATGTCGCTTAAACCAATGCCGTATTGGGCTACCTGCTCGCGCAAAATATTGCGCAGGCCGCGTTCGAGCGTAGAGGGGGTGGTTTCTCTGGACAGGGTGGCGTCTTTTTGCTGTTGGTCTTTCAGGTTACCGCGTATTTTGTTGTATGCAGCAACGAAATCATCCAGTGTTTTTTTCAGTGCTGTGTCATCCAGGCCCACTTCCAGATTGATTGGCGATGTTGTTGTCGCCTTCAGGTTCAGTGTCAGGCCAGCCACTGCATCGGTCACAGTATTACTGGCCTTACTGACTGGCAAGTTGTTGATGGTGAAGTTGGCGTTTTGTGCCACTTGCAAGGTGTTGGCATTTTTACCGGCACCTGCGGCCAGGGTTGGATCGTAAGCCAGACGAGACAGTCCGGTTGTGTCGGTGTTGTTCCCGTCTGAGTCTGTAACCTCGAGCTTAAACCCGTTGACCGCGCCGGTTTCCTTACTGGTCAGCACCAGCCGGGAACCCGCGCCGTCATTGACGATAGAGGCAGTAACACCGGCGTTTGAATCGTTGATGGCTTGTTTGATCCCATCCAGGGTTTGTTGACCTGCACCAATGTTGATAGTGACCGGTGTTTTGGCTGCATTGTTGGTGAATGTGTTCGTGCCGGAATTGTAGCTGCCCAAGGTAATCGTAAGGCTACCTGTGCCCACGGTTGTATCGGCGGTGGCCACACTCTGCGCCGCAACACTTTGCGCTTTGGCAAGCTGGCTTACTTCAATGCTGTAAATGCCTTTTGCACTTGCCGCAGAAGCACTTGCAGATATTATTTTGTCGTCACTGGATGTTGCTTTCAGTGGGTTCAGGTTGTTCAGGCTGCTTAGTTTGTCTGCCGCTGTTTTCAGGTCGGCGAATGAATTCTTGATGATGCCGTAAATTGAAATCTTGGTATTGATCGCGGTGCGTTCCTGGCTCACCTTGGTCAGCGGAATACGCTCGGCCGCCATCAAAGAGCCGATGATCCCTTCAATATCCAACCCGGAACCAATGCCTGCAGATGAAATTCCTACCATGATTTAATCCCCTTGTTGCGTTCTACACTTCGCGAGACATTAGAACGCCTTGCATTTTTTCGATGGCTTTTGCGATCTTCAACATTTCAACTGATGGAATCTGCTTCAATACTTCCTGGGTTTCCCGATCGATGATTTGAACAATCGGTTTGCCGTTGTCGCTGTCCACCAAAAATTTCAAGTTGGATTGATTGCTGGTCAGGGCTGCGTTAGCTTTTTGCACCACTTCAAGTACTTCGCCCACGCTCAGCTCTGCCTGTTCGCCCATCAAGGGTTTGGCCGCTACAGCTGGAACGGGTTTTATGTTGTCAATCTCCTGCGGTTTTTGCAGGGCAGTTGCATAATCAGCCATGTTTGAAATATTCATTTTCGCCACCTTTGCGAATTTTAAGCGGGCAAAACAAGTACCCATGTCCTGATTAACGGCAGGTTTAGGGGTTTTCTTTAGCGTTAAAAAGCCCGGTGCGCTTGGTTCACCGGGCTTTTTTTCGATTCGAACCTGCTTTTGGCAAATTCTCGTCAGTGTTCAGACAAGGTCTGGTTTAACGCAGCAAGCTCAACACGTTGTTGGGCAACTGGTTGGCCTGGGCCAACATGGCAGTACCGGCCTGTTGCAGAATCTGGGAACGGGTCAGGTTCGCAGTTTCCTTGGCAAAGTCAGCATCCATG
>JAJTEM010000021.1 GCA_021299735.1 Burkholderiales bacterium | reverse complement strand
TTTACAATCACGAAAGACCAAATATGGCGATTGGTGGAATCACACCCAAAATGAAGTTGGCCATAGCGGCCTAAGCTCTACTTTCGAACCCCGTTAAAAATGGGGGGATTACCCATCAGCCTGCCAAAACGGTTTCATCAACGTACAAAAAAGTATTGTGGGTGGCCTTGATTGTCAATTTGGGTATGTTCATTGTTGAGGTAGCGTCAGGATTGAAAGCAGGATCTGTTTCCCTGTTGGCCGATTCGCTTGATTTTTTTGGCGATGCTGCAAACTACGCTATCTCCCTTTTTGTATTGGGCATGGCATTGTCTGTGCGAGCTAAAGCAGCTTTGGTCAAGGGCGCAACGCTGGGAGTTTTCGGTATCGGTGTTTTGGCCTTCACCGCATATCGCCTCTGGACAGGACAAATACCTGAACCTCTAACTATGGGCGTGGTAGCAGTATTGGCGCTTACTGCCAATGTGGCTGTCGCTTTGATGCTTTACAAATGGCGTGAAGGCGACTCGAACATGCAATCAGTGTGGCTTTGCAGCCGCAACGACGCCATTGGAAACGTAGCCGTAGTTGTAGCCGCCGGCTTGGTTGCCTGGACCGGCAGTGCATGGCCTGATTTGGCGGTAGCGGTGTTGATGGCGATTTTGGGCATCACAGCAGCCAAAACGATAATCCGGCAAGCACGACAAGAATTGAACCAAACCAAGGTGTGATACTCTTAGTGTCATGAAAAAATTCTGTCTCATTTTCCTTATGGTCTTCCTTCCGCTGCAAGCAGTACTTGCAGCGGCGGAAACCTATGAGGGTAATGGTGCCGAACACGAGTCCGTCATCGAAACGGTGTTGCATTCCCAGGGTTGGCATGAGCACCACGCTGAGAATCACCCTGCGGAAAACAAGCAAGATCATGCCTGTGATGGTGATCATCACCACTGCCATGCCCACAATGTCAGTGTTTTACCTCACCTATTGACTTTTGCAATGCTTCCACATGTCTTGGATCAAGCTTATGAGCGGTCCAACGGCTTTCAATCCTTTTCCTCCAATCGCATAGAACGCCCTAAGTGGGTCTAAACAAAACTTGAATTAGCAACCCTTTGATGCTGCTTGTGCAGACAGAGAAGGGCGGTTCATCCATTTTGTTTGGAGAAATTACTCATGTATTCACCACATCGCGTGGTGTCCACTTGCCTGGCCATATTGTTGTTTAACGCATCTACACCTGCGTTTGCGCAACAGTCCATGCCAGTGGAAACCGAATTAACCGTTCAAGATGCCTTTGAATCAGCATTGAGCATCGACCCTGAAGTTCAGTCCGCATTCAAGCGCATTGAAGCATTTCAATCAAGACGGAATGCTGCTAATTCCCTAACAGCGCAACCGCTTTCTCTGGAAGGATCGTATCGATCCGACCGGAACTACAACAATCAAGGGTTGAGAGAAATCGAGCTAGGAGTGTCCGCACCGATCTGGAATTGGAACGAGAGGTCACGCACCCAATCCCTACGGGACACTGAAATTGAATTGGCGCAGTTGCAGCTCGAACAAAAGAAATTGGAGCTCGCTGGCCTGGTTCGGCAAACAGTTTGGAATACCTTGTCCGCGAATCTCGATGCTGAAATAGCACAAACGCGATTAAAAACAGCCAAAGAATTGATGATCGATGTTGAAAAACGGGTCAAGGCCGGTGATTTGGCTCAAACCGATCTTTATCAAGCATCCGCATTGTATGAACAATCCCGTGGTGAATTGCTCCGTGCCCAAAGCGTGCTGGGTGATGTCAGTGCTGATTATTCAGCCACCATCGGTTTGCCGGTCTCAATGCTTTCAAGAATTCAAACTGAGAGCACCGACATTCCTAATGGTTTGAAACCGCTTGATCACCCCGCGATCAAGTTTGCCCAGCTTCAGTTGTTGGCACAGCAACAACAAAGGGCCTTGGTAGAAACGCAGGAAAGAGCTAACCCAGAGGTCGGTCTGGCCATCATCAGCGACCGGGGCGCTTTCTCGTCAGCCAGCGAAAAGTCGTTGGTAGTTTCAACAAGAATTCCGCTGGGCAACGTTTCGGAATATCAAAGCCGGGTGTTGCAGGCAGAAAGTGAAAGCATTGCAGCCCAAGCCGCACTGACAAAAACCCAGCGGCAGGTAATCGTCCTTGGTCGCGCCGCTGAAAGTAATTTGGATATGTTTGCCCAACTCAGGACCTCTGCGCAAGAGCAGGCCAAGCTGGCGGCAAAGACTTTCGAACTCTACAAAAAGTCATTTGATCTGGGTGAAACCGATTTGCCCAGCTTGCTTCTTGCCGAACAGAAGGCCTTTGAGGCCGATAAGCTGGCCCGGAAATCTGCCATCGAATATGCCGCAAAAGTTTCTGCCTACAAACAGGCCCTGGGACTTCTACCATGAACAATATTGAGATCAACTTCATGAAACAAAATAAATTTTTGACAAATATTTTGTCAGCTGCAGTGCTAACTAGCTCGATTCTCTTCTCTGCGACAACTTACGCAGGTCCGGGTCACGACCACGGAGATGAAGCACCTGTTGCTGCTGGTGAAGCGTCGCCCCGCGTGGTGATGGAATCGGAATTATTTGAGGCGGTCGGCATTTTGAAAGGTCGCATGCTGGAAATTTACATTGACCATGCAGCCACCAATGCTCCCGTGCAAAACGCCAAGTTGGAACTGGAGCTGAACGGTCAACAAGTGCCCGTTGAATTGCACGACGAAGGCGAATTTGATGCCCAGTTACCCGAGGGGATCGAGGATGGGACAGTGGCTGTAAGTATGACTGTATCTGCGGGCGTAGATATTGACCTTTTGGCTGGGGATCTGATTGTTGGTCACCACGATGACCTCGATAGTGTTGAAGAAGTGCAGTCACGTCTTTGGGAGATAGTCTTATACGGGATTGGTGGATTATTCATTCTCGCCTTGCTCGTCATCGGATATGTGCGATTGAAGTCCAAAGGAGACAAATAATCATGTTGAAAAAGCAGTTTGTTTTCTCTGTGTTGGCATTCAGCATCTTAGTGCCGCTTCCTTTGTACGCGGGCCCTGGACACGATCATGGTGACGAAGCACCCGTTGCGAGCACGGGCGATGGCCCTAAGCGACTAGCCACCGGTGAGGTGTTCCTGCCAAAACCTGCGCAGCGCCAGTTGAACTTGCGAACACAAGCCGTTCAAGTAAAACCCCAGGCCAAGGTGATTGAAATGAACGGTCAAGTGTCACTGGATCCTCAATCGGGTGGGGTGGTGCAAACAATCTTGGGGGGCCATTTCGTGCCCGCTGGCTCAGGCGTTCCGCGCTTAGGTGAACAAGTCAAAAAAGGGCAGGTTTTAGGCTACGTGCATATGCATCAAGCACCACTCGAACGAAGTAGTCAGCAAGCCCAAATCGCACAACTAAATTCAGAGCTTATGTTGGCCAAACAAAGGCTGGGAAGGCTCACCTTACTTGCGGACACCGTACCCAGGAAAGAGATCGAGGCAACCCAGGCTCAGGTTCAAAGTTTATCTCGTCAAGTGTCGGCCTTGTCTGGCGGAATAAATTCCCGAGAGGAACTAAAAGCTCCAACAGCAGGCACTGTCGCATCGACTGCCGCTGTGTCTGGCAAAGTATTTTCTGAAGGCGACGTACTGTTTGAAATTGTGAACCCGACAGTGGTTCGTGTTGAGACCACCTGGTTTGAGCCCAACGCGGTTCCCCAGTTCTCCTCAGCTCAGATTCGTGCAGGTGATAAAACCTTGAAACTGAACTATGTGGGCGCAGCCAGTAGCGTGAGAAATCAGTCGCTGTCTTTGGTATTTGAAGCCCGCGACGTGGAGGGAATACGCTTTCCGACAGGCCAGCTTTTGAAGGTGTATGGAGAGCTCACAGACCAAGTGGACGGTATCGCAATTCCCAGTGCTGCGGTGGTTAAAAACTCCTCCAATCAAACCATTGTTTGGGTTAAAAAAGAGCCTGAATTGTTCGAACCCAAGGTGGTTTTGACAGAACCACTAAACGGGGTGGATGTACTGGTTCGAAGTGGCCTTTCCGGTGATGAACGCGTGGTGGTTCAAGGCTCGACCTTGGTCAACCAGGTTCGATAAGGGGGCGTCGATATGTTTCAAATGTTATTGGACAGTAGCCTGAAAAATCGGCTGCTTGTACTGCTCGGCGCGCTTATTTTGACTGTGTATGGGGCCTATACGCTGACCAAAACACCTGTCGATGTATTCCCTGATCTGAACAAACCAACGGTGACCGTCATTACTGAAGCCGGTGGAATGGCCTCAGAAGAAGTAGAACAACTAATTACATTTCCCTTGGAGACAGCCTTAAATGGCCTTCCGGGTGTGGAAGTAATTCGCTCGGTCTCCAGTGCGGGGCTATCCTTCATTTACGTGACTTTCAATTGGGACACTGAGATTTATCGGGCACGTCAAATGGTGTCGGAACGGCTTTCCAGCTTGGAAGAATCGATTCCTGCTGGCGTGGCACCAGTGATGGGGCCAGTTAGTTCGATCATGGGCGAAATCATGCAAATCGCCATACCGATTGATCCGAGCAAGACCACACCAATGCAAGTACGCGAATACGCAGATTGGGTGCTTCGACCACGGTTATTGTCCATTCAAGGAGTGGCTCAGGTAATCCCGATTGGTGGTGAAGTACGCCAGTTTCAGGTTCAACCAGATTTACAAAGGATGGTTAGTTTGGGCATTACGATTGAGGATCTGCAGCAGGCCTTGAGCGGTTTTGCGTCCAACACATCAGGTGGATTTTTGGCACTCAATGGCCGTGAGTACTTGATTCGAAATCTTGGAAGAACGTCCTCTTTGGAGGACCTTAGCAAGGTGGCCGTGGGTTCAAAAGATGGTTTGCCTGTGTTACTTAAGCAAGTCGCCAAGGTAGATTTTGCTGCGGCAGTAAAGCGGGGAGATGCTGGTTTTGAAGGCAAACCCGCTGTGATTTTGGGTGTACAAAAGCAGCCAAGCGCCGACACCATTGCCTTAACCAAAATGATTGAAGAAGCCCTTGTTTCCATGGGCAGCAGCTTGCCCACCGGAATGGAAACACCGCGTGTGACTTTTAGGCAGGCTAGTTTCATTGAAGCCTCAATTTCTACCTTGCAGGGAAAGCTAATTGGCGCCTCGATATTTGTGGCTGCCGTGCTGTTTTTCTTTTTGGGTACGATTCGCCCAACCGTGATCGCACTGGTTGCCATCCCCGTGTCTATTTTCATCACAGCCTTGGTGTTTAAGTACTTTGGGCTTTCTATCAACACCATGACGCTGGGTGGGTTGGCCATAGCCATTGGTGGATTGGTCGACGATGCCGTGGTCGATGTAGAAAACATTCTTCGCCGTTTGAAAGAGCAGCGGGCCAAACATCCAGGCGCGCCGTTCGATCTGGTTGGCCTAGTGCGCAAAGCATCGCTTGAGGTGCGAACGGGCATTGTGTACGCCACTGTGATTATTGTGTTGGTGTTCATCCCCTTGTTCGCCTTGCCTGGAATTGAAGGCAAGTTGTTTGTGCCTTTGGGTATCGCATTCATCGTGTCCACCCTCGCATCGCTGGTGGTTTCGGTCACAGTGACGCCAGTGTTGTCGTATTACCTGTTGCCGAGTATCAAAGACTTGGATCACGGTGATACGCGCGTGTTGGCTTGGTTAAAATCCAAGTATCAGATCAGTTTGGCTCGAGTACTCGCCAACCCCAAAGCTGCAATTTGGGCGGGTGTAATTGCGGTGATCCTTGCGGGCGCATCCGTACCATTCTTTGCAAAAACATTCCTTCCCCCCTTCAATGAGGGCACCTTGTTGATCGGGATGAGGCTGAACCCTGGTGTCACTTTGGAGGAATCCTCCAAATTGGCCTCTCAAGCGGAAGTATTGCTCAAAGACATTCCAGAAATTACGCACATTGGGCGACGCAGTGGACGGGCCGAGCTGGATGAACATGCTGAAGGTGTGCATGTGTCAGAACTTGATCTGGGATTGATTCCTGCCGGTGACATGACACGCCCCATGGCGGAGTTACAAGCTGAAATACGCGAACGACTACAGAACTTACCGGCGGCCATTGCAGTGGGGCAGCCAATCTCCCATCGAATTGACCACATGCTCTCAGGTGTGCGTTCCCAAATCGCGATCAAAGTGTTCGGGGAAGACTTGGATACTTTGCGAGGCACTGCGGAAACGCTGCGTGCAGAGCTATCAACAATTGATGGACTGGTTGACCTTGAGGTCGAGAAACAGGTGCTCGCACCAGAGATCAAAGTGCGGATTAACTACGACGCGGCATCCCGGTATGGCGTGTCTTCATCGGAAGTTTTGCATTCTCTACAGGCTTTGATTGAAGGCGAGAAAATCACTCAGGTAGTTGAAGGCAACCGGCGTTTTGCCCTGGTCTTAAAACTGGCTGAGAAAGACCGCAGTTTGGAGCAACTCAAGACCCTGCTGATACCAACACCTTTGGGTGCAGTTCCGCTGTCTGTTTTGGCGGACATCGAAGACAGTGATGGGCCCAATCAGATTAGTCGTGATGATGGAAAGCGCAGAATTGTAATCTCAGCCAATGCGCAGGGAAGAGCACTTTCTGAAGTGGTTGAAGACATTCGCGCCACAGTTGCGAACACTGATTTGCCGGAAGGCTATTTCATCACCTTGGGCGGACAGTTCGAGGCACAAGAAGAAGCAACACGTTTGGTCGGTTTTCTTTCGATCATTTCGTTAGTGTTGATGTTCGCAGTCCTTTACAGCCGTTACCAGTCGGTGCGCCTGTCGGTCATCATCATGGGCAACATTCCATTGGCCATGGTTGGGGCGGTTCTAGGATTATGGCTATCCGGGCAACCTTTGTCAGTGGCAGCACTCATCGGCTTCATTACTCTGGCAGGCATTTCAGTTCGCAACGGCATTTTGAAAGTCAGTCACTACATCAACTTGATGCGGTTTGAACACGAGAAATTTACGCAGTCCATGATTGTGCGTGGCTCTATGGAACGATTGAGTCCAGTCTTAATGACGGCATTGGTCACTGCATTTGCCTTAGCGCCACTGCTGTTTGAAGCCGAGCGACCGGGTACTGAAATCTTGCATCCAGTGGCAGTTGTGATTTTTGCTGGCCTCATCAGCTCAACCTTGCTGGATACCTTCTTAACTCCGGCATTGTTTTGGGTGTTTGGCCGCGAGGATGCCGAGAGGCTTATGGAGCAATCTGATTCGCAAGCATTGTGATTTATTTAAAAAAAGGAGAACGAATATGAAGTCGATCAAACTACTGACCGCAGCAATTGGCTTTGCTTTGGCCTTGAATTCAGGTCTAGCCAGTGCTCAGGTGAAAGATGAGCATAGGCTCGAATCCAAGCATGGAGGTGTTGTGGTTGAATCCAACCACATTGAGTATGAATTGGTAGTGAAACCGGAAAATGTTCAACTGCACGCATTTGATCACGGCAAGGTGATGGACTTGAGCAAAGCCAAGGCCAAAGTGGTGTTCTTAGTGGCGGGCCAAAAAATGGAAAGAACATTGGCGGGTCAGGGTGCGCTGCTGTCGGGTGAGGGTGTTGACTTGAAGGGAGCTGCCTATACTGCTGTGGCCACTGTGGAGTTGGCCAACAAGAAGAAAGCTACAGTCCGATTTAAAGCTAACTGAGTTTGGAAAATGGAGCTGATCAAATTTTCCGCATTGTTTGCAGTTACAGCCCTGTCTGAAATTTTGGGTTGTTATTTGCCCTGGCTTGTATTGAAGCAAGACAAGTCCCCATGGTTGTGGCTCCCGGCCATCGGGTTTCTGGTTTTATTTGCTTGGCTGCTTACTTTGCACCCCTCGGCTGCTGGCCGCACGTATGCCGCCTATGGCGGCATGTACATTACGGTGGCTTTGCTGTGGCTTTACTGGGTTGAAGGTATCAATTTGACTCGGTGGGATATTGCAGGAGCAGGCCTAGCCTTGGCGGGAATGGCTGTGATCATGCTTCAGCCAAAGATCTAATATAAAAGGGTAAGCGGATTAAATGGTTGATCTTACCTTTGCATGAGAGTGAGACAGACCGGCATCTCATCGGATTATCTGGTTGATGCTTCACCTACTGCTGGTGCATGTTTCCTTCGCTAATTCCAGCAAGAACCCCACACGCCTCAACTTCCCGGTCATCGTTGCAACTCGCTCTCAGTGAAACGAGTTGTTTCTCAAGCGCTTGCAGAGCGGTTATCTGCGACCGCACATGAGAGATGTGATCATCGAGCAAGGCGTTGACGGCGGTACAAGGCTGATGAGGGTCGTCCTGATAGCTCTGTAGTTCGTGAATCTCAGCCAGTGACAGGCCCAGGATTCTGCAGCGACGGATGAAGGCCAGCCCCTCACCATGCTTCTCGGTATAGACACGGTAACCGTTGTCCTTCCGATCAGGCGGCGGCAACAAGCCCTGCTGTTCATAGAAGCGGATCGTCTGTGTTTCGACCCCTACCAACTGCGCCAACTGACCAATGCGCATCAGCCTCCTCCCCAACGGATTCTTTACTCTATTGACCTTATAGTAGCTTTATAGTTTTAAATGGTACCACAACATTGTTCAAGTGGAGTCGTATCATGAGCAAATCCTATGGTGGCGCCTGTGGCGGTGATGCAACGTCCGCAGCGGATACCGATATACAGGCCTCCTCCGAGGCGCCAGGGAGATGGGTCAGTGTTTATGCCGTGCCGAAGATGGACTGTCCATCAGAAGAACGAATGATTCGCCTAGCCCTGAACGGCTTTGAGGAGATTCGGGCGCTGTCCTTCGACTTGTCGAACCGCCGGCTGAAGGTCGTGCATGACGGCGAGGTCGAGCCCGTCACCTCGAAACTGAAGACCTTGGGGCTAGGCGCCTCGCTTCAGGAAACCGTCGCTGCAAATCCGGAGACCATCAAGGCCGCCGAGTTTTCGGCAGCTTCTGCTAAGCAAGAATCCGGGACCCTGCGCTGGTTGCTCGGCATCAATGCACTTCTGTTCGTGGTGGAAATGACTGCCGGTCTGATCGCCCAGTCCACCGGCCTGATTGGAGAATCCCTGGACAATTTTGCCGATGCGGCGGTGTACGGGCTTGCCCTTTATGCGGTTGGACATAGCGTGAAAATGCAGGTACGCGCCGCGCATCTTGCTGGTGTACTGCAACTGATCTTGGCTGTGGGCGTGCTCGTAGAGGTGGTGAGACGCTTTGTATTCGGTAGTGAGCCTGAATCGCTGGTGATGATGGCTATCGCATTCGTCGCATTGATTGCCAATACCAGTTGTCTGCTGCTCATATCCAAACATCGGGAAGGCGGGGCGCACATGAAGACAAGCTGGATATTCTCGGCCAACGACGTGGTGATCAACCTGGGGGTCATCACCGCCGGCGCCCTGGTCGCGTGGACCGGTTCCAATTATCCGGATCTGATTATCGGCACCATCGCGGGGGGCATTGTACTTAACGGTGCCAGACGCATTTTGGCGTTGAAGGGTTAAATAATGCTCATTATTGGCAAAAAGCTCTCGCCGTATGCCCTATTGTCCATATCGGGCCTGCTGGCAGCGTCTGATCAGGCTGTAAAGTGGCTGGTGCAGCAATCAATGGCCTATGGCGAGTATGTTTCGGTGACCCCGTTCTTTAACTGGGTGCACCTATGGAACACCGGTGCCGCATTCAGTCTTTTTGCGAATGGTGGAGGCTGGCAGCGCTACTTTTTTATCGGAATCGCGGTAGTGGTCTCGATTTTTCTGATCAAGCTGATCCTTGAAAATCGTCATAAAGGAGAAGCCATCGCTTACAGTCTTATCCTCGGTGGCGCCATGGACAACCTGATTGACCGGGTCTTTCGCGGCTATGTTGTGGATTCCTTTGATTTCTATTGGCGAGACTGGCATTGGCCGGCCTTCAACCTGGCTGATATTGCAATTGTCCTCGGTGCCTTGCTTTTCGTTTCCAGCAGCTTGTTGGGTAAAAAAGCAAACACCAATGCCGAGCCGGATGGATCTGACTGACACCTACGCCTATACAACACCATGACCGAACTTCCCGACAACATCCTTCACCTGCCGCAATACCAAGTACTGGGCTGCAAATCAACCGACGACGAAATGCACTTCCAGGTGGACGTGCCCGATCCCATCGCCTGCGAGGAATGCGGCGTGCAGGGTGAGTTCGTACGGTTCGGCAAGCGTGACGTTCCCTATCGTGATCCGCCCATCCACGGCAAGCGGGTCACTCTCTGGGTGGTCCGCCGCCGATACACCTGCCGGGCCTGCAAGACAACATTCAGGCCCCAGCTACCGGAGATGGTGGACGGATTCCGTATGACACTGCGGCTGCATGAGTACGTGGAGAAGGAATCCTTCAACCACCCCTACACCTTTGTGGCGGCACAGACCGGCCTGGACGAGAAGACGGTGCGCGACATCTTCAACGCCCGCGCCGAGTTCCTGGGGCGCTGGCACCGCTTCGAGACGCCCCGCATCCTGGGCATTGACGAGCTATACCTGAACAAGCGCTACCGCTGCATTCTGACCAACATTGAGGAGCGAACCCTGCTCGACCTGCTGGCCACCCGCCGCCAGGACGTGGTGACCAACTACCTGATGAAGCTGAAAGACCGGCAGAAGGTCGAGATCGTCAGCATGGACATGTGGAACCCCTACCGGGCAGCGGTCAAGGCTGTGCTGCCCCAGGCCCGTATCGTGGTCGATAAGTTCCATGTGGTGCGCATGGCCAACGATGCCCTAGAGAGAGTGCGCAAGGGCCTCAGAAAGGAGCTGAAACCGTCCCAGAGCCGGACTCTCAAGGGAGACCGGAAAATCCTGCTGAAACGCGCTCACGAAGTCTCAGACCGGGAGCGCCTCATCATGGAGACCTGGACAGGCGCGTTCCCGCAACTGCTGGCCGCCTACGAGCACAAGGAGCGCTTCTACGGCATCTGGGACGCCACCACACGGCTCCAGGCAGAAGCCGCCCTGGACGAGTGGATAGCCACCATCCCGAAGGGCCAAAAGGAAGTCTGGAGCGATCTGGTCAGGGCAGTGGGAAACTGGCGCGAAGAGACCATGACCTACTTCGAGACGGACATGCCCGTCACCAACGCTTACACGGAGTCCATCAACCGACTGGCCAAGGACAAGAACCGTGAAGGGCGCGGTTACTCCTTCGAGGTGATGCGGGCACGAATGCTCTACACCACGAAGCACAAGAAGAAGGCACCGACTGCGAAGGTCTCTCCTTTCTACAAGAAAACCATCGGTTACGGACTGCCGGACGTCGCAGAGGAACTCAACTACGGAGTCGATCTATCAACCATCTGAGGGTGGTATCAGATTGATGGGGTGAAGGTGCCCCACCGGTGGTGTAGATTGTCGTTTCGTTTGAATCGAAAAGCCAATCACAGTAACCAGATCTTCGCTGCTTGCAAACACATCACCACCATGTAGTTTCGCAATGGCTGCCACAATAGCCAGGCCTAGCCCGTGATTGCTCCCAGTGTCACTTCGCCCCTCTTCAGCACGGAAAAAGGGTTCGAACAAACGGTTCAATTTGACTGGGTCAATTGTCGGGCCTTCATTCGAAACCTTGATCCACACCCTCTCTGCTTCTCGGGTAATTTGCACGGTAATTTCTGTGTTGGCCTGCGCATACCGAATTGCATTGGACAGCAAATTGCTCACTGCTCGTTTAATCAATTCGGTTTCAGCCTCCACCGTGGCATCGCTTTTAACTGTGATGCGAAGATCTCTGTCTTCGGCCAACTGTTCAAGGTATTCCGCGACTGATACCACCAGCTGACGAAGACTTGGCACAGGTTGAAGTTGCAGTTCTCTGCCCTGGTTTGCATTGGCCAGGAACAGCATGCTGCGAATAATTCGTGCCATGCGGTCGAGTTCGTCGAGGTGATCACCGACAATTTTTTGAAGGTCCTCACCTTCGATCAGTTTGCGGCGTTGAAGCAGCTCATGGCTAATGGTCAAGCTCGACAGTGGTGTATTCAATTCATGTGCAACATTGCTGTTGAACAGTTTCAATTGCTCCCGGTTCTCGCGCAGTTGCCCCAGTAAGCGGTTGAATCCGTCGATGAAGGGTCGCAATTCAAGCGGGGCCTTCTGGTCGTCCAGCACAACATCAAGCGAGCGTGGCCCCAAATTGTGAATGCGTTCTGTCAGTCGATTGATGGGGCGCAAAACCAGGCGAATCAGTCGCATGCTGATCAACACCGACACCAGGATCCACAACACGATGGACGATGCAAATATTCCTGAAATGAAGTTCAGAAAACGTTCGTCATCTACGGTGCTTACTGCCAGTTCAACCCGTTTGGCTTGCAGTTGGGGAAGTTCTGTTTCAAACACTTGAGAGAATTCCCGAATAGATCCCTCTCCGTTGAAGAACACCTCTGGCCCGAACATGCGATTGCCCTGGCTGTCAACAACTCGGGCTTGGGTTCGACCTTGCCCACCCAACACTTCTTCCAGGCCATGTTTCACGTCTTCGGGTGAATATTCGGAAGTAGGTTTTAGTAAAAGGTGTTCAACTGCATGAAGCGCACGGCTTGCAGTTTCCTCCTGTTGCCTGGCCTGCCAATAGTGGATGCAGCAATACACGAGTACAGCGAGTAACACCACTCCCAGTACACTGACGGAGCTGGTCAAACCGATGGTGGCTCTGGAAATTGATTTCACGCTCACTCCTTGCCCTGGGTCCTGATTTCGAGAACGTACCCCATGCCGCGAACGGTATGAAGCAAAGGGATTTCGTACGGATCGTCCAGCTTAATCCTCAACCTGCGAATCGCCACATCAATCACATTGGTCTCGCTGTCAAAATGCATATCCCAAATCAGCTCAGCGATTTCTGTGCGGCTGATGACTTCGCCCTTTCTTCGCAGTAGTAGCCAAAGTAGAGAAAATTCTTTCGCAGTTAACCGTAAATCCTTGCCTCCGCGCTTGGCGGTGCGGCGTACTGCGTCCAATTCCAGATCCAGCAATGTCAACAAGGTTGTCTGGCTCTCGGTAGCTACGGTCGATGTTCTACGCCCCAAGGCGTGAAGCCTGGCCACCAGCTCGGCAAACGCAAAGGGTTTTACCAAGTAATCATCTGCGCCGGCTTTCAGACCGCTTACCCTGTCCTCAACCATGGCGCGCGCTGTAAGCATCAGTACCGGAATACTTTTTGATTGGCGCAGGGCGCTCAACACGGCCAAACCATCAATGTCAGGCAACATGCCATCAAGAACAATCACTTCGTATAGCCCCTGCGTGGCCAAATGCAAACCATCAATCCCATTGCGCGCCAAATCGACCACAAAACCTTCTTCGGTCAATCCTTTCTTTAGGTAATCGGCCAGCCGCAGGTCGTCTTCGATCAAAAGCAGTTTCATCGACTTTTCTTGGTTGTTATGCAGGTGCCCAGTATAACCACCCCGAATTTGGTGAAGATTACATATTTGTAATGTACCGGGAAGGTAGCTGACAGGTGCCCCTGACTAGACTGAAGGCGTGGGTCTAGAAAAACAACCCTCCAATTCGAGTCAATCAGGAGATCATCATGAAAAATATTAAAATCGCCGCTGTTTTGATTACCACCTTCGCGATTGCTGCACCTGCAGTGGCACTTGCCGATGCTGCCTTCCACCCCGGTCAGGGCGATGCGGTGTATGAACCCCATCTGGGATACAAAGATCCAGCGAAATCTGCGTCACACGCCAGCAAGGGATTTCGCGGCTACAGCGCAAACATCATTGGTTCTGAAGCCAGCGGTGATGGGACCACACACGGTGATTGGGGCAACTCACGCTCTGGAAAATCCCGTCAGGAGGTGCTGCGTGAATTGCAAAGCCAAACTCTAGAAGAGCGTCGTCTTGCTAATTCGAACTAAAGGCAAGGTTTGACATCTGCGAAAGCGATGTTATTCTTTGGAACAATCACCGGACCGCGCAACCATGACCAAAGTGATCAAATCACTGTTGATGTTTGTAATCGCCACCTCTGTCATTTTTCAGGGTACGGCGCTCGCGGTCATGGTGGGTTGTCATACCGGTGATGTTGAGCAATCTGCCAGTGAGTTCAGCCCATCCCCGTCGATTCCGGATCATTGCGCTGAACACACCTCAGCCGGAAACGGACTACACCCGGCTTCAGCCGACCATGAGTCCCAAGAAAGGCCCTGTTGCAGTTGCGATGCCATCTACAAGGCAAAACTAGACCTGCCAGTGGTTGAAGTTGGTTTGATCGAGTCCAAACGCCTTTTCTCCGTTTCTTTCTCTTCAATTCTGCCCAGTGCCGACCTGGCGCTGCCTTACCGACCGCCCATTCTGGCTTAAGCCAATTCTGAATTTCATTTCTTGATTTCATTTTATCGGTGGAGGTACGTGTATGCGCACGGCTATTCAATTACTGCTTGCGGGTTCAGTTCTCGCAGCAAGCACAGGGTTTGCAAATGCCCAGTCAGAGGGTTTGCAGATTGAGTATCAATCAGCCTTTGAGAACTACTCAACATGGAAGCCCAAGGAAGGCGACCGTGATTGGGTGGGGGCCAATCAGAATGTCGAGAAAATTGGTGGCTGGCAATATTACGCCCGTGAGCCTTACCTGAAAGATGGTGAAGACCAGCAACCCATGCAGGATAGCGGCATGGGGCATGACATGAGCAAGATGAAAAAGCCCATGAACCCCGGTGAAGCTCACCAAGGGGGGCATTGATGAAAACCTTGAGATACACGGCAATGGCCTTGGCGATTGCAGGCTTGACTGGTTGCGCCACTGTCAACATGGATCAATCCATGACCAAGCTGAATGAAACCACAGCGTCCATGACCGACAAGAAAGTGGTTCTTGCTCTGAATGATGAGCAGCGCAAGCAGCTGCGAGGGCAGGCAGATGCGCTGTTGAAAAAACCACTGAACTTGAATTCGACAGTTGAACTGATGTTAGTGAACAGTCCTGAATTCCAGGCTTTGCTGGCTCGGGGCTATAGCGAGTCTGCGTTGGCTGCCCAATCGGGTCGAATTCCCAATCCAATTTTCAATTTCGAACGAATAACAGTTGGGGATGAACTTGAAATTGGACGATTGTTCAGTTTTGGTTTGCTCGATCTGGTCACGCTTCCCTGGCGTCAACAGGCTGCAACTTTTCGAATTGAGCGAGCTCAACTGCAGTTGGCTGGCGATGTAATTGGGCAAGTGGCTCAAGCGCGCTCAGCTTGGGTCGATGCAGTGGTCGCTTTGCAAAAACAGCAATATGCGGAGCAAGTATTCGAGAATGCTCAAGCCAGTGCTGAATTGGCCAAACGCATGGAAGAAGTGGGTAACTTCACGATTATTCAACGCATTCGTCAGCAAATGTTTTATTCCGATGCTGCGCTTGGCTTGGCCATGGCACGTCAGGAGGCTACATCTACCCGGGAAAAACTGGTTCGCGTGCTTGGGCTGGACGCACAGCAATTTGAGGAGCTAAAACTTCCAGATCGCTTGCCAGACTTGCCCGCTACTGTGAAAAAGCCTGAAGAAGTGTCCAAACAGGCCACCTCGCGGCTGGATGTTCAAATGGCCAAGCAAGCTTACGACGCGGCGCTGAAAGTGTCTGGTGCTGAAACCGTGAGCTCCTTTGTAGACATTGAGGCTGGGATTCGCCGCGATTCTGTATTTGACAGAGACTCCGGCTCCAAAACCAACCCAAAGGGATATGAACTGGACATTCGATTGCCCCTGTTCGATTGGGGTGGCTTGCGGCGTGACGCGTTTTCTGCCGAGTTACTGGCCAAGGCCAACACGCTTGAGGCGGTCATGAGGAATGTTGATTCAAACCTGCGGGAAAGTTACACCAATTACCGCACAGCTTATGACATTGCCAAGCACTATCAAACTGAGGTGGTTCCAATGCTCGATACCTTGGCCGAGCAAAACACACTGCGTTACAACGGCATGTTGATTGGTACTTTCGAGCTACTTGCCGACAGTCGCAATCAGGTGCGTTCCATCGAGTCATACATTGACGCATCAGCGAACTTTCTGCGAGCTCAACTGGCCTTGGATGCTGCATTGATGGGCAGTCCAAGCGATGTAAAGCTTTCCATGGGCACCCAAAGTCCAGCGGCTGAAGCCGCTGCTGGTCATTAAAAGATTTGGAGTAAGAGCAATGAATTCCAGAAGAGATTTTTTTAAGTTTGCCGGCATGGCCGGTGGCGCAGTGGCGGCAGCCAGTGTCAG
Source organism: Burkholderiales bacterium (assembly GCA_021299735.1). Classification (GTDB taxonomy): domain Bacteria; phylum Pseudomonadota; class Gammaproteobacteria; order Burkholderiales; family Burkholderiaceae_B; genus Limnobacter. The sequence continues at coordinate 46,239 of JAJTEM010000021.1, read as the reverse complement.
CAAAGTGGCCATGGCCGCGCTGCCCGAGCCCGTCATTCAAACCTCGCCTGACACCATGGACCCATTGACCCCCAACACTGGGCGCCCCTATAACCCAGTGGTCACCTTGAATGGTTGGACCTTGCCTTGGCGCATGAACAATGGCGTGAAGGAATTCCACCTGGTAGCAGAACCCGTGGTGCGTGAGATGGCACCAGGTATGGTCGCTCACCTTTGGGGCTACAACGGACAAAGCCCAGGCCCCACCATTGAAGTGGTGGAAGGTGATCGCGTGCGTATTTTTGTGACGAACAAACTACCCGAGCACACCAGCGTGCACTGGCATGGCCAGCGCCTGCCCAATGGCATGGACGGTGTTGCAGGCCTGAACCAGCCGGCCATTCCTTCCGGCAAAACCTTTGTCTATGAGTTCGAGGCCAAGCGCCCCGGTACCTTCATGTACCACCCGCATGCCGATGAGATGGTGCAAATGGCCATGGGCATGATGGGTTTTTGGGTGACTCACCCCAAAAACAAGCATCCCTTGATTGACAACGTGGACCGGGATTTCTGTTTCCTGTTGAACGCCTATGACATTGATCCTGGTGCGTACACACCAAAGATCATGACGATGCTCGATTTCAATTTGTGGACCTGGAACAGTCGTGTGTTTCCGGGGATTTCGCCCTTGTGTGTTCGAAAAAATGACAAGGTGCGCATACGGATTGGTAACCTGACCATGACCAACCACCCCATTCACCTGCACGGCCATGAATTCGAGGTAAGTGGCACCGATGGCGGCCCCACACCCAAGGGAAGTCGTTGGCCCGAAGTGACCACTGACATCGCCGTGGGGCAAATGCGTCAAATTGATTTTCTGGCCAATGAGGAAGGTGATTGGGCCTTTCATTGCCACAAAAGCCACCACACCATGAATGCCATGGGGCACGATCTTCCCACCATGATTGGAGTGGATCACCGCGGTATTACCAAAAAAGCCCGGGGACTCGTTCCCGAATACATGGTGATGGGTGAACGGGGCATGGCCGACATGACCGAGATGACGATGCCGATTCCTGACAACACCATACCCATGATGACGGGCGATGGTCCATTTGGCTCCGTGGAAATGGGCGGCATGTTCAGCATGTTGAAAGTGCGCAAAGACCAAAAGCCTGGGGATTATTCGGACCCAGGTTGGTACAAGCACCCGGCCAGAACCGTAGCCTTTGAATATGAAGGCCCGGACATGCCCAAGCCAGTTACGTCCGACAAGGCAGGAAAACCCGCCATGAAATCCAGCAATCGACCTCAGGAAACAATCGAGTTGAAGGTCAGAAAACCTCAAGGCCATTCGGGCCACTAAGGAGTTAATCATGAAAAAATCATTCGCAAATCATTCCCTATCGCTACTGCTTGGCGCTGGGCTTTTATTGCCCGTGGCCGTATTGGCGCACGGCACTCAAGAACACAAAAAGTCAGATTCCAATGCACAGCCAGTTCTTGAGCAAACCGCTTGGGGCATTGCCGGTACTCCGACCAAGATAGACCGCACTGTCAAAGTCGTAATGTCCGACAGCATGCGCTTTGAGCCATCCTCGTTGCAGTTCAAGGAAGGTGAAACAGTGAAGTTTATTGTCAAGAACGAAGGAAAGCTGATGCATGAGTTTGTTCTGGGGACAAAAGACAAGAACCTGGAGCATGCAGACTTAATGAAGAAGTTTCCAAACATGGAGCATGAAGAGCCCTATATGGCACATGTGGCTCCGGGCAAAACCACTGAGATGGTGTGGACTTTCAACCGAAGTGGCGAGTTTGAGTTTGCCTGCTTGATTGCAGGCCACTTTGATGCAGGTATGCGCGGACCACTGCGCGTAGCCAAATCCTCTGGAGCTGAAAAGTGAAGCGAATTGCTTTTGTTGGTATTGCAACTGCAATTTTGGCATTGGGTGTTTTTGCTGCCATCAAACCTGAGACTTTCTCAACTGTTGAGAAAGTCTCAGTGGCTGCAACAGAATCTGATGCCAATCAAGTTTTACCCATTCATGTACACAAAACAGCGACCTGCGGTTGCTGCGGCGAATGGATTAAACACTTGGAAAAATCGGGGTTTTCCGTGAAGTATTCGAATCACGAAGACCTAGACAGCATTAAGGCGCAGTTCGGTATCGAAAACAATTACCAATCCTGTCACACAGGAGTATCGGCGAATGGCTTTGTGTTTGAAGGCCATGTTCCAGCCAAGTACATAAGGGAATTTCTGAACGAAACACCCGAGGATTCACTTGGTCTGTCCGTTCCAGCGATGCCAGTTGGCTCTCCTGGCATGGAATATGGCAACAAATTCATGCCTTATCAGGTGTTACTCCTGAAAAAGGACGGAAGTGTGTCCGTTTATGCGGAAGTAAAAACCTATCAAGATCAATTTTGAACAAGTAACTCAATAAACATTGAAAGGAAACAATCATGAAAAACCAGTTAATCAAAATCGCTTCTATCTTTGCATTGTCAATTTCGACTTCGGTTTTTGCCGGGGGAGATCACGGCGTCCATTCAAGTAAAGCCGGTGAGCAAAAGTCCATGGAAGGCATGCAGATGAAGCAGTCGGAAACCATGGAAATGACGCAGGGCGAGGTGAAAAAAATTGATCCGAAGACTGGTAAGGTCACGTTGAAGCATGGCGAAATCAAAAACCTTCAAATGCCACCTATGACTATGGTTTTCTCTGCCAAAGAGGCTGCGCAACTGGAAGGCCTGAACAAGGGCGATAACGTTCTGTTTGCTGTGGATCAAAACATGAACATCACCCACATCGAGAAAAAGCAGTAATTAGGAGAAGCGCCATTGCAAAGTAAACCTGAATTTCTCAATGGGTCGGTCATTGTGGGCAAGTTGGGATTGATATTGGGTTTGCTGGGTTCAGCAATGGTGCTTTGCGCCTGTCAAACAGTCGGAAATTTTGTTCATCCGGAAAGTCACAAACCAACGGTTACAGTAAAGAAGGAACCTTGGTTTAGCGCCGAGCGTGCTACCCGCACACAGAAAATGGAGGAGGGCTTTATTTTGGTTCTCTCCGGTGGAGGGGTTCGTGGCTTTGCCCACATCGGAGTTCTTAAAGCCCTGGAGGAATTGGGGCTTGAGCCCCGAATGGTGATTGGCACCAGTGCGGGTGCTGTCGTGGCTGCGTACTGGGGCTTGGGCTATACAGCCGATCAAATGATGCAACGTGCAGAATCACTAAATAACAGTGATCTGTTTGTACCCGTGTTACCGAATCTGGGACAGCCAGTTTTAAAGGGCGAGGCTGGAGTTTTTTCGGGTCAGTTTCTTGAACGGCAATTGCGCAGGGATTTCGGCATTCAAACATTTGAAGATCTCCCGAAACCAATTGCCATAGTGGCCACAGACCTCCAAACAGGTCGTCCCGTGGTCTTTAATGCAGGTGATGTCGCCCAGGCAGTGCGGGCATCTTCAACAATTCCAGGTATCTTCACGCCACCTTCCATTAATGGCCGTCTTTACATCGATGGTCAGGCCAGTTCTCCACTGCCGATAGTTCCGGCAAAACGCTTGAGTGATCTTCCAATTCTTGCCGTAGACGTGGTGTATCCCCCCGAGCTTGCTGAGGTCTCTACGCTTACCGATTTGATGTTTCAAACCTTTTTGATATCGAGTTTTAGAATCAAAGAACTGGAGATGTTACAGGCGACAATGATCATCGCCCCTCAGTTAACCAATGTTGGTCAACTGGGTTTGAATGATCGTCATTGGGTATTTAAAACAGGTTATTTGGAAGCCAAAGAAAAACTTCGGAAAGCTGAAAAACTGCTGAAGTGATTAGTTAATTATGCACGGGTTGGCGGCGAATTAACACCACCCCTTAACCCCTTCATTAGCTTGCATCGCCTTCTGTGAGATCAACGCTTTTGATCTCACTCAGTACCTCAGCCCGTGACTTCGACGATTCGAATTCGTGTACCAACACTGTCGAATCTCCGGCCAGAGGGTTGAACTGATCTGCTTTTACCGCTTGTTGATACTCTTTTAGCACCGTTGCTTGGGTGGCCAGTTTGCCTTGGCTGATCAGTGCCACATGGTCGGTGCCATCACCGTGATCTGTAGGGCCGCTGGCCAAGGCAAAAGCTGGAAGCGTTGCGGAAATGGCAAACACTGTGGATGCGATCAATTGACGTGTTTTCATGGTAATTCTCCTTGAGTGAATCAGTTTGGGTTTTGCCTTTGCTTTCAATCAAGCGTTGGCATGACTCACACTTTACGCAGGGGCGAATGACCAGATCCTCTCAATTGAATTACAAATTTGTAATGGACAATGAACGTAAATTTCTTGTTGTGCTTATCGACTGTGTGCTACCTTTTCAAGGCGATTACCATTGAAAGCCACATGACCCATCGATTGCTGATTCACGCTGCATTGTTGTTTGCGCTGCTTTTTCAAAGCCTGGCGCACGCGTTGCCATGCTGCGCCGAGATGGATGCATTGCAATCAGACACTACGCCAGCAGCCATAATGGACGAGATGGCGCAACATGTGGAGGAAGGTTGTTTTGCAGGTTCCCCGGTATGTTGTGTGGTGCCTTCGCTGGCTTATGAAGCAGTAATTCTCGACCCTCAGAGTGTTTCACCCGTGCACGTGACAACAGTGAAAACACTGTTGCTCTCCCAGCTTCAAATTCCTCTTGATCGCCCGCCCCGGGCCTGACTTCTGTTGAAACCCCTGAACTGCCGCGATGCTTGACTGCTCGCGGTTTCCATCGTTTATCTCATGGTTTGAACACCATGCAGGAGGCCCCCATGTTGGGCAAAACAACCTTTATTAAATTGGCGCTGGTTGCAGTGGCTTTGGTGGCAGTATTTTTCATGGACAAAGTGATTGCCCAAGATACAGCCTCCACCGAGTACACCTTGGCGCAGGCATTGACTCAGCAAGAGCGAGGGGTGTTGAGCCTGTCGCAAGCCCTTGCCCTGGCCGAGCAGCGATCAGAGGCACTGCGTGCGCAAGACGCCGCCACGCAAGCCGCGCAAAGCCAGGCCACCGCAGCGGGCGAGCTGCCCGACCCCATGCTGAACCTGGAAGTGATCAACATCCCTGCCAACGGGCCAGACCAGTTCAGCCTCGCGGCTGACTTCATGACCATGCGTGGTGTGGGTGTTTCGCAAACCTTTACTCGAAAAGAAAAACGCGAGGCCCAGGCCAATGTGTTTAACAAGAATGCCGAGTTCGCGCAGGCAGGCAAGCTACAGGCTCTAAGCCGGTTGCGCACCGCCACAGCGCAGGCGTATCTGGATCGGTTTTATTTGCAGGAAATTCTGGCATTGCTGCAATCGCAACGCGCCGAACTTGAATTGCAAATTGAAGCTGCCAATGCCCTGTACCGCTCGGGCAAGGCCCCGCAAACCGATGTGTTTGCTGCGCGCACAGAACTGGGTTTGATGGACCTGAAAATTCAGGACACCCAAGCCTTGCTGGACAATTCGCAAGCTGAACTGCAACGTTGGGTGGGGGAGCAAGCCGATGCGCCCCTTGCTGGCGCGGTGGACCTAAGCCAATCGCGCTTAAGCGCAGTGGATTTGTTTGAAACACTTCACCAACACCCGGAAGTGCTTGCGCTGGACAAAGCCGAATCCATGGCCCTGGCTGAAGCTGAAGTGAAACAGCAGGAAAAATCGGCAGACTGGACCTTGTCGGTGATGTACGCCGGGCGTGGGCCCGAGTTCTCTGAAATGCTTTCTTTTGGCGCATCACGCCCTCTGTTTGTGGACCAAGACAACCGACAGAACCAGGCATTGGCTGCTGCCAACGCCATGGCCGCCAAAGCCAAGGCCGAGCGCATTGAATTGCACCGAGAACACCTGGCGCAAACCAAGCGCTGGCAGCAAACCTGGCAAAGCAATTTGAAGCGTGTGGCAGATTTTGACCGCAGCCTGATTCCGCTGACCCAACAGCGCACGCAAGCCGCTTTGTCGGCTTACCAAGGGGCCACGGGTTCCTTGGCCGAGGTGCTGGCTGCGCGCCGAATGGAAATCGACATGCGCATGGAAAAACTGCGCATTCAAATGGACACTGCCCGCCTTTGGGCACAACTGGAATACCTGATTCCTGAAGAGGTACAACAATGAAAAAGACGCATATTGCAGTTGGCGTGTTCGCATTGGCGGCACTGGCCGGTAGTGGCTATGGCCTGTGGGCGCTGGGCATGAACCAGGGTATGGAAATGATGTCGGCCCCAATTGGTGCAGCAACTGAGGGAGGTGCAAATGGTGAAGTGACCTCAGGTGAACCAGGTACCGGCGGACAAGATCCTTCAACCTGGAACATTCCGCAAGGTGAAGCCGCCACGCGCCGGCACATGGAAAGCGGTATCAAGGCGGGTGATGTTGATCCTGAAACCGGGCTGGCCGTGCAGTATTACCACGATCCCATGGTGCCAGGTCGCAAATTTGATTCACCCGGTAAAAGCCCCTTCATGGACATGATGCTGGTGCCCGCGTACTCAGGCGCCGATTCAGCCGACAACAGCAGCGTGAAGGTTAGCCCGCGCATTCAGCAAAACCTGGGCATACGCACAGCGGCTGTGGCCATGGGTATGTTGGCCCCTGAAATCAGTGCCAGTGGCTCTGTGCAGTGGAATGAGCGCGAGCGGGTGGTGATTCAATCCCGGGCCATGGGTTACGTGGAAAAGCTGAATGTGACTGCCACACTGGATGCTGTGAAACAGGGTCAAACCCTGTTAACGGTGTATGTGCCCGACTGGATTGCCGCCCAAGAGGAGTTTCTGTCACTTCGAAAAATGAAAGGCGAAAACTTGCAGCCCTTGATCGATGCTGCGCGGCAGCGCATGTTGCAAGTGGGCATGAACACTGCACAAATTCGGCAGGTTGAGCAAAGTGGGCGTACACAACCCCGTGTGGCCATTGTTGCACCCCGTAGCGGCGTAGTGACCGAGCTGATGGTGCGTGAAGGCATGACCGTCCAGCCAGGCATGACCCTGATGGAAATCAATGGGTTGTCCACCGTGTGGGTGCAAGCCGAGGTGCCCGAGGGGCAAGCCGTTTACGTGCGGCCTGGGGTTAATGTAGTGGCCAATGCTCAGGCTGTCTCAGGTCGAAGTTTTGAGGGCACGGTGCAGGCAGTGCTGCCGCAAGTGAACAGCAATACACGCACGATTTTGGCCCGTATTGTGTTGAAGAACCCAGAACAGAAACTGTTGCCTGGCATGTTTGTCCAAACCCGTTTCATGGATACAAGCCGACCAGAAGCTCTGATTGTGCCCTCGGAGGCGGTTATTCAAACTGGCCGCCGTGCCGTGGTGATGTTGGCCAACGAAGAAGGCCGGTTCACGCCGGTTGAAATTAAAACGGGCATTGAATTTGATGGAAAAACGGAGGTGCTGGAGGGCCTGCAGCCTGGCCAGGAGGTGGTGCTGTCTGGTCAGTTCCTGATTGACTCTGAAGCCAGTTTCCGTGGGTTAGAAGCGAAGCTGAATCAACCGGGGGACAATTCAGACTCTTTATCTAAAACGCACAGCACGCTGGGAGTGGTGGAGTCTTTAAGCGAACTATCAGTGACTGTAACGCATCCGCCAGTATCCAGCCTCGGCTGGCCAGAAATGACCATGGAATTCAAGTTGCCAGAGCCCTCAAAAATGCCGGCTCAGGATCTGAGGATTGGCGACCAGATCGAGATGGAATTTCAGATGCAGGAGGGCGACATTCCCAAAGTCATTCGCATTAAGCCAGTCAACTCTGAAATGAAGCCAAACGGGAGCAAACAATGATTGCCTTCATTATTCGTTGGTCCATAGCCAACCGTTTGCTGGTGTTGATCGCAACAGTCATGATCAGTGCCTGGGGTGTGGTGTCGGTGTACAAAACACCGCTTGATGCATTGCCCGATTTGTCGGATGTGCAGGTGATTGTGCGCACCAGCTTTCCGGGGCAGGCCCCCCAAATTGTTGAAAATCAAGTGACCTACCCGCTCACCACCACCATGTTGTCGGTGCCCGGCGCGAAAGACGTTCGTGGTTTCTCGTTTTTTGGCGACAGTTTTGTCTACATTATTTTTGAAGATGGTGTGGACTTGTACTGGGCGCGTTCGCGGGTACTGGAGTATTTAAACCAGGCGCAAAGCAGCCTTCCAGCTGGTGCCAAAAGCGCCTTGGGGCCCGATGCCACAGGCGTGGGCTGGATTTACCAATACGCGCTGCGCGACACCACTGGCAATCTGGATGTGTCGCAACTTCGGGCTTTGCAAGACTGGTTTTTGCGTTACGAGCTGAAAACAGTGGAGGACGTAGCCGAAGTGGCCTCAGTAGGCGGTTTCGTGAAGCAGTACCAGGTGGTGCTTGACCCCCAAAAACTGGCGGGCTATGGCATTACGCTGGACGAAGTAGTCAAGGCCATCAACGAGGCCAATCAGGAAGCGGGTGGATCGGTCATTGAATTGGGTGAAGCCGAGTACATGGTGCGCGCCACGGGTTACCTGGAAAATCTGGATGATTTTCGTTCGGTTCCCTTAAAAAGCAGTGCCACAGGCATTCCGGTGCAACTTGGCGATGTGGCACGCATCCAGATTGGACCGGAAATGCGTCGCGGCATTGGTGAACTGAATGGCGAAGGCGAATCAGTGGGTGGCATTGTGGTGATGCGGACAGGCAAAAATGCTTTACAAACCATTGATGCCGTGAAAGCAAAACTTGAAAGCCTGAAACCTGGTTTGCCCGAGGGAGTGGAAGTGGTTGAAGTGTATGACCGCTCTACACTGATTAACAACGCAATCGACAACCTCAGTTTCAAACTGCTTGAAGAATTCATCGTAGTGGCTCTGGTGTGTCTGGTTTTCCTATTGCACTTTCGTTCAGCCTTTGTGGCGATTGTCTCCCTGCCCTTGGGAGTGCTGGTGTCTTTCATCGTTATGGAGCAGCAAGGGGTGAATGCCAACGTGATGTCTCTGGGTGGCATCGCGATTGCTGTGGGTGCTATGGTGGACGCCGCGTTGGTCATGATCGAAAACGCTCACAAGCATCTTGAGCAGTGGGCCCACGAGAACCCGGGCAAGGAATTGGCGGGCACAGAACGTTGGCGTGTAATCGGCGATGCGTCCATTGAAGTGGGGCCCGCGCTATTCTCATCGCTGCTGGTAATCACACTCAGCTTCATCCCAGTCTTTACGCTTGAAGCCCAAGAGGGACGCCTGTTCTCCCCTTTGGCGTTTACAAAAACTTACGCTATGGCGGCTTCGGCGGGCTTGGCTATTACGCTGATTCCGGTGTTGATGGGATACCTAATTCGCGGCAAGATTCCACATGAGAACTCGAACCCAATCAATCGCGGATTGATTGCTGCTTATCGTCCAGCGCTTGATGCCGTGTTGAAGTTCCCAAAAATCACAGTAGCGGTGGCCGTTGTCTTACTCGGTGTCAGTTTTTACCCACTTAGCCAACTGGGTAGCGAATTCATGCCGCCGTTAGACGAGGGTGACTTGCTCTACATGCCCACTGCACTGCCTGGTTTGTCGGCTGGTAAGGCTGCTGAGTTGTTGCAACAAACCGACCGTTTGATTGCCACGCTACCAGAAGTAGAGTCGGTCTATGGCAAAGCAGGGCGAGCAGAATCCGCAACCGACCCGGCACCCATGGAGATGTTTGAAACCACGATTCAGTTCAAGCCCAAAGACGAATGGCGAGAGGGTATGACGGCCGATATGCTGGTGGACGAGTTGGATAGAATTGTGCGTGTCCCTGGCTTAACAAACATTTGGGTACCACCTATCCGTAACAGGATCGACATGCTCGCCACAGGTATTAAAAGCCCGGTGGGTGTGAAAGTGACTGGAGCAGATTTGAACACAATCAATGAAATTGCGGTAAATATCGAAAAAGCTGTCAAAAATGTTGAAGGCGTGAGCAGTGCCTTCGCAGAACGTCTGACAGGAGGACGTTACGTTGATGTCGATATTGATCGTGATATGGCTGCACGGTACGGCATGAACATATCCGACATCCAATCTGTGATATCCAGCGCCGTGGGGGGCATGAACATTGGCGAAACGGTGGAGGGTTTGCAGCGTTTTCCCATTAATGTTCGCTACCCGCGTGAATTGCGCGATTCGCTGACCCGCCTGCGAGCCTTGCCAATTTACACCGATTCGGGCCAGCGAATTGTGTTAAGCGATGTGGCTAAAATCGGCATCACCGATGGACCACCCATGTTGCGCAGCGAAAACTCCCGTCTAGCGGGGTATGTATACATCGACATTCGTGGTCGAGACTTGCAGTCGGCAGTATTAGACATGCAACAATCTGTTGCGCAACAAGTGGACTTGCCTGCCGGATATTCCATTTCATGGTCGGGACAGTTTGAGTTTCTTGAGCGTGCAACAGCTAAATTGAAGTTGGTGGTGCCGTTCACCTTGCTGATTATTTTTGTGCTGCTGTATATGACCTTCAAGCAAGTAGATGAAGCCTTGCTTATCATGGCCACACTGCCTTTCGCGCTGATTGGTGGTGCATGGTTACTGTGGATACTTGAGTTCAATTTGTCTGTGGCTGGCGCTGTGGGTTTTATTGCACTGGCCGGTGTGGCAGCAGAATTCGGTGTCATCATGCTGCTATATTTAAATCAAAGCTGGGCCGACCGGGTTAAACGAGGAAAAACTGATGAGACGGATTTGCTGGATGCAATTAGGGAAGGCGCAGTGCTGCGGGTGCGCCCCAAAGCGATGACCGTGCTCACAATTCTTGCAGGGCTCATTCCAATTATGTGGGGAACAGGTACAGGAAGTGAGGTCATGCAGCGCATTGCTGCACCCATGGTCGGTGGTATGATCAGCGCACCGTTGTTGTCCATGTTTGTAGTACCTGCTGTGTTTTTGTTGATGCGTCGAAGGCAAACGAAGTCAATAAATACTTCAAGTTAACGCACCGATTTAGTCTTACATCTCCTCAATTGAAGATCCCCCAGTGCTTGTAACCGGGGGGCTTCCATTAAAAACTATCGCAATAAAGGATTTGGCGTTTGAACTGCTGCAATTCATCAGAATGAAGAGTTAAACGTCGCAATCACTTGCTCCCTAAATTGACCTGCCCATTCCAACCGAGTACGGGAATATCTCACTGGTTCTGAATCGAAAATCTCTGGTTGAAGCGTTAGGTGCAGATCATCATTGCAGCGAATTTCCGAATAGTCGTTGAGCTTTGTTGAAGCATCAAAAGTCCTGCCAATCCTCTGTTCGGCGGCTACACGTGGACGAGAACCATCAAATTGAACAACACGAGACTCCGGGATTTCATGGTGAAGCTCATTTGCAAATTCGACTAGAGTTGGCTCAGCAAAAACAAACATCCAACCATCTTTATCAACATCATTGGTCATACGCAATATTCGACCCAAAACCTGTCGGAAATGCATTTCCGTTTTGACAATACTGAGGTGGCAACACACTTGCAACCTTGGAATATCAGTACCCTCGCTAATCATCCCAACGCTAACAATCCATTGTTCATTAGAGTACCTAAATGCATCGATCGTTTTCGAAGCATCGTGATCTCTGTAGGTGACCACTTTCACGGACTGCGCGAAGGTATTTGAAAGCTTAGCGGCAATAACGTGTGCATGCTCAACCGATCGAGCCACAACAAGACCGGCCGCATTGGGGTTTGTAAGGCGAATTTCCTTAAGTTTTTGACACCCACGATTCAGCATAAAATGAACAGCCTGAGGATTTTGAATGAGTTGGTCATAGGTAATGCCATTCGAGCTCAGTAACTCGGCAAAGGATTCGAACGACTGGATTCCACTTTGTTGATTCGTCAAGAGAATACGATCGTGATCAATGAGGACCAGCTTTGGATTTCGGCAAACTCCATCGTGGATTGCCTCGGCCAAACCATACTCATAATCACAGCGAACCTTGCCTTCAGGATCCGTGTATTTGGCAAGTACGATTGGCAAGTCATCACTTCGCCAAGGCGTACCACTAAGTGCAATACTGAAAGTGGCTTTACTTTGAATTCTCAGCAAAACCTGTTCCCCCCAAGAATTTGAGTTTGAAAGATCGCTGCCAGCACAATGATGAACCTCATCCAAGACCACTAAAACACGATGGGAATCGAATATCTGCCAAAAATCCGCTTGAATGAATAACAAACTTTGGTAAGTGTAAGCGCCGCCTATTGCACCAATTTGCCCGTCAAATCGACGTCCAAGCACTTTGGTGAAAGTATTTGAGGTGTTTTGTGCAACTTCAATTGATGGTGCAAAGGTCAATACAAAATCGATTTTATTTGCTTGGAGCAGACTTTTAGCCAGTTCTGCGGATAGCCGGGTTTTACCCGACCCAGGCGTTGCCAAGCACATGAAATGTGACTGAGTTTTGAACCAGTTCAAAGCACGCGTAAGACAGTTGAATTGCCATCGACGCAGCTTCATAAAACGGGATCTTTCGGCATGCTAGCAAGCACGCTTTCAATGGCGCGAATCTTGCCAAGTATTTTTGAACTGACATCCCTGGATTTAAGGTAATGAGGCTCGAGCTTGGCTTTAAGCTGCGGATAGGTTTGGTGCAAGCGCAGATACTCCTCGGATTCACCGATCGAAGACAGCAAATCGACCTGATAAGTTTTTACCAATTGATCCAATTCGTCTCGAATGCAGGGATCGTTAACCGGCAAAACGGGGGCCCCATGCTCGACTTGCTTGGGCTGCTTGGGCTGCTTGGGCCCCCGATCAACTGTCACTCTTTGCTTAAACACTGAGGCTACAAAAAGAGGGGTTTTCGTGTAGCGAGCAAATTCAGAAATGTCTTTGCTTTTTTCAAGAAAACCTGCGGTTAGAAGCCTTAGAACCACCCGGTACGCACGTTTGTGATAGTCACGCAAGGTCATATCTGTTTCATCTTTATATTCACGAATGATCGCGTCTCTCAATTCCATGACCGTAAAATTGTTCAAATTCCCCTCGATCAAAACTGAGTAAAACTCGGGTGAAAGACTTCTAGTCATGATGCTCCATCAGTGTCATTTTCCCCCTTGCAAATAAGAACTGCGAAAAAGGGTTTTTGAAAAAGAACGGATTATAATCCGTGGCTATTAAAGCCGCAAATTTGGATAGTCATTGCCTCTAGAGAGGCGACTATGCAAGACGTGGTAAAAATATTCGGCAACAAAGTACGAGCAGCACGAAAACTAAGGGGACTTTCTCAAGATGAATTGGCACTGAGAGCGGAAATTGATCGCAGCTATATGGGAAGGATTGAAAGGGGAGAGGTGCGTATCACCCTTGAAAAGGCCTACAAACTTGCAGCCACCCTCGGATGCGACATCAAAGAGTTGTTGCCGTAGTCATCAATTTGACCAACCAACGCGGTGAGCCGTTGAAGTGTCGGCATGACGCTGATCATCGTCGGTATGTAAATAGATAGAGGTTGTGCTGATCGACGCATGGCCCAGATTGTCCCGAATCACTCTCAAATCAACGCCTGAATTTGCCATGTGAGAGCCAGCGGTATGGCGAAGCCAATGGGCTGAAGCCGATTCAAGCTGCAATGCACGACGTAAAGCGTGCATATCTCCTTGCATGCGCAATTTGGCCGCCACATGTGCAAACAAATCGGTCACAGTCCCATGTATGGAAGATCTACCAACCCTAACGCGAAAATTACGGGCTGAACCAAACAGCGGAACTTGCTCCTCTTCACTTGGAAAACCAGGCACCTGAATATAGGATCGGTACAGCAACAACTCATCAAGAAACTCTCCGGAAATAGGAATTTGTCTCTCTTTATTGCCTTTACCGACAACCCTTAGCCACCACAATTCTTTGCCATCTGAGGCTCTTCGGCAATAAAAATCACCCATTGCCCCCTGTGAAACCTCGGAAATGCGCAAACCACCTAGGTAAAACAGTGAAAACAACCACCTCAAGCGATGGTACCTGGACACATCAGTCGATCTCAATTCGAGGATAAAAGCCTTCACCTCAAGCCACAGGGTGGGATCAAGATAGCGAGTAATAATTTTAGGCGCACCCGATGATCTGCGCTTGCCCAAAGCAAGCGGATTACCCACCAAATACCCGGACTCAACCAACCAACTAAACATCGAACTAAGGATAACCAAGGTCTGCCTTTGACTACTTGTTGACAAAGGCCCTGCAAAGGGACGCCAACGTTGATCGTTGCGCCCGAATCGACGTCCTGGGGAAGACACCCAAAAGTCCGCAGGCTGCGGATCTAACAAGAATTGCCTATAGAGCTGCAGATCTTCATACACGAGTGAGGAAAGTGGTTTTGACAGCTGCAAAACAGACCACAACAGCAACCGCTCGGCCTCTTTGCGGTAACTATCAAATGTACTTTTAGAGGCCTGAAACTGCATGAGCCACGCAGAAATGGCATCGACATCTCTGTTGGCCGCAATTTGCCGGGAACCAGAGGCACGATTTACTCCAGTAGAACCATCAAAAGCACTGATTTGGAATGCTGGATTCTTGGAAAAAGCACTGGGAATGAGCTCAAAACTCAAAACAACCTCGGGTGAACAGGTACATTGACATTATAAGTGTAATGTCAAAATAGATCAATTAAAACGTATGTTTGTTACGTATTATGTAATAATACATACCAATGAAGACAAAACTGAGGCGCTCCGTGAAAGAAACTGACTTCGATAGCGATATTCGTCAACAAATTCAAAAAATGATGGATCAGGGCTTGGCCACGATTGATGTTTACAAAAGGACTTGTGAAATTCTGTTTTTTCAACACGGTGTCGTGCCAACCCCCACAAAACTCTATGGATTAGTAAAAAAAGGCAGCATGGGAACTCCAACCAAAGCAGTTCAAGAATTTTTCGCGTCACAGCGAGAGAGGAGCAGGGTAGACCTGGCAATACCGGGCATGCCAGAAAGTTTGAAATCCGGTTTTACCGATGCACTGAAAGAAACTTGGCGGCTCGCTGTAGAACTTGGAAATGCATCAACTAACGAACAAAAAGAAGTCCATCAAAAAGAACTCTATCGGCTGCAAGAAGAAATGGACAGATTGAGAGCCGATAACACCGCACTTGAGACGACCATTAGTCGACTTAAACAAGCTGATGCTGATAAAAATGCACATATCATGGATCTGCAGGAAACTATAAGACAAGAAAAAACCCGACTTACAGTTGAATCTAAACGCCTGCAGGATGCAACTCAGCGATGCAATGATCTAGAGCAGCAACTAGACAAAGCCAGACAAGACTTCCTGGCGGAGAGCAGCAGACTTTCGAAAGAACACGATAGCGCGTTGGCTCGTCTTAAGGATCACGAAAATCGTGCCTTGATGGAAATTGAAAGGGAACGGCAAATTGCAAACAAGGCAGTCAAAGACGCAATAACGGTTCAAAAATCCCACACCGAGGAACTCAATCTCAAAAACTCGACAATACGAGATATCAGCACTCAATTAGAAAACCTCAAGGGGGAATTAAACTCTGTTAAAACGAAACTCGAAGTTTCAAATGAGGACCTCCAAGCTTCTAGGCGTAACCATGATGAACAGTTGAGGCTTAACGGCCAGCTACAAACCCAGTTAAGGCACCTACAATCTAAGATCAGCGAAAAATCACCAAAACAACATATCCGAAAACCCCGCACTACAAAGCAAACGACAGACTAATATTTGCTCGGTGTCCTATCCTGAGGTAGGCTAGAGGGTTACAAAAAATATTTCTTCTTTACAGATTTAATCGAAATAAATCAGCTCTTTACAGTTTTATACAAAAGATCGTTACAGTTTTAGTAGAACAGTCGTAGGCTTTGCTTCTGTGCTCGTCTTAATCAATATAATAGTTGACATAATACAAATTATACGACAAATGAGTGTGGCAGATACGGCTGATCTGAAACGACGTAATTCTTAAAAATTTCATTGTCAAATGGTATTGTTTTTATCATCGGTGATCGACGCCGCTTCAACAAAGAGTTTTGATGAACCATAAACAAAATGGTCTTACTTCTTCCGAAGCAAAAATAAAGCTTCAAACCGATGGATTGAACGAACTGCCGGCTGCAAAGCGCCGAACAATTTTTTCATCCATTGTGGAAATTCTTAAAGAACCCGTATTTGCTCTTTTGCTGGTAGCCAGTCTTATTTACATGTTGATTGGTAGCTTGGACGATGCCTTGGTGCTGTTCGGCTTTATTGCCGTATCGATTGCAATTACGCTTTTTCAGCAACGCAAAAGCGAACGCGCTCTTGATGCAATCAAAGAACTCTCCAGCCCAAAATCAACGGTCATTCGAGACGGTGTGCCGATACAAATATTTAGTCGCGAGTTGGTTGTTGGCGACCATGTGTTGTTTCAGGAAGGCGAACGAATTTCTGCCGATGCCGAGTTGATTCAGTGCAGCGATGTGCAGGTTGATGAATCTCTGTTGACCGGTGAATCGGTACCGATTGAAAAGCTTGCAGGCGATCTTGTTTACTCTGGCTGCATGCTGGTTCGGGGCTCAGCCACGGCCGTGGTGCGCGCAACAGGTTTGAACACGGAAATTGGCAAAATTGGCAAAAGCCTGAACCAGATTAATAATGCGCAAAGCCCATTGCAAAAAGACATTCGCACCCTGATCAAGCGATTTGGTGTGTTTGGTGTCCTTATTTCCTCGCTGGTTCTGCTGGCATTTGGGCTGTTACAGGGCGAATGGCTAAAAGGCTTCCTAACAGCAATCAGCCTTACCATGGCCCTGTTGCCTGAAGAATTCTCGGTCATTCTGACCGTGTTCATGGCGCTCGGTGTTTGGCGTATTTCAAGGCAACGCGTTTTAACACGCCACGCGCCAGTGATAGAAACCCTGGGCAGTATTACCACGCTGTGCGTGGACAAAACCGGCACCATTACCCAGAACAAAATGAGCCTTCAGGTTTTGGCAACACTTGGTGGCTTGGTTCATTTGAATCAAAAGGCCACAGCGCTTGACGAGCCTGCCAAACAACTACTGGGCACGGCTGTATTGGCCAGTGAAATTCAGGCCTTTGACCCAATGGAGTTGGCTTACAAAGAAAGCATCGCCCTGCTTTGGCCTGAGCATAAAAAGTTGACCGAGGAATTCGAACTGGTTCATGAATATGGCTTAACTCCCGAACTTCCTGCGATGACCCATGTGTGGAAAACGGGCGAAAAACACCTTGTGGCCGTGAAGGGGGCGCCAGAGGCAGTGATGAGATTGTGCAAACTGCCTGAAGAAAAGGTGTTGAGCATTCAATTGCAAATGAAGGAAATGGCCAATGATGGCCTTCGAATGCTTGGGGTAGCCTGTGCCGAATTTAATGTTCAGGAAAACGATAACACGTGGCCCTCCTCGCCCGCAGAATTTGAATTTGAATGGCTAGGCCTGACAGGCTTGAAAGACCCAATTCGACATGAGGTGCCAGAGGCAGTTTCACAGTGCACAAGCGCCGGTATTCGAGTGGTCATGATTACTGGCGACCATGAGTTAACCGCACAGGCCATTGGCAGGCAAGCGGGTATCGCGTGTGACAAAGTACTCTCGGGCAAGGACATTGATTTACTCAGTGACCAGGATTTACAAACAGCTGTACGCGACGTTGGCGTGTTTGTGCGAATTAAGCCCCACCAGAAACTGCGGATCGTGCAAGCCTTGCAGGCGAATGTTGAAATTGTTGCCATGACGGGTGATGGCGTTAACGATGCACCCGCCTTGAAGGCGGCCCATGTGGGCATTGGCATGGGCTTGCGCGGAACTGATGTTGCGCGGGAGGCCTCATCGCTTGTGTTGTTGGATGACAATTTTTCATCCATCGTGAACGCAATTCGCCAAGGCCGCCAAATTTACGACAATTTGCGAAAGGCCGTGGTGTATGTGATCGCAGTTCACATCCCGATTGCAGGTGCTGTATTCGTTCCCCTGTTGTTTGGTGCCCCACCCTTGCTGACACCTGTGCACATCATGTTTCTTGAAATGATCATCGATCCGGCCTGTGCGGTAGTGTTCGAAATGGAAGCTCCCGAAGGTGATGTGATGAAGCGCCCTCCTCGCAATGCCACACAAAAAATATTCAGTGCAGGGCAAGTGATGCTCGCGGTTTCCCAAGGCTTGGGTTTGATGGTGATTGTACTGGTTTTGTACTTGGGTCTACTTGATTACGGCGTAAGCCAGGAATTGGCAACTACCATTGGCTTTGCGTCTCTCGTGATTGGCAATCTGGGTTTGATTGTGTCTAGCCGTTCGAAATCAAATTCACTGATACAAATTTTAAAAGTACCTAATTCATCTCAAAAGTGGATCGCAGGAATTGCCTTGGGCGGCCTGGGCTTGCTGCTAAGCATTCCTTACTTGCGCGAAAGGTTTCGCCTGGAGTTTTTTGATTTGCAATTCGGCCTGTTGTTACTGGCGGCCACAGCCCTTGCACTGATTTGGTTTGAAGGAACCAAGAAATACATGGGCGTGCGGCTTGTTAAATCCTGAATTCAGTGTGCAAATGTGGCATGTGAATTTGCGTGTCGCGCAATTTAGAAGCGAATATATTCATGGCATTTTCCTCACCATGAATCAGGAATGTTTGGGAAGGTTTGCCGGTTTTCGCATGCCAATTCAAAAGCTCCTGTTGGTCAGCATGTGCCGAAAAACCATTGATTGTATGAATGGCAGCACGCACTGGAATTTCCTCACGAAACAATCGCACATGCTCTGCGCCATCAATTACCCGGCGTGCCAGTGAACCCTCTACAGCAAACCCCACAAACACCACACTGCACTCGCTGCGCCACAAATTATGTTTCAAGTGATGGCGTATGCGGCCACCATTGCACATGCCAGAACCCGCCATAATGACCGCACCGGCTTTGATACGATTCAAGGCCATGCTGTCCGCGCTGTCTTTCACAAAATGCAAGCCCTTGAAGCTGAACGGGTCGCGCCCACCCTGGAACAGATGCTGAGTGCGTGGTGAAAACGAACGCACATGTTTCCTGAAAATTTCTGTGGCAGAAATTGCCATGGGTGAATCAAGAAAGACCTGCATATTCGCTGGCAGAACTCGCTGCTCAATGCCCATGCGGATGTAGTGCAACAGCTCCTGCGCCCTTTCAAGTGCAAAGGTAGGAATAATCACATTGCCACCACGCTCGAAGGTGCTGTTGATTGCGTCGTAAAGCTCTTGAACCGAAGGCTCAAGCGGCTTGTGCAATCTGTCACCATAAGTTGTTTCCATGACCACTACATCAACATCGGCAGGTGGCTTGGGAGGGTTCAACAAGGGCGGGTTTTTTGTACCAATGTCGCCAGCAAAAAGCACCCTCTTCTTTATTTGCTCTTCTTCCAGTTCAAACAACACGCTTGCGGAACCAAGAATATGCCCCGCATCAAAAAATGTAATTCGTATTCCAGGGGCCAGTTCAATTGGCTCTTCGTAGTGTGCAGTGCGGCCAAACCTGTCGAAACAGGAAAGTGTATCGACCAAGTTGTAAAGGGGCTGGTAATCGGTATTGTGGCCATGCCGCTCGGCTTTTCTTTCCTGGTAACGCGCCTCCTCTTCTTGAAGATGAGCGGAGTTGAGCAGAATAAGCCGTGCCAATTCTCGTGTGGCCGATGTACAAATAATCTCGCCTTTGAAACCCATTTTTTGCAGCAAGGGCAACCTTCCGCAGTGGTCAAGGTGTGCATGGGTTAAAACAACAAAATCAATTTGGGCGGGATCAAATCCAAAGGGTTTTAAATTTTCGTCTTCCGCCTCGTGCCCGCCCTGGTGCAAACCGCAATCAACCAGAACTTTCTTTCCGCCACTTTTAATCAGTGTGCAAGAACCGGTTACTTTTCGGTTTGCACCGTGAAAGGATAGCTGCATGCTGTCTCCATGGTATGGAATTGTGTCTGTACTGCTCCCAATATACATCCGGAAAAGTTCAATGGGTTACCCAGAGTGACCCCCACCAATACTGACGATGCTTTCCATGCTGTTATAACCGAAAACATACATAGGGTCTGATACTTTTATTCGAGGCGATTCTTATGTACAAATTCATGTTTTTTGCATTGGTGGTTTGTGCAGTGTATCCCGACTGGCCGATTGAGGCAGTTGCAGCGGGCCAAGACATTATTGAGGGCTTGCAGTCAAAAGTGATCGTGGTTGGGAAAAATGGGTAAACCCCAAATTTGAGGGAGATTTGGGCCTCTGTTGTGAGCCTTCGCAAGTTACTGGTGTTCGTATCATAAAGGGGTAAATTGAATTCCAATTGTGACCAAAACCGATCTGAAGGGTCGCATTACCTACGCAAATCCTGCATTTGTCGAAATTTCCGGTTTCACGCTTGAGGAACTGTTGGGCCAACCGCACAATGTGGTACGCCACCCGGACATGCCACGCGATGCCTTCAAAGACCTGTGGGACACAGCACGCCGGGATGAACCCTGGAAGGGTTTGGTGAAAAATCGCTGCAAGGACGGCGGTTACTATTGGGTTGATGCCTACGTGACACCACTGACGCAGAATGGCGAAAAAATTGGGTATATGTCCGTGCGTTCGAAGCCAAGCGACACACAAAAGGCACAAGCGGAAGCACTTTACAAGGCGGTTAACGCAGGCACTGCGAGCTTTCCGTTCACCAAGCCGACCAAGGGGCGCCCGTTCGTTGTTGATTTGGCAATCGTGGGCTTTTTGCCGGTAATAATCGCCCTGCTTTCCATGTTTAATATCCCTGCCCTTAGCTACAGCAGTGCTGCAGCATCGTTTATAGCCGCTGCACTGGGGTTGTTGTGGCTGAAAAGCCGAGTGGAACACACCAATAACTCGATGTTACAGGCCATGCGAGCTTTGGCGGAAGGCAACTTTAAACACGAAATTCCTGAATCCAGCACACGCGAATTCAATAGAGTACACACTGCATTCAAAAGTATGCAGGTGAATTTGCGCGCAATTATCGCTGATGTTATCTCCGGCTCCTCTGAGGTGAAGAACAACGCCGAGCACCTAAGCCAGTTGGCAGTTAATTTGATGACTCGTTCACAACAACAATCTGACGGTATCAATGGCGTAGCGGCTGCGCTTGAGGAACTGTCTGTGTCTGTGTCTGAAATATCAGAAGCCACGGGCAAGAGTTCTGCACACGCGAAAAATGCCATGGATGTAGTGGACACAGGTGCGCAAAGCATGGACAAGTCTACCGAGGCCACTCAAAAGGTGGCGCATGTTGTGCAAGATGCCAAACAAAACATTGAGGAATTGAACCGCGCTGTGGTGAAAATCAGCAACGTAACCCACACCATTACCGAGATTGCCGAGAAAACCAACTTGTTGGCGTTGAACGCTGCAATTGAAGCGGCCAGGGCTGGCGAATCGGGGCGCGGATTCGCCGTGGTGGCTGACGAAGTACGCAAGCTTGCTGAAATGACACGACAGTCAACCACTGAAATTTCAGCGACAGTACAAGAAGTTCAAAGCGGCACGAACAAGGGCCTTGAGACCATGGGCCGTGCGGTAGACGAAGTGAACATAGGTACCACACTCATTTTAGAAGCTGGCGAAAGCTTGCAAGCCATCAAAGTGGCCAGCCGTGGCGTTGCACAATCGGCGAAAGACATTTCTGCCATGCTTGAGCAACAATCCCAAGCCTCACTTGAAGTAGCCAACAGCATGGAGCGTATGAGTGCGCTAACAGAAAGCAACGTGGCTGCAATCAACGACCTGGACAACGCCGCAAAGCAGCTTGCCTCTACATCGGGCGACTTGCGCACCCTGGTTAAACATTTTGAGGCAAGCCTGTAATCACGATCACCCGTCGATCAGGCGAAAGCATTAATTCGTCTTGTTAGGCTTTAAAGGCGCTGTTCGCAGCGCCTTTTCTTTTCTCATGATTTCGAACGCCAATTCTTTGCGATTTGCCTTCATGGCGTAACCGGCCGCGTTGTAACCGGCCTGATTAATCAAACCTGGATTGGCACCCAACTTCAACAGCACTCTGCTGGCCTCCTCCCTTCCCTCACGGGCTGCCATCATCAGTGGTGTGGTCTCATTGGGCGAAAGCAAGTCTATTTTAGCGCCCGCTTTGACCAGCAACTCGATGGATTGAGCAGAGCCCGAAGCTGCTGCATTGTGCAGTGCTGTCCATTGCCCGTCCTCGCCTGTCTCGGCACCTTTGGCCAACAAGGCTTCAACCCACTCGGGCTTGTCCAAGGTGCATGCCACCATGAGTGGTGTTTCACCGCGGCGGTCCGCCTGATTGGGGTCTAGTTTTGAAGAAGACAGCAATACGTTTACTGCACTTGGTGAGTCCTGCAGCATGCCGTAAATAAGGGCGGGAAAGCCTTGCTCATTAATTGTGTTTGGATCCATGCCCTTCAGCAGCAGCTTGCGCAAGCCAGGCTCATCATCAAATTTGATCGACTTGAAAAAATCGTCAAAAGCACCGGCTAGCGAAACACTCGGCAACGCCAGCAAAAGCAGGCTGTTTACAAAGGCACGCCGCTTCAAACTGCAGCCACTCGAGGTTGTTCAAAACCAAACAAACGGTCGAAGTTGGCTGTGGTCTGAAGCCCGATCTCTTCAACTGCAACGCCCTTCTCTTGTGCAATCACTTTGGCCACATGAGGCACAAAGCTAGGCTCATTGGTTTTGCCTCGGTGTGGAACAGGTGCCAGGTAGGGTGAATCGGTCTCGATCAATATTCTGTCGATGGGTGCGAACCTGGCCACCTCGCGAATATCCGCTGCATTTTTGAAACTGATAATGCCCGAGAACGAGAGGTACATGCCTAAATCCAGGGCTTTGCGCGCGAAATCGAGCGACTCGGTAAAGCAATGAATAATTCCGCCACAACCTTGAACGTTTTCTTCAGAAAGAATGTTCAAGGTGTCGTCTCCCGCCGCACGCGTGTGAACAATCACAGGCTTTTTGCATATATTGGCCGCCCGCAGATGCACCCGAAAACGTTCCCGCTGCCATTGCAGGTCACCTTTCAGACGAAAGTAATCCAAGCCTGTCTCACCAATTCCGATCACTTTGGGATGATCAGCCAGTTCAAGCAATTTTTCCACCGTGGGTTCGGTGATGTCTTCGTAATCAGGGTGCACACCAGCAGTTGCCCACAGTTGAGGGTAAGTTTCAGCCAGTGTAAGCACTTTCGGGAAGTCTTCAAGCTGAACCGAAATGCACAAGGCGCGGTTTACCCGCGCTGCCTGCATTCGACTTAAAATGTCCGGGAGTTGCTCGACCAGACCGGGAAAATCAAGATGACAATGTGAATCGGTAAACACTACAAGGTTGCTGTTTTCTTCATGGAGCTTTGCATTTTACCTATCATTTGTTCAATTGCCACACGAACACCCTCTCCTGTGTCGTCTTTCGGGAACTGAATTCCGATACCGCGAGCCTTGTCACCACGTGCATTTGCACCGCAAATCCACACTACTTTGCCATTAATTGGAAATTTTTTCGCCTCGTCTCCCACCGTCAACAACACAAACACGGGGTCTCCCAGGTTGTATTCCTTGTCACTCTCGACAAATATCCCCCCACCTTTAATGAAGGGCATGTAAAGATTAGCTGCAGTATTTTTGTCAACCAAAGTCAACGAAAGCATCCATGGGCGGTTTGCATCTTTGTTGCTACGTGGGTTGTTCATTAAATTACTGGTCATGGCGATCGGTATCCAGAAAGAAAATCGTTCTACAAGCTACTTGGTTAGAGTTTGCCATTGTTGCCCCACATACTCTAGCGCCAAACGGGGGTTAATTGGATGGTTTGCCACCCGAAATTCTTTCTGCAAAGCCTCATAAAGCCGACTAAAGCGGTCAATACCAATTGATTTTACCCACATTAGCTTAGGTGCCAACCAAGGGAAATTGATCCCTTTCAAACCATTGGCTTGTGCCACGCAATCGCTACACAGGCGCATGGCCAGTTCAAGTACAACAGGCAGACCAACTTTTTCAAGCCCGGCCGGGGGGTTAGCATGCTGGTCGGGGTTGGCCAACCATTCCAGAAACTTTTTGCGCAATTCAAGTTGATCTACTGCAGTTTTTGCCAGGCTTAGTGCCTCAAATGGATCGTTCATTGCTACACCCAAAGCTACATCAGGCTGTTGTACGCCCTGCGCCTCCAGCCAGGCCAGGCATTCCGAAATCGCCGGCATGGGCATGGTTAACTCCTGGCAACGGGAGCGGATAGTGGGCAATAATTTGTCAACTCGGCTGCCAACAAGCACAAATCGAAGGCCATAGGCCGGCTCTTCCAACGTTTTAAGCAGCGCGTTGGCGGTGTTGGCGTTCATGTTGTCGAAGGGATAAACCACCACATAACGGGAGGCACCCCGGCTTGATGCAGTATTGAAATAATTTTGAAGATCCCTCACATCGTCTATTCGAATATCCTGACTCGGTTTAACGCCAGTTTTTACCTCCACATTAAAACCGAGTTCCAGCGCCACAGCCTGTGGCATCAAATAGCGCAAATCAGGGTGGTTACCTGCAAGGCGCATGTGGCAACCTGGGCATTGAAGGCATGGCTTTTTTCCCGTGCTCACCTCGCAAAGCGATTCAGCCAAGTGTTGGCCTACCAGTTCATAAAACCCCTTGGGCTGGTGACCATGTACCAGTATTGGCGCGGTTGTGGCCTGCATCAAATTTCCCAGTTGTTTTTGGGCACGCAACAACCAACTTGCAGTGCTCATGCCGACCCCGGGGTTAAATGTGTGCGCAGGAATTTGTCGAGCTCGGCCAGCACGGTTGCACCCACTTCGTCTTCCGGGGGCTGTGCGTCGATCAGGCGAATGCGGCGAGGGTTTAGCTGAGACCTCTTAATAAAGCCGGCGCGAACCGCTTCGAAGTAGCTGCTTGGTTTTTCTTCAAATTTGTCGCTGGCCCCTGCCCTGCCCTGTAGGCGGCTTTGAGAAACAGCAATCGGCAAATCAAACAGAAATGTAAGGGCCGGCTCAAAACCTTTCAAAGCCCATTTGCTCAGTTGTTGACAACTTTCCCAAGTGGCACCGCCTGCACCCGCCTGGTAAGCAAAGCTGCTGTCCTCAAACCGGTCTGTAATCACCCAAACCCCGCGATCAAGTGCGGGCTGAATGGTCTCGACCATGTGTTGTCGCCGAGCGGCGTACATGAGAAGTAACTCCGTGTTTACATCCATTTGGTGGTGCAATACCAATTCCCGAATCGCTTCACCTACGGGCGTGCCACCGGGCTCCCGGGTCTGCAGGCATTCAAAGCCCAATTCCTGCAAGCGCGCCTTTACACGCCCGATGTGCGAGGTTTTTCCCGCACCATCAACGCCCTCAAAGCTGATCAGGTAACCTTGTTTTTGCTTTTTCATGATGCAGTCACCGCCCTAACTGGTATTTGCGCACAGCGTTGTTGTGCTCGTTCAAATTCTTGCTGAAATAACTGCTGCCGTCACCCTTGGCCACAAAATAAAAATATGGCGTTTTGTCAGGGTTCACCGCAGCATAAAGCGCCGCCTTGCCGGGATTTGAAATTGGCGTTGGCGGCAAACCCGCACGCGTGTAGCTGTTGTAAGGTGTGTCGGTTTGCAGGTGTTTGCGGGTTAAGTCACCATCAAATGTTTCACCTACGCCATAAATCACTGTGGGGTCGGTTTGTAACAACATACCCACGCGCAAGCGGTTTACAAAAACACTGGCCACCTTTCCTCGATCGCTGGCAAGGCCGGTTTCCTTTTCAACAATGGAAGCCATTTTCAACGCGTCATAAGGTGTTTTTAGCGGTGTTTGGGGATCTCGTTGTAGCCATGCCTTTTCAAGCTCTGCCTGCTGCAGTCGCACTGCCCTGCCAAGCAATTCCGATAGCTTCGAGCCCGGCGAGAACTTGTAAGTATCTGGGTAAATCCAGCCTTCAAGGCTTGCGCTTTCCAGGTCAAATTTTTTGGCAATCGCGCGTTGATCCATGCCTTGCAAATCATCAATCAAATCGGGCTGGGCACGCAATTTCACCAAAAGAGCGCTGGCAGTTTGCCCCTCGACCAAGGTAACACTGCTAAGCACGCCCTGCCCCTTGCTCAGGTAATCCACCAAATCCAGGGTGCTGATTCCTTCAGGCAATTCATAACGCCCGGCTTTTAATTGGCCTGCGCTACCCGTTAACCGGGCGGCCAATACAAAAAGAGCGGGGCTCACATCCAAGCCCTGTTGAATCAATTCATTGGCTATTGCGCGCGCGCCCAATCCCGCACTCACATGCGCATCCACGCGCGGCTGACGGCGGTTAATTTCAAGGTTCAAAACAAAGTAAATACCAACAATAACAGCAGACAACGCAACAACACCAGCGATCAGAATTCGTTTGAACCATCGCCAGCCTGTTACAGTTTTCTTCAATGCAGTCCTTATTTTTTTACCTTTGCGCACGACTTTGCTTCACCTTGGGTTATTGGAAGGCGAGACCTTACCAGAAGCCACTACAATGTGGACATTGCCGTTCATGATAGCGGGAAAGTTTTTTCCATGGCTTACCTACAATGGTTGTTTAGATTGTTACAAAGGATTTGAGCATGTCTGCACAGTTTTTATCGCGTTGGGGTGTCATTGGCGTAGACGGAGACGACGCAGTGACTTTTCTTCAATCACAACTCAGCAATGACATTGCCGGCATGGCTGAAAGCCAGCTGCGTTTGGCAGGTTTGTGCACCGCAAAAGGCCGCTTGTTGGGCAGTTTTTTTGTGCTGCGCCAAGGCAAACAAGTATTCTTGGTTTGCCGCAAAGAAACCGTTACAGCCTTGGTCAAACGCCTGAGCATGTTTGTACTGCGCAGCAAGTGCAAAGTGCGCGACTGTACAGGTGAATATCAACTCGCTTTTTTGCCTGAGTCGGGACTTGATTCGCCCATGCGGGTTCAATGGGATGCTCAAGGCAATGCTGCGGCCAGCCTGCGTGCCTTGAACGGCATCACACCCGGTTTTCAGCTAGTGGCCGGTGGTGAACAACCCGGGCAAGCCGAACAAGCCAGCGCTGACGACCAATTTGAATTCGCCCTGCAGCAATTGGGTATTGCATACGTGTCGCATCCCACGGTAGAAATGTTTATCCCGCAAGCCATTAATTTCGATTTGGTAGGCGGTGTCAGTTTCAGCAAAGGTTGTTACCCAGGGCAGGAAATCGTGGCCAGAAGCCACTACCTTGGAAAGGTAAAGCGACGTGTATTTCAGGCCACTGCCGCCGGTTCGGCTTCGGTGACTGCAGGCCAGGATGTATGGCTAGCCGGAAAAGACAATGAGCCCGCCGGTGCAGTGGCCACCGCCGTTGCCTTCAATGGCCAACAACACTTGCTGGTCGAGCTGCCGGTAGAAGATGCCGAGCAAAGCGGCGCTACTTTCACAGTGAAAAATGACGCGGGTGAAACAGCGCTGACCATTCAGCACCCGCCCTACGATGTGCACCAAAAAGGCAGTGTGTTTGGATGAAGCGCCAGCTTTTCATTTATTACCGCATACCCAAAGCAGACATTGCCTTGGGTTTGCGGCGCGCTAGCCAAATGGCAGGCACTTTAAAACAAATGGGCCTGGGTAGTAGCCAGCTGTTTCAACGTGAAGAAGCGGATAAACCTTACTTCACCTTGATGGAAGTAATTCACCCTGCCCCCGGGTTTGCAACTTGCAACGCTGAATTTATTGAGAAACTTGAGCAACTGGCCAGAGCCTGTTTTGCAGACTTGCCAACAATGCCCTGCCGCCATGTTGAGTTGTTCAGTGAATTAAGCGAGGAGCCAAACAAGTCGCAGCCGAATAACGAAGTGAGTGGCTAATGTGCCTGGCTGCTTTTGCAATCAATTCACACCCTGATTATCCTTTTATCTGCCTTGCCAATCGGGATGAGTTTCACAATCGCCCCACTGCGCCTTTGCAGGCATGGTCCACAGCATACGGCACCTTATGGGCAGGGAAAGACCTGCAATCGGAAGGAACCTGGCTAGGTATTGGCAGCAATGCTGAATTCGCCTTGCTCACCAATGTGAGAAACAGCACCTTGAACATGCCAGGCACAGCGCCATCACGGGGCCTGCTGGTGCTTGATGCGATTCAAAACCAAATCGCACCTGATGAAAAAACCTCGCTTCAGTTTTCAGGTTTTAACTTGATTCACGGCAACCTGAAAACCTTGAGTTTAAGCTGCACCAGCAACCAAGGCATCAAACTCAACAATGGGCATGAATTCTCAACTGCCTTGCAAGCTGGTTTACACAGCATCTCGAATGGCTACCTGAATGCACCCTGGCCAAAATCCCGCCTGCTAAAAACAGCGCTGCAACAGACAATCCTGGCAAACTTCGAACACAGAGCTTCCCAAGAGGTTTTCGAAAAAGCCTTGCTCGATTTGCTAACACACACTGGGCTTGCCGAAGATTCGGAACTGCCAAGCACCGGCGTGCCTTATGAGTGGGAAAAAATGTTGTCGGCCGTGAAAATTGTATCGCCTGTGTATGGCACACGGTCAAGCGCCTTAATTCTGCTCGACAGCAACAACACCGTTCACTTCACCGAAATTACGCTAAACCCGGCCGGAAATGAAATTGGGCGGCAACGGTTTGAAATCCCCCTGCCGCCCAAACTTTAAAAACCCAGCTTTTTTAAACTTCGTAATCCATGCACTGGCGTGCGCTGCGAACTTCACCGATAAAGCTTTTGATGGCTTCATGGGTGGGGTGCGCCGCATACGCATCCAAGGCAGCCTTGTTCTCGAAAGTTGAGTACAACACCACATCATAGGTACATTCCAGATTGGTGCCGCCCAAGCCCACTTCAAAGTCCACAATGCCCGGCACTATCTTTGCGCAAGACATCAGCTTCTCCTTCACCAATTCCATGTTGCGGGCCTTGGTGTTGCCAAGGGCTTCATCTTTCAACTGCCAGAATACGATGTGCTTGATCATTGAACTTCTCTAGGTTTAGTTTGGTAACTGATAGTCTTTGAACTGCTCACGCAGCTTCAGTTTTTGGATTTTACCAGTCGCCGTGTGCGGTAACTCATCAACAAATGCGACATCGTTGGGCAAACAGTATTTCGCTACTTTTCCATCATAGAAATTCAGCAGATCTTCTTTGCTGACCTCGACACCGGGCTTGCGCACCACCACCAGCAGTGGGCGTTCGTCCCATTTTGGGTGGTAAACAGAAATTACAGCGGCTTCATGCACCGCTGGGTGCGCCATGGCCACGTTTTCCAACTCAATCGAACTGATCCACTCACCACCCGACTTGATCACGTCTTTGCTGCGGTCAGTGATCTGCATGAAGCCTTCATGGTTGATCTTCGACACATCGCCCGTGGCGAACCATTTCTTGCCATCTTTGTCCGTGGTGAATGCTTTGGCACCTTCACCACCGTAATAGCCATCAACAACCCAATGGCCACGCACCAGCAAATCGCCGAAGGCCTCACCATCCCAAGGCAATTCCTCGCCATCGTCGCTGACAATTTTCATGTCTACCCCGAAAATTGCGGTGCCCTGCTTTTGCAATATTTTCTGCTTTTCTTCCAGCGACAAATTCAAGTGTTGCGCTTTCAAGCGGCAAACGGTACCCAATGGTGAAAGTTCAGTCATGCCCCAAGCGTGTATTACCTCCACACCCAAGCCATTCAACGCTTTGATCATGGCTGCCGGTGCAGCAGAACCACCAATTACTGTTCGGTTAAAGTATGTGAACTTCAAACCGTTCTGTTGCACATGGTTCAACAAGCCGAGCCACACGGTGGGCACACCAGCAGAGAAATTCACCTTCTCGCTTTCCAGCAATTCATAAATAGAGGCGCCATCCAGCGCACCGCCCGGCATCACCATCTTAGCGCCGGTCATTAATGCGATGTAGGGAATACCCCAAGCGTTCACATGGAACATGGGCACCACTGGCAAAATGGTGTCGCGGCTGCTCAAGCCCAAGGCATCTGGCGTACAGGCTGCCATGGCGTGCAATACCGTAGACCGGTGAGAATACAAAGCACCCTTGGGGTTGCCTGTAGTACCCGAGGTGTAGCACAAACCAGAAGCTGCATTTTCATCAAGCTGCGGCCACACATAGTGGTCGGAAGCGTCTTTAATCAAAGCCTCGTAGTTCAGGCAACCGGCCACCGCAGGCTCGGCTGGCATGGCTGCTTCGTCGCACATTTGCACCCAGCGTTTTACTGTGGGGCAAGCTGGCGCAATGGCCTTAACCAATGGCGCGAAGGTGCTGTCGAAAAACACCATGGTGTCTTTCGCGTGGTTGATGATGTAAACCAATTGCTCAGGGAACAGGCGGGGGTTCAAGGTGTGCACCACCGCGCCCATCCCTGACACTGCGTAATAAATTTCCACATGGCGGTAACCATTCCACGCCAAAGTGGCAATGTTTTCGCCCTGCTGAACACCCAAACTGGTCAGGGTGTTGGCCAATTTCTTGGATCGTTTTGCAACTTCACCATACGTGGTTCGATGAATATCGCCCTCGGTGCGGCGGGATACAATTTCAACGTGCGGGTGGTGCCGCTCTGCATGTTCCATCACCGATGAAATCAACAGGGGCATGTTCATCATCAAACCTTGCATTTGCGCGCTCTCCTCCGGGTATTGCGTTTGTTGTACGGTGTTCCCCGACTACAATGGTGGGGTTGTTTAACGAAACTATACTTCAGGACCACCCTTTGTTTCATAATCACGATTCTATTTTGGTTCAAGAATACGCAAGTTTGGGAACCCCTTACCTTGCTGAAGTGCCTGCCACGCCCCTTCGTACGCAACCCTGCCTGGTTCATTTGAATACGGCTTTGGCCAATGCAGTGGGCCTGAATGCTGAACAATTGGCCAGCGCACAGGGAGTTGATGTGCTCTCGGGCAATACACAGTTTCCTTCTTACCAAAGCCGTGCCAGTGTGTATTGCGGGCACCAGTTCGGGCAATTTGTGCCACAACTGGGCGATGGTCGCGCCTTGCTGATTGCCGAAGTGCGCAAGGGAAAACAATACCGCCAGTTGCAACTGAAAGGCGCAGGGCCCACCCCCTACTCCCGCCATGCCGATGGTCGCGCGGTGCTGCGTTCCTCAATTCGGGAGTATTTGGCTTCAGAAGCAATGCACGCCTTAGGCATAGCCACCACCCGCGCACTTAGCTTGACCGCGAGCGCCGACCCGGTATTTCGCGAAACAACCGAAACTGCTGCGGTGGTGTGCCGCGTCAGCGAAAGCTTCATGCGCTTTGGGCATGTTGAATTTTTTTGTTACACCAACCAGCTAGAAGCTTTGCGCAACTTGCTAACCTGGCACATTGAACAACACCACCCGGAAATTGACCTAGGCGAAACCGAGACCAGTTTCCACGCCGGTTTGCTTCAGTGGTTGGGTGCGGTAATTGAACGCACAGCCCGCATGGTTGCTCAGTGGCAGGCTGTGGGCTTTTGCCACGGCGTAATGAACACCGACAACATGAGCCTGCTAGGCCTCACGATTGACTACGGCCCCTATGGCTTTGTCGATGGGTTCGATATTGATCACATTTGCAACCATTCCGACCACCAAGGCCGTTACAG
The DNA here is from genome assembly GCA_021299735.1 of Burkholderiales bacterium. Lineage (GTDB taxonomy): Bacteria > Pseudomonadota > Gammaproteobacteria > Burkholderiales > Burkholderiaceae_B > Limnobacter. The sequence goes on along the minus strand of JAJTEM010000021.1, from coordinate 14,732 downwards.
TTATCGCAATCAGCCTCGAATTGCCCACTGGAACCTGTATGCCTTGGCCCAAGCGCTTAGCCCATTCATTCCAGACAGCAAGGAAACACTTCAGAATTTATTGGATGGTTTTGCAGATGTATTTCACGCCGAGCACAGCGCCCAGTTTGCGAGCAAATTGGGTTTGTCGCAGTTGCAAGGCGATGCGGTAGATACGCTGATTGAAAACACACTGAAATTCATGCATCAACACACGCTTGATTTCACACGGTTTTTCCGATCAATTTCTGCGCTAAACCCAAAAGCCACAGTAGAAGAAAACTTTGCCCAGTGGCAACACAGCCCATTTTTCCCACTGGCCTTGGGTGACGAAGAACAAGTAACCAATGCCCGCACCTGGCTTTCTCAGTGGCTTGCGCTGGCTCAAACTACACCACTGGCATTAGAGCAATGGCGCAGCAAGCTGGAGAAAACCAACCCTGCATTCGTGCTGCGTAACCATTTGCTGCAAAATGCCATTGAACAGGCCCAGAAAGGCGAGTTCACCGAGGTGAACCGATTGTTCATCGCCTTGTCTGACCCTTACAATGCAGAACAAATGCCCGGCGACTACATCGCAAAGCCGCCTGAGTGGGCAAAATCACTGGTGTTAAGCTGCTCGTCCTGATTTGTTCCTTTTAAGGCCAAAGCTGCAATTACGGAGATTCCAATAATGGTTAAAAAAGTAGTAAAAACAGAAGCGCAGTGGCGGGAAGAACTTACACCGACGAGCTTTGAGGTAACTCGCAAAAAAGGCACCGAACGCGCTTTTACTGGGCAATATTGGGATCATCACGTACCCGGAATTTATCGCTGCATATGTTGCGGCACCGCATTGTTTGCCTCTGATACCAAATTCGATTCAGGCTGTGGCTGGCCCAGTTACTTTGCACCATTGAACCCGGAAAATATTGAGGAACACGTAGACCGCAGCTACGGCATGATTCGCACTGAAGTGACCTGTAAGATATGCGATTCCCATTTGGGCCATGTGTTTGAGGACGGCCCCGAACCAACAGGCCTTCGCTATTGCATCAACTCGGTCAGTTTGGCATTCGAGCCTTTCGCATCAGATTCATCCGCATAACCTCACCTCCACTACAACATGAAACTGTTACTCGATTTTCTACCAATTGTTCTTTTTTTTCTCAGCTTCAAATGGGCCGGCAGCAACCCAGAGCAAGCACAAGCTTTTTTAGAACCCATTTTAGGCAGTGTTTCCAACGCTGAGATACAAACAACACAATTGCCAATCTTGCTTGCCACGGTAGTCGCCATTCTAGCCACAGTGCTACAAATTGTTTACCAAAAAGCCACCGGTAAAAAAGTGGAACACATGCAGTGGATCGGCTTGATACTAATCGCCGTTTTCGGTGGCGCAACGCTGGTTCTGCAGAATGAAACTTTCATCAAGTGGAAACCCACCGTGCTTTACCTCGCCATGGCAGCAGGATTTCTGATTGCCTATGCGTTTAAGCGCAACCCCATCGAATTGATGATGAAGGGCCAGGTCGAGCTTCCCGCACCGGTTTGGGTGAATTTATTGTGGGCTTGGGTAGGCTTTTTTGTGATCATGGCCGTTTTAAACATTGTAGTGGCCTACTCTTTCTCAACCGATGTGTGGGTAGACTTCAAACTGTTCGGTTCCCTAGGCGCGACTTTAATATTTGTTTTTGGTCAAGGGTTTTACATGTCCAAACACATGAAGCAAAACAATGAACAAAGCAGTGAGGCCAAGTAAATTATGGTCACCAGCCAGGACATTAAACAGCGCCTTGAACAGGCGCTTAATGCTGAAGTGGAAGTAATTGACGAATCACATCTGCATGCAGGCCATGAAGGTGCCAAATCGGGCGGGCGGCATTACCGGGTCAAGCTGAAGTCTGCACGCTTCAATGGGCTTAGAACATTAGCGCGTCATCGTCTCGTGTATGATGCTTTGGCAGAATGGATGAAAAAAGAAATCCATGCGTTGGCCATCGATTCGACTGAGGAATTGGCTGAACACCCAGCCAAGCACTCAACAGGAAACTGAACTACCGGCGTGCGCGGGAATTTGAGTCAAGTCCACATTGTTTTAACTCTCTGAGACACAAGGTTATTTTGTTATGTTGAAAACCACCCTGAAAGCAACTTGCCTGGCAGCCGCATTGGTCCTGGGCAGTCCCGTAGCAGCCCAAAATGCCGCCGTGGTCAATGGCCAGTCCATACCCAGCGCCCTGGTTGATTTCATCATGGCCGAGCAGGAAAAGCGCGGCCAAGCTGCATCACCGGAAATGCGTGCCACCATCCGTCAGGAACTGATTAATCAAGAGGTAATGAAGCAGGAAGCCGTGAAAAAAGGCTTGGGCAGCAGCCCGGCGGTGAAGTACCAGGTCCAAATGATGAACCAGGCTATTTTAGCCAACGCCCTGCGTGAAGACTTCTACAAAAACACCAAGCTGACGGACAAAGAAGTGCAAACCGCGTACGCTGAAATTGCCAAAATGATGGGTGGCAGCGAATTCCGCGCCAGCCACATTCTGGTCGAGCAAGAAGCCGAAGCCAAGGCCATCATTGACCAGTTGGGCAAAGGCGGAAAGTTCGAAGAGATCGCAAAGGCAAAATCCAAAGACCCCGGCTCAGCTCCCAACGGTGGAGACCTCGACTGGGCCAACCCCAATAGCTTTGTCCCGGAGTTCTCCCAAGCCATGGTTGGCCTGAAAAAGGGTGAGTACACCAAAACTCCTGTAAAGAGCCAGTTTGGTTACCATGTTATTTTGTTGGCCGACACACGCCAGGCAACCCCACCCAAGCTCGAAGAAATTCGCCCACAACTTGAACAAAAAATGATCAACGACAAATGGGAAGAATATCAGGGCAAGCTATTGTCTGGTGCGAATGTAAAATAAGCGCCACAAATACCTTAAACACTGGTTAGCCGCTTAGTCGCTGTCAGTCAAAAGGCCAAACAAAAAGCCGTCAACAACAATTACTGACGGCTTTTTTAATTTTGCTCGACGGAAATTTTCAAGCATTAGTGATTCGGTCAATCGCAGCCTGGTACATGTAACTTTGGCGCAAACTTTCCCAATTCAGCGATTGCCCCGATAACAGGCGGCTTAAGCGGCGATTTCGAACCTGCGCGTTTTCATGCACCTCCGGCACAGGGTCGTTTACCAAAGTATCAATGTCGTCAAAATTATTGCAAACAAGCACCGCATCACAACCAGCATGCAAGGCTGCACTGGCACGCGCGCGAATGTCTCCAACACCATGTGCACCCACCATGTCCAGGTCATCGCTAATTACGGCACCATCAAAACTGAACTTCACCCGCAACACCTCTTGAATCCAGAAACTGGAAAAACAGGCTGGCATGGGGTCTACCTCGGAATACACCACATGCGCCGGCATAATGCTGGCCATATTTAAAGTCGAGTTCAACTGATAAGGCAGCGCATCCACCTTCAAAATTTCGTTTAAAGGGCGATTGTCGTGAGGCAAAGCCAAATGGCTGTCCAAACTCACCCAGCCATGGCCTGGAAAATGTTTTCCACAGGCTTGCATGCCCGCCAGGGCCATGCCATTCATCAATGCCGAGGAAAGCCGGGCAACCATTCTTGCGTCTCTGCCAAAAGAGCGGTCACCTATAATCTCGCTATTGCCCCAGTCCAGGTCCAACACCGGTGCAAAGCTCATGTCAATGCCACAGGCGCGCAATTCAGCGGCCATCACGAAACCAGCCTCCCGGGCCAACAGCACAGCATCGTCGAAATCCGTTTCCGCGCGCAAGCCAATTTGCCGCATTGAGGGAATCGCCGTAAAACCTTCCCGGAAACGCTGCACCCTGCCGCCTTCGTGATCCACAAAAATCGGCTTTTTCAACCCACCACTGGATCGAATAGATTCTACTAAATCAATAAGTTGGGCTTTACTCTCAAAGTTCCGAGTGAAAAGAATAAGTCCGCCAACGGCCGGGTTTTGAATGCGCACAATGTCCTCTTTGGACAAAGTCAAACCCGTCAAACCAATGATGAATGGACCTAACATATTGAATAAATTCCTTTATATAAATTATTGTTTTGAAAATAAAATCACAGTGGACATAACATAATTTTGTTCATCACTGATTGAAATTTTTGCTTCGGCCCTATTGGACTGTAACCAACTCTTCAAGCGCTCGGAATAGACCAAAATGGGTGCCCCGAAATCGCTGTTCAACACTGACAAATCCTGAAACGAAAAACTGGCGCCAATTCCCGTGCCCATCGCCTTGGAAAATGCCTCTTTGGCGCAATAACGGGTGGCCACGAAAAGAGTGCCCCGAATCGCCGACTTTTCCGACCTGCGTTCAAACTCCTCAATCTCGGCAGGTGTCAGCACGCGTTTAATAAACGCCTCCCTGCCCTTGCGCATCAAGCCTTCAAGTCGACCCACTTCAAGAATGTCGCAACCCAAACCCAGAATATTGTCGACCATGGCATTTTTTAAACCTGTATTTACCCTATCGGGGTCGAATTGTTTCCAACTTCGCGGAAACCATCAGTTCTTTCATTTTCTTTATAGCGCCTTCCCAGCCCATGAATACCGCATTGGCCACGATGCTGTGGCCAATATTCAATTCTGAAATGGTTTCAATGGCAGCAACTGGCTTCACATTGTCATAATTCAAACCATGCCCAGCATTCACCCTCAATCCCTCCGCCACTCCAAAATTCGCAGCCTTCCGAATTCTGGACAACTCAAGATCGACGGTAGAACCAACTGCATGTGCGTAACGCCCCGTGTGCAACTCAATCGCATCTGCACCGCATTTTAATGCAGCCTCAATTTGATCCATGTCGGGGTCAATAAACAGGGAAATTCTCATCCCCTGGTCTTTCAGGCGAGCCACCGCAGGCGCGATAAGGTGAAAACCACCAATTACATCAAGCCCACCCTCAGTAGTCACCTCCTCCCGGCGCTCGGGCACAAAACATACATCCTGTGGTTTTATCTCTTCCACCAGACGAATCATTTCCTCAACCACAGCACACTCAAAGTTCATGCGGGTGCTGATCAATGGCCGAATACGCCGCACATCATCATCCTGCATATGGCGACGGTCCTCGCGAACATGCACGGTGATGGCATCAGCGCCATATTCTTCGGCCAGCAATGCAGCCCGCAAAGGGTCGGGCTCGTGCCCCCTGCGGGCTTGTCTAATTGTGGCAACGTGATCAATGTTTACACCTAATTCAATCATGCTCTTAACAAATGCTCCATCCAGACTCTAGACATCAAACCGCTGGGCGCAATGTGCGTCATCAACAGCTTGCGGGTAATCGGTTTTAAGGCACTCGCAGCAGGCTTCGACCAAATGCCATTCCGAATTTCGTCAATCAACAAGCCTTGGATCACCTGATCAACGCCGCTGCTCGTCGAATTGTTTACAATTCCCCCGTTCGAGGGACACCATCCTTCTTCATCTAACCAGACATAGTGACTCTCGGGATCAATCGCCGCACCAGTCCTGTCGTGCTGCCAATCAAGCCCGTAACCCAGGCATTGAAGCAATCCCACTTCAAACTGACGAATGCACACATTCATGTCATCGCCGCCAGCCAATCCCATCAGTGTATTTTGATAAAGTTCAAACAAATCGGGGTGTGTGTCTTCTCTGGTTAAACCGCGCATTAGCAGTTCGTTCAGGTAATAAGCAGCGAACAAGGCTTTGCCGTCGGGTGACATCAACCCCCCAAGCCACTCAGCCTGCACCAGGGTTTTCACTTCAGACTTACCGCTAAATCGCACTGACAGTGGTTGAAAACTGACTAATACAGCCCGTAAACCAGAGTGCGGTCTTTTTGCACCTTTTGCCACCACAGGCAGGCGCCCGTGTTCCTTGCAAAACAGCTCTACAATAAGGCTTGTTTCCTTGTACGGCACACTGTGCAGCACATAGGCGAAATCAGTATTGGATCGAGTGTTATTCATACCCCAGGCTTTGCAACAGGGTTGCGTTGTCAGCCCAACCACTGCGCACTTTCACCCAGGTTTCAAGGTGTACGCTGCCGCCAAACAAACGTTCCATGTCTTGGCGAGCCTCGGAGCCAATTCGTTTAAGCTTTTCACCACCTTTACCGATAATCATCGCCTTGTGGGAAGAACGATCAACCAGAATTGAAGCATAAATAACCCTTCGACCATCCTCAATCTCGAATTTGTCGATTACCACCGTGCAGGTGTAAGGCAATTCATCGCCCACCAAGCGGAAAAGCTTTTCTCGAATGCGCTCAGCGGCTAGAAACTTCTCCGGGCGATCAGTCAGGGTGTCTTCGTCGTAAAAGAAAGGCTGCTCGGGCAGCAAAGCCGACACGGCCTCTTTTAGCGCATCCAGGTTTTTATTGCCTTGTGCGCTGAGCGGAACAATTGCATCGAAATTTCTTTGCCCGCTAACCTTTTGAAGGAAAGGCAACATTTCCGCTTTCTTTTCAAGTAAATCCACTTTGTTGACCACCGCAACGAGTGGCACGCCCTTTGGGCAAAGCTCAAGCACTTTCATGTCTGCAGGGGTTAACTTACCTTGCTCAATAACCCACAGAATCACGTTGACGTCAGCCAGCGCAGTTAAGACAGCGCGGTTCATCGTTTTATTCAAGGCATTTGAATGCTTGGTCTGAAAGCCAGGCGTATCCACGAAAATAAACTGGGTGGGTACGTCCTTGATGGTTTCAGTCATCACACCCAACACGCGATGGCGCGTGGTTTGTGGCTTGCTGGAAGTAATTGACAAGTGCTCGCCGATCATTCCATTCATCAGAGTAGACTTGCCCACGTTGGGTCGCCCTACCACGGCAATCACGCCGCATTTTGGTTCGGCCATGTTATTGCCTCCTGCTGGCTTGATTGGGATCAGGGTACTCCCGTTCAAGCAATTCGATAAGTACCGCTTGCGCGGCGTGCTGCTCTGCCACCCGGCGAGAATGTCCTTGACCAACCTTGGTAATTTCAAGGTCTTCCACTGCACACTCCACACTGAAATCCGGGCTGGCCGATGTACCCCCCTCAATCAAGACGCTGTAGGCAGGCAGCTTGAGACGTTTACCCTGTAACAATTCCTGCAAGCGAGTTTTTGGATCTTTGCCCATAGACTCAATCGGGGTTTCCAGCATAACCGGTGTCAACAGGCGCACTACGCAATCACGCGCTGCGTCAAAACCGGAATCAAGAAGAATGGCACCAAAAAGGGCCTCTAACGCGTCGGCCACAATACTGTCTTTGATGGTTTTCGCGCTTCGAAGCTCACCTGCACCCAGAAACAGATACTGATCGAGCAACAAATTACGCCCAACCAATGCCAGACAATCTTGCTTGACCAAATGAGAACGGACGCGCGACATCTTTCCCTCATCCATATCAGGATGCGTCTGGAACAACAAAATGGAAGCCGCGCAATTCAGTACGCTGTCGCCCAAAAACTCCAGCCGCTCATTGTGATGGCCGCTGTAGCTGCGGTGAGTCAGGGCCAAGCGAAGCAAGCCCTGATCTTTGAAGAAGTAACCCAATTCAGATTCAAGATTTGAATACTTTGAACTATCCACTCAATACCTCATGGCTGGCTTTATTGGAAAAAGCCAATTCGGGAAAAGTTATTGAAGTTCATCCAAACCAGAAATGCCTTGCCAACCACCTGTTCGTCAGCAACAAAACCCCAAACGCGGCTGTCGCTTGAATTGTCACGATTATCGCCCATCATGAAATAGTGCCCCTGGGGTACCACACAGCGAAATCCTGTGACATCGTATTTACAATTCTCGCGATACTTAAAGGATTGCGCACCAATCACAAACGGAGGAGCTTCAGCGTCATTCAGAACCAGGTGTTTCCCATTGCCCAACGATTCCTCAAACTGAAGTGAATATGAAAAATTATTCGGATCGTAGTACTTGTCCAGTTCCTTGACTGGCAGCACTTGGCCATTCACCGACAATCTTTTGTTTCGATATTCAATCACGTCACCACCCACGCCGACCACGCGCTTGATGTAGTCAAGCGAGGGGTCAAGGGGGTAGCGAAACACCATGACATCACCACGCTGCGGGTCATTCAGAGGAATAACTTTTTTATCAATAATCGGCAATCGAATGCCATAAGTAAACTTGTTTACCAGAATTAGATCACCGATCAACAAAGTGGGAATCATCGAACCGGAGGGAATCTTAAATGGCTCTACAACAAATGAACGCAACACAAATACAAACAAAATAACTGGGAAAAAGCTGGCGCTGTATTCCAGCCACAAAGGCTGTTTCATGTATTGGTGCCGAATTCTTCTTTCAGCCTCATCATGCAGTTCAATGTTTCCTCCTGCACTTGCCCCAAACAAGGCCCTCTCTGTCGCAATTATGCGTTTGGGCTTGAACACCAACAAATCAAGCACATAAAAAATCCCGGTGAACAACACCAGCAAAAACAGGATCAAGGAAAAATTCATTTTTATTTGTCTTCCACTTGGAGAATAGCCAAAAACGCTTCTTGTGGAATTTCCACATTACCAACCTGCTTCATGCGTTTCTTGCCCGCTTTCTGCTTTTCCAACAGCTTTTTCTTGCGTGAAATGTCGCCACCGTAACATTTGGCCAACACGTTTTTACGCAAAGCCTTCACGGTTTCGCGGGCAATAATATTGGCACCAATCGCCGCTTGAATCGCGACATCAAACATCTGACGAGAAATTATCTCCCGCATTTTGCCAGCCACCGCACGGCCACGGTACACCGCATTGCTTCGGTGCACCATAATGGACAAAGCATCCACCTTCTCGCCATTAATCAACATGTCCACTTTAACAATATCTGCAGGCCGGTATTCCTTGAAGGAATAGTCCATAGATGCATAACCACGGGAAGTGGATTTCAATTTATCGAAGAAATCCAACACGATTTCAGCCATGGGCATCTCGAATGTAAGCCGCACCTGGCGCCCATGGTAAACCATATTCGTTTGAGTGCCACGCCGCCCCGTACACAAGGTCATCACCGAACCCACGTACTCTTGCGGCATTAACAAATTCACAGTCACAATCGGTTCGCGAATTTCGTCAACTTTGCTCAGGTCTGGCATCTTTGATGGATTATCAACCCGAAGAATAGTGCCATCACGCTGCTTGATTTCATACACCACCGTTGGGGCGGTGGTAATCAAGTCCATATCAAATTCTCGTTCAAGGCGTTCCTGCACAATGTCCATGTGCAACATACCCAGGAAACCACAACGGAATCCAAAACCGAGGGCCTGCGATACCTCAGGCTCGTAATTCAAGGCTGCATCGTTCAAGCGGAGTTTGTCCAAGGCCTCGCGAAGAGCCTCATATTGATTGGATTCAACCGGAAACAAACCCGCAAAAACTTGAGATTGAACTTCCTTGAAACCAGGCAATGGCTTGTCTGCAGGTTTGCCGGCCAAAGTGACTGTGTCGCCAACCTTGGCACTTTCAAGTAACTTGATACCCGCATTGATATAACCTACCTCGCCTGCTGAAAGAGATTCACGCGCAACCGATTTGGGCGTGAATACACCAACATCATCAGCAATATAGGTATCGCCAGTGGCCATCAGCTTGATTTTGTCCTTGCGGTTCAGCACACCGTTGATCACGCGGACCAACATCACCACGCCAACATAATTATCAAACCAACTGTCAATAATCAAGGCCTGCAAGGGCGCATCCCGACTGCCGCGGGCAGGCGGAACCTTGTTCACGATCAGCTCAAGCACATCATCCACGCCCAAGCCAGTTTTTGCAGAAATTGCAATCGCCTCAGAGGCATCAATACCAATCACGTCTTCAATTTCCGACTTCGCATTTTCGGGGTCGGCCTGCGGCAAATCAATTTTATTCAACACAGGCAAAACTTCGACCCCAAGATCCAAAGCCGTGTAGCAATTGGCCACAGTTTGCGCCTCCACACCCTGAGAAGCATCAACAACGAGCAGCGCACCTTCACAGGCCGACAATGACCGGCTTACCTCGTAAGAAAAGTCGACATGACCGGGTGTGTCAATCAAATTGAGCAAATAGGTGTTGCCGTCTTTGGCTTTGTAAGTGAGCGCAGCAGTTTGCGCCTTGATGGTAATGCCACGCTCCCGCTCAATATCCATTGAATCAAGCACTTGGGAATCCATTTCTCGGTCACTAAGGCCTCCGCATTTTTGAATCAAGCGATCGGCAAGCGTGGATTTCCCGTGATCAATGTGGGCGATGATCGAAAAATTGCGTATGTGCTGCATTTGCATCATTAAAAAGGGGGCTGCTTGGCCCCCTGAAAATTTCGGTAACATGTCATTTTACCCGATCAAGCCTTGCTTTACAGCATTTTTCGTGAGGCTTGACCAGTTGCTCAAAAGTTCAAGTTCAGGGCGTCAACACCACAAAGAAAGAGTTTTCACCACGGCGAACCAACATGGGTACCGCCTGCCCTTTTGGAATTGCCTTCACCAAATCTGCAAACTGCTTGGCAGAAGTAACATCCGTCCGACCCACGCGCAAAATCAAATCTCCAGCCGTAATACCCGCCGATGCAGCCAAACCTGCCGCATTGCGCACAACAACCCCTCCCGTCAGGTTCTGCGCAGACTTCTCCTGCGCAGTTGGATCGGTCACAGTCAAACCCAGCTTGTCGGCTTCAACAGGCTTTGGCTTCTCGGCGGGCGCTGCTGGTTTTGCAGCTTCAACTTCAAACTCCGCCACCGTAATAGGCACAGTCTTTTCAGCACCTTTGCGCCACAACACCATATTCACTTTGCTACCAGGCTTGGTTTCACCCACGATGCGCGGCAGATCGGAGGCCTTTTCAACCTTCTTGCCATCGAACCGCAAAATAATATCGCCCGCGATAACGCCCGCTTTGTCTGCCGGGCTGTCCTTTCCTACAGACCCCACCAAGGCACCTACTGCAGAATCAAGTCCCAAAGCTTTGGCAACATCTTTGTCTACCTCGCCAATGCCAACGCCGATACGGCCGCGACTTACTTTACCGTTCTCGCGCAATTGCTTGGCTACACGCATGGCCTCGTCAATCGGAATGGCAAAAGAAATCCCCATGAAACCGCCTGTACGGCTGTATATCTGGGAATTAATACCAATTACTTCTCCATCCAGATTTAGCAAAGGGCCGCCCGAATTTCCCGGATTCACCGCCACATCGGTTTGAATGAAGGGCAGATACTCACCTGTGTCCCGCCCTTTGGCACTCACAATACCAGCTGTTACCGAGTTTTCAAGACCAAATGGAGAACCAATAGCAACAACCCATTGACCAACCTTGGTGTTGTTCACATTGCCAATTTTAAGGAAAGGCAGGCTCTTGCCCTCGATTTTTACCAAAGCCACATCAGTGCGCTGGTCTGAACCAATCACCTTGCCCTTGAACTCGCGCTTGTCAGGAAACGTCACGATAATCGACTCGGCACCGTCCACAACATGGTGATTGGTCAGCAAGTAACCATCAGAATCAATTACAAACCCGGAGCCCACACCACTGGGTACTTCACGCTCAGGGGCTTGCTGGCCTCCACGCGGTGTTTGACCAGGCTGTCCGGGCATGGGCGTACCCGGTGGCATGAAGCGGCGGAAAAACTCGAAAAAGGGGTCGCTAGGATCCATACCCGGAAAACCAGGAAAGCCCTGCTGGTTCTGGCTAACTTTCTGTGTGGTGCGAATGTTTACAACCGCGGGGCCTACCCGATCCACCAAATCCGAAAAGTCGGGCAAACCACGCGAATTGGTTTGCGCATGTGCGGGCGCCGAACCAGTAAAAAAAGCAATGGCCAACAAAAAAAGGGCCATCCATACACAATTTCGGGAATTCAACACTTCAGATCTCATTTAAAAATTTCCTTGTTATTGAGACTTCCAACGAACGGACTTTAAAAAAAGTCCCAAGGTTTTCTCAGGAACTTCTCCCAGCACCGTCACCAGGTGCTGCCCCTGAGTTTCAGACTTCGACATTACCGCGCCGTGGCTCATGGGCACCTGCGGCATAGAATGACTGGTCTGAACTTTCTGAACAAACACAGACAACGTCGACAAACCATCTGAATAAACTGTTTGATGAATTTGATCTTCTTTCGACTTTACCCTACACACCGTGTTGGCCTTCTTGAAACCGAAGGCAATGTCTGGCAAATCATAAACCAATTCATTATCAGCCAGTGTACGCACTTCAGTGCTACTGGTTCTCCACCCTGGCCCAGCTTTAACCAAAGAAGGCTTGTCGATCAATTCTGGTTCGAATGATATTTCCTTGAAGCCAACATGTTCAAGTACCTCGCCCTGCGGCGAATAAAGCTCTGATCGCATCAACAGCTTATTGTCGCGATCTACATACAGTCGGTATTCGTAACGCAAATCGTCTTTGGGAGCCAACTTCAATACGCGTACTGCGCGCCCAGCCACTCTGCGGCCCGGCAATTCGCTGATATTGTAAAATTTCTCTAGGGATGTGGCGCCATCAGCGCCTGCGAGCACTCGAGGAAATGCGATCGAGGTGTGACGTCTTTCCGTCACAATCATTTTCCGGTCAGGAATGACGCATTGAATTTGGTCATTGTGACGAATCCATTTTGCTGGTTGGCCGTCTAATCGCTCAAGAACCTCAAACTCATCGCCTGCTGTTGCCTGATGCAACAATTTGCTGGTTTGGGAATGTTTTCCGGACTCAGTGATCAACAAACCTGAATAACTCAGAGATTTGGCTTGATCATGGCTAGCCCACACCAGACTCCACAAACTTTCATCGGCCCGCGCTGAAAAAGCCACCGAAACGAACAACACGCCGGTTATAACATGTTTGGCAAAATTAAACGGGCGGTACATCTTCATGGCTTCAATGTCACTTAACGGCTTGATGAAACGTAATTAAACTGAATAGTAGGATCATTGCCATGTGTAGAGGGCTCCCAAACATTCATCCATTCGCCTGCCTCTGAATCGTTCACAATCACTCTTTCGGTGTTATCCATCATTGGGCGATCCGCTTCTACCCGTGCGATTGGTGATACACCCGACAAGCCACCTCGAATGCTGTTTTGTTGGTGGGCCATGAAATATTCTTGCCACAAAGCCAACTCTTCATCAGTGAACGAATTTTGAACCGCCTGCTTACGAACCATTTGAACCTGACTTTCCAGGGGTGGGATAGCCTGATTCAAGGCAAAACTAAAAAACCCCACTGCAGCCACAGAGGCCAACAAACGACGAGAACGCCCAGCGTTAAATAACTGTTGAAAGGCAGTTTTCCTTGCCATTTGAGTGGCTAGCACCGGTGCAAACACGGTAGGTTCCTTTTCGATGCAAGCCGAAATTTGCTCAACCAAATTCGGAGAGTGGAAAGATATCATCTCGTCAGAACGAATCAAATCGCCCACCGCGCAGTAGCTCTGCCACGTGTCAGCCTCTTCGGCATCCATGGCCTCGAGCAGAAGTTTAAGCTCAACTTCGTTAAGCTCGCCATCCAACATCGCGGAAATTTGTTCGTTTCTGTTCATTTTCACACTCACCGGTTTACCAACGCTTGCTGCCTTTGGGTTCCAACAAAGGCTTGATCTTTGCTGCTATAGACTCACGAGCACGGAAAATTCGAGACCTAACCGTGCCTATGGGGCAATCCATTGCCTCAGCAATTTCTTCATAACTCAAGCCATCGATCTCGCGCATGACAATTGCGGACCGCAACTCTTCAGGCAACTCTGCCATCGCCTCATTGACCGCTTCACCAATCTGTTTGGTTTGATAAAGCGATTCCGGCGTGTCAATGTTACTAAGAGCAGCATTGTCTTCAAAAGTTTCACCGTCCACGTCATTTGATTCTTTCAGGGTAGAAGGCCGACGCCCCTGAGTTACCAACAAATTCTTGGCTGTGTTGATTGCAATGCGGTATATCCAGGTGTAAAAGGCACTATCACCCCGGAAATTACCAATTGCCCGGTAGGCCTTGATGAAGGTTTCCTGAACCACGTCCTCAATGTCTTCCTGATTACGAACCATGCGCGTGAGCAGGCGCGCAACTCGCCTGTGGTACTTCGAGACCAATAGGTTGAATGCGAGCTTGTCACCAGCTTGCACACGCTGAACTATCAACAGATCATCATCTTTATCGGAGGACATTCATCCTCCAAAAATAGCGGGAAAGTGATGGTTTATCCGCATTTTCATGTGACTGCAGCCGACAGGCCAGCATGCACAACTGCCTAAATGCTGGCGAAGAGGCAGGCACAAACAACGGCTTTGCTGTTATCACAAACGATTGCTCTGGAAACAGAAACACACCAAAAGGCAAAACCCAGGCGCGATGAAATGAAACCAAATGATATTCAGCACCCGATGGCGAGGCACGGAGCAAAAAAAACCGGGGGTCGAACTTAACATGCCCGCTCGAATGGCATTCCGAAGTGAATTTAAAGGCAATCTTTTCAGAGTTGCGACAAATCGAGAAAACCCGGGCAGCGAATGTAAATTCATTCAATATGCTGCCCGTCCGTGTGTTTGACAAGGAATACCCCGTTACACCCGTGCAATGGCCAAGGTACCGTTGGTACCACCAAAGCCAAAGGAATTAGACAAGGCCAGTTTGATGTTCATCTCACGGGCTGTGTTCGCGCAATAATCGAGATCACAACCTTCACCGGCTTCAATCAGATTGATGGTTGGTGGCGAAACCTGGTAGTGAACTGCGAGCGCCGTGAATACA
>JAJTEM010000005.1 GCA_021299735.1 Burkholderiales bacterium | reverse complement strand
GTGGTGGTGAGGGTAAAACCGGTGAAGGCCGTGTGCCAGTGAGCCCATGGGGTCAGCCGGCAAAAGGCTACCGCACTCGCAACAACAAGCGTACCAATTCGATGATTGTTCAGCGTCGTCACAAGCGTTAAGTGGGGTAAACAGATATGTCTCGTTCATTAAAAAAAGGTCCTTTCTGCGACGCCCACTTGATCAAAAAAGTAGAGGCTGCCGCAGCATCCAAGGACAAGCGTCCAATTAAAACCTGGTCCCGTCGCTCGACTGTACTCCCAGAGTTCATCGGTCTGACAATCGCTGTGCACAACGGTAAGCAACACGTACCTGTGTACATCAACGAAAACATGGTTGGTCACAAACTCGGTGAATTTGCGCTGACGCGCACTTTCAAGGGTCACGCGGCCGACAAGAAGGCCAAGCGATAAGGGGTAAGAAATGGAAACTCGTGCAATTTTGAAGGGTGTTCGCTTGTCTCCTCAGCGTGGCCGCATGGTCGCTGATTTGATCCGCGGTAAAAAGGTTGATCAAGCCTTGAACATTCTTGCTTTCTCTCCACAGAAAGCAGCATTGATTGTGAAAAAAGTATTGGAAAGTGCAATTGCCAATGCTGAGCACAACGATGGTGCCGATGTTGATGAGTTGAAAGTAAAAACTATTTATGTGGAAGAGGGGCCTGTGTTGAAGCGCTTTACTGCGCGCGCCAAAGGTCGTGGCAATCGTATCATTAAGAAGACCAGTCACATTTATGTGACGGTTGGAAACTAAGGGGGTTACATGGGTCAGAAGATTAACCCTACGGGCTTTCGCCTCGCGGTATCACGTAACTGGGCTTCTCGTTGGTACGCATCGAATCGTGATTTCTCCAAGATGCTTCTTGAAGATATCCAGGTTCGTGACTTCCTGAAGAAGAAACTGAAAAACGCATCGGTTGGTCGCGTGCTCATCGAGCGTCCCGCCAAGAATGCTCGCGTTACCATCTATTCGGCTCGTCCTGGTGTGGTGATCGGCAAGAAAGGCGAAGACATTGAACTTTTGAAATCCAGCTTGCAAAAATTGGTGGGTGTTCCCGTTCACGTGAACATCGAAGAAGTGCGTAAGCCCGAGATCGATGCACAGTTGATCGCCGATGGCATTTCTCAGCAGCTCGAGCGTCGCATTATGTTCCGCCGTGCTATGAAGCGTGCGATGCAGAACGCAATGCGCATGGGCGCCCAGGGTATCAAGATCATGTCTTCCGGTCGGTTGAACGGTATAGAAATCGCACGTACCGAGTGGTATCGCGAAGGTCGTGTGCCATTGCATACCCTGAGAGCAGATATCGATTACGCAACTAGTGAAGCCGCGACCACTTACGGCATTATTGGTATCAAAGTCTGGGTTTACAAGGGCGATACATTGGGCCGCGGTGATGTAGCCGCAGCGCCAGTTGAGGCTGAAAAAGAAGAGCGTCGTCCCCGTCGTCCTTCTACACGTCCAGCCGGAGCAGGTGCACGCAAAGCGCGTAAACCCGAAGGTGCTAGCGCAGCAGCTAGTGGTTCAAACAAAGAGGAAGGCGCTGCCAGCACTTCCTCAGAACAGTAATCTAGGAGCGCATGATGTTACAGCCATCACGTCGCAAATATAGAAAAGAACACAAAGGCCGCAATACCGGTCTGGCCACTCGTGGCGCAAGTGTTTCTTTTGGCGTTTACGGTTTGAAATCTACTGGCCGTGGTCGTTTGACTGCACGTCAGATTGAATCAGCTCGTCGCGCCATGGTTCGTCACATCAAACGTGGCGGTAAGATTTGGATTCGCGTGTTTCCGGACAAGCCGATTACCAACAAGCCCGCGGAAGTTCGTATGGGTAACGGTAAGGGTAGCGTTGAGTTTTATGTGGCTGAAATTCAGCCTGGTAAGGTACTCTACGAAATGGACGGTGTGAGTGAAGAGTTGGCGCGTGAAGCGTTCCGCTTGGCTGCTGCCAAGTTGCCTCTTCCTTGCGTGTTCGTGACACGTCAGATTGGGAGTTAAGCAATGAAAGCTTCTGAATTGCGCAGCAAAAGCGCTGCAGAATTGACAAAAGAGTTGGAAGAGTTGTTGCGTGCGCAGTTTTCCTTGCGCATGCAGGCTGCCACGCAGCAGCTGACCAACAACTCCCAGTTGGCAAAAGTACGTAAAGACATCGCCCGTGTTAAGACGGTGATGACTCAATCGAAGAGGTCCGCATGAGCACCGAGGCGAAAGTAAGTTTGAAGCGTACCCTCGTTGGACGCGTTGTAAGCGACAAGATGACCAAGTCGGTAGTGGTCATGGTAGAAAACCGTATCAAGCATCCGATTTACGGAAAGTACATCGTTAAATCTCACAAATACACCGCCCACGACGAAAGCAATGAAGTTGGTGAGGGTGATCTGGTTGAGATCTGTGAAGGTCGTCCAATTTCCAAGACTAAATCTTGGAGTGTTACCAAAGTGTTGGAGAAAGCCAAAATCATTTGATTTTTGTCTTGCTCAAGTAATTCAAGCCTGCTAATATAGCAGGCTATCTTTTCAACCCTTGCGGGACCAAAACTGGTTGCGAAAGCGATTAAGTTGGTTTGACAATCCATGATACAAATGCAATCACGGCTAGATGTGGCCGACAACACGGGTGCGCGTTCTGTAATGTGCATCAAGGTTCTTGGTGGTTCCAAGCGCCGTTACGCGGCCATTGGTGACATCATCAAAGTGTCCATTAAAGATGCGGCCCCGCGTGGTCGTGTCAAGAAAGGTGAAATCTACAATGCTGTAGTTGTTCGCACGGCTAAGGGCGTTCGCCGCCCTGATGGTGCGTTGATCAAGTTTGATAGCAACGCAGCCGTTTTGCTGAATGCAAAACTCGAACCCATCGGTACCCGTATTTTTGGCCCGGTGACACGTGAGCTTCGTAACGAAAAGTTTATGAAGATTGTGTCGTTGGCACCAGAAGTTCTGTGAGGTAAATATGAACAAAATTCGCAAAGGCGATGAAGTGCTGGTGCTTAACGGCAAGTTCAAAGGAAAGAAGGGTGTTGTGCTTTCCCGCGTAAATGATGAGTACCTTCTTGTTGAGGGTGTGAACATCGTTAAGAAGCATCAAAAGCCAAATCCTATGAAGGGAGATGTTGGTGGTGTTGTTGATAAAACAATGCCAATTCACCAGTCCAATGTCAGCTTGTTTGACAAAGAGACGGGTAAGCCATCTCGTGTCGCCATTAAGGAAGTTGATGGTAAGTCCGTGCGAGTTCTGGTGAAAACCGGCGCTCAGTTGGCAAACTAAGGGGGCCGTCGTGTCACGTTTTCAAGAATTTTATAGAAACGAAGTGGTTGCCAAGTTGACTGCTCAGTTTGGCTACAAGTCGGTGATGGAAGTGCCCCGCATTACCAAAATTACCCTGAATATGGGTGTTGGTGAGGCAGTGAACGACAAGAAAATCATTGAGCATGCTGTTGGTGATTTGACAAAAATTGCTGGCCAAAAGCCTGTGGTTACAAAAGCCAAGAAGGCGATTGCTGGTTTCAAGATCCGCGAGGGCTACCCAGTGGGTTGTATGGTGACCTTGCGCGGCGACCGCATGTATGAGTTTCTCGATCGTTTG
Source organism: Burkholderiales bacterium (assembly GCA_021299735.1). Taxonomy (GTDB): domain Bacteria; phylum Pseudomonadota; class Gammaproteobacteria; order Burkholderiales; family Burkholderiaceae_B; genus Limnobacter. The sequence goes on along the minus strand of JAJTEM010000005.1, from coordinate 147,159 downwards.
GTAACAATCGCGTTTCCTCGTGTGCGTGACTTCCGTGGTGTGTCTGGTAAGTCTTTCGACGGTCGAGGTAACTACAATATCGGCATCAAAGAACAGATTATTTTCCCTGAAATTGAGTACGACAAAATCGACGCACTTCGGGGTCTTAACATCAGCGTAACTACGACAGCGCGTACTAACGATGAAGCCAAGGCTTTGTTGACCGCTTTCAAGTTCCCGTTCCGTAACTGAGGTGTGACGTGGCAAAACTAGCTTTGATTAATCGTGAGAAAAAGCGTGCGGCATTGGTCAAGAAATACTCGGCCAAGCGTGAGGCTTTGAACAAGATTGTAAAAGATCAGTCGGTCAGTGAAGCAGACCGCTATGAGGCTCGTCTTAAGTTGCAGGCGCTGCCAAGAAATGCGAACCCAACTCGTCAGCGTAACCGCTGCGAATTGACTGGTCGTCCCCGCGGCACATTCCGTTTGTTCGGTTTGGCCCGTAACAAGATCCGTGAAATTGCCATGCGTGGTGAGATTCCTGGAATCACTAAGGCAAGTTGGTAAGGGGTTCTAATTATGAGTATGAGTGATCCAATCGCCGACATGTTAACCCGCATTCGCAATGCTCAGGGTGTTGACAAGGTTTCGGTTGAGATGCCTTCCTCAAAGGTGAAGGTAGCTATTGCGCAGGTTTTGAAAGATGAGGGTTACATTGAGAGTTTCTCAATTGTTGGCGAGTCTGCGAAGCCTGTGTTGAAAATTGAGTTGAAGTACTACGCAGGTCGTCCGGTTATAGAGAAGATCGAGCGCGTTTCAAAGCCCGGTTTGCGTATTTACAAGGGTAAGGATGCAATCCCTGAGGTGATGAACGGCTTGGGTGTGGCAATTGTTTCAACTTCTAAAGGCGTGATGACAGATCGCAAGGCTCGTACCACTGGTATTGGCGGCGAAGTTATCTGCTACGTGGCTTAAAGGGGTAATGAAATGTCAAGAGTAGCGAAAGCGCCCATTTCCGTGCCTTCAAGCGTGCAGGTTGTAGTAAATGGTCAGGTAGTTTCAGTGAAAGGCGGTAATGCGGAGCTCAAATTGAGCGTCAATTCATTGGTAATGCCAGTGTTCGAAAATGGTGTTTTGTCTGTCAAGCCGGTCGTCGATTCTACCGACGCGAACGCTCAGGCAGGCACAGCCCGTGCATTGTTGGCCAACATGGTCAACGGTGTAAGTAAAGGGTTCGAGCGTAAGTTGCAACTGGTGGGTGTGGGTTACAAGGCCGCTGTTCAGGGTGACTCGATTAACCTTGCATTAGGTTTTTCTCACCCAGTAATCCACAAATTGCCAGCGGGTGTAAAGGCTGAGACGCCAACGCCCACCGAGATCATCCTGAAGGGTGCCGACAAACAAGTAATTGGTCAAACCGCAGCTGAAATTCGTGCGTATCGTCCGCCAGAGCCCTACAAGGGCAAGGGTGTGCGCTACTCGGATGAGCATGTGGTTATCAAAGAGACCAAGAAGAAATAAGGCGCCAAGAGGTAAATTATGGAAACTAAACAAGAAGCACGCGTCCGTCGTGCAAAGCAAACCAGACGTCGTATCGCACTTGCTCGCGCGACTCGCCTGTGTGTGTTCCGCACCAATTCTCACATCTATGCTGCGGTTCACTCTGCAGATGGTGGTCGGGTGTTGGCGGCTGCGTCCACAAATGACAAAGACGTCCGCGCCCAGTTGGGTGGTAAGTCCGGTTCTAATAAGGCTGCTGCTGCACTGGTTGGTGCAGCAATTGCAAAGCGTGCCTTGGCCGCTGGTATCAGTGAAGTTGCTTTCGACCGTTCTGGCTTCGCCTATCACGGTCGTGTTAAAGAACTGGCTGACGCTGCGCGTGAAGCTGGCTTGAAATTCTAAGGAGTGATCATGGCAAGAATGCAAGGTAAAAACGCTGCGCCTGAAGCGCGTGATGACGGCCTTAAGGAAAAGATGATCGCGGTCAATCGCGTCACGAAGGTAGTTAAAGGTGGTCGCATCCTCGGCTTCGCGGCACTAACTGTTGTTGGTGACGGTGATGGAAGTGTAGGTATGGGCAAGGGCAAGTCCCGTGAGGTTCCAGTAGCCGTACAAAAGGCAATGGAGCAGGCTCGTCGTCAAATGGAGAAGGTTTCTCTGCGTGATGGTTCTATTCACCACATTGTGTATGGCCAACACGGCGCCTCCAAGGTGTTTTTAGCTCCAGCTCAAGAAGGTACCGGTATCATCGCCGGTGGTCCAATGCGTGCTGTTTTGGAAGTTGTGGGTGTTCGTAACATTGTGGCCAAGAGTCATGGTTCTTCCAATCCTTACAATTTGGTTCGCGCCACTCTGGATGCTTTGGGCAAGTTGCAAACCCCAGCTGAAATTGCCGCCAAGCGCGGATTGTCAGTTGAAAAGTTATTTGAGGCTTAATCATGAGCGGATCTGTAAAAGTTACGTTGGTTAAGAGCATTATCGGGACCAAAGAAACTCATCGCGCCACTGTTCGCGGTCTGGGTCTGCGTCGTATGAACCACAGCCGTGTGCTGGTTGATACGCCCGAAGTGCGTGGAATGATTAACAAGGTATCCTACCTGTTGAAAGTTGAGGCTGCATAATGGAACTGAATACACTTGCACCTGCACCAGGCAGTAAGTTTAATCGCAAGCGTGTGGGTCGCGGTATTGGCTCTGGCTGGGGTAAAACTGCTGGCCGTGGTCACAAGGGTCAAAAGTCACGTAGCGGTGGTTTTCATAAAGTCGGTTTTGAGGGCGGTCAAATGCCTATGCACCGTCGTTTGCCAAAGCGTGGTTTCTCCTCTCGCACTGCTGCTTTCAATGCTCAGATCCGTCTGACCGATCTGGACATGCTGGCGGTGGATACAGTGGACATCCTGACTTTGAAGCAGGCTGGTCTTGTACCCGCCCAAACATTGTCGGTTAAGGTTATTTTGGCCGGTGAAATCAAGCGTGCTGTTGTATTGAACGGCATCAAGGCAACGAAAGGCGCAGCAGAGGCCATTTCGGCAGCTGGTGGCACCATTAACGCTTAAGAGAGCATCGCGTGGCCTTTAATCCTTCTGCATTGGCGTCGTCAAACAAATTTACCGACTTGCGTAAGCGTTTGGTATTTTTGTTGTTGGCTCTGATTGTGTATCGTATTGGCGCACATATTCCAGTACCTGGGATCGATCCAAGTCAACTTAAGCAGTTGTTTGATAGTCAGCAAGGCGGCATCTTGGGCATGTTTAACTTGTTCTCGGGCGGGGCGCTTTCGCGTTTCACTGTCTTTGCTCTGGGTATCATGCCCTATATTTCTGCGTCGATTGTCATGCAGTTGGCCAGCGTGGTGGTTCCGCAGCTTGAGGCTTTGAAGAAGGAAGGAGAGGCGGGTCGTCGCAAGATTACCCAGTACACACGTTATGGCACCTTCTTCCTTGCCACATTCCAAGCGATCGGTATTTCAATCGCTCTGGAATCTCAGGCTGGCTTGGTAATAGATCCGGGTATTGGATTCCGTTTCACTACGGCCGTTTCTTTGGTCACCGGTACCATGTTTTTGATGTGGCTGGGTGAGCAGATCACTGAACGTGGGTTGGGTAACGGTATCTCGATTTTAATTTTCGCTGGTATCGCAGCAGGTCTGCCTGGAGCAATAGGTGGGTTGTTTGAACTGGTGAGAACCGGCGCCATGAACTCACTAGTGGCGTTGTTAATCGTTGTTTTGGCTGTAGCGGTGACTTACTTGGTGGTGTTCGTTGAACGTGGACAGCGCAAGATCACTGTAAATTACGCCAAACGGCAGGTTGGAAACAAGATTTACCAAGGCCAGACCTCCCATTTGCCATTGAAGTTGAACATGGCAGGTGTGATTCCTCCGATTTTCGCGTCAAGCATTATTTTGTTGCCAGCAACCTTGACGAGTTGGTTCGGTTCCGGAGACGGTGCAGTCGTGGGCCTTTTGAAAGAGGTTTCTCAAACTCTCTCCCCGGGCCATCCGCTTTATATGCTGTTGTATGCTGCTGCGATCATTTTCTTCTGTTTTTTTTACACCGCCTTGGTGTTCAACAGCAGAGAGACTGCAGACAATTTGAAGAAGAGTGGCGCGTTTTTGCCCGGGATTCGTCCAGGGGAGCAGACTTCGAGATACATCGACAAGGTGCTTACGCGTTTGACATTGATTGGTGCGGCCTACATTACCCTGGTGTGTTTGCTGCCTGAGTTTCTGGTTTTGGGATTGAGTGTTCCGTTCTATTTCGGCGGTACATCTCTGTTGATTATTGTAGTTGTTGCGATGGATTTCATGGCGCAGGTTCAGGCCTACGTGATGTCCCAGCAATACGATAGCCTGTTGAAGAAATCTAGCTTCAAAGGCTCTGGATTAACGAGGTAGTGATTGTCTAAAGACGACGTTATCCAAATGCAGGGAGAGGTAGTTGAGAACCTCCCTAATGCCACTTTTCGAGTGAAATTGGAAAATGGTCACGTGGTGCTTGGTCACATATCAGGCAAGATGCGAATGAACTATATTCGCATTCTTCCTGGCGACAAGGTGACGGTTGAATTGACGCCGTACGACTTGTCCAGAGCACGAATTGTTTTTCGAGCCAAATGAATTGGTTCTTTTTGGAGTTTCGCCATGAAAGTTCAGGCATCTGTAAAAAAGATTTGTAGAAAATGCAAAGTGATCAAGCGCAAAGGCGTTGTTCGCGTGATTTGTTCTGAGCCGCGCCACAAGCAGCGTCAAGGTTAATAAAAGGGGATTTAAATGGCTCGTATTGCCGGCATTAACATTCCAAGCCACCAGCATACCGTTATCGGTCTGACTGCTATTTTCGGCATTGGTCGTTCCACCGCCAAGAAAATTTGTGCAGTGACCTCAATTCCTGAGTCCAAAAAGGTTAAAGACCTTGACGACGCAGATTTGGAAAAGCTGCGTGACGAAGTGGGCAAGTACCTTACTGAAGGTGACCTGCGCCGTGAAGTGACCATGAACATCAAGCGTTTGATGGATTTGGGTTGCTATCGTGGTTTCCGTCATCGTAAGGGCTTGCCTGTACGTGGTCAGCGTACTCGCACAAACTCTCGCACTCGCAAGGGTCCGAAGCGTGCTGGTATCGCACTGAAGAAATAATCAGGTAATCATAGGAAGGTTAGCCAAATGGCCAAAGGAACAGCGAATAACCGCGCACGCAAGAAAGTCAAAAAGAACATTTCTGACGGTATTGCGCACGTACACGCCTCATTCAACAATACCATCATCACGATCACAGATCGTCAGGGGAATGCCTTGGCTTGGTCTACATCGGGTGCACAAGGTTTCAAGGGTTCTCGCAAGTCGACTCCCTTCGCTGCCCAGGTGGCTGCTGAAGTTGCGGGCAAGGCTGCGCAAGAATGCGGTATCAAAACAGTCGAAGTACTTATTAAAGGACCAGGCCCCGGCCGTGAGTCTAGCGTACGTGCTTTGAATGCATTGGGTATTAAAGTGACCAGTATTTCTGACATCACTCCGATTCCCCACAACGGATGTCGTCCTCCCAAGCGTCGTCGCATCTAATTTTTTAAGACCATTGTTCGTCAGAATGTTTGACGAACTGAAGCGAGTTAACTCGCGTAATGAAAGAGGTTTCAAGTGGCTAGATATACAGGTCCAAAGTGTAAGTTATCACGTCGTGAAGGCACAGATTTAAGTCTGAAGAGCGCACGTCGTAGTCTCGATTCCAAATGCAAGCTTGATTCAAAGCCAGGTCAGCATGGTCGTACCTCCGGTGCTCGTACCTCTGATTACGGCCAACAATTGCGTGAAAAGCAAAAAGTGAAGCGCATGTATGGCATTCTGGAAAAACAGTTTCGCCGCTATTTTGCCGAGGCCTCACGCCGCAAAGGCAACACTGGTGAAACCTTGTTGCAGTTGTTGGAATCTCGTCTGGACAACGTTGTTTATCGCATGGGTTTCGGATCAACACGCGCCGAAGCACGTCAGCTGGTAAGCCATAAGGCGATTTTGGTGAATGGTAAAGCGGTTAACATTCCTTCGTATTCCGTGAAGTTGAATGACGTTATTTCTATTCGCGAAAAGTCCAAGACGCAGGCACGTATTGTGGAGTCTGTAACTTTGGCCGAGCAGATGGGCTTCCCGCTGTGGGTTAATGTGGATGCGAAGAAAATGGAAGGTTCTTTCAAGAGTATTCCTGAGCGCGGTGACCTCTCTCAAGAGATCAACGAAAGTTTGATCGTTGAATTGTACTCACGTTAATTTGATTAACTGATCCCAGGGATCCCCAGCCTTATCGGTGTAACGAGCCGAGGGTATTGAAAAGGATTTTGAATGTTTAATGCTAGCTTGCTGAAGCCACGTATTGTTGAGGTCGAGACAGTCGCACCTAACAGTGCAAAAGTTGTAATGGAACCATTTGAGCGCGGTTATGGCCACACTCTTGGTAACGCTCTGCGTCGCGTGTTGCTTTCATCCATGATTGGTTATGCGCCCACCGAGGTTTCTATCGCGGGTGTAGTTCATGAATACTCGACCCTTGATGGTGTGCAGGAAGACGTAGTTGACCTGTTGCTGAATTTGAAAGGTATTGTATTCAAGCTTGAATCGCGCGATGTGGTTACCGTGACGTTGAAGCGTGAAGTGGAGGGTGTTGTTACAGCAGGTGATATCGAACTGCCGCACGACGTTGAAATTATTAACCCAGACCACGTAATTGCCCATCTGTCGCAAGGCGGCAAGCTGGACATGCAGATCAAGGTGGAAAAGGGGCGTGGTTATGTGCCAGGTTCTGTTCGTCGTTTTCCTGATGAGCCCAGCAAGGCGATCGGCCGAATTGTATTGGATGCGTCTTTCAGTCCGGTGAAGCGTGTTTCCTACGCGGTAGAAAGTGCTCGCGTAGAACAGCGTACTGATCTGGACCGTTTGGTGATGTCAATAGAAACCAATGGTGTTTTATCGCCTGAGGAATCTATTCGTCTCGCCGCGCGTATCTTGGTTGAGCAGTTGTCTGTGTTTGCTGCATTGGAAAACACTGCTGAGCCAGAAGTATCTCAGCGTGCTCCACAAGTCGATCCAATCCTGTTGCGTCCGTTTGATGATCTGGAGTTGACAGTGCGCTCCGCAAACTGTTTGAAAGCCGAAAACATTTATTACATCGGCGACTTGATTCAGCGCACAGAAAACGAGTTGTTGAAGACCCCGAACTTGGGTCGCAAGTCATTGAACGAAATCAAGGAGGTGTTGGCCGCCCGCGGTTTGACACTCGGTATGAAATTGGAAAACTGGCCACCCGCCGGTCTCGATAAGCCTTGAGCTTAGCGTTTGTTAGATTGAAGGATATTTAAAATGCGTCACCGTCATGGATTGCGTAAACTAAATCGCACCAGCAGCCACCGCCTTGCAATGTTTAGAAACATGGCCAACGCCTTGTTGCGTCACGAAGTGATTAAAACAACGCTGCCAAAGGCCAAGGAACTGCGCAAAATTGCAGAGCCTATTATCACCATGGGCAAGTCTCCCACACTGGCCAATAAGCGTTTGGCGTTTGCCCGCCTGCGTGACCGTGAAATGGTAGTGAAGTTGTTCGACGAGATTGGTCCTCGTTACGCGGCTCGCCCAGGGGGTTACATGCGAGTTCTGAAGTTTGGTTTCCGCAAAGGCGACAACGCACCAATGGCTTTGGTAGAGTTGGTGGATCGCCCTGAAACCGCTGAAGTTGTAGAAATCGCTGAAGAACAGGCGTAATTTTTTAGCACTACTTGTTGGTTGGTGACCTGGTTGCCGCTACGAGTGTTGCAGAAATTGTGCTGTATTAAATTAGGTTTGAGAAAGCCGTGTTAGCTTATGCTGGCGCGGCTTTTTTATTTGGCTATGCGCTCTAATTGCTGATAACTGTTGTTGAGGGTGTAGCTAAGTGACTGGTTCTACTGTTTTAAATTTGCGCGGTGTTCGCAAAACCTACGGTGGGCGGGAGGTACTTGCTGGTTTGGATTTTTCGCTAAGCGCAGGTGAGTGTGTGGCTTTGCTTGGCCCTAATGGCGCGGGAAAGTCAACCACGATTGCCTTAGCGCTGGGTCTGGCACAAGCCGATTCCGGTCTTGTGGAGTTGCTGGGGAAAGCTCTGCCCGAAGCAGGCCACATTGCCAGAAAGGATGTGGGCGTTGTGCCGCAGTATGATGCACTAGACCCTGATTTCACGGTGTTCGAGAACTTGATGGTGTTTGGCCGATATTTTGGCCTTCATGGAGACAGCTTGCGTGAACGTGCTGAATCGTTGCTGAACTTCGCACAGTTGGTGAACCGTAAAAATGATTCTGTAACGACTTTGTCAGGGGGGATGCGCAGACGTTTGATGCTGGCGCGCGCATTGATTAATCAGCCCAGGGTGTTGTTTCTAGATGAGCCCACCACTGGCCTTGATCCACAGGCGAAGCACGTCATTTGGGACCGCTTGGTTGATTTGAAGCGCCAAGGTATGGCGATGTTTTTGACGACCCACTACATGGATGAAGCACAGCGGTTGGCCGATAGAGTAGCTGTGCTGGACCACGGCAACATTGTCGCATGCGATAAGCCGCTTACCTTGATCCGTAATGTGGTCGGTCATTCGGTGTTGGAAGTGTGGGGCACAGGCGCCGAACGCTGCGTCGCCCAGCTTGTTGGTCAGAAAGGTATTTCGAAATTGGAGCCCCTGGTTGCGCCTATTGAGCAGCGTGGTGAAACGTTTTACTTCAGAAATGAAAAAGCGGATGAAATGCTGGAGGCTTTGAAGCGTTCGCCCCAATCGGATGTGGATTACATTTATCGACCAGGTAACCTTGAGGATGTGTTTTTCAGCTTGACCGGCAGGGCTTTGCGCGATGATTAATTTCCATGCAGTGTTTCAGGTTTGGCGCCGCAACTTTTTGGTGTGGCGTAAGCTCGCGCTTCCCTCCTTGCTTGGCAATGTAGTCGATCCGGTGATGGCCTTGATGGCTTTTGGCTTAGGGCTCGGATCGATGTTGCCTGACGTGGGTGGCATGCCTTACCTGAATTACCTGTCAGTGGGTGCGGTGTGTATTAGTGCCATGAATGCGCCTACCTTTGAGGCTTTGTATTCTGCATTTTCACGCATGCACACCCAGAAAACCTGGCAAGTGATCATGAATACGCCTGTTCGCCTGCGCGAGGTGGTTTTAGGTGAATGCACCTGGGCTGCCAGCAAGGGTTTGATCAGTACGGGTGCCATGTTGTTGATCGTGGCGTTGCTTGGAATCGGTGATTTTCAGTTCTGGATTTTGTCTTGGTTGGTATTGATTCTGGCTTGCTTGATGTTCGCCGGATTTGGCCTGTGCATCAACGCCAGAGCGCCTAGCTATGATTTCTTCATGTTTTATTTCACCTTGGTGGTTACGCCCATGACATTTTTGTCGGGTGCGTTTTTCCCTCGAGCGCAGTTGCCCGAGTGGTTGAGGGTGGTTGCGGATTTCATGCCGCTTTCGATTGTGGTGGATGCATTGCGGGGTATTTATGCCCGCGACTTCAGCATGTTGCCGGCACTTTTGGCTCAAATGGCTGTCTACGCAGCGGTGGGTATTGCATTGGCCGTGTTCCTGACCGAACGCCGGTTTAAGCGGAAGGGCGCATGAAAAACAAATCAGAACCTTGTTGGGTGGCGTATTCCACGGTGGATTCTAAAGAGCAGGCCACCAAGTTGGCGCATTGTTTGGTTGAAGAGCAATTGGTAGCGTGTGTGAATATTGTGGGCCCGGTTGAGTCGGTGTACCGCTGGCAGGGAAAGGTCGAGCAGACCACGGAATGGATGTTGATGATGAAGTGTTCGGAATCGCAAGGCGAGGAATTGAAGAAAGCGTTGCCTCGTTTGCACAGTTATGAAGTGCCTGAGCTGATAATGCTGCCGATTGCCGATGGGCACGGGCCCTATCTTGACTGGATTGCAGCCAGTGGCAAGGGAGTGGGGGTATGAGCGAGCGAAGCGTGCGCTGGGTGATGCCAGTATTGTTGCTGCTGGCCAGTTTGTGGTTGGGTTTGAATAAGGCCAGTGCCAATGATTTTTTGCCTCCTGAGCAGGCTTTTCAGTTCACGCTGACTGTTCAAGACCCTGCCTGTATTGAAAATTGCCTGATTGATGTGCATGCAAAAGTGGCACCCGAGTACTACTTGTACAGGGAGCGTTTTGCGCTCGAAAATCCGATGAAGTTGCCTGCGTTTGAATTTGTCGAGTTACCGCGTGGTGACCGCAAGTTTGATGAGTTTTTGAATCAGGAAATTGAGGCACTTCGTGGCGAAATGACTTTTCAAATCCGATACAGCTTGGGCAATAACTCCGTAGATGTGGCCAAGGCTGTGTTGATTTCACAAGGGTGTGCAGACGCTGGTTTGTGCTACCCCCCGATGAGCACACCTGTGGCATTCAAGGAAAGTGGTTTGCTGGGTGGTGTGTTGGGCGGTAGCGTGAATGCCTTTTTCGGTCAAAGGGCTGAAACAAATATTGAGTCTTCTCCCGCAAAAAGTAATCAGGCGATGAACAGCTTGCCTGCCGATGAGGCCGGCGCACTGGCCAGCAAGCTGGCTGAGCAAAGCTGGGTGGTTGTGTTGCCGGTATTTTTCGGTTTGGGTTTGCTGTTGGCTTTTACGCCGTGCACTTTACCAATGTTGCCGATTGTCAGCAGCTTGGTGGTTGGGCAGCAGGCGGGTGGAAAACAGGGTGCTGGGAAAGCAAAGCCCATGGCGTTGGCCTTGGTGTATGTATTCGGCATGGCCCTGACCTACGCCCTGCTGGGTGTACTGGCCGGTATGACTGGGCAAAGCCTGGTGATGGCCATGCAACAGCCCCGAGTGCTGTGGGCATTTGGCGGTGTGCTGGCTTTGTTGGGAATTGCGTTGTTGATGGGTTATTCTCTGCAGCTGCCATCCAGTTTTCAGGGTTGGTTGCAAGAAAAAACAGGTCGCTTAAAGGGCGGACAGTTCATTCCGGTGTTGGTCATGGGCGTGTTGTCCGCTTTGTTGTTGGGGCCTTGTGTGGCGCCACCGTTGGCGGGTGCCCTGTTGTACATTGGTCAAACCGGTGATGCGGTGATGGGTGGTGCTGCGTTGTTCTTGCTGGCCTTGGGCATGGGTTTGCCTTTGGTATTGTTTGCAGCGGGCGCTGGTGCGGCTTTGCCAAAAGCTGGGGCCTGGATGAGTTGGGTGTCGGTAGCATTCGGTTTTGTGCTTTTGGCTGTTGCGGTGTGGACCATTACACCCGTGACACCGGTGTGGCTGGTGATGGCGATGTGGGCTTTGTTGGCCTGCATGACCGCAGCGGCCTTGTTTCATGGCGCAAGCAGCATGGCGACTATGGGATCCAGAGGCAAAGTGATTAGCAAAACATTTGGTTTGCTGTTCACCCTGTTGGCGTTGATTTACCTGATGGGCTTGTTCTCCGGTTCGGGCAGCTTGCTTCAACCTTTGGCGGGTTTGAGTGGTCAGCCAACAACTGTAGCAAGCGATTCGAAGCAGCTTGCAACTGGCAAACCTGCTTTTGAGATTGTACTAAGCGAGGATATTGTGAAGTTGCTTGCATCGAGCCCACAGCCGGTGATGCTCGATTTTTATGCGGACTGGTGTGTGACTTGTAAAGAGTTCGAGCTGTTTACTTTGACCGATAGCTCAGTGAAGGAAAGCTTGAAGGGCATGCGTTTGGTGCAAGTGGATGTGACGGACAACACTGCTGCGGACCAGGCTTTGTTAAAGCAATTCAGCTTGTTTGGGCCGCCTGCAATTTTGTTTTTTCCTGCCGGGCAAACCGAGTCTGTTCACCAAGTGATTGGGTTTCAAAATGCGAAGCGGTTTGACCAGACTTTAAGGCAGGTTCGACCCAGTCTTGGTTTGTGATTAGATGGCTTACTCAGGGTTTGCCGAGATGGTTTCGGCTTTTGATCCAGACAATTAATGCCAAAGAAATAACGCTGGACAGGCCCATGAGCCCTAAGCTGATCCAGAATCCGTTTGGGTTTTCAAGAAGAGGTGTTTCTTTGAAGTTCATGCCGAAAATTCCACTGATCAATGTGAGTGGCATGAACAGCGCTGTAAGCATGGTCAGTATGGTGACAATTTCATTGGTTTTGTGCGCTGTGGCAGAGAAGTGAAGCTGCACCGCAGTTTCTGTGTTGGCGCCCAGGCGGCGGGTCAGGCTAACTACACGTTCGAGGTGTTCGAGCGTGTCGCGGGCATTGACTTGAAGGGATGCGGCCATGCGACCTTCGCGTTCCTGATCTTCCTGCCAATCGGTCAGCGCGTCACGTTGATCCTGCGCAACTGATTCCAGTCGATTCATTTCATTGCGGGCTGCGAGCAAAGCATTCCAGTCCTGAAAGCGCTTTCGCGGATTCAGCAAATCTCGTTGCCAGCGATCCAGTTGCTCCGAAATTTCGATCCGGGTTTCCATGAAGCGATCCACCAAGTTGCTGACAAGCTGGATCATGAGTTCGTCGGTGCTAGCGGGCGGGCGTTTGAACTTCAAAAAAGTTTCGATTTCATCCAGCGATTTTTCGGTTTCGCTGTCCACGAATTTGCGGGCCATGGCAAAGGTGCGACTGTCCTTTGGGCGAAATGTGACCAGAAGTTTTGGCGTGATGACGAAAAATACGGGCCGTGTTTTGATGCTGAGCCGGTTGTTTTCATCAAACAGGGGTTTGCTGGACAGTGAACGGATAATCAGTATGTTGTAACCATCGCCAATGTCGAAATGGCTGGGGTGAAAGGTGTTGCTGAGGTCTTCAAGATGAAGCTCATCCAGCTTGAAGCCAAGAAGGTTTTCTACTTCCGGTATCCATGCCAAATCTTCGTCGAGTTGAGTGTCCAGCCAAAGAAATCCGGATTCAGGCAGCTGGCTGGGCGCATCATTTAACTTCTTGATTTGTTTTTCAGTTAGATGCGTCCAGATTCCCATGTGTATTACCCTTGTTTGATGAGCCTTGCTGCGTCGAGTGCGAAGTAGGTGAGTATGCCGTCGGCGCCTGCGCGCTTGAAGGCCAGCAGGGATTCAAGCATGACGGCGTTTTCATCAAGCCAGCCATTTTGTGCCGCGGCTTTGATCATGGCGTATTCACCGCTAACCTGGTAAGCAAAAGTTGGGCGGGCAAATTTTTCTTTCACGCGCCATAAAATGTCGAGGTAAGGCATGCCGGGCTTCACCATCACCATGTCCGCACCTTCGTCGAGATCCATGCCAACCTCAAGCAACGCTTCGTTGCTGTTGGCAGGGTTCATTTGGTAAACCTTTTTGTTGCTTTTGCCCAGATTGCCGCTGGAGCCTACGGCGTCCCGGAAGGGGCCGTAAAAAGCGGAGGCGTATTTGGCAGAGTAAGCCATGATGCTGGTGTGAATGCAGCGGTTGGTTTCAAGCGTTTCACGAATGGCACCAACGCGGCCGTCCATCATGTCGCTGGGGGCCACAATATCGACCCCAGCTTGCGCTTGCACGAGGGCTTGCATCTGCAATACTTCGACGGTTTCGTCGTTCAATACATAGCCGTTTTCGTCGATCAGGCCGTCTTGCCCGTGGCTGGTGAATGGGTCCAATGCCACGTCGGTCAGCAGCATCAATTCCGGAAAACGTTTTTTCAATTCACGTACTGCATGTGGCACCAAACCCTCGGGGTTGGTGGCTTCCTGGCCATCGGCAGTTTTCTTGTCTGCTTCAATGACAGGGAACAAGGCCATGACAGGCACACCCAATTCCAGGCATTGATCTGCTTTGGCGAACAGCAGGTCTAGTGACAGGCGCTCTACACCGGGCATTGAGCCCACCGTTTCACGTTTGTTGCTGCCAGGAATAAGAAATACCGGATAAATGAAGTCGGCTGCGCTCAGCGTGTGCTCAGACACCAGGCGACGCAATGCATCTGTTCGGCGCAGGCGACGTGGGCGATGGTACAAATGTTGTGTCATTTTGTCGGCGGCTCGGATTTGGTTGTTTCTGGGGCGGCCAAGGGCGGGCGTACCCAATTGGACAGTTGGGTTTCCAGTTCAAGCAGGCCGATTTTTTTCAATGCGGACCACAGTTGAACCGTGATTTCATGGCCATTGACGCGATAAGGATCAAGGGCTTTTTGCGTAGAGCGCAAGGCGAGTACTTGCTCCTGGCGATTGAATTTGTCGGCTTTGGACAGCAGTATGTGTACAGGTAACTGGCGGTGCCCAACCCATTTGATTAAGGCATAATCAAGTTCAAGCAGGCCGCGACGGCAGTCAACGATAAGCACCGTGCCGACCAGGCTTGGGCGATCGGCCAGGTAGCTTCCAAGTTCTTTGTCCCAAACACTTTGACTGGTTTGTGCTAGTTGGGCAAAACCGTAGCCAGGAAGGTCGACCAGGCGTGCGATAGGCTCTGCCTGCTCGATCACGTGGAAGAAGTTGAGTAGCTGCGTGCGGCCTGGCATTTTACTGGCGTAGGCCAGTTGCCGTTGTTTGCACAGGGTGTTAATGGCCGTTGATTTACCGGCGTTGGAGCGGCCGGCAAATACGATCTCGGGGACGCTGGCGCCCGGGCATTCGACCATGCGAGATGCGGAGATCTCGAAATGCGTGTTGTGGAAATTGATTGTCATGCGCACATTTTAGATGCAAGACAGCAGCTTGAGTGGTTATAATCTAGGGTTTGTGAAAACTTTGCTGGAGTTGTGGGCTTGCCACGCTGGGTTTTCTGGATCGCCGCACTACTTTTTGATGCACTTTTTGATGGGTTTGACCATGCTGAACAAGCTGACGACGCTTAAACTGAGTTCTCTGTTTGCTGCTTTGATGTTTTCAATGTCGGTGGCCCAAGCTGCTGGCCCTGTTGAAGTGTTCAAGCCCGATTTGGCCAAAGGCAAGGAAATCATGCAGCAGTGCGCGGCTTGTCATGGTGCAGATGGCAATGCGTCTGCGCCAATTTATCCGAAAATCGCGGGTCAGCATGCGGAATACCTTTACAAGCAGCTTGTGAATTTCAAGCCAGGCAAGGGCGGTGAAAAACCGCTTCGTGAGAATGCGATCATGGCGGGCTTTGCGGCGGGTTTGTCCGATGAGGACATGAAAAACGTGGCCGCTTACCTGGCTGCACAGAAACAGACTTTGGGTTCAGCCAAACACAAAGACACCTTGGCCTTGGGCGAGAAGATTTATCGTGGCGGCATTGCGGATAAAAAGATTCCAGCCTGTGCCGGTTGCCACAGCCCCAATGGTGCTGGTATTCCTGCCCAGTATCCGCGTTTGGGTGGTCAGCATGCTGAGTACACGGAAAGCCAGTTGATCGCTTTCCGAGACGGCGTGCGCAACAACAGTGAACAGATGAGTGTGATTGCGAACAAGATGTCTGACAAAGAAATGAAAGCTGTGTCAGATTACATCGCAGGTTTGCGTTGAACATTTGGTGAAATTGCCAGTCAAAAAGGGGCTAGAGAATAGCCCCTTTTTTTTCGACACCGGCAAAAGACGGACAGCAAGAAAGTCCATCGAGTTAACAACGGGGAAGCTTGTGAGTAGTACAGGAGACATCGCAAACAATTCGAACCCACAAAGAATGGGAAGGCAGTCGTTTTGGGGCAGTTTGATGGAGCTCTTGGGCTCCATGCGTTTTGCCATCAGCCTGCTGACATTGATTTGTATTGCTTCGGCCATTGGCACGGTGGTTGGGCAGGCAGACCCTTGGGTGAACTATGTAAACCAGTTTGGGCCATTCTGGGCTTCGTTTTTTGAGCCCATGGGGTTGTTCAGAATTTACAACGCGCCTTGGTTTATTGCCGTGATGGCGTTCCTGGTGGTGTCTACTTCCCTGTGCGTTTATCGCAATACGCCGAAGATGATCAAGGAAATGCGTGTTTATCGCGAAAATATTCGCGAAAACAGCTTGAGGGCATTTGCTCATCGTTGGGAAGGTCGTTTCAATGAGAAGCCCAACGCTTTGCCGGGTATTATCACTGAGTGGCTTGAACACAAGGGCTTCAAAGTGAAGCAATCGGTGCGTGACAATGGCACCATGGTGGCTGCCAAAGCGGGCAGCGCAAACCGATTTGGGTATATTGCGGCACATTTGTCAATCATTGTGATTTGTATCGGTGGTTTGCTAGACAGTGGTGTGCCTTTGCAGATTGCCGTTTGGGCCACAGGCAAAACCCCGGTAACTGGCGCAGAAATTACAGCAGGTATTCCTGAAAAGGCACGCCTTGCAGAATCGAACCCCAGCTACCGTGCCAATTTGCTGCTGCCAGAGGGAGAAACTAGCCGTGTGGCCGTGTTGAACACTGACGATGGTTTGTTGGTGCAAGACCTACCCTTTGAGCTGACGCTGAAACAATTCCGCATTGATTTTTACAGCACTGGCATGCCCAAGTTGTTTGCCAGTGATGTTGAGGTATTTGACCCGGATACTCAGGAGCGGTTTGAAGCAACCATTGAGGTGAACAAACCCCTGATTTACAAGGGTGTGACGGTGTACCAGTCCAGTTTTGACGATGGCGGGACCAAGGTTCAGCTGAAGGGCATTCCCTTGACTGGCGAGCGCGATTACCGCTTCGACCTAGATGGCGTGGTGGGTGGTGGCCGAGATTTAAGCCAGCTGCAAGGGGATTTGAGCAAGGATTTGAAGGTAGAGTTTACGGCATTCAAATCAATCAATGTGGAAGCCTTGCCTGTGGAGAACGCCGAACAGGTGAGTGTGGATGACCTTGCCTTGGGCAATGCCGATGCTCTGTCACCATTCGAGACCAACCTGGCCAGCGTATTGGGCCCAGGTGTGAAGGAGGATGCAAAAACCAAATTCACAAACATTGGCCCCAGCATAACTTACAAGCTGCGAGACCCTGCAGGCCAAGCCCGTGAGTTTCACAACTACATGCTGCCGATCAACCTCGATGGCGGGCGGTATTATTTGGCGGGTGTGCGTGAAACCCCGGCCGATGGTTTTAAATACCTGCGAATTCCGGTGGATGACAATGGCCAGCTGGAAGGTTTCATGCGCTTGCGTGCGGCCCTGCAAAATGATGAAATTCGAAAAGCAGCAGCTCAGCGTTTTGCGCAACAGGCGTTTGGTGACCGGCCAGATTCCTCCCAGTTGGTGGCCAGCGTGGCTGACAGTGCACAGCGTGCATTGGAGCGTTTTGCCGGTTTGAACAGCGAGTTGTCTGGTTTGCCTGCGATTGCACAGTTTATTGAAAGCACGGTGCCCGAGGGCGAACGTGAAAAAGCCAGTGATGTAATTATTCGCTTGTTGCAAGGTGCCATGTGGGAGGTGTATCAGCTTTCACGTACTACAGCCAATTTGCCCGCCGCAGTGCCAGATGAAGTACATGGGCGCTTTGTACAAGATGCGCAAATTGCTTTGTCAGATTTATCCCTGTATGGCGCACCAGTGATGTTCCAGCTAGACCAGTTTGATGAGGTAAAGGCCAGCGTGTTCCAGTTGGCCAAAGCCCCTGGGCAATGGATTGTTTACCTGGGTTGTTTGTTTTTGTGCATCGGGGTATTTTCCATGTTTTACATCCGCGAGCGCCGGGCTTTCTTCTGGGTAACGCAGGATGAAAGTGGTTCCAAAGTAATGATGGGCATGTCCACTACCCGAAAGACCATGGATTTTGAAAAAGAGTACGAGCAGTTTGTAAATGAATTGAACAGCAGGGCTGTGCCGAAAGCAGCCCCGGCAGGAGATGCGGTATGAGTTCGACCTGGATCAATCAAACCCCCGCGGGTGATAAAGCGGGCTTGTCTACAAAGAAGGCGGGGTGGTTTTCAAAATCGTTTCATTGGAGCGACTTTGCCTTCGCGGCCTTGTTGGTGGCTGCAGCAGCTTATGCCTCGCAGCAATACCACAGTTTCATGGATATCTACGAAATCAGCATTTTGTGGAGTTGCGTGCCCGTAACGGCTTACATGGCCTACCGCTGGGGCTCTCTGAAGTGGTTGATTTTGACAGTGGCAAGCTTGAGCTTGCTGGCCATTTCCAGCTATGGCGGTGATTTGGCTGCCGCCGAACAGAAGTTTTTCTTGAAGTACCTGCTATCAAGCCAGTCTGCAATTTTGTGGATGGGTGTGATGTTTGTGGTTGCAACAGTGGCCTACTGGATTGGCTTGGTTGGGCGTTCACCCACCTCGAGTTTTGTGGGCACTGCTCTAACCTGGGGTGCGGTGGTGATGGGCTTTGCCGGCATGTTTATTCGCTGGTATGAAAGCTACTTGATTGGGCCGGATGTGGGCCACATTCCTGTTTCCAATCTTTACGAAGTGTTTGTGCTATTTTCGCTGATTACAGCCATGTATTACCTGTTCTATGAGCAGGTGTACAAAACCCGCCAGCTGGGTGCTTTTGTGATGTTGGTGGTGGTGGCGGCAGTGGGCTTTTTGGCCTGGTACGGTGTAGAGCGCCAAGCCTATGCAATTCAGCCTTTGGTACCGGCATTGCAAAGCTGGTGGATGAAAATTCACGTGCCTGCCAACTTCATTGGCTATGGCACATTTTCGATTGCGGCCATGGTGGCTTTTGCCTACCTGCTCAAGGTGTATGCACATGCGCCCAGCATTAAGGCTTTGATTCCCACCGGCATTTTGGGTGTGTTGATGTTCCTTGAGCCCATGGTATTCCGCACCGAGGGTATTTCAATTTACTGGGCCTTGTACCTGGGAATTGGTTGTGCGGTAGTGGGTGCTATTTTGTTGGCGCGCAAGCGAATTGCAGACGTTTTGCCCACACTCGAAGTGCTTGACGATTTGATGTACAAGTCGATCGCAGTGGGCTTTGCATTTTTTACTGTGGCCACCATTTTGGGCGCACTGTGGGCTGCAGAAGCTTGGGGCGCCTATTGGCAGTGGGACCCCAAGGAGACCTGGGCACTGGTGGTGTGGTTGAACTACGCAGCTTGGTTGCACATGCGTTTGGTGAAGGGCTTGCGCGGTGTAGTTGCCTCGTACTGGGCTTTGGTGGGCTTGCTGGTGACCGGCTTTGCCTTCCTGGGTGTGAACATGTTCTTGTCAGGCTTGCATTCTTACGGCGAGCTTTGATATAACAAGTTGTGATAAAAAAAAGCCCGGCTTCGTTTGAGGCGGGGCTTTTTTTATGGTTTGGTGAAATTAAATAGCAAAGAATCAAACATCAAGTTCGGGGCGAAGCTGGTCTTCAATGGTTTCGCGTCTGCGAATTAAAGTGACTTTGCCATTTTCCAACAATACTTCGGCAGCGCGACCGCGGCTGTTGTAGTTCGAGGCCATGGTTTGACCGTAAGCACCTGCCGATAAAATGGCAAGGTAGTCGCCCTGTTCAATGGCCAGCGTGCGGTTTTTTGCAAGCCAGTCGCCCGATTCACACACCGGGCCAACTACATCATATTCTTGCGCTTGTGCATGAGGGTTGGGCTGCAAGGCCACCACACCATGGAAGGCTTTGTACATGGCTGGGCGCATCAGGTCGTTCATGGCTGCATCCACAATTGCAAAATGTTTGCCTTCGTTTTCTTTCAGGAATTCAACCTGGGTTAGCAAAACACCCGCATTTCCCACAATCGAGCGGCCCGGTTCAAATGACAGTGTGGGCATGCTTCGACCTTTGGCCTGGGCCCAGCTTTGAACCTTCGCAATCAATTTTGGCAACACTTCAGCCGGTGTTGGTGGTGTTTCGTCCAGATAACGAATGCCAATACCGCCGCCCAGGTCGAGGTGATTGATTTCGATGTCCTCTGCGGCCAATTGATCCAACAGCGTGAGTACACGATCAAGCGCATCAAAGTACGGGCTGGCATCGGTAAGCTGAGAGCCAATGTGGCAATCAATGCCATGCACGTTCAGCCACGGGTGCGCATTTGCAAATTGGTAAACCCGTTTGGCTGCGTTCATGGAGACGCCAAACTTGTTTTCTTTCAGGCCTGTGGAAATGTAGGGGTGGGTTTTTGCATCCACATCGGGATTCACACGAACTGATACATTCGCTTTTCGTTGCAATTTCTCGGCAACCTGGGCCACACGTTCCATTTCCGCTTCGGATTCCACATTGAAGCAGCCAACACCCTGTCCCAGTGCGTATTCAATTTCTTGCACGGATTTACCCACGCCTGCAAACACGGCCTTTTCAGGCGCGCCACCTGCTGCGATTACGCGTGCCAGTTCACCGGCAGATACGATGTCGAACCCCGCACCTTCCTGGGCCAACAATTTCAGAATATGAATATTGGAATTGGCTTTGACTGCATAGCAAACGGTAACCTGTGCCAAACCCTGGCATGCAGTTGCATACGCCCGGTAAGCCGCTTTAATGCTGGTGGCGGAATACACATATAAAGGTGTTCCGAATTCCTGTGCTAAACCGGAAAGCTCGGTGTTTTCAAACAATAGTTCACCACTGTTTGTATCGAACTGCAGATGGGGGTTTAGATCGCTGGGGTTTACTGAGTTGTTTTGCACGGTAAAATTTGCTCGAAATTGAAGGTTTAGCGGTTTTGCTGCTGGTTCTGCTGTTGTTGCGGTTTGTCATAGCCAGCTGGCTTGGGCAGGGGGGCTGGCGGCTCGGGCAAATAAAGTGGGCCGCGTTGGCCACAAGCACTTAAGCCCAGCGCAAACAGGGTGACAATGGTCAATGTTCTTAGAGGTATTTTTTTCATGACAGACACAGAATTCCACGCGGTGGTGGATGCCACCTTGGTTCAAGTAGAAGAGTATATTGAATCCTTGGTCGATACGCTCGACCTTGATGCAGATTCAATGCGCTCGGGCAATGTATTAACCCTTGATTTTGAAGACAAAGGCAAGATGATTTTAAATAGCCAGGTGGCTAATCATGAGCTTTGGCTGGCTGCGAAATCGGGTGGTTTTCACTATCAGTATTCAAACGGTGAATGGCTGGATACTCGCAGTAAAAAGTCTTTCAGAACTCATTTTGTAGAACTGCTCAGCGGCCAGTTGGGGCAAAACTGCCCCAAGTTTTAGCTTGTTTAGTTATTGCCGAACAGCCTTTCAATGTCATCTCTCGGTTGTTCACGCGGGCGGGCAGGGCCTGTGTTTGTGGTGGAATCGCCAGCTGTGGGGTTGCCGCTGATGGGTGATTCACCGCCGCCTTCGAGCACTCCGCCCAGGCCTTTCAGGAAGTTGAACAGGCTCGGAATGTCATCTCCGCCGCCGCTTACGTCGATTCGGGCTACGCCGTTCCCTGGGGTGTATTCGGAGTAGTAATAATTGCCGTCAATGAATTCAATGCCTGGCGGCACCACCTGGGGTTGCTCGGGTAAATCTGCCAGGGCAACCTTCATGTAATCGATCCAAATTGGCAGGGCTAGACCTCCACCGGTTTCGCGTGCCCCCAGGTTGCGCGGCTGATCATAGCCCACCCAAGCCACTGCCGAAATATCGCTGTTGTAGCCTGCGAACCAGGCATCGTGGCTGTCGTTGGTGGTGCCAGTTTTACCCACTATGTCGCCACGATTAAGTACCTTGGCTTTTGTTGCGGTGCCTCGTTCAACCACTTCACGCAGCAGGCGGGTGGTCAGAAAAGCGTTGCGCGCGTCGATTACACGATTTGCTTCCTCGCCTGCAACAGCAGGGCGTGCAATAGGGCTTAACTCGATAACCCGAGTTGGCAAATACTGCATATGCACTGGCCATTTGCAAGGGGTTAGTTGTTACTGCGCCAAGTGCCATGGTGAGGTAAGGGGGTACGTTGGCTGCGGGAAAGCCAAATTGTGTGGCCCAACGCTGACCATACTGCGGGGTAATTTTTTGTAGCACCCGAATGGATACCATGTTTTTGGATTTGGCCAGGCCTTCCTTAAGCAACATGGGGCCATCGTATTTGCCGTCATAATTCTTAGGGCTCCAGTCCTTGCCGCCCGGGGTGTCAGCGGGCACAAAAATAGGCTCATCGGCCACCAGTGTGGTCGGTGTAATGCCTTTTTCAAGTGCTGCTGAGTAAACAAAAGACTTGAATGACGAGCCTGGTTGGCGTGTTGCCTGGGTGACGTGATTGAACTTGTTGCGCGAGAATTCAAAGCCGCCTGACAATGCGCGGATAGCCCCGTCTTTGGCGCTGATGGCAATAAATGCAGCTTCGACCTCGGGCAGTTGTGTGAGCATGGGCGGTTGGTCTTTGCGCTTCAGAATGCGCACCACGGCACCGCGTTTCAGGCGTTTGTTGGCCGGGGCGCGATCATTCAACCAGCTTTCAGCGGGCTTTAGGCTGGCCCCAGTGAGTTTCAGAGGTGCCCCTGCACCTTGTGATACAACTACTTCGGTGGGGCTGGCTGACAGCACAACCGCACTTTGTAAAAAGCCGTAGTCAGTGTAGTCGCTGATGTTGTCTCCAATCACTTCCTCGGCTTCTTTTGGGTTGTTTGGCAGCTCTATATAACCCTCAGGGCCGCGGAAGAATTGACGTAGTTCATAGTCCATCACGCTGTTGCGCAAGGCGCGTTGCGCTGCACGTTGCTCTTTGGCGATCAGGGTGGTGGTGACTGTGATCCCCGAGGTGTAGGCTTCCTCGCCATACATTTCAACCACAGCCTGGCGAGCCATTTCTGCTGCGTAGTCGGCGTTGATGGTCAGGCCCGTGGTGGCCTCAATGTCATCGTCATTTGTTTTGCGGTTTCGGTAAACAAGCTCTGTTTTCAGTGCTGCCTCGAACTGCTTGTCATCGAGATACTCCAGTTCATTCATGCGACGCAACACGTATTCCTGGCGAACCCGTGCGCGGCTGGGATTCACGATTGGATTGTAGGCTGATGGGGCTTTGGGCAAGCCCGCAAGCATGGCCGCTTCAGCAGCGTTGATGTCGCGCAGGGGTTTCCCGAAATACACCTGGGAGGCTGATTGGAATCCGTAAGCGCGCTGTCCCAGATAAATCTGGTTAATGTACAACTCCAGAATTTCGTCTTTGCTCAGGCTGCCTTCGATTTTGTAGGCCAGCAGTACTTCGTACAGTTTACGGGTCCAGGTTTTGTCTCGTGTCAGGAAAAAATTGCGGGCAACCTGCATGGTGATTGTACTTGCGCCCTGTGTGCGACCACCCGAGGTGACGTTGGTGATTAATGCGCGCGCAACCCCCATAAAATCGATACCGCCGTGTTCGTAGAACCGGTCGTCTTCTGCCGCCAGAATCGCCTGCTGCATCACCAATGGGACCTCGGTGATGTCGACTGGCCTGCGTCTTTCTTCTCCAAACTCACCGATCAGCACACCATCCGTTGTCAACACGCGTAGCGGCACTTTGGGTCTGTAGTCGGTCAGGGTATCGAGATCTGGCAACTTGGGGAAAATAAGTGCCAAGGCCACGCCAACCAGGAGGGCCCCTGAGACTCCAA
Source organism: Burkholderiales bacterium (assembly GCA_021299735.1). Classification (GTDB taxonomy): domain Bacteria; phylum Pseudomonadota; class Gammaproteobacteria; order Burkholderiales; family Burkholderiaceae_B; genus Limnobacter. The sequence continues at coordinate 123,890 of JAJTEM010000005.1, read as the reverse complement.
GGCCGATCAATACACTGAGGGTGGTAGCAATGAAGCCGTCGGAGCGATGCTTGAGGCGGATTTTTTTTGAATTCACAGGTCGGAAAAGTATTGGTGTTGGTTCCTATATTGTATCTGCCAACGCACAGGAATTTCCGGCCGTTGACTCCAGCGGTGAATTCGCGCTCTCCCCCTTGTGGTTATACCCCTCCAATGAGGGTTAGCCGGCTTCGCTGAATTCACTACCCTGAAGCTCTACCTTGTTCAGGGTTGACTCATGAAATTTGTTCAAAATTTATTCCTTAAGTTACACGCTGGTGCGGCCTATGCTCTGTCCATCTCTTTTAGCGGGGATCGATGTCGTTGGGTTTACGGTGAAATTGAGCGCAAGGGGTGTTTGTCCTTTAAGTCGATTCGTGCCTCGGGCGGTGGTGTTTTGGAGCTTGTCCCCCAAGATGATGCCATGTTGACGGCGGCATCACTGCGACAAGCGATCGCTGCAGCAATCCAGGAGCTGCCCCCAACTCTAATCAAGCCGCAATTTGTGGTGGTTTCAGTGCCGTCCAAACATGCTTATTTGGGCGAGATTGGTGTTGCAAAAGATGAGCGTGAGAACATTATCCGGTTTCAGATTCAGGAACTGATGGAGGCTGCTGCCGGGCAATCTGAACGTGAGGCTGCTTTCGATTGGCAGGTGAAGGCGCAGCTGTCAGATGGTAGCGTCAGCCTTGCTGTTGCGGGAATTGATCAAAAGCAGGTTGACGAAATCATGCGCGCTTGCCAGTCCTGTGGGCTCACCTGTCTGGGCATCACGCTGGACGCAGTGGCCGCCATGAACGGTTATTTGCAGATGGTACCGGCGGCGTTGAAATCGGCTGATGTCCGTTTTCTGTTGCACGGCGATCTGTCTCGCCATCAAATTCGATTGGCAGTTTTCTCACATGGCGTTTTGTTCAATGAGAGCTGGGAGCACAACGAGGAGGGCTTCTCGGTTGTGCAAGCGATTTCAGCGCTTGAGCGCCTCGTATCCACATGGACGCGGGACGGAGCGCCTGAGGACGTTGCCTCGGTGAGGTTGATTTTGGGTGGAGAGTTGATGTACGCGAAAGGATGCGAATCAACTGCCAAGCGCAGTCAAGTCTTGTCTCCACGTTTGATTGATATTTCCCCCCGAAAAGAGTTGCAGGGACGTTGGCATGATGATGTGGTGCCATTTGGCGCATTGGAGGCTATGCCATGCGAATAATTTTATTCAATCTTTATCCCTACCGGGCGTTGCGCGAGACGCGCAGAAAGCGTCGCGTGGTAGCAGAGCTGGCAATGGGTGCGGTTTTGGGTTTGGGTGTCTGTTATGCGATTGGTGGTGAGTTTCAGGAACGTGTGGCTCGACAAGAGGCGTTTCTTGGCAATTTGAGCGCGATGGAATCTGAGCTGGCCGCGCAGGTAGCACAGGTTCAGGCCATGAAGAACCGGGTTGCGGTGTTGAGTCGCCAGGTCAATGCATTGGAGGCGGTGGAGAAGGAATCGATTCTGCCAAGTCGTTGGATTTCATATCTGGATGCGACCGTGCCCTCCAGTGTGTCGATGACTAGTTTGCTCGTCAGCCAAGACGTACTAACTATTAATGGGTTTACAGATGCAGTATCTAGTCTTGCACAATGGGTGGATCAAATGGAAACAGGCAACAGTCTGTTTGTTTCGGTTGATTTGGTGTCTGTTACAGAACCAAGCGGCACTGATAAGAAAGTACAGGGTAATCGCCACCTGTTTGAGATCAAGGCTGTATTGAGAGGTGTTGAAAATGCGCCTAGATGAGATGAGTTTTCGGGATTTAGCCAACGAGTTACCTTCCCTTTCGGTGTCACAAAGATTGTTGTTGATGGCCGGGCTTTGGCTTCTTTTTCTGGTGCTGGGTTTTTTTCTGTTTTGGAAAGACTGTTTGACGATGAGTACTCAACTTGATGCCAATATTCAGGAATCCCTGACGCGCCTGGACACGCAATCAAAATTGTTGCTGGACCGCTCAGAGATTGAAGCTGAGTTGGCTCAGTTGGAGGTGCAGTTACCCCTGTTGAAAATGGCATTGCCGACAGAGCGGGAACTCGCCTCTTTGCTAGGACGGATTAACGATCTGATTCTTGACCACAACATAAAGCTGGCCGAGTTCACACCCAAAGAGCCACTGAACCTGGAGGTGATGCGAGTTGTTCCCGTGAAAGTCAGTTTACGTGGCAGTGGCGATTCAATTTCTCGTTTGCCCAATCACATTGCAGCGCTTAGTCGTCAAGTGAGTCTGAAGGAATTCGACATTAAGCATTTGACTGACGAAGGTGGCTGGCAAATGAATGGTGAATTGAATGCCTTTGCTCAACTGCCCGCAGATGCGCAGCAGCTTCAAGAGGAGCAAAAGCCATGATGGATTTTCTTTTCGCGGTGTTACTGGTGCCTTTTTTTCCGGAGTTGGGTGATCCCAACGAGAAACATGCAGTGGCGATGTCCGAATTGATGCAACGCCTGAATAAGGGTCATAAACAAGCACAAGTTGCACCTGAATTCGTAGAACAAACGGGGAGCTTAAGTGTTCAGGCGGAGGATTTGCCTCTCATTACTGGTCGCCTGTTTCAGTGGGCAAGCGCCGAGGGGAGCGAAGCTGCAAGCCTGAGCGCGGCAATTGATTCTGCGGCAGAGACGCTACGCCTGACAGGGCTCATTGAATCGGCTGGCCAGCGGGTGGCCATTTTGAATGACGGACAAAAAGACCATGTTGTAGGGGTAGGTAGTTATGTGTTGGGTGCGTACAAAGTGACCTCGTTTGGACCGGGGCGAGTTGTGCTGTCGCCAATAAACTCTGTGGCGGGCGGCAAGCGCCTTGAATTGAACCTGATGCCAGTGAATACATCTGAGGATGCTCAATGAACAATCGACTATTTAAATCCGTATTTTTTCGGTCCTGTCCCCAAGCAGCGGTACTCGTAACCGGTTTGCTATTGTGTTCCCAGGTACATGCTCTGGCTGTGGTAGATGCCAAGCTGGAGGAGCTGGCCGATCAATCCCGCGTGACGCTGGTGTTTGACCAGGTATTTGATGGCAAGTTGGGTTTGTTTCGAATTGCAAACCCGGCGCGACAGGTGGTTGACTTTCCTTTGGAGTTGAGTAACAACTCGCTTCCGCTGAGTTTGCCTTCAGACAGCAGGATCAAGAAGACCCAGTTGATTGCTGCAGGTGGAAAAAGCAGACTGGTATTTGAGTTGGCTCAAAATTATGAAATTAAACTAAATCAAAAAGACAGTTCGGTGGAGTTGACATTCTCTGGACCAAAGCCATTCATTCCAGGAAGCGCTCAGACCTCAGTATTGTCTGAGAACAGTATGTTGAAAGAGACAGTTGCGCAAGTTCTAGGCAAGCCTGCCGTGATTGCAGAAGGGCCGGTGATGAAAGCCTGGACTTGGAACAAGGTGGCCGGCAAATGGATACTCAGGTTGGAGTTTGACCGGTCCGACATCGTGGCAGATGCAAATTTGCGCAATGACCAGTTGAATGTAAGGTTTGCCAATGTCCGGCTTGCTCCTGGGGTAAAGCCGCAGTTGCAAACTACGGGAGATTCACCAATTTCACAGGTTGAGTTGAAACCAGGCGATGTTGCGCTAACGGTTCAAATGAAGCTGAATGGAGCTACGCACACAGTGCGTCAGAACGGATCAGTGGTTGAAGTCGAGGTGACTCCACCTTTACAAACTGCTGCAGTGCAGTCCAAGGCAATAGAACTCAAGGCACCCACTCCGGAGCAGAGTACGGTTGCCAGGTACATAGGCCGCCCCATTACGCTTGACTTCAAGGATGCGGATATACGCACAGTGATGCAGGTTTTCGCAGATTTCACGAAAATGAACCTTGTATTGAGCGACTCTGTGAAGGGTAAGGTGACAGTGTTTCTGAAAGATGTACCTTGGGACCAGGCGCTTGACATTGTGATGCGCTCCAAGGGTCTTGTTTCTAGCCAGTCGGGTAATGTGTTGTTGGTTTCCACTCCCGCCGATGTCGTCAACGATCAATTTCAAACTGCCAATCGCCGTGCGCAGGATGAGATGGAGCCTCTGGCATCGAAGGTGTTTCAGGTGAGTTACCAAAAAACCGCAGACTTGGTAGCGTTGATCAAGTCTGAGGACTCCAAGCTTTTGTCGACTCGGGGCACTTTGATTTCAGATGAGCGCACTAGCCAGATTTTTGTTCAAGATACTCCTAGCAGGCTTGAACGAATCAGCATGATCATCAATGGGCTGGACAAGCCTGTGAAGCAGGTGATGATTGAAGCGCGTGTTGTATTGGCGGATACCTCAGTATCAAAAGATCTGGGAGTACGAATGAGGGCGTTGTCTTCTCGAGCAGATCCTGGCTTTGCTGATGTTGGTGATCAATTTGGTAGGGGTAACTTTGTAAACAGCGGCGTTGAAGGTGCTACCAACTTTGCTTATACCCTGTTCAATGCCAACTCGACGCGGGTGATTAATTTGCAGCTTCGGGCTCTTGAGCTTGAAAACAAGGTGCGCACGGTTTCAAACCCCAGAGTGATTACTTCGAACAAAGAGCCAGCCTTGATCGAGCAGGGTACAGAAATTCCATACCAAATTGCGACGAGCAGCGGTGCAACGGCCACCGAATTCAAAGAAGCCAACTTGAAGCTGGCGGTGACGCCGCAAATTGCGCCTGATGGGACTGTGTTGCTCGATGTTGATATTGCAAAAGACTCTATCGGTATCGAGACTTCCAACGGACCAGCGATCGATACTCGTCGGGTGAAAACGAAAGTGTTGGTGACTGACGGCGGTACTGTAGTTCTGGGTGGTATTTTCGAAGAAGATGACAACATACTGAGCGATAAAACACCGTTCTTGGGCGATATTCCTGGATTGGGCGTGTTGTTCCGAGGCAAAAATGAATCCAAGCGCCGTGCTGAACTGTTAATCTTTTTGACGCCGGTTGTGCTTGCAGGGCAATAAGACAAGCTTTACCGTACAATGACTTGATCATTCACCAAGATTTAACGAAGTGTCTAATCAATGCATTGTGCTGGTGGGCATGATGGGGGCCGGCAAAAGCACTGTCGGCAAGGCTTTGGCCAAGCATCTGTCCTGGGAGTTTACTGACACCGATCATTTGATCGAGCATCAAACAGGTGTCAGTATTCCCGTCATCTTCGAGATTGAAGGCGAAGCGGGCTTTCGTCGACGCGAATCAACTGCACTGGCCAGTTTTCTTGGCTGTGACAAGCAGGTGATTGCCACCGGCGGGGGCATTGTGCTGGCACCGGAAAATCGCGAAATTCTCAAGCAAATTGGCGCTGTGGTGTATTTGAGTGCCTCGGCGTCCGAGCTTTATCAGCGCACCAGGCTGGATAAAAACCGCCCTTTGTTGCAAGGCCCCAACCCCCGCAGAAAGATTGAAGAACTTCTGGCAGCCCGATTGCCTTTGTACAAAGAGTGCGCTGACGTGGTGATTGAAACTGGCCGGCAGCCTGTGTACCAGATCGTGCAAAAGATTAGCCATGCATTAAAATTGGGTCAGAAAACACCCGACAACGAACAGAAGGCCACTGGAACAGAATGAGTCGATACACCCTTGAAGTTGATTTGGGCGACCGCAGTTACCCCATTCACATTGGCGCGGGTTTGTTGGCGCAGGCGGATTTGTTCAAACCCCACGTGGCCGGTAAAACCGTCATGATTTGCACCAACACCACCGTGGGGCCACTGTATGCAGATCGTTTAAAGGCGAGTTTGCTGCAAGCGGATGCCAAACAGGTGCACATGGTCAGCTTGCCCGACGGGGAAGAATACAAAGACTGGCCCACCCTTCAGCGCGTGTTCGATGCCCTGTTGCAAAAACATTGCGACCGTAAAACCGTTCTTGTGGCCTTGGGCGGTGGTGTGATCGGTGACATGGGCGGGTTTGCGGCCTCTGCCTTCATGCGGGGCATTGCTTTTATTCAGGTGCCCACCACGCTGCTAAGCCAGGTGGACAGTTCTGTGGGTGGTAAAACCGGCATTAACCACCCCTTGGGCAAAAACATGATTGGTGCGTTTTACCAGCCACAAATGGTGGTCACCGACATTTCCACGTTGAACACCTTGCCTGATCGTGAACTAAGTTGTGGACTGGCGGAAATCATCAAGCATGGTGCGATCGCCGATGTTGAATACCTGAACATGGTCGAGGCCAACATGCCTGCCCTGTTGAACCGCGATCCGGAATTGCTGGCGCTTGTTGTGAAGCGTTCTTGCGAGATCAAGGCCGATGTGGTGTCGAAAGACGAGAGGGAAGGTGGTATACGTGCCATTCTTAATTTTGGTCATACATTCGGCCACGCCATTGAAGCCGGCATGGGCTATGGCCAGTGGTACCACGGCGAGGCGGTGGGTTGCGGTATGGTGATTGCGGCTGATTTGTGCCGCCGAATGGGGCGTGTCAGTGCCGAAGAATCGGCGCGACTGAAAAAAGTTGTGATGGATGCCCGTTTGCCTGTCATGCCTCCACGTTTGGGTTTGGACAAGTTCATGGAACTGATGGCGCATGATAAAAAAGCCGACTCAGGTTCCATCAAATACGTGTTGCTCAACGGCTTGGGCGCAGCATCCACATCGCCCGCGGACGAAGCTTTGGTGCGTCAAACATTGCAGGAACTTGGAGCAGGGTAACAACAGTGCGCAACTTTGAACTTAGTTTGGCCCCATATGCAGTCAGTTCCACCAACACACGTGGCCGTTTGCATCCTGAAAAAAGCCCGGAAGGCCGAACCGAGTTTGAGCGTGATCGCGATCGTATTATCCACAGTGCGGCCTTTCGTCGACTTGAATACAAAACCCAAGTGTTTGTAAACACCGAAGGCGATTTGTACCGCACCCGCTTAACGCACAGCCTGGAAGTGGCACAAATAGCTCGCAGCATTTCCCGCAATTTGGGTTTGAACGAAGAGCTGACGGAAGCAGTGGCCTTGGCTCATGATTTGGGCCACACACCTTTTGGTCATGCAGGGCAAGATGCGCTGAATGAATGCATGGGGCCCTACGGGGGCTTTGAGCACAACTTGCAAAGCTTGCGCGTTGTGGATGAACTGGAAGAAAAATACGCCAGTTTTAACGGCCTGAACTTGTGTTTTGAAACCCGCGAAAGTATTTTGAAGCATTGCTCAAAACCCAACGCTGAAAAGCTGGGCGAGGTAGCGGACCGTTTTTTGAGCAACCGCCGCCCTGTGCTTGAGGCGCAGGTTACCAACCTGGCCGATGAAATTGCTTACAACAACCACGACATTGATGATGGATTGCGTTCAGGGCTGATTACGCTTGAGCAAGCGGCCGAGGTACCGCTGTTCAAAATGCACTTGGACCGTGTAAAAACCCGACACCCGAACATTGAAGGTCGCAGGCTGATTCACGAGACCGTGCGCGGCATTATTAACGCGCTGGTTCAAGATTTGTTACATGAATCAGAGCGCCGCATTCAACAGATGAAACCCACTTGCGTTGCCGATGTTCAATTGGCCGACAAATTGATTGGTTTCAGCCCCGAAATGGCTGAGTTGAACCATGCCCTGAAAGTATTTTTGCGAAAGGCCCTGTATCAGCATTACCAGGTGCTTCGCGCCACATTGAAAGCGCGCCGGGTGGTTCAAGAGTTATTCCATATTTTTATGGGCGACCCGCGCCTGCTGCCCCCACAGTTTTTTCAGCGTTCCGAGGCAGATATACCCCGAGCTATTGCTGATTATATTGCCGGGATGACTGACCGCTATGCCATGAAAGAGCATCAGCGTTTGACAGTGCCAGGCGTTCAGTAACACGACTCCCAATGGCCCGCCAAGCTCGCCTTTTCATTCCTGAATGCCCCATGCTGATTGAGTTGCAGGGAATTGCAAGGCAAGAGGTATTTAAAACTCGAGAGTCTTATTTTCTGTTTCATGCTTTGTTGCCCCAAAGTGCTGCGCAAGAACGGGTTTTGATTCATTCCTATTGCATGGTTCCCACCCGTGTTTTGTTACTGATCTCTGCTAAAGAGGCTGCCTGTGCTGGGCGTTTTGTGCAAAACCTGAACCGGCACTTTTCCCCTGCTGTTCGGCAAATGCAAGCCGTGCAGTCTAGCGCATTGTGGGAGCCTCGTTTTAAATCGACGGTGGTGCAACCCGGTTCGCACAGCTTGAAGGCTAGTCTGTTTGTTGAGCAGTTGGCCATGCGTGTAACCGGAGCTCCTGATTTAACCACTTACCCCTGGAGTAGTTTTGCTGCTCATGCGGGTGCCGTAAACGAAGCGTGGTTGACTGACTTACCTGTTTACTGGCAATTGGGTAATACGCCTTTTGAGCGCCAAAGCCGCTACCGTCAGTTTAGCGAACAGGGCTTAAGCGAGCTTGATACAGCCGGATTATCAAGATGTTTGCAAAAAGGTTGGCTGTGGGCTGAAGACTCATTCTGCGTTGAAATTCAAGAGCTGGCAAACCGGCCAGTCCGACCTCGGCCCAGGGGGCGCCCAGCCCTCAAGAGGGCACTTTGATCGCGGAGTTGTAGTGCCAGTTAAAGCTGGAGTTGCCTGCATGGGGGAGGACACCTGTCGAAATTAATGCTGAACTCGAATAGGTAGCGATTTGAAAAGGTGGTTGAGATGGCCATTGTGAACTACGGCCGAATTTCCGCAGGAAATGCCTCTGTAGATTCAGCCGTGGGCTTGAAGAACAGCAACCACGGAATTCAAATTACTCGGGAAAAACCGTCGACCGCCGTTGCTGCAGCGGAAATTGGTGCTCAGTTAACGAAAGCAATCGGTACTTCTCCTGCAGATTTCCTGTCGAAAACTTCCGAACACCTTGGTTCTTTGATTAAGCCCTCTTCCGAGGAGTTAGGTTCTGTAAAACTTCTCCCATTCGGAAAAATCAAAGCATTAACCGGAGATCTCAAAAAGGCATTTTTGGACAACCCTACCAACACCGGGAATGAAGCGTTATTGATTGGCACTTCCAAGACTGGTCTTCGTGGATTTTATAATCGGGCCGCTGTAACAATCAATCAAGCCGCTCCAGGCGACAGGGCTTTTTCCGTGAAACCGCGTGATAAGCCGAATGGTGGCGACCCGGCGAAAAGTGCTGCCGGACTTGGCCAGAGATCCCTGGGTGGTGGTGGAAACATGAGGTCGGTGTTGGGGGAAGTTACAAACAGAACTGCGGCTGCCCCCGTCAGGCCCCTTGGCGGTGGTTTGGGGGCCGCGTTACTGGGTGAACTGGCTGCCAGAACTGGCAAAGGCATGGGTACACAACATGTTTCAAAGCCAGAACAAAACTCGGGTGTATCAACATCTGGACCACTTGAAGCTCAAGACAAGCAGTTCTTTTCCTCTGCAATAGTTTTACAGAAAGACATCTCAGGCACGCTGTCCTTCGAAGGTGAAACCTATTCATTCAAAGAGGCTATCTTCGTTCCGAGCAGTGGAGAAAACAATGAGCTGTATACGCAGTCCTATGCCAAAAGAGTGGGGGATCGCAGTACTGGACAGAAAGAGATAGAGTTTGGGCCCAACTCTTCAAATGAAGGTGTGCTTGTCAGTAAACGCAATGGAGGGCATGCGCAACTCAAAAAGGCTGCGATGGCCAATCGGATACTGGATTTGGATGCAAATTTATCAGGTGCAAATCAAAAACTGTTTGGTGGTGGCTTCACGGTTTTGAAGGAAAAAGGCAGTGACGGTACGGTTAAAAAATTCATCACCGTATCATTTACCTCCAGGCAACTTAATATTGGTAGTGATGGCAACGCGACCAAAGATGCGAAGGTACCTGACAATTTGCAGCAGACCTTTATGCAAGCCTCTGCCGACATTGCAGGCTTACCCGTTTATGCCAACCAAGAGGCTTTTAGAAACGGTGATCCGCCGTTGGCTGTGCCGGTAGGGTATACCGGGTAGTCACCTGTTTTCTGGTGTTGCTTGTGCGGAGTCATTGTTGAGCGGGCTCTGTGACGGTTCGTAAACTGGCAAGCCGCTAACATTGGCCATGGCTTGTCGAAAAATTGGTTTTATCTCCTCAGGAACCATGCCGTCTGGTGCCCTATGATTCAAGTGGGCGGAATTGTAGGTTACATTGATCCAAGAACGAAGGCGACCGTCTTTGTCTTTGGCGCGATTAATCTTAAAGCCACCCCCCCAAAGAACCTGCTTGTCATCAGGATTATTCGCCGTTGGTCCTAGGAAGCCATTTTCGATCCCTGCCTTTTTAAGTTGCATATGCCCGGCAGTTCTACGTACGATCAGTATTCCGTCCTCCATCGAAATTTGACTGGCTGAATTCCTCATTTCACGCCTGTTTCCAACTTGTTTTACGTAAGCCTTGGCGTCGGAAACGCCAGCCGCATTTGCATCGCTGGGTGCGAACAGTGCGCCTTCAAAACTTTGATCATCGCCGTTCAATACAATTAAGGATGAGAAGAATTGACCAGACTGTGCTTCCAGTGGGGCGTCATTATTTACAAATTTCACTTGTTCAGAAAGATGCATATTGCTTTTGGCAAGCTGGTTGATTGGCTTGCCTAGAGCCAGGCTTATACCTGCTCGACCCGTTGAAAACAGTGAATTAACAAGGGGATTAATTTCGCCAAGAGGTTTCTGAGTTTTTGTATTCAGCAGTTTTTGTTGTCTGATACTTCTATAGAGTTTATCGAGGGACACCGTGCCAAGCAGTGGTTCACGGTTTTGTGTGATCGATTTCAATGAAACACCTTGAAGTGCCTTTGCTGTAGGTACCAGGTGCCTTGAGATCTCGTTGATGGCAGGTGAAAAGTTTGTTTTGGTCGAATTGTGTTTTTCACTTCGAGAGTTTTGATCCACGGCTTGAGTCGGGTTGTTGTTACTTTTTATCGAGCCAGCATCATGATTGATTTTCATTTCTCACTTCTTTCGAGTCGAAATTTGTAAGTGCAATTTGTTGCTTCTTGAGTTCAGTTCTTGGCCGCAACTTCTTGTTGTAGACGATTTGCTCATGATGAGCATGATCAATTTGAAGTGACGCGCTTTGTAACTGGTAGGGTGGGTAAATTCAATGAAAATTTACCGGCTTGTCTGGTTCGGGTACGGGGGGCTTTAACTTTTCTTTTGCAGATATCTTTGTGTGTCCCTATTTAAATATCCCTGTTTTTGGTGATGTAAAATAAATAGGGTCAGACCCCTTTTATTTTTCTTGAGAATCTTGCGGCAGTGCAGTAAAGTGATTTCCATACCGAAATCAGGGGCTTTTCCATGCAACAAGACATCCGAAAGATTGCCGAAGAAAAAGGCATGTACTCCGCCAGCAATGAACATGACGCCTGTGGCGTTGGCTTTGTGGCGCACATTAAAGGCAAGCGCACGCACGATATCATCGCGAGTGGCTTGAAGATTCTGGAAAACCTGGACCACCGTGGTGCCGTGGGTGCTGACCCATTGATGGGCGACGGTGCTGGTATCCTGATTCAAATTCCCGATGCCTTTTTCCGTGCCGAAATGGCCAAGCAGGGCGTAAACCTGCCACCCGCTGGTGAATACGGGGTGGGAATGTTGTTTTTGCCCAAAGAAACTGCCTCGCGCATTGCCTGCGAGCAGGAAATTGAACGTGCAGTGAAGGCTGAAGGTCAGGTGTTGCTGGGCTGGCGTGATGTTCCAGTGAACCGCGACATGCCAATGAGCCCCACTGTGCGTTTGAAAGAACCTGTGATTCGCCAGGTATTTGTTGGCCGTGGCCGCGACATTATGGTGACCGATGCGCTGGAACGTAAGCTGTACGTAATCCGCAAGCGCGCAGTGCACGCCATTAAAAACCTGAACCTGGCGCACGGCACCGAATACTTCAGCCCCTCGATGAGCGCCCGTACCATTGTGTACAAGGGTTTGCTGCTGGCCAACCAGGTTGGTGAGTACTACCTTGATTTGAAAGACCCACGCTGCGTGTCCGCATTGGCATTGGTTCACCAGCGCTTCTCCACCAACACATTCCCCGAGTGGCCGCTGGCCCACCCTTACCGCATGTTGGCCCACAACGGTGAAATCAACACCGTGAAAGGCAATTTCAACTGGATGCGTGCGCGTGAAGGCGTGATGAAAAGCGCCGTGCTGGGCGATGATCTTCAAAAGCTGTATCCCTTGATTTTCGAAGGCCAGTCTGACACCGCCTGTTTCGACAACTGCCTTGAATTGTTGGTGATGGCCGGCTACCCAATAGCACAAGCCATGATGATGATGGTGCCTGAAGCTTGGGAACAGCACACGCTGATGGACGACAACCGCCGCGCATTCTATGAATACCACGCTGCCATGATGGAACCTTGGGATGGTCCCGCCGCCCTGGCTTTCACCGATGGCAAACAGATTGGTGCCACTCTCGACCGCAACGGCTTGCGCCCAGCCCGCTACATCGTGACCGAAGATGACCTGGTTGTGATGGCATCGGAATCAGGCACCTTGCCGATTCCAGAAAGCAAGATTGTGAAGAAGTGGCGCCTGCAGCCCGGCAAAATGTTCCTGATTGACATGGAGGCTGGCCGCATTATCAACGACGACGAGTTGAAAAACCAGCTGAGCGCCGCCAAGCCCTACAAGCAGTGGATTGATACCATCCGCGTGAAGCTGGATGAAGTAGAAGGCCAGCCTGAGCCAATCGAGCCCAACGAAACATTGCTGGATCGCCAGCAAGCGTTTGGTTATACCCAGGAAGATCTGAAGTTCCTGATGGCCCCCATGCTGCAAAGCGGGGAAGAGGCCACAGGCTCCATGGGCAACGACAGCCCGTTGGCTGTGATGTCGAACAAGCTAAAGCCGCTGTACAACTACTTCAAGCAGTTGTTCGCGCAGGTGACCAACCCACCAATCGACCCGATTCGTGAAAACCTGGTGATGAGCTTGAACAGCTTCATCGGCCCCAAGCCCAACTTGCTTGACCTGAACAACATCAACCCACCCATGCGTCTTGAAGTGTCACAGCCTGTGCTGACTTCAAAAGACATGGCGAAGATTCGCAACATTGAAGCTTTCACTGGCGGCAAATTCACCAGCCACGAGCTGAACATTTGCTACCCAGTGGCTTGGGGCAAAGAAGGCATCGAAGCGCGCATTGCTTCCCTGTGTGCCGAGGCCCGTGATGCAGTTAAGAACGGTGTAAACATTTTGATTATCACCGACCGCATGATGAGCCGCGACAACGTGGCCATTCCAGCGCTGCTGGCTGTCTCCGCCATCCATTTGCATTTGGTGAAGGTGGGCTTGCGCACAAGCACTGGTTTGGTGGTTGAAACTGGTTCAGCCCGTGAAGTGCACCACTTCGCTTTGTTGGCGGGTTATGGTGCCGAAGCGGTGCACCCCTACCTCGCGATGGAAACAATTGCTGATATGGCCAAAGGCCTGCCTGGCGATTTGAGTCCTGAAAAGGCGGTGTACAACTACATCAAGGCAGTGGGCAAAGGCTTGATGAAGGTGATGTCCAAAATGGGCATTTCTACCTACATGAGCTACACCGGTGCACAAATTTTTGAAGCGGTTGGTTTGAACCAGGCTTTCATCGACGCTTACTTTGCTGGCACCCCCACCAAGGTAGAAGGTATTGGTGTGTTTGAAGTGGCAGAAGAAGCCATTCGCATTCACCAAGCCGCCTTTAGCCCAGACCCTGTACTGGCTGGCGCGCTGGATGCAGGCGGTGAATACGCTTGGCGCACCCGCGGTGAAGAACACATGTGGACCCCCGATGCAATTGCAAAGTTGCAGCACGCCACACGTTCAGGCACTTACAACACGTACAAGGAATACGCGCAAATCATCAATGATCAAAGCAAGCGCCACATGACATTGCGTGGCCTGTTTGAATTCAAGATTGATCCCGCCAAGGCCATTCCAATCGAGGAAGTTGAGCCAGCCGAAGAAATCGTCAAGCGTTTTGCAACTGGCGCCATGTCGCTGGGCTCCATTTCAACCGAAGCGCACTCAACACTGGCAGTTGCAATGAACCGCATTGGCGGCAAAAGCAACACCGGTGAAGGTGGCGAGGATGAGAAACGTTACAGCGCTGAACTGCGTGCAGGCTTGGACAAGTTTGGTCCAGGCCAAGGTTTGATTCAAGAGGGTGAAACCCTCAAGAGTTTCCTTGGCGACGTGGTGGTTGCAGACTTCCCCTTAAAGAAAGGTGACTCACTGCGCTCACGCATCAAGCAGGTTGCTTCTGGCCGCTTTGGAGTGACAGCGGAATACCTTACTTCAGCTGATCAAATTCAGATCAAGATGGCGCAGGGTGCCAAGCCCGGTGAAGGTGGCCAGTTGCCCGGTGGCAAAGTGTCCGAGTACATCGGCAAGCTGCGTTATTCCGTACCCGGCGTGGGCCTTATTTCTCCACCCCCGCACCACGATATTTATTCCATTGAAGATTTGGCCCAGCTAATCCACGACCTGAAAAACGTGAACAGCCAGGCTTCCATTTCCGTGAAGCTGGTGTCAGAAGTGGGTGTAGGTACCATTGCAGCAGGTGTATCAAAGGCCAAGGCTGATCATCTGGTGATTGCTGGTCAAGATGGTGGTACTGGTGCGTCGCCTGTGTCTTCCATCAAGCATGCAGGTACCAACTGGGAACTGGGCTTGGCTGAAACACAGCAAACTTTGGTGCTGAACGGCTTGCGTGGTCGCATTCGTGTTCAGGTCGACGGCCAAATGAAAACTGGCCGCGATGTGGTAATTGGCGCCATGCTGGGTGCAGATGAATTCGGCTTTGCCACCGCACCGCTGGTGGTTGAAGGCTGCATCATGATGCGCAAGTGTCACTTGAACACCTGCCCGGTGGGCGTTGCCACGCAAAACCCCGAACTTCGCAAGAAGTTCACTGGCAAGCCTGAGCACGTGGTGAATTACTTCTTCTTCGTGGCCAATGAAGTGCGTGAAATCATGGCGCAGTTGGGTATTCGCAAGTTCGACGACCTGATTGGCCGCGCGAATTTGCTGGACATGAAGAAAGGCATTTCACACTGGAAAGCCAAGGGTCTGGATTTCAGCCGTTTGCTGTGGGTACCAGAAGGCACCACCGAGCCGCTGTTGCACACCGGTGGCCAAGACCACGGTTTGGACAAGGCGTTGGACCAGAAGCTGATTCAACTGGCCAAACCAGCCTTGGAAAAAGGCGAGCGTGTTTCCTTCATCACACCGATTAAAAACGTGAACCGCACAGCAGGTGCCATGTTGTCGGGTGAAGTGGCCAAGAAGTATGGCCATGCTGGTTTGCCAGACGACACCATTCACATTCAGTTCACCGGTACAGCGGGTCAATCGTTCGGTGCCTTCCTGGCCCACGGTGTAACTGCTGACCTGGTGGGTGAGGGCAACGACTACGTGGGCAAGGGATTGAGTGGCGGTCGCATTATCGTGCGCCCCACCAACGACTTCCGTGGTTTGCCTGAAGAAAACATGATTGTGGGCAACACCGTGTTGTACGGCGCAATTGCAGGTGAAGCATTCCTGAGCGGCGTTGCTGGCGAGCGTTTCGCGGTGCGTAACTCTGGTGCAGCGGCTGTTATTGAAGGCACTGGCGACCATGGTTGCGAATACATGACCGGCGGCACTGTGGTTGTATTGGGTGAAACTGGCCGCAACTTCGCTGCTGGCATGAGCGGTGGTTTGGCGTATGTGTACGACGTTGATGGTCTGTTCGCCAAGCGATGCAACATGGCACAAGTTGAGCTGGAAGAGGTGGTACCCGCAACCGAGCAGGAAGCGAAGGGTAATCGTGAAATTTGGCATAGCCCAGCGCGCGGGGCTGAGCGCCAGCCCGACGAAGTGATCTTGAAGAATCTGGTCGAGCGCCATGCCCGTTACACCGGCAGCGAACGCGCCAAGGAAATTCTGGAAAACTGGAGCACTGAACGCAAAAAGTTCGTGAAAGTATTCCCGACAGAATACCGCCGCGCCTTGAAAGAACTGTACGTGGCAGCGCAGGCAAAACCTGCAGTGGCCGCTTAAGAACCAACCTGTTAGAGAGGATTTAAAAAATGGGAAAGGTCACAGGTTTTATGGAGTTTGAGCGTTTGAAGGAAGCCAGCGAGGCTCCAGAAAAGCGCGTCAAGCACTACAAAGAATTTGTTATTACACTGAATGACGACGAAGCCAAAATTCAGGGCGCACGTTGTATGGATTGCGGTATTCCGTTTTGTAACAACGGTTGCCCGGTGAACAACATCATTCCCGACTTCAATGATCTTGTTTACAAGCAAGACTGGAAGGCGGCGTTGCACACCCTGCACAGCACCAACAACTTCCCCGAATTCACGGGCCGAATTTGCCCTGCGCCTTGTGAAGCGGCCTGTACTTTGGGTATCAATGAAGACCCAGTCGGTATCAAAAGCATTGAGCACGCGATTATCGACAAGGGTTGGGAAAACAATTGGGTTGTGCCACAAGTGCCCGCCCAAAAAACCGGCAAGAAAGTGGCTGTGGTGGGTTCTGGCCCCGCAGGCATGGCCGCTGCCCAGCAGTTGGCGCGTGTTGGCCACGATGTAACCGTGTTTGAAAAGAACGACCGCATTGGTGGCTTGCTGCGCTACGGCATTCCTGACTTCAAAATGGAAAAGCACCACATCGACCGCCGTGTTGAGCAAATGCAAGCCGAAGGAGTAACCTTCAAAACCGGCGTGTTCGTAGGCGAGAAATTGGCAGAAGGTGGAATCACCAACCTGGCCAAAGAAACCATTACACCGAAGGAATTGATGGCGCAGTTTGATGCTGTTATTTTGACTGGTGGTTCTGAAGTACCGCGCGACTTGCCTATTCCTGGCCGCCAATTGAAAGGCGTTCACTTTGCAATGGAATTTTTGCCACTGCAAAACCGTGTGAATGCGGGTGATAAGTTGAAAGACCAAATCATGGCCACGAAGAAAAGTGTGCTCGTGATTGGCGGTGGCGACACAGGTTCCGATTGTGTGGGTACTTCCAACCGCCACGGTGCCAAGCAGGTTACTCAAATTGAATTGATGCCTCAGCCACCCGAAGAAGAAAACAAGCCTTTGGTATGGCCGTACTGGCCCATGAAAATGCGTACCTCTTCCTCACATGAAGAAGGTGTGGCACGTGACTGGGCTGTGACCACCAAAGAATTCATTGATGATGGCAAAGGCAATGTGAAAGCAGCCAAGTGCGCCAAAGTTGAATGGGTGAAAGATGAAGCCACCGGCCAGATGAAAATGCAGGAAATTGCAGGCTCAGAATTCACGGTTGAAGCCGATTTGGTTCTGTTCGCCATGGGTTTCACCAACCCTGCAAAAAGCATTCTGGATGCCTTCGGTGTAGAGAAAGACAACCGCGGCAATGCCAAAGCCACCACCGATGGTGAAGGCTGCTACCGCACCAATGTAGACAAAGTATTTGCCGCTGGCGACATGCGCCGTGGTCAATCCTTGGTGGTATGGGCCATTCGCGAAGGCCGGCAGGCTGCGCGAGAAGTGGATGAGTTTTTGATGGGCGCTACCGTACTGCCGCGTTAATTTGCTGCAACTGGTATAGTCATGAGAAGCCGCTGGTTTCGATCAGCGGCTTTTCTATTCAATCAACTCGCGTAGATGAATTGCACGAGCCGCCCGCATGTGCTTCAAATTGAATCCAGCTGCTTTTTCCAGCTCCAGTAGTAATCATTCAAACCATACTGTTGGTACTTCGCTGTTTTTGGAAGTTTCCAGAACAGGTAAAAATCAACCGATTGGTTGAATGCTTGAAGCTGTTCTGTCGAGCATTTTTCAATGAATCGCTTGAAATTGAATTTCATCCACTTGTCTGAATTGCGTTCGAACCCCGGAACATTCTCCAAGCCCTGTTCACTGGCAAAAAAACCGTTTTGAATACCGGTTTGTACCACCTCTGCGTGCTGTTTCAGCTTCACCAGCAATTCCCAGGATTCCTTGGCCAAGTCTTTCGAGCTGAAGTCGTCCAATTGGCGTGTGGAATCAACTGGTGCGCCAGCAATACGCCTTAACATGCTGACTCGGGTTTCAATTACCTTGCGTGAAGTTGCTTCATTCTCGTGAATGGCTTTTGCTGTTTCAACATTCAAAGCGTGTTTGCGTTGTGTGGCCTGGTTGCCCACAGGGGGTAGAAAACCCAACCATTTGGTGTTGAATTGGGTAATTCGATCGGCAATTCTGGCGGGCAAAAAGTCTTTGAATTCCGGCAGGGCAGCCAGTATTTTCAAGCCGATTTTTTTCGCTCTGTGTGCGGGCGCTATGCTGGTTTTTGCAAGTTGAATGTCCTTTTTCAAACCTTGCAGGTTTGAAATCTTGACCAGCACATCGTTGGGTTGGTTAAAGGTTTCCCGTGCCTGGCCAAGGTTGCCGTTGCGTGGTTTGAATTTTTTTGGCCAAATGTTGTTCATCATCCCGGTGCTTACCGCGCCGCCTGCCAGTAAACCCAACCCTACGGGTAGCATCAGCGCACCAAACCCCAGTGCGCCAAATGCGGGTATCGATAAAAATGTCATCACAGCCCCGGCGGTGAACATGGCAAACCCTGCGGTGTTTGCGGCGTAGAAACGGCGTTTCGATGTTTCAATCTGATTCGCTTTTTGTTTCCCTTCCAACACTTCAATTGAGTCGCCAGTTTCTACTTTCACGCTTCTTGGGGCAGCCCGAACCAGGTCAACACTGTTGCGAACAACTTGCCCGGTTGCATAAAGTGCAATAGCGGGAAGCGCAAATGGATGCGATAAAAATGCGGTGCTCAGTACCAGTGTGGAAGCCACACCATTGATTGCACCCGGAATCAGCAAATTGAATTTTGCATCGTACTTCGAGTATTGAAGGCAGTTTTTGAATGCCTTCAATTTAATGGCATCGGCCAGAAAACCGCCAGCCTTCAAGCGTTGGATGTCTTCATTCAACCCTCCAATAATTGGACTCAGGTTTTTCAGTGTTTCGCGCGATCCTTTGATGTTTCGAATGGCTGCGGCCAGGCCAATCAAGCCGAATGGCGCAGCAGTTCCCAAAACAAGGCCCCAGTGTTCTGCGCTGCTTATTTCGGCTTTGCCTACCCATGAATTCGAACCAGAATGGTTTTTTGCAATTTCCTTGATGGCCGCGGCGAATTCATCAAAATCCAGTCCGGCAACGCAGCATGGGCAACCTTCCTCGTCTTGCCCCATTTCCCACTTGATGCTGGAATTCAAACTGGATTGCAGCGTTTTTTGCGCCCACAAATCATGAAAATGATCCTCATGCGCAACAGGTTGATTGATCAAGTCAACTTCATCGCCTTTTACTTGCGCTATTCGGCTGTCCAGCGGCAACCGTTGAGTTTCGCCTGTTTGTGTTTCTACCAAAACAGAATCGAACTGACTTACATTGCTATGCTTGGGTTCACGGTTAACGTTGGTTTTATCCCAGCCACTGAAACCTTTGAATTCCAGTTTGTTGGTTTCCAAAAAAACAGGAAGTGCTTTAAAGTCGTTTAACCTGGATTCGAGTCGCGCTTTCCGTTGTGTAAGGGCAGTTTGCTTGTCAGGGCTTGTGGCCGTGATCAAGCTTTTTTCAATCGCAAGCAAACGTGTTTTTGTCGAGCTTATGGCGTGCTCAAGTGCCTGTTGCAACTGGCTTAAAGTTAACCGCTTTGTGTCCACGGCTGATTTAGCAATTGGCGCACTTGCAACGGGTAGGCAAAAAAGCGAGTTGTTAACCGCCTGCGGTGGTTTTTTTGAATGGTCGTGTGTACAACCCATGGCAGCACATCTGTTTGCGGCTGGCGCAGCGAAAGTCATAGAGGCAAGAAAGCTGGCTTGATCCGGGTTTGCTGGCTTGGCAGTGGTGGGCGACATTCGAGTTTTTCCTAAACTGAATCCATTTTTTTGAAATGTTATAATATAACAAATTTGTAAATGGGTTCTCCTGAATCACCGTGTTTTAAATATGCAAACTGAAACTGAAATACAACAAGCACTTCTCCGTGCAGAGCAACACTGCAAGGCCAACGGGGCCACGTTAACCGCCATTCGGCGAACAGTGCTCACCCTGCTTTATCGTGCTCGGGGTGGCATGAAGGCGTACGACCTGCTCGATCAAGTCAAGTTAACGAAAGCAGGGGCTGCACCACCCACCGTGTACCGTGCGCTCGATTTTCTGATGGAACATGGCCTTGTTCATAAAATCAGCAAAGCGAATGTATTCCGTGCGTGTTCGCTGGGTTGCCACACCCATTTACACCCAGGCCTGTTTCTGGTTTGCCCGCGGTGCAACGCTGTGGAGGAACTGGATGATCACCCCGCGACGCATTCTTTAATGAAGTCGCTTAGTAAACGCGGTTACACCATTGCTTCAGAGGAAATCGAGGTGTCTGCAATATGCCCCGCGTGTAAGGTTTGAAAACTGGTTTGCATCAGTGACTGTTTCAGTACGTTTTTGCAAACTCTCGGCTTTCGTTGTCTCGCAACAGGGAAGAACCCATCAACTCGAAAGCCTGGTTCATGCGTACTTTGCTGTCATTTTTTAATTGCTGAATCAGCATGGGTGCCGCCAATTCATAAAGCCGGTTATTCAGTGAGGCTGATTGCTTACACAACTTCATAAGTGTTTGCACGTTAACGGTGTAGTTGCCTTTTCCGGCCGTTTTTTCGAACAGGTTTTCAGTATTCAAACCTGCTTGTTGTAGCTCCGCGTGCATGGTTTGAATACCTGGCGTTTGCAGTATCCTTTCAAGTGCTGATTGTTCGGTGAATGTTTTTTTCGCACTCAAAGTTTCAAACAAGGCTTTAAGTTCTCGCCGCGCAGGCTGTGGCAGTGTGGTTCTCCAGCCTTTTTCAGTCAGGTAGATTTGTTGCTTCAAATTGCGCATGGCTTGCTCGGGGCTGCTTGCAGATTGTTTGGCTTTGAGTACAAGTGAAATCAGTTTTTCTTGTGCTTGAAGTTGGCTTAAGGGTTTTACAAAATCTGGGGCCATTTTTCTGCAAATCGTTTCAAGCTGTGTGTCATCCAGTTCGTTGAGTACGCTGGGCAAGTCGGGGTATCCAGCCAAACTTAGCAAGGTTTGGCTGGCTGCGCCAGGCGCAATGGTGCAGAATGCATCGTTCAGCGTATTTTGTACTTCATCTGAATAAAAAAGTTTTCTGAGTTCCTCCACAGTCTCTGGCAAAAGGCTGGTGCCTGAACCTATCATTTTGCCCTTGCGTGCACCCAGCTCAACCACCCAGTGTTTCATTGCATTTTGCCTTCCTTCCATGGAAGCATGTTGGCTTATCGCACTGAAGGCCAGTGATACAAGTTTGTCCCGCGCCAAGTCTTTGTGGGCTTGTGTCAGGTGCTGATCAATTTCTTGGCTTGTCAGTTCATCGGGTTCTTTCAAAAACGTTTCGCCAGTCTCTTCAATAAATATTTCTTGCCCAATTCTCGGACGGTTTTTAATTTCGGGCAGTTCCGGGTCTCCGTGCCTTATTTCTTCGGCTACTTCACCCCGAATTCGTAGGGCCGCTGCGCCAACGGCTGCTGCTGCGCCTGCCACAGGCAATGCAATTCCCCCTGTTCCAATGGCTGTGGCAGCGGCTGCTCCAAAGAAGCCTGCAATAGCCAAGCCCCCACTGGCTGCAAGTGCGGATTGGCCTGTTGCTGTTACAACACCATAGTGTGTGTGCGTCCATCTGTTGGAGCGCATTTCAGCACGACTGTATTGATTGAATATTTTTTTGCCCAAGGCAGAAATTTCATTTTGGGTGCTCAGGTTTGCTTGTACTCGCGATTTTTCAAGCACGCGGTTTTTTTGAATACCAGCCAAACCACGCAATGCAGAATACGCCACCATGGCTGCATTGGCTGGTGCAAACACCATGGATATCGCCGTTCCCGCACTTGCAGAAACTTGTGCAGCCAGTGGAGCTGAGCCCACCTGTGCTGCTGTTTCCGGTGTGGTTTGTCCAAGTGTACGTACACCAATTTCGGCTGCACCCCATGCAAGGCCCGGTAGCATTCCCGCCGTCATTGCCCCAAGGGCAAATGTACCGAATGGCGCAGCACATCGAAGCAGCAGTTTTTCGGTTTGCTGCTGGTTTAGCCCATGTAGTTTGGCAAACAATTGAACATATGCTTTCGATTTTTCAATTTGCTGTTGCTGTGGTAGGCCAGCCAGCCTCAGTTTGATTTCATTTTTCAGTTCTTGAATTTGGCGCCTGTCATTCAAATTCAACTTGCACCGCTTGTCTGCAATTTGTCTTGCTTGTTGTGCAAGTTCTTTTTTGTCTTGCAACAGATCCAACACCGCGTTCCGCGCTTCTGCAGATTCCTCCATCATTCCTACAAAACCCAGTACAACAAAAGGCAAGCCCGCTGCAAACACTGCTTCGGCAGCGATTGGGCCTGTCACGCCACGAATAAGAGCCAAGGATGCGGCTGTTTCATCAATTCCATCAATATTTTTCAAACGATTGATGAGTGCTCGAGCAATATTTCCGGCCTTGTGGCAAATCGATTGCAAGCTGTTCCCGGTATTTTTTGCGGTGGAAACTGCAATTTTGCGCAGTGGCGTTGTTGGCGTACTTGATGAACGTTCCGTGTTTTGCAGGCTAGATACTGAATCGACCGCAGATAGTGAAGGATGGCGATAGGCGGGTAGGGCGTTGGGCATGCAAATTTCCTGTAAATAATAAAATTGCATGCATTTTACACAAATGATAATAATTATCGTTAGTATTCACATATTCTTGTTTGTTTGCTTCGCTCGCATCGACAACAATGCCACGGCCGCCCCAGCGGTAAATAAAGCAAGCCCAGCTTTGTTGGCTGTGCAAAGGTTTTTTTTGAATTCTTCCAGCCTGTTGGTTTTTGGTTTCTGATTCGATGGCTCCAGGTGTCTATGCGTTCTGAGTTGTAGGCAATGCGGGAATTTGAACTGATCGCTGGCTGTCTTTTTAAAGGCGGAATTCTGATCCCGTTCTTGCAGTTCACGGTACTCCTGTAAAACCTGTTCCTGACTCAATGGTCCCCAAATTGGCCCATGATTATGTGGATAGTCATTGCGTCTAAGGCTCAAGAGAGTTTTCAAAGAGCAAAGGTGGTTTAGCAGTGTTGGCGCATTTTCAAGATCATCCAGTTCCTCTTGGTCCGCAAAGTTAATCTGCGACTCAATGTGCATTTTCAGAACCCGAATTTTTTTGTAACCGCTGTTCTCCGCAATCATTAATAGCTTGCCACCGAAATCACTTAATGCAATTTGTACGTCTTTTGCACTCAGTTTTAGATCACCATTGATGTAACCACAATCATGAAAATTACGCAGGAAGCCTTTCGTTGGTGGCCCATCCGATTCTTCGTGATTCAGCTTTTCAAAAATGAAGTTATCCATGCACGGGTTTCCGTGATACACGTTGTTTGCGTGTATTTCAGTCAAAGTGGAAAAACACGAAATCATTGCATCCAGGCATTCGTTGACATGTCGCCACGTGGGTTGGGGCCCGTACGAGATATTCTCAAATTCAGCCTGAACCACGTGCTCGCCACCGTTTTCAAAACGCTTATAGCTCAGTAGTTTCTGAACTGATGCACCAACTTCAGTCAGTTGTTTATGTATCTGCAATTTGTTTTCAAGATGATCGGCCAAGACCGCAGCATCTTTTTTAAAGCGCCATTCAGCCGTTGTGGGTGACAACACCTTGTTAACTGTAACTGGTTCATCAGGTAGCAACTGTTTTTGACTGGCTGGCGAAATGCAAATTGGTCGTTGAGTGAGAGAAACAGTCATGGCTTGCTAAGTGAGGACGGCGGATCAACTCAAGTTTGCCCATGCAGCGGCAAGCTGGCACGGGCAGGCTTTTTATCGAATTGTGTTTTTTTAGGTGCGAGAAGGTGAAACAGGCAAGGCAGTTTGCGTATTGTCTGAACACATCGTGACATGTGGGAATGGAATTTCAATACCCACGTTATCAAATGCAGCCTTGATGCGTTTGTTGTATTCACGGCGCACACCCCATTGTTCCCCTGGCAGGGTTTTAAAACGCACCCGAACAATCACGGCTGAATCGGCAAGTTCCTGTACACCGAAAGTGGACATGGGTTCGGTAATTTTCGATGCCCATTCCTGGTCCTCTGCTAGTTCAGTCCCCACTTTTTGCATGACTTGAATGGCCGCGTCTACTTCCTCCTTGTAGGCAATGCCCACATCAATCACAGCGTAGGCAAAGTCCATGGTTGAATTGGTGACCGAATTAATCTGACCATTTGGAACAAAGTGCACATTGCCATGAGCATCGCGCAAACGTACATAACGCAAGGTGATGTTTTCCACCGTGCCTGTTTTGCCGCCTACCTCGATAATGTCGCCTGCGCGAATCTGGTTTTCAATCAGCAGCACAATGCCCGTGAAGTAATCCTTGACCAAACTTTGAGCACCAAAACCAACCGCAAGGCCCACCACACCAGCCGCCGCCAGCACAGGGGCAATTGAAATGCCGATGGTACCCAGCGCGATTAATGCGCCCAGCAGCAAAATGACCACATTGGCCACGTATTTGAGCACCCGCGTGAGTGTTTCAATTCGTTTTTGGTCATCCAGGGTTTTACTGCGGGCCTGCATGCGTGCACCAACTCGGTCGATGGCTGTTTTCACCAAGCGCAATACAACCAATGCAGCCACAATAACGAGAATGAATTTGACCGCCTGCAAGCTGAGATCTAGCAACTTGGCGGGTTCAACATATTTGAATAGGGTTTCGAGTTGTTCGTTCATGGTACTCCCACTGCTTGAAAGAACCCCCTATTGTACATGACTTGTTTTTTCAGCTTTTTTCAGGCGCTTCGAGTGGTTTTTCGCGTGGGCTTGGTGGGTTCTTTTTCGTCGTTGTAAAAGCGCGCCAAAAATTTACCAGTGTGGCTGTTTGGGTTTTTTGCAATGTCTTCGGGCGTACCCTGCGCAATCAACATGCCCCCGTTATCGCCACCTTCCGGGCCCATGTCGAGTACCCAGTCTGCACATTTAATTACATCCAGGTTGTGCTCAATCACCAGCACGGTATTGCCCTGCTCAACCAGTGGGTTCAGTACTTTCAGCAACATGGCAATGTCGTGAAAGTGCAGGCCTGTAGTAGGCTCGTCAAGAATGTAAAGTGTTTTGCCAGTGTCGCGTTTGGATAGCTCTAGCGACAGTTTCACTCGCTGTGCTTCGCCGCCAGAAAGCGTGGTTGCTGATTGACCCAGGCGAATGTAACCCAAGCCCACATCAATCAGGGTTTGCAATTTTCGTGCAATGTTGGGTACCGCGGAGAACACTTCCAGTGCTTGCTCAACTGTCAGTTCGAGCACCTCCGCAATACTTTTTCCGCGATACAAAATTTCAAGCGTTTCCCGGTTGTAGCGTTTGCCGTGGCATACATCGCAAGGCACATACAGATCGGGTAAAAAGTGCATTTCCACTTTCACCACGCCATCGCCCTGGCAGGCTTCGCAGCGCCCACCTTTTACATTGAACGAAAAGCGGCCCACATCATAACCACGCTCGCGTGCCGCAGGCACACCTGCAAACAGTTCACGAATGGGCGTGAACAAACCAGTGTATGTTGCCGGGTTGCTGCGGGGGGTGCGGCCAATCGGGCTTTGGTCAACAGCGATTACTTTGTCAAAGTGTTCAAGCCCGCTGATGTGGCTATGCGGTGCACCCTCCTTGTGTGCACGGTTTAGCTGGTGCGCAGCTTCAGCCAGCAGGGTGTCGTTGATCAATGTTGATTTGCCCGACCCGGAAAGGCCTGTGACACACACAAACAGGCCCACTGGAATGCTGGCTGTGACGTTTTTCAGATTATTGCCCGTGGCGTCGTGAATGGTCAGCATGCGCGCCGGGTCGGGCAAGCGCTGTGGGCTCAAGCGTTCAATTTTCCGCTTGCCATTCAGGTACTGGCCGGTTAGCGATTCGGGGTTGGCAAGAATTTCAGCCGGTGTACCTTGCGCAACCACCTGACCACCATGTTCGCCTGCGCCCGGGCCCATGTCCACCACATAATCGGCGCAGCGAATGGCGTCTTCATCGTGTTCCACCACCAACACAGTGTTACCCAAATTTTTAAGGCGCAGCAGGGTTTGTATCAGGCGGTCGTTGTCGCGTTGGTGCAAACCAATCGAGGGTTCATCCAGAACATACATAACGCCAGTAAGCCCCGAACCAATCTGGCTGGCCAGTCGAATGCGCTGGCTTTCGCCACCGCTTAACGTATCGGCACTGCGGTTCAGGGTTAAATAATTCAGACCCACATCGTTCAAGAATTGCAAGCGCGCTTTAATTTCGACCACAATTTTTTCTGCAATTTGCCCTTTTGCCCCATGCATTTGCATGCTTTCAAAATAGCTCAGCGCCTTGTGAATGGGCAGCTCGGTAACCTGGTGTAAGGCTTTGCGGTGTTCGTGTTCACCTATAAATACATGGCGTGCACCGGTTTTAAGGCGTGAGCCCTGGCAAGCCTGGCAACTGCGCACCGCCATTAATTTACCCAGTTCATCGCGAACAGCAGAAGAATCTGTATCGCGGTGGCGGCGGGTGAGGTTCGGCAATATGCCTTCAAAAGCGTGTGTTTTTGCAACTGGTTTGCTGCGTTCGCTTAAATACGTAAACGTAATTTGCTCGCTGCCTGAACCATACAACACCACCTGTTGAACATCTTCAGGCAATTCATTCCAGGGTGATTCCGGGTCAAAGCCATAATGCGCTGCCAGGCTTTGAATCATTTGGTAGTACAGGGCGTTGCGGCGGTCCCAGCCACTGATTGCACCCGCGGCCAAAGAAATATCCGGGTGTGCCACCACCCGCAGCGGGTCGAAAAAGGTTTCATGGCCCAAGCCATCGCATACTGGGCAAGCACCCGCCGGGTTATTGAACGAAAACAAACGGGGTTCAAGTTCAGTCAGGCTGTAATCGCACACCGGGCAAGCAAACTTGCTTGAAAATACTGTTTCAGTCTCCGTGTCCAGGTTGACCGCAATAGCTTTTCCGTCGCTTAAGCGCAGGGCTGTTTCAAAACTTTCGGCCAGGCGCTGGCGGGCGTCCACACGCACTTTCAAGCGATCCACCACCACATCCAGGTTGTGCTTGTGGTGTTTGTCCAGCGGCGGCAGTTTGTCCAGTTCCAGAATTTCAGGTGCTTCTTGCGGGCCTTTCTTCAGGCGAATGCGCACAAAGCCCTGCGCACGCAGGTCGTTGAGCAAGTCCAAGTGTTCGCCTTTGCGCTGGCTTAGCACTGGCGCAAGAATCATGATGCGCGCCTCCTCGGGCCAGCCAAGTACGGTGTCCACCATTTCTGAAACTGTTTGCACGCTCAGTTCCAGGTCGTGTTCCGGGCAGCGCGGGGTGCCCGCACGCGCAAATAGCAGGCGCAGGTAGTCGTGAATTTCAGTCACGGTGCCCACCGTTGATCGCGGGTTGTGGCTGGTGGCTTTTTGTTCGATGGAAATGGCTGGGGATAAGCCCTCGATCAAATCCACGTCCGGCTTTTCCATTAATTGTAAAAACTGGCGCGCGTATGCTGACAAACTTTCCACATACCTGCGCTGGCCTTCAGCATACAAAGTATCAAATGCAAGGCTGCTTTTGCCCGATCCAGAAAGCCCGGTAAGCACCACGAGTGAATCACGAGGCAGGTCTAGCGAAATGTTTTTCAGGTTGTGGGTTCTAGCGCCACGAATGCGAATGGAGTTCATGCGGTACAGCAAATGGAATCAGCGGCCAACCTGATACTATAGACGGTTTCCCGCAACAAGACATCTACACGGGTTGTTCAAGCCCTTGAAATTCAACAAACATGAGCCGTAAGTCCGCAAGCCCAAGTGCTGCCCCCGATGCTTTCAAAATGTTGCCCGCCGAGCGCAATGCTGCAGGGTGGCTGGCCAGCATTTATGCGCTGCGTATGTTTGGCATGTTCATGATTCTTCCGGTATTTTCCTTGCATGCGGCGGGTATGCCGGGTGGGGATAATTTAAGCCTGGTTGGCTTGGCCATGGGTATTTATGGGCTTGCCCAGGCCTGCATGCAAATTCCATTGGGTTGGGCTTCCGACAAAATTGGCAGAAAGCCAATCATTATTGGTGGCCTGTTGCTGTTTGCTGCGGGTTGTTGGCTGGGCTATGTGGCTGAAACGGTTGAGCAGTTGGTTTGGGCCCGTGCCCTGCAGGGCGCTGGTGCCATTTCAGCAGCATTATCGGCCTTGTTGGCTGATGTAACCCGGGATGAGGTGCGTTCCAAAGGCATGGCCATGATCGGTGCTTCTATTGGAATTACCTTTGCCCTGTCGCTTGTATTTTCGCCTGTGTTATATAAATTTTTCGGGCTTGGCGGTTTGTTTGGCATTACGGGTGTGCTCAGTATTCTGGGCGTTGCCGTGGTGATTTGGCTGCTGCCCACCCCGAATTTGGCGGATCAGCAGGCCAAACTCAAAGGCAGTTTCGCGGATGCTTGGGGTGTGCTCACCCAGCCCGACCTCTTGCGCCTGAATCTGGGAATTTTTACCTTGCATTTAACGCAAATGTCCCTTTTTGTTGTGGTACCCAGTTTATTGCTCAGTGGGCTTGATTTGCCGCTGGCTGAGCACTGGAAGGTTTATTTGCCAGTGGTGCTGGGTTCATTCGTGCTCATGGTGCCGCTGATGGTTTGGTCCGAGAAAAAAGCAAAAACCAAACAGATCAAACTGGGTTCAATCGGGCTGATGGGGTTGGTGCTATTGGGTTTCGTGCTGTTCTCTAACCATGGTTGGGTACTGGTTTTATTGCTATTGGCCTACTTCGTCGGCTTTAATTTGCTGGAGGCTACCCTTCCCTCGTGGGTGTCACGAGTGGCACCGCTCAGCCACCGAGGGCTGGCTTTGGGTGTATATAATACCTCTCAGGCATTGGGGCTTTTTGCCGGTGGCGCCTTGGGTGGCCTGGCACTTCGCCACTTGGGGGCGCAAGGTGTATTCGAATGCGTGCTGTTGCTGGTGGTGTCTTGGTTTTTGTTGGCCATGGGCATCAAAGCTTTGCCCCCACGAGCACTGCCATCGGCTTCGCAACAAGAACCCGTCGATGGCTCAATAAGCCAAATGCAGTAGTCGCCCGAGCATTTTCGCTTCAATGCATTTCAATACACGTTTCAAGAATTTAAGGAGCAATTCATTCCATGGCCTCAGTAAACAAGGTAATTCTGGTTGGTAATTTGGGCAAAGACCCCGACGTACGCTACCTGCCCGATGGCGGCGCTGTGGTGAATTTGGCCCTGGCCACCTCTAGCAGCTGGAAAGACAAAAACACTGGTGAAAAGCGCGAAGAAACAGAATGGCACCGGGTGGTTATTTACGGTCGCTTGGCTGAAATTGCTGGTGAATACTGCAAAAAAGGCCGCTCTGTTTATATTGAAGGGCGCTTGAAAACACGCAAGTGGCAAGACCAGTCGGGTGTAGACAAGTACACCACCGAAATTATTGCTGACCAAATGCAACTCTTGGGTGGTCGTGAAGGGGGCGGTGGCGCTTCCATGGCTGGTGGTGATGATTTCGACCAGTCGCCAGCGCCCAGTCGTAGCCCTGCTGCAAGCATGCGCTCATCTGCCCCATCGGCGCAGCGCTCGGCCCCGCAAAGCGTTGCCGACCTGGATGATGACATTCCTTTTTAAGTTTTATCGAAATTTACCCAAGCTGGCAAAACCTTGCTTGGGTTTTTTCCTTCATCTAAACGCAGCTTTTTGCTGTTACGCCTTGCCTCCCGGGCTTCCGCTTCCAGTTTGATGCGTTTGGCATCATGATTCAGCGATTGTATATCGTCAGCACTTAAACGGATGTCCATTTTAGGTTGCCCAAACACACTGCCGTCAAACACAGCCAACTCCGCATGAAATAGGGGGGCCTTACCTGCTTCTGTTTTCAGGTTGCCCAGTGCGCCGTTGGGCATGGTGCTGTTGTAATAGCCATCAATTTGTTGGCCAGTATCCTGGGCGTAACACTGAATCATCCTGAGCATGGTGCGGTCTTGCTCACCCTGTGAAAATCTGGCTCTAGGCGCTTCGCTCGAGCCAGCATTTTCCGGGCTGTTTTTCGGGTACCCAAAGTTGTTGTACAGAATGTCTTTGTCGCCTTTTTTGAATTGCTTGGTATTCTTGAGCCAGTGATGAAAACCTTCCGCATTTTTGTCCAGTCGCAGCACCTTGATGTCCTTCTGTAACTTGAACTGGAGAACCAGTTTGCCGTACTGGTTTTGGGCGACCTGTTTTTCAAGCGTAAAAAATTGTGCGCGGTAAGTCCTCGCTTCATTAGGCTTAAAAGAGTTGTCACCCCGGTAGGTTGTGAGTCCTTTGGGAAAAACATGGATGTCATTCGTTTGCCGGCTCGATGGGTCTTGAACTGTTGAAACCCTGCCTGGTGTGCCCGCTGTAATTGGGCCTGTTGCGCGCGCAGCTGGCGATCCAGAATTTTCGGTGAACAGCCTTCCCAGGTTGTGGGCCGCGTGTGCCAAGGGTGTGGTGGGCCCATGTCGGGGTGTACTAAGTCCCTCAGCAACCGGAATTTGGGCTGCCGCCGCTGAAGGTGCACGTGGAGGTGTATTGGGAGGCGTGAAAAAATTCATATCTTTTTTCAATAAGGCACTGAGCACGTAAAAATACCGACATTGGGTGAATTCTAGATTCGAATAAGTTCCACGTTAATATGCAAGCAGTTGCTCAGCTCAATACTTAAACAACAGCCTCACCGTAACCGCAGTGAATATCGGTATGTTCAAAATTCGACTTTAATCTTTTAGCGATTGACATCCTGAGGCGATGGCGTGCATACCTGCATTAGGTGGTGACTCAACGGTTTATTTGTTGATCACAATTTTTGCCGTCAGAATATTTTGAAAACATGATCATTTAAGACAGGGTTCAATTTGAAAGACGAGCAATTTAGAATTAACACCTTGCGTGGCTTGGCGTGCATGTTGCTGGTTGCATATCACGTGATTGGGTCAGATCAAACCAACGGTTTGAAAATTGCTGACGGGTTTTACCGAACCATAAGCGATCTGCTAAGTTACCTGCGCATGCCTTTGTTCACTTTTCTGTCTGGCATTGTTTATGCGTATAAACCCTGCCAAACCAATGCAGTTAATTTTCTGCAAAAAAAAGCCAGGCGACTTTTGCTACCCATGCTAACTGTGGGAACGGTTTTTGAGCTGCTTCAGCAGTTTATTTCGGGTGATAAGCCCGTTGTTGACAGTTGGTTTCTCCTTCACATTATCCCGGTTGCACATTACTGGTTTGTGGAATCGCTGTTTATGGTCTTTATCCTGGTCACTATTCTGGAAAAGGTAAAGTTTCTAAACAATTACAAAACCTGGGCGATTGTGCTTTTCGTATCGGCTATGCTTTATTGCATGCCCATTACTTGGCCATATTTCTCATTCTCAGGCTTCATTTATCTGACCCCATTTTTCTTGGCGGGCATGGGTGTTCAACGATACAACCTGATTACAATACCAAATCGACCATTAGCGTTGGTAGCCTTGTTGCCGATGGTTGCTCTGTTCGCCCTGACGTATATCAATATACTGCCGATGTGGGAGCCGCGCACTTTACCCGCATTACTGATTGGTTTTGCTGCCTGCATAACCTTGCTGGCACTAGGACTGAAATCAAAGCTATTGGCCCGCATTGGTGCGTTTTCATATTCCATTTATTTGTTTCATGTGTTTTTTACTGCTTTTGCAAGGATTCTTTTCGGCAAGCTTGGAATGGTTCACGTGGAGCAAATTTTTATCGTTTCCTTGACAGCAGGAATTGTCGGCCCAATCATTATTGAAAAAATATTGGCTCGCTTCAGTTTGCTTGGTGTTCTATTTTTGGGCAAGGCGCCCAAAAAACCTCACGCACTGCAGGCGCCAACACCCGTGCACTCCAATATGGCCTGAGATTCAAGCGTCGTATTGCAGCACTTATTTGTTCCAAAGGACTCAAATGCCGCACATTGCCCTTCAAGCTCAGCAAACCGAAGCTGTTCAGGTTCGCAACATCTTTTGTATTGGTAGAAATTACGCGGCCCACATTGCCGAGTTGGGCAATCGTCCCGAAGAGGACCCAGTGGTTTTTATTAAACCCACTTCAGCGTTGCATCTTCCGGGTACACCGATCGTGTTGCCCAAACATTCCAGCGACGTTCACTACGAGGCCGAGTTGGTTTTGCTGATTGGGCAAGGTGGCAAAAACATTACTGAAGACAAGGCGCTCAAACACATTGCAGGGTACGGTCTCGGCCTGGACCTAACTGCTCGAGATTTGCAAGCCACGGCGAAGAAGGGCGGTTTGCCATGGGCTATCGCCAAAGGGTTTGATTGTGCCGCAACGGTAAGTCCGTTTGTTTCAGCTGAACATATTCAGAATCCAACCTGTATTGAATTTGAAATGCACTTGAATGGACAAGTTCGCCAGCGGGGAGACATCCGGAAAATGCTTTTCCCTATTCCGTTTATCGTTCGTTATTTAAGCGAAGTATTTACCTTGCAAGAGGGGGACATTATTTTCACAGGAACGCCCGAGGGGGTGGGTTCACTCACGCATG
Organism: Burkholderiales bacterium; assembly: GCA_021299735.1. GTDB lineage: Bacteria > Pseudomonadota > Gammaproteobacteria > Burkholderiales > Burkholderiaceae_B > Limnobacter. The sequence goes on along the minus strand of JAJTEM010000005.1, from coordinate 91,387 downwards.
GAGACACCGTTCGTTTGGTGTTGCCTGGACACATCGATACCGAGTTCGAAGTATTCGATTCATTGAATTAAATATGATTTATAAAGAATTAAACTTCAGAAAAGAATATTAATCCTACCTATAAAAAACAATTTTTAATGAATGATATCGGACCGAATTCAAGGTGTCCTAATTCTTTTGTTGCGCAATTTCGTCGCTAAAGTGCTAATGCCCAATACCATTTTTCGATTCAGATCAATGGTTTAGTTGTGGGTGGTTCCTGCGTAGTCCAAGCGCAGGGTGATTTTCCAACCAAATCAGCATTGAACGGAATCCATATATGCGTAACAAAGTAGCAAATCCGAAGTCATTAGTTTATGGAAGCATTTTGCTGGCTCTTACACTGACTGTTCATACACAATCCTTGTCTGCTGCAGCATACGATCCTGTTTGTGAGGTAAACCAGAATAGTGGTTATTGCTCGGCAACTCCACCTGTTGGCAGCTTGATCAGTACCGCAACAGTTGGGTCGGTGGTTTCAAGCCCCTGCGAGTTTGGCACTTTCAACCGCCCATTTTCTGTGAATTCTTTGTGGAACAGCCGACCAACCAAGGTTATTCTGGGAAACTCTGTGATCCCAGAATCGACCTACTATCCTTTGGTGGCTACCGGTAATTATTCCACGACAGCTTTCCTTGCGAAAGAGACTGATTTGCCAATGACCGTGTACCCACCGGATGGTGCGCCAGGTGTTTGGGATCCCGATTCTGAAGCTTATTTCCCTTCAATTACGATTCCACGATGGCCTTCTGAAACAGTGCCTGCTAGTGGGTCAGATGGTCATGCAGATATCGTTGATGCTGAAAGAAAAATAATCCATTCGTTTTTCCAGTTAAAAAATACCAATGGCCGCTGGACTGCGACGCAGTACGCTTGGTCAAGAATTGATGGGCGAGGTTGGGGTGATGGTGCACATTACTTTCAAGGTGCTCGTGCTGCTGGTATTCCACCCATGGCGGGCTTAATCCGCAAGCACGAGATCAATGACGGCGCCAGTCAATATCACCATGCCTTGGCGATGTCACTCACATACACAGGAATGTCAGGTACTGAACAATATGTTTTTCCAGCAACTTCTGGCGATCGCACTTTTACTCAGAACTCAGGACAAATTCCTACGGGTGCTTTGCTGATGCTCCCACCCTCTTTTGACAGCGCGAGTATTACAAGCCCTGCTTTGAGAAAAGTAGTGAACACCTTGAAAACATATGGTGCTTATGTTATCGACAGGAATGTAGGAACACCTTTTTACATTTATGTAGAAAATGGATCCAACTTCAACCTTCATGAAGGTGGCTGGAACAGCACTGTCGCCAAAGACTTGCAGACAATACGCGCAGCTTTAAGGCCTGTCATTTACGCTAAAGACTGGGTGAATGGGCTGGGGCAACCAATTACATCACAACCCAGGTTGAACATGCTCTCGATGCGAGGTCCATGGCGCAGCAGTGCTTCAGGGGGTGTCGCACCAGCATTTAACTCATATTCTCAAAGCGTCGTTTTTACTAATACCACCAAAGCGGAATATGCTGAAAATGCCTCGGGTCGATCCATCTCTGGCGTGGATTGGGCCAAGCCAATACCTGGCAAGCTTTACGAATTTCGGGTGGAAGCCACCAACAACGGAAAGGCTTACCTTCGGTTCTGGGGTGGAGGCAAGGAACAATTCAACAGTCGCCCTCTTGCAAATGGTGAAACTTACCGGTTTTACTGGCCATCGGTCAGCGGTACTCCGATTATGGGAGTTGTTAGCGGTGTGGGTCCAAAAACAGAGATTCGCGGCGTACTGACTCAGGTTCAATAGCTGCACCGCACCAGAAAAACTCGCTGGAATTACTTTGTTTCGTCGTCTCGTTTGGAGCGAACCCACTGGGCCTGACGGCGAAACAAATAACTTGTGTACACCGGAATTTTGCCAAGAACATACAGCGGAGCCTGCAACAATTCGGAGCCATTGACTACAGTGCGCCCAAACTTGGACCATGACAAAACAACGCCAAGCGTAACCAGAGCAAGATAGCTGGCACTGAGCGCAAAGGGAAAGTAGTTACCCGTAGCAAACCAGAAAATACCTGTAACAGTGGACCAAGTGAACAGACCAAGTACCAATAGCGCCAGTGGTGGAATACACAAGTCAAGGGCCAAGTAAAACAGGGATTTATTGCCGCGTTTTGCCCCTTCTAAAAGCTTGGGCAAACCTTCATTCAGCAGCATTGACAAATGACCATGTTCCCAACGAGTGCGTTGTGTCTTAACACCTTCCTCATTGACTGGAAATGAACTGCGCACAATTGTGGATTCTGAAAACAATGGTGGATACCCCTGCGCTGTTAATTCCATGCCCAGCTTCATGTCTTCAACAATACTACCAGTTGCCAAACAAACCCTTTGAAGAGTGTTCCATGGAAAGGCCATGCCAGAGCCTGTCAGCTGGCAGGGTAAATTTATACGATTCAAACCGCGGGGGCGGACCTGATTTTTGACCAGCCATGCGAACGCTGCAATTTTTTCTTTCAATGAGGGCTTACCCTTGTTGTCCATTAAGTAAAGCGCTTGGACTGGGCGGGAAACAGACTGTGCAAGTTGTGCGATCTCTTGAATTGAGCCTGGCATTGGCAGGCAATCCGCATCCAGAACTACAAGCACTTCGGGTGGATTAGCCTTGAGGTGTTGAATACCGAAATCAAGTGCATAGCCTTTTCCGCGCAAGGTGGCATTTGTTCGCTCAATTACATCAACGCCTTCCAGCCTTGAAATTTCAGCGGTGTCGTCGTTGCAGTTGTCAGCCACAACCAAAATGCGAGTGAATTCATTTTTTTCCTTCAGTAGCGCATGCAAGGTTGGCAGTAAATGAATTGATTCATTATGCGCAGGTATCAAAACCGTAGTGCGCACTTTGCTACGAGTAAAAGAAAATTTGGCTGTACGCGAAGGCAACAAAGCAAGTGCAATTTGAATACAAAACCAAACTACAGGGATACCTAAAACAAGTGTTAACCCGATCAAGATGAGGCCAATTACGGTCATTGTGCGAACTCGGAAAAAAGTGAGGCAAGTTTATCGGCTTCTGTAGCCATGTTGTGTTGTTGCAGCACTGCAAGTTGTGCCTGCTGCCCCATACGCGCAAGTGCATCTGGTGTGGCTAGCAGGCAGGTCTCCATTAATTCGGCCAGTTTCTCTACATCTCCGGAGGGGCACAGGTAACCATTGACGCCATGTTCCACCAGCTCGGGAATGCCTGCGATGTAGGTACTGATCACCGGGCGTTTCAAGGCCATCGCTTCCATAATTACAACAGGCAAGCCTTCCCCAAAACTGGGTAACACCATAGCCTTGGACTTCAACAACTCATCACGAACCTGCATACTGCTTATCCATCCGGTGATTTGAACCTGTTGTCGCAAATTTCGCTGATCAATCTGTCGTTCAATCTCGGGACGCATTTCACCGTCGCCCGCAAGTATCAATTGGAATGGAATCCCTTTTTGTTGAAGTCGCTGCGCTGCTTCCAGCAGGATCAGTTGCCCTTTCTGTTCGCACAAACGGCCCACGCAAACCAAACGTGGTTCTGTCACGACCGTATCAGGGGCGTTGCTGTAAAAGTTTTCATCAATACCACAGTGAACAATTTTTACTTTGTACCAGTGTGAATACGATATCCATCGGAAAATCTGGCTTCTACAATAGGAAGTGATTGCTACCACGAACGCAGCATGCTGCACTTTTAGTCCCAAGTGAATGAATTCCGGTTTGTCGAATTCTTCAGGGCCGTGGACAGTGAAGCTGTAGGTGGGACCTCCCAGCAGTCGGATCAGCATGGCCACAGTGGTGGAATTAGCACCAAAGTGTGCATGCACATGCTCAATTTTTTCCTGTTCAAGCCACTGCAACGCTTTGCATGCTTCCAACAAGTAAACAAGATGAAATGGCAATGGGCGATCTGCGCGCATACTGATGCGCAAAGTCAGCCACAATGTTTTCAGGAATACTTTGGGTCGCTGCAAGAATACGCTGATACCCGCACTTAAGAGACCCATCATTCCTTCTTGTAAAAGGTAACGTGTTTTTTGACGTTCCTGTTCATCAACTGGATCAGGCAATTCATTTTCCCAGCCACGAACTGAAAATCTGCTCACCTTAAGCCCTTTGGCTTCCAGTGCAAGTATTTCGCGTCGAATAAATGTATGGCTTACTTTTGGGTATTGGTTAACCAAGTAGGCAACTTTATCGGTTTTCAAGGCGATTTATTCCTTTAAGCTTGAGTTTGCTTTTCAAGTAATCGATAAACACCACTTCAATGCTTGCGGGCTTGCCGCTGAGCCACCACAACAAACCTTGAGTGATGAATTGCAGAGCTACGCCTGCACTGCAGGCAAAAACAAGCCACGCTGCGTCAATAATTAGTGTGCTTTGGAAAGACCACAACGGGGTTTGCAGAAGGTAAAGAACCGGATAAACAATTGCACATGCAAGCCAAGTTCTCCAGCACAAAAGAATTTGATCGCGCACCAGAAGCCCAGTGACCTTGCCTGCAATAATGAAGTAAAGAAGAAGATCAATCAGTGCGGACAAGCCACGGCCAACCAGCAAACCGTTAAATCCATCAAGGTACAAACCAACAGCCATGCACAGGCTGCGTGCTGCAATCGATACCACGTCTCGCCAGAAGGCCAGCCGCGTATTTAATGTAGCCAGAACTACAGACAAACCGACTCCGCCAATCGCTTCAAGAGCCAGTGCCAACACAAGTAGCCGGAACACATCGGTTACCTCGATCCATTTCACGCCAAGAGTCAGCTCAATTACAGGAAGTGCTAAGGCACTGACAATGCTGGCAATCGGCAAAAATACTAGTGTTACCAGGCTTTGAGTGTGCAGATAGGCCTTGTTTAACTCGGCTAAATTATCGGTGTGGGCTCGCAAACTCGGCGACACCACGCGAAGTGCTGCGCCTAGCGTTTCAGTGAACAACACATTTGACAGTCGCGTTGCCATGGCATAAACACCAGTTGTGCTGGCGCTGAACATTTTGCCGACCAGAAATTGATCCTGTTTCGAATTCAGTGTTTTGATGAAATTCGACAGGGATAGCCAAACTGAATAACCCCATAAATCGCGAATTTTGCTTAAGGTAAACGATGGTTTGAAGGGATAGCACCAGTAAGACACCACAAACCCGCAGACCTGAGTGGCCAGTGTGCCTAAAACAAGGGCCCAGTAATCGCGCAGATACCATGCTGTTCCCACCGTCACCACAAACCCCGCCACCTTCTGGCTTAGGTGCAGAATGAACTCTTTTTGGAAATCAAGATCGCGAATAAGAATCGCCATTTTTGGGTTCAGCAATGCCCCAAGAAACAGCGACAAGCTAGATACATAAGCGATGTCGGTCAAGCGGGGTTCGGCATAAAAACTGGCAAGCCATGGAGCAATCAGAACAACCAATCCGCACAATACGCAGGCGCGAATGAGGTTCATGGTCCAGGCGGTGCTGAAATGTGCATCGCTTACGCGTGGCAGGTGAATCAACACCGAAGCCAACTGCAGTTCCGTAATTGCCGCCAGCAAAGTGACAGCAGCTTCAACAAGAACAACTAGGCCGTAGTCTTCGGGTGTTAGCAGGCGGGCAAGAACTAGCATACTTGCCAAACCAATTACGGCAGACAGGCCTTTGCCCCCTACTAACAGGTAGGCACCATGAAGTGATTTAGTCGAGTTCAAGGTGCGTTTGCGCGTAGTACAACTTGTTTCGCATAGGAGTAGATTGCACCTGCTACTACCCAGTAATACCAGTTGTAGGCCAAATAACCAGCCACATTGTCAGATGTATTTAACACCAAATACGACAGTATCAAAGCCAGATAAACCAAGGCGCTGAACTTGTCATACTTGATTAGTTTGAAAGCTGTGGTGAACTGGCATGCGAAGAAGATTGCGAATACTGCGATTGCAACCATACCTCCGTCGAAAAAGCGCTCAACAAAAACATTGTGTGCGCCAAATGGTACGCCACCCGACATTGGGAAAAAGTCCACTGAGTAATAATAAAAACTACCCGCTCCGTAGCCCAAAAGGTAGCGGGAAGGACTCATCCAGTTCAAACCGCTTTCCCAAATATACTGCCGCCATGCAAATGAATTCAGCTTTGCGTACTGAACAACTTCATTGCCAGTAAAAAGGTCAAGGACTCGATCTTGTACAGCGGGTATGAATGCGGATACAAACAAGCCTGCAACAAGCCAGATCAATATTTTTCTTGAAAAAATAACACCATAAAAAACACCGATCACTAACAGTGCCAGCCAGGAGCTGCGTGTTTGAGTCATGATGATGGAAATGAGTAAGGAAGGCACCAATATCCAGCTTACAATTTTATTGAATTTGCTCGTGGTGGTTGCTGGAGTGTTAAATACAGCTTTTTGGTAATAAACCAATACAATTAATACAAGCAGGCAATAGAAGGCATAGATGTTCGGGTGTGTGAATGTACCTGCAAGTCTGTTGTCAGCAGTGAGTGTACCGGTGAGTAATTGGTAAAAGCTGACGAATAAAGGGACAACCGAAGACAGTAAAATAACCTGAAGTAGTTTTCTAAGCTGTCCTTCTTGAGCAAGAATGAAACCAATTATGAACACAGCGAAATAGCTGGTAAATGCAATCAGTCCTTTAAGAGCAGAGATTACATCGGGCGCATAAGTTACCCCGAATGCCATGACCAAGAAAGGCGCTAACCACAATGTGACGACTTGGCGGAGTTTGGAATCGGCGCGTTGAACGAACATCCAGAATGCACAAATAACAATCAATACATTCAGTATGGCGCCAAGTCCAAAACTGGATGAGAATCGGGCAGATTCTAGAATTGGATCCAGGGCACAACGTGAAGCAATCAAAACAAAGAAAAGGGCTTGCGGTTTTATGAATAAAGTAGCAGCAAGTGGAACTACCAAAGGTGCACCAAGGAGCAGTACGGTACGTTCTCCAAACGCTGCGCCATAAAGTCCGACTGCAATACCCACTAGCAACAGGATAGTCAGAAATGACAGTCTCAGAAGAAGTGGCTTAAGCCGAGTGAATCGATCGGCTTCGTGCGCTGTTAGCGCATATCGCCATCCTGAGTCTCTCGGTTGAGCTGTGGTGATTGCTAGTGGATGGGGCATATTTAAAATTCCAGCAAAACTGATCCCAATAAATTCACACCAGTTTTAACCATGCTGTCTTGTAGTTCACGGATGTACCCCACCTTGGACTGACCTTCCCGTGTAACCAGAATTGATGCATTGCTTCGCGACGAGACCGCCGCGGCGTCGGAGTAGAGCCTTGAAGCTGGGGTGTCCAGAATAACAAGGTCAAAATGACTGGACAGTTCTTCTAGCAGCACTGAAAAACGGGTTTGTGACAGCAGTTCCTGCGGATTGGGGGGCAGGGGGCCCGCTGGCAAGAAAGACAGATTTCGAATTTCAGGAATTTGGATGATTGCATTTTCGTTTCCTTTGCCAGCAAGAATACTGGACAAGCCTTGACGATTGCTTAGTCCGAAATACTTGTGCAGGCTAGAGTTTCTCAGGTCAGTATCGACAAGTAATACCCGGTAACCGAGTTGAGAAAAAGAGACCGCGAGGTTGGCTGCCACATAGCTTCTTCCTTCCTGGCGACAGGTACTAACCACTGAAAGGCTTTTTGCTGCTGGGTCAGTTTCAAGCCAACGCAGCAGTAGGTGAGTTCGAAGTTGTCTGAAAGCTTCTGATTTGCGTCCGAATGGATGGTATGCACAGACAACATTTTCCGATATGGCGCTTTCGCCTTTTTTCAGCACCGTATATTCAAATTGCTTCGTAATGGCGTATTGAACATCTTCATTGCTAATCAGTCCCATTGAAATGCCTGTCTCACCGAACAACAAATTGCTTTCTCGCTGTTTGTGGTGAATTCGTTCTGCACCATCTGGTGTCAGGCGACCGGATTTGACCAGAATGCTTCCAATAATCTGTGCTGAGTGTTCAGGGCTGTTCAAGCTTTTGGATTGCTCCGCATGGTTCATGATCTTGGCAGTGGCTTGTGTATTTGCTGTCATGGTGATCTTCTTTGAAAATAGCGACTCAATCTGAAATGTGGCGATACGTCGAATTATTTGAAGGAATCAAGGCAAGCATGGGCAAGCCAAGTAGTCGTAAGTCTTCTTGTGAGCGAACGCGCTGATCCAGGAATTCAAGCACACAAGCGATTGATGCACCCAAAGCCAATCCAAAAAGTAATCCGCTCAATGCAATCAGAATAATTTTTGGTGAGCTTGGCACTAGTGGTACGCTTGCTTCACTGACTAGGAAGGCGTTCGCAGTGGTTTGTCTGCTTGAAACCTCGGACATACTTGTGCGGGAAGAGACCAACTCAAATTCTTTGATCGCCGCTTCAACATCGCGCTTTAAGGTCATCGCAGAGTCACTGTTTTCTTTCAACTTAAGAATTTTATTGCGCTGCTCTTCAATCGCCTTTTTCAACGTAGCGGCCTGCCCTGCAGAAGCCCTTGCATTGGCGCTCAAACTGGCGTTATTTCGCACAATTTCTTGATTCACGCTGATTTGCAGTGCGTTCACTTCCGCTTGTAAACGGCGGTATTCCGGGTGGTTTTCACCAATGCGTGCAGCCGCCTCAGCCAACATGGACTGTTTCTGCTGCAGTTGGGTTCTCAGCGTATTAAGTACAGTGTTATTAATCGGATCTTGCAGTAAACCAACGTCTCCGGAACTAGCGGCTCGGCTGAATTGTTCAGCGCTTTCCGCCTGAACTTGTGTCAGTGCGCTGGATAGTTCATTCAGACGCGCATTTTCGACATCAATTTGGTCATCGTTTACAACAACAATGCCACGTTCACGCTGAAAATCAGACAGCTTTTGCTGGGCTTCAACCAGCTTTCGACGCGCGTCTAGTTTTTGTTCTTCAAAAAGCTGGGTGTATGTTTTGGCTGGCTCCACGTTTAAGGCTGCAGATGTCAATATGTAAGCACTTGCAATTCCGTTCGCCAGAATTGTAGATAACTTGGCCGACTCGGTAGTGGCTGTGACCAGCAGAGTATTGCTTTCTTTGCCGGGACTTACATCGATACTGGTTTTGATAAACTCGATAAGCCAGGTTTCGAAGTCGCGATCTTTCTCGTCGACTTTGCTCCATTTGCTTTTAAGTTCTTCGTTTTTGGTTAATTCCAGTGATTTGATTGCTTGGCGAATGACTCGCCCAGAAGTGACAAGCTCTGCCTGAGTATTCATGTACGCCGGGGATGTCAATGGCAACCCAGAGCTGCCAAATATAGAGTCTGGTGAGCGGACATCAATAATCAAAGTTGCACTGGCATTGAATGCTTTGGGCAGCAATGCGGCAGTGAGCAGTGCACTTAAGAAAATCACAGACGTTGTGATCAGAATGACCCGAAGATGGGCTAAAAAAATTAGACGTATTTGATTGATTGACATTTTTTTACCCTGAATTAGAAAACACTTTGTTTGAAGAACAAGGTATCGCCGTCGTTAAGGGTTTGATCTAAATCGGGCTTCACCAAAACTTCCTTTCCCTCGGTATCTTTTCTGAAAATTTGAATGCCGCTTTGTGAACCGCGAGCTGTGAGCCCACCTGCTTGAGCAAGTGCTTGGCGAACCGTCATGCCAGTTTCAATCTTGTAGACTCCGGGGCGTTGTACTTCCCCGTAAACGTAGTATTGGGGAGCCCTACCCACATAGATGGTGTCTCCGCCTTTAACATGTACATCAAGCTCGTTTTTACCACCGAGGAAAATTTCTTTTATATCAATGGTTTTTGTGAAGCTTTCACCGTCTCGAATCCCCTTTAAGACCACAACATCGCCGCCATTCAAACTAACAGTGGGGGCTGACTGAACAATACCGCCTGCCATGCTAAGTGCATCGGTAAGGCGTGTATTTCTCGACTCAAGGATGTAACGCCCCGGTTTGCTGACCAGACCGATTACCGAAATTTGAGCGCTACGCATTTCAACAGGTACGATGGTAACTTGTGGGCTAACTACAAATTTTCCTTCGCTTAAGCGAGTGGCGATTGCGTTTTCAGCTTCAGACAAAGTTAGGTTGCCGATAGAAACAGCACCAATCAATGGAAAGGTGATTTCTCCGTTTTCAGACACTCGTCTGTCGCCATTGAAATCCTGATTTTGAAACACGCTAATGTTGATAAGATCGCCCCCACCCAAGCGATACTCCTCGCTTTTACTGAGGGCTGGTTGAGGTGTCATGACACCCATAAGTGCCAGTACGGATAACAATGCTTTAATCATGGTCGAATCTCTACTCAATCGATTGGATTGGGTTGGTGTGTTGATGCTGCACACAAGGGTTTAGGGCTAGTACTCATATTTGACAAATACACTGAATGAGTTGGCAGAATAGTCTGCGTTTGAGAGGGAGGAGTCTCTGCTTCGATTGCGCAATAACGCCCCAAGCGTTGCTCGTTCAGTCAGTTTGTGTTCAATGTTCAATGATGTTTCTTTGAGTTTCTCGGTGCGCGCTTGGGTACTCAAGCCATCTGTTCCATCAAATTGCAGCTTTTGGGGCAGATACCCCAGCCTAAACATTGTTTTGCTGGCTACTTGCATATTCATCGATAGGAAAAATTGACGAGCAAGTGCGTCCGAGTTGGTTACATCGGAGATGCCAATAATTTGTTTTGCCCAAGATGCTGTAAAGCTGGTTTTTTCTGTTGGTTTATAGAGAAGCTCAAGGCGGTAATTGCTGCCCGAAAAGTCTCTTGCTGGCATTTCTCGGTGTTCCCTTTGCACAGATGAAAGAGACAGCTTTACGGTTGTAATTTCAGAGTAATTCCATTTGGTGAGCAACTCGGTTTCATTTTGATCGAAGTCGTTTGAAACGCTTTGCATGGGCCCTGTAATTTGCCGAATCGGAAAATTACCGGACGATTTTTTTTGCAATATTGCAATTGAGCTGCCTGTACCTGGATGAAATTCCAAGCCAATTGAGGCAAGTTCATCATCACGGTTCAAGTCAGCAAAGGTGATATTGTTGCTGTTTTCCGGGCCTAAAAATCGTGTTTCGGTTCTTGAAATTTGGCTGAGTACTGCATATTCAGGGTGAAAGTTCCAGGTTAACGAGCTTGTTAAATTGTCCTGATCGCGCTCAACAGCCAAGACTTGTCCCGTTTGAATTGGAGCTTGGTCCGAAATTGCACTGCCTTCAACTGCGAGCACCAGTGTTTTTCCAATCTCAGAATCCCAGCGCAGGCGATATGCATTTCCTTGTACATTGCGTTCCTCAAATTCAGCATGGCGCGAATCGCTGAACGACACCATGCCGCTGAATTGTTGGCGGCTTAGTTGAAAATTGATGTGCGTACCAAATTCAAAGCGATTGATTTGATCCGATTGCGGGGCAGCGCCGACTCCCTGGTTTGGCCGGTTCAACAGATTGGAGTCGTATGTGTGAGAGAAGCTTGCGAAGGGTAAAAAGCCGGTTTTTGATTCAGCACTGGCAGTGTTGTGGCTGATTGCAATCAACAAGCCCGCAAACGAGCAAATGTATCTGGGAGTAGACCACGAATTTTGCTTCCACGCCCCACGCTGTTGCTTGTTGACTTGCACAGATAATCCAATTCACAGAAATTCGTCTTCAGGCGACACATTAACGGCAGGATAACATTCCACAGAAAAGCACCTCCGTTCTGGGTAGGTAAGTGTAATCACATCGAGCTATGTCTGGACTTGTTCTGCTGGCTGACACAAACTCTCGCCCGCAAGGCATGCATGGTGGTACTCGGGTATCGTTTTTGGAAATGGATTTTCGGGGAAATGTTTATGGATCACGATTGGTCATCAGATTTGAGGCGTGTTGGTGGGGGCTGGCGTGCGTTTTTCAGAGAACAGTCGCTGTGGGCCATTTGGGTTTATCGTTTTGGCCGTCGCATAGACAGACGTCCTGATGGGTTGGTGAAAAAAATCCAGCTTCGTTGGTACTGGGTATTGCATCGTTTTGTTGAAACACTGACTGGAATTGGCTTGCCGAAGGCCGCCACGATTGGACCTGGCTTGCGTATTTGGCACTTTGGTGGAATATTTATTCATCCGAAAGTTGTCATGGGTAGTAACTGTACGCTTCGTCAAGGTGTGACCTTGGGTGACCGAGGTGACAACGGTGGTGCGCCCGTTATTGGTGATTCAGTTGACTTCGGTTCTGGAGCGCATGTAATTGGCCCCGTTGTGATTGGTTCTAATGTAAAAGTAGGGGCTTTGGCTGTTGTTGTCTCTGCTGTACCAGATGGTTGCACGGTGGTGGGTAATCCCGCTCGTGTGGTTCGTCCTAAATCTCCAAGCGGGATATAACAACTAGTCTGTTATTTTCTTCGATACTCAGTCCATATCAAAGCTGGCAGGGCAAGGCCATCGCGAAAGTATCGCATGGCTAGCCTTCGGGGTTCGGTGCTTAATCTGAATAGCCATTCAAGCCCAACCTTTCTCATCCACACTGGTGCTCGTGGTTTTTCACCAGCCAGAAAGTCGATTGTTGCACCGGCACATAAAGCCACTTGAACACCGGTTTTGTGAAGGTGTGCGTTAGCCCAGAGTTCCTGTTTGGGTGCTCCTAATCCAATGACGAGAATGCTGGCTTCGCTTGCTTTGATTTTGCGGCAAATTTTTTCACATTCAAGCGGGTTGTGTTCAAATCCAAAGGGTGGGCTGTAGACTCCACAAACATCAATTCCAGGGTATTGTTTTGTAATGTTAAGAGCTGCCTTTTGCGCTACGCCTTCGCCGGCCCCCAGCAAGTAAACTTTCAGTTTTTTATCGCTGGGGGTCGCTTTGTAGGCAGAAAAAATCGCTGGAACCAAGTCGCTACCAGTGACAACTTCGGGCAGATTTTTCTTAAAAAGTCGAGATGCCCAATAAATCGGTCTTCCATCCACCAGACAAAGACTGGCCGAGTTCAGAATGTCCCGAAAGGCCGGATTTTTTCGCTGTAATACAGTGATGTTCAGATTGGGTGTCACCACAATTTTTGGTTGTGATGAATTGTTTTCCCGTGCCCAGATCAAGATGGTTTGTACCGCTTCTGTTTGGGTCACGGCCGAAAACTCTAGATCAAAAAGTCTTTTGCGCACTATGTTCATGAATTAATCAATCCGCAGTTGATGGATGGGATAAAACAGCTGTTTTGGATTTGGCAATATTTCGTTTTTCCAACCACTTGTTGCCAGTTTGAATAAAGTATTTTTCGAAATATTTGGTTGACAGGTACGCGAGCACAAAAAGTACGAGAAACAGCAGTGGCCTTTTCATGTACATGGTTAGCTTGTCTCCGGAGCTGAGCCAGGTAACAAGAAGGAAAGGGTGAATGAGGTAAAGCGCATAAGAGTGTCTTGAAACCCATTCCCATTTTTTTGATGCCATCAATTTGGTCAGGCTTGAACCTTGGTTGTAAATCAGTGCGCCAATCAACAATGCAGCGATGTAAGGACGAAGAACAAACAACCACGGATTTGGGGGGGCAAGGCTTGCCAAGGCAAGCGCTATCATCAGGAAGAAAGGATTCAACGAACCAAGGGTTTTTTTTAACCAATTTGCTGCAGGGGATTCCGTGTGCCAAAGTAGGCCAATAGAGAGGCCAATGAGTAATTCATCCAGACGAAACAATGTTGTCGTGTCAAACAGGGCCTGTTCTTTAAAGCGGTACACACTCAGCAGCAAGCCTGTTAAAACCAATAAAATTAAGCCTGAACGTTTGAACATGAAAAAACACAATCCAGCCAAAATATAGAAGTGAATTTCAACACAAAGGCTCCATAGATGTTCCGTTTCTGGCAAATAGTAATGCGGTAGATTGTTAACGAATAAAAAAACGTGAGCGGTGACGGCACTGAAACCCAAATCGGACAATCGCCAGGCGAAGCTAAGCAGGAGTATCAGCCATAGCAGGGGAAATATTCTTGTAGCCCGTTTTACAAAGAAGTCCACCATTGACTTGTCAGTAATCAATTTATGGGCAATCAAGAAGCCCGATAGGCCCAAGAATATTGCCATCCCGAATTGACCCAGTGCGATATTCAAATCAAAGAAAGTTTTTGGGCCGAGTGGTAGTAGATGACAGGCCAAAACGCTCAAAATGCTTAAGGCCCTTGCACCATCCAGTGAGTTCCACTGTGTGGTGGTTGTGGGCTTAATCATTGACATTGTTATGTTCTCCTGATTGGAAACTTTTCCTTGATGGAAGTTTTGTACCCAAAAAATTGAACGAGACTATCAGTGCCTTAGTCTGGGTGAGAAATTGTAGATGGGTCTAGCTATTTGGAGTGATTCATCTGTTGTTCCCATTGCCAAGCGTGGGTCAGAATCACATCCAGTTCAGCGAAACATGGCTTCCATCCCAACTGCTTTTGGGCCAGGGTGGAGTCGGCGACCAAGATGGCCGGATCGCCTGCGCGTCGGGGGGCTTCTGTGACCCGAATTTCCCGCTTGGTAATTCGTTTGGCTGAGTCAATAACCTCTTGAACAGAAAAGCCGTGACCGTTGCCCAAATTGTATTGTTGGCTTTGTTGCCCATCCAGCAGGCTTTTCAGGGCCAACCAGTGTGCTTGGCACAAGTCTGCGATATGAATGTAATCGCGAATGCAGGTTCCATCGGGTGTATCGTAATCGCGACCAAATACGGCAATCGATTCTCTACGACCTGATGCGGCCTGCAAAATCAACGGTATCAGGTGTGTTTCAGGGTTGTGTCTTTCGCCTAACTCGCCCTCGGGGTCGGCGCCCGCTGCATTGAAATATCTCAGGCAGACTGATTTCAATCCGTAAGCATGTTGGTAATCTTGTAAAATCTGCTCGACAAAAAGTTTGCTGCGGCCGTACGGATTAATTGGAACTTGAGGATGATGTTCGTCAATTGGGCTGTATTTCGGTTCTCCGAATGTTGCTGCTGTAGATGAAAAAATGAATTTGTCGACATCGAAATGTCGCATCGTACCGAGCAGGTTCAAGGTATTCGAAACATTGTTAAAGTAGTACATGGATGGGTCTTTGACCGACTCGCCAACTTGTATAAATGACGCAAAGTGCATCACCGCGTCGAAGCGATTATTGGCAAAGAGCTTTTCTAGCATTCCTTTGTCGGCCAGGTCTCCCAGTACAAAATCACCATATAAAACCGCATCGCGATAGCCACCCACCAAATTGTCGAGTGTTGTGACCTTGCAGCCAGACTTTGCCAATAGTTTTACCATGTGCGACCCGATGTAACCTGCGCCACCAACAACCAAGACGTGTAGATTTGTCATCTTTCTTTTGTTCCGTTTTGTTCAATTGAATTTACACAACTGTTTTCCGTGTTGGTGTGAACAATAAACCAACCTGATGTTGATTCGAGAAATGTAGACGATTTTGTTTCTTTTCTTAGAAGGTATTTTTTCGTGCCTGGTTCATCGAATATCAAGTTTGAATCTAACTTGGCTCCCGCAATTCATAGAATCAATTCTCTCTCTTGTGTAATTGATCGCACTTCTTTGGGGCGCTAAACACCCTATCAGCAGTAAGTAGCCTCGATGTGATTACACCTTTCCGGGGCTTGTTCTCCAGAACGGACCCCCACTTTGTCCCCTTTCAACGGAAGCCTTAACACTAGCGAAAATTTAAATTAAAGCCGAGCCCAAGCGCTCTCATCAAGGCTGGAACGAGGACACAAATTTCATCGCACCTTAGCAGGTGTTTGTTTCTTGTTTTACTTCAGGTGAGCTGTGCTATGAAACTCAACGATTTCGATCCGAAACCGGTTTCTGCTTTAATGGTCGAGCCTTACTTGCGCTCCACTCTCAAGCGTGTATTCGACATCATTTTTTCTCTGCTTGTTTTGTTTTTTCTCTCTCCCATCTTGTTGTTGGCTGCAATATTGGTTGGTCTTGATGGCGGTTCCATTTTTTATTACCAGAAACGCGTCGGGTTGAACGGCAAGGAATTCAAGTGCTGGAAATTTCGAACGATGGTTTTGAATGCTGAAGAAGTTCTGGGTCGGTTGATGGCCAGCAACCCAGCAATTCGAATGGAGTGGGAGGCTACTCAAAAGCTGCAAGTCGACCCCAGAGTTACCTGGGTTGGAAAGTGGTTGCGTCGTTGCAGTGTGGATGAGTTGCCACAATTCATCAATGTGCTGAATGGCACCATGAGCGTTGTGGGTCCTCGGCCTTTTGCCATTGACCAAATGGCGCTCTATGAGCGAAGAGCCCTGCAAAAATATTTGTCCGTTAAGCCTGGGTTAACTGGCTCGTGGCAGGTGTATGCAAGGCATGACACCACCTTCGCGTGCCGTGCCAAATACGACCAGCTTTATGTGGATCAAGCCTCTTTTGCTCTGGATTTGGCCCTGGTTGTAAAAACGCCTTTGGCCATGCTGCGGGGTCAGTAAGTACCCGGTCAGTGAACTCATGAATTGGTGTACTCTCTAAATTTTTGAATGTCAAAATTTTGAGCGAGTGCACCATATGAGTTTCTACTTAAACCCATTGATCAAACTGATGGGTGCCTTTTCAATCAGCATGTTGCTTGCATGTAGCGAAAAAACTGCTGCGCTTACCCAGCAAGATGACAATCTTGTCCAGGTGTGGAAAACGCCCACCTGTGGATGTTGCTCGGAGTGGGTGGAGCATCTGAAGGAAAACGGCTTCACCGTAAAAGTGAATGATGTGCAGAATACTGATTCTTTTCGGGCTGCCTTGGGCATGCCCCAACAGTATGGCAGTTGCCACAGTGCGAAAGTGGCGGGCTATGCCATTGAAGGGCATGTACCAGCTCAAGACATCAAGAAGTTGTTGACCGAGAGGCCTGAAAATGTGGTTGGTTTGGCTGTACCTGCCATGCCCATGGGGTCCCCGGGCATGGAGCATCCAGATTTTCCACATAAACGAGTAGAATATGATGTGTTGCTTGTGAACAAAATTGGCTCTTACTCCTCATATACCCACTACGACGCTGTGAACTAAGGCCCCGTTAAATGAGTGCCTAGCCCCCGCGAATGTCGCTGGGGCTTTTTCCAAACCAGCGCTTGCAGGCTCGGCTGAAGGCTGAGGCATCTGAAAAACCAAGATCAAGTGCTATTGCTGTCAGTGGGTCCTTGCTTTGTTTCAGGCGTAAGGCGGCCTGGTTTTGTCTGATTTCATCCAGAATTCCAGCAAGGCTAGTACCTTCATCGGCCAGTTTGCGTTGCAGGTTTCGGGCGCTCATATTCATGTAAATGGCTGCTTGTTCAATGCTGGGGGCACCATGCTGCAATTGCTTGCTCACCCATGTGCGAATTTTTTTACTGACACTGCTTGCGGGCTTTAGCCTTTCAATGGCTGCTTGGCTTGCTTGGTCCAGGTGTTCGGCAATCAAGGGGTTGGCACCCTTTAGTCGCGTACGCACCGTAACAAGCTTGTAAACAATCCGCATGGTATTGCAGCCAAATTTTAGCGGTGCTGCAAAACTTTTCTCGAAAAAGTCCAGGTTGTTGGCCAGCGGGCTAGGGCGGCTTAATTCAACCCTCAGGGGCACCAGGCTCGGGTCGCCCAAGCCTTTGCCGGCATTGGCCAGTAGGCACAAAAATCCATCGGTGGACTGGTACGCCGGGTGAGCGCCTTCTTTTAGTTTCAGTTCAACAATGAATTCAGCGTCAGTGCTGAAAAGCTCTATTTCGCTGGCATCGGTTACCAGGTCGACAAATCGGCGCATGCGGCCAAAAGCCTGTTCAAGGGTTTCACTGGCCATTACGCTTAAACCCACTGCATGAAAGGTGGCGGGGGTGATGTGCCTAATAGATTTAATGCCCAAGGTTTCGTCGCCAGTGGCCACCACTGCTTTCTGCCAAAGCAGTGTGGTTTGTGGAACTGGGTAGCGTGCCTCCGGTGAGTCTAGCAGGGCGAAGTCCAGCCCTGCCTCTTTGAACAGGGCTGGGGCATCACAGCCCTGTTGTTCGAGTTCGCGGGCAAGGCCGCGCATCCAACTGGCCAGCGCCGTTGGGGTGCTGCCAGGTGGGTTGGACGCTTTGTGGGTCACTTTATGTGTCATTGATTGCATATTGTGGCGTCGAAGGTCATAAGCTTGGCGTTTCAAAACAAGCTTTACCGCTTAACCCCAAGCATACTTCAATCACCAAAAGCCAAAACATAAAGAGGCAAGAGTATGTCAAGTTTGAGTGAAAAGCTGATGAATCAACCGGCCAAGGCTGACGGGGGTT
Source organism: Burkholderiales bacterium (assembly GCA_021299735.1). Lineage (GTDB taxonomy): Bacteria > Pseudomonadota > Gammaproteobacteria > Burkholderiales > Burkholderiaceae_B > Limnobacter. The sequence continues at coordinate 73,121 of JAJTEM010000005.1, read as the reverse complement.
CACGAATTAAGCAGAACAGCATCAATCCGCAAGATCAAAAGCGCATTGCCACAATTAAAACGGCGGTGCTTGCTGAAGGCGATCGAATTCGCGCCAAATACCCGATTTTGCAGCATCAGGATGCCATTGGCATGGCTATTTTGCTGTTCTCTATGGCGGGCGCGGTGTTGACTGGTTGGGCTTACCTGGAAGGTGCGCTGGCCTGGTATGTAACCATTCCTGTGATTGCGATTTTCCTGAGCTTCACGCATGAGCTGGAGCATGATCTTATCCATTACATGTATTTCCGCAAAAACAAGTTCATGCACAATTTGATGATGGCTCTGGTGTGGATTTGCCGCCCCAGTACCATTAATCCGTGGGCCCGCCGCCACCTCCACCTGCATCATCACAAGCATTCTGGTACCGAAACTGATCTGGAAGAGCGTGCGATTACCAACGGCGAGCGTTTTACGCCACTGCGTTTGTTGATGATGTTTGACCTGGAGCTGAGCGTGGTATTGCGCATGTTCAGGATTCCAAGGAATCGCCGCCTGAAAATGCTAATGATGGGGGCCGCAGGCAATTTCCCATTGGCCTCAGCGTTTTACATTGGCTGGCATGCTTACGTGGCGTACTGGGCCGTGGAAGCGGCAGCGTGGGCTGTGGGCTACAGCGTGCCTTGGCCTGCATTTGTAACGCCTGAGCTGGTGGCTACTGCCAATACTGTCGCTGTGCTTGTGTTTGCGCCTAACTTGCTGCGTTCATTTAGTATTAACTTTATTAGTTCGAATATGCACTATTTTGGAGACATTGAAGACGGCAACTTTGTGCAGCAGTGCCAAGTGTTAAACAGCAAGTGGTTCATTATTCCCCACCTGTTTTGTTTTAATTTTGGTTCAACCCACGGTATTCACCACTTTGTAGTGCGGGATCCTTTCTACATTCGCCAAATGACGGCCAAGAAAGCCCATGAGGTTATGCGTGCAAACGGTGTGCGATTCAATGACCTGGGCACCTTTAAGCGGGCCAACCGCTGGTCAGCCAACGAGCAGGGTCAACAAGAGTCCGGATACCAGGCCGCTTAAGAGCCTGTTGATCCAAAACCGCCCTTTGCTAGAGAAAGGGCGGAAGCAGTACTGAAGGGCGCTTTTCGAAAGGAAAGCGCTCTTTTTTTATTGTTGAAATTCAGGATGTTGGAGTTATTGATACTCCCATCATATAATGGGGAGTTTTTCGATTGTATTTGCAGGTGTAGCGGAAATGCCAATTTATGCGTATCGCTGTGAAGCGTGTGGCTTCGAAAAAGATGTGTTGCAAAAACTGAGCGATGCTCCATTGACCCAGTGTCCCAGTTGCGGGAAGGCGAGTTTTGCCAAGCAGGTGACTGCGGCGGGTTTTCAGTTGAAGGGCTCAGGTTGGTACGTGACCGATTTCCGGGGTGGCAGTGGTGCATCCTCGGCTGCGGGACCAACTGCAGCTTCCACCTTAGCTACGCCAGCGGCTTCTCCGGAAGTTGCTGCGTCCAGCGCCGGTTCGCCTTCAACCACAGCGCCAACCACTGATGCCAGCTAATTCGCCAGGCAAGCCGCCCGTGCAGTTGCCTGAAAAGTTGCATGAACGGGTATTGAACTCGGACTTGTTAAAAAAGTACCTGCTGACAGGTTTGTTAATTTGGGTACCCTTGGCCATTACCCTTTGGGTGCTTGCCTTGGTAGTGGGTTTGATGGATCAAACCCTGATGCTGTTACCTGATGCGCTGCACCCGCGTGTATGGCTCGGTGTAAATATTCCCGGGCTAGGGGTTATTTTGACCCTTGGCGTGTTGTTGGGTACCGGGGTATTGGCTGCCAATTATTTCGGGGCTTGGTTGTTCAAGGCCGGGGACTGGGTGTTGTCGCGCATTCCCTTGTTCAAAATTGTGTACAACAGCGTTAAACAAGTCTCCGATACACTGTTAAGCTCTTCCGGTAAAGCGTTTACCCGCTCGGTGCTGGTGCCTTATCCACACCCGGGAGTGTGGGCCTTGGGTTTTGTGACCGGAACCCCTCCAGCCAGCTTGCTGGAAAACCTGAATGATCAGGGCCCGCTGGTGTCGGTTTATGTGCCTACATCGCCAAGCCCCGCATCGGGGTATGTGATCATGGTGCCGGAAAAATTATTGCGGCCGTCCGGTTTGTCCGTGGACGAGGCCTTGAAGTACATTGTGTCCTTGGGGGTGGTAACACCTTCTGATGACGTGTTGGATCAACCCATTAAACAAGACTTACATTCATGAAAATGCGTACTGACTATTGCGGCAATGTTTCACAGGCTTACCTTGGCCAAACGATTGCCCTGTGTGGCTGGGTACAACGTCGCCGTGACCACGGCGGTGTTATTTTTATCGACCTGCGTGACCGCGAAGGTTTGGTTCAGGTGGTATGCGACCCCGACTTGGCCGACGTGTTTGCCACCGCAGAAACCCTGCGTAACGAGTTTTGTGTGCGAGTGGAAGGCCTTGTGCGTGCTCGCCCATCGGGCACCGAGAACAGCAATCTGAAAAGCGGTGCTGTGGAAGTGTTGTGCAAGGGCCTTGAAATTCTGAACGCCTCAGTAACCCCCCCCTTCCAGTTGGACGATGAAAATTTGTCCGAAACCACGCGTCTGACCCACCGGGTACTCGATTTGCGCCGCCCGCAAATGCAGAAAAACCTGATGTTGCGTTACAAAGTGGCCATGGCCATTCGCAACCATCTGGATGCACAAGGTTTTGTTGATATCGAAACCCCCATGTTGACCAAGAGCACGCCTGAAGGCGCGCGTGATTATCTGGTGCCTTCACGCGTGCACGCCGGCGAGTTTTTTGCTCTACCGCAGTCGCCCCAGCTGTTCAAGCAAATGCTGATGGTGGCTGGTTATGACCGTTATTACCAAATCACCAAGTGTTTCCGCGACGAAGACCTGCGCGCTGACCGCCAGCCTGAATTCACCCAGGTGGATATTGAAACCTCTTTCCTGACCGAGCAGGAGATCCGTGATCTGTTTGAGGACATGATTCGCAAGGTGTTCAAGCAAACCATGGATGTGGAATTGCAAAACCCCTTCCCGGTAATGCCATACAGCGAGGCCATGGCGCGTTTTGGTTCAGACAAGCCCGACCTGCGCGTGAAAATGGAATTCACTGAACTCACCGACATCATGAAGGATGTGGATTTCAAGGTGTTTTCAGGCCCAGCCAACATGGACAATGGCCGTGTTGTGGCGTTACGCGTGCCAGGCGGTGCCGAGATTCCTCGTTCAGAAATTGACAACTACACCAAGTTTGTGGGTATTTATGGTGCCAAGGGCCTGGCCTGGATCAAGGTGAACGAATTGGCCAAAGGCCGTGATGGCTTGCAGTCGCCGATTGTGAAAAACATTCATGACGCAGCCTTGAATGAACTGCTCAAGCGCAGCGGCGCTGCCGATGGCGACATTCTATTTTTTGGTGCAGACAAAGCCAAGGTTGTGAACGACGCGATCGGCGCATTGCGCTTGAAGATTGGCCACAGCGAGTTTGGTGAGAAAGCCGGCTTGGTGCAAGGTCGTTGGGAGCCACTGTGGGTGATCGACTTCCCCATGTTTGAACTGGACGAGGAGGCTGGCCGCTGGGTGGCCTGCCACCACCCCTTCACCAGCCCGAAAGATGGTCATGAAGATTACCTGACCACCGACCCTGGCAAGTGCCTTGCAAAAGCCTATGACATGGTGCTGAACGGCTGGGAATTGGGCGGAGGTTCCGTGCGAATTCACAAGGAAAAGGTTCAAAGCAAGGTGTTCCGTGCGCTGAACATTTCTGAAGAAGAAGCCGCAGCGAAGTTTGGTTTCTTGCTGGATGCTCTGCAATACGGGGCGCCACCCCACGGTGGCCTTGCGTTTGGCCTGGACCGCATCGTGACCATGATGAGCGGCGCTGAGAGCATTCGCGATGTAATCGCTTTCCCGAAAACACAGCGTGCACAGTGCTTGTTAACCCAAGCTCCGAGCCCTGTGGACGAGAAGCAGCTGCGCGAGTTGCATATTCGCTTGCGTCAGGCTGAACCCAAGAATGTGGCTTGACCACATTTAGGGCAGCGGAGTTTTGAGCGGCAATAAAATCCCCGTGTCGGTGCTGGTTGTGATGATCAGCCCGGCCGGGGATTTTTTATTGATAGAACGGGCTGACAAAGCCGGTTACTGGCAATCGGTTACAGGCAGCCTTGATTTTCCTGATGAACAACCTTTGCGCGCGGCTGTGCGTGAATTGGCGGAGGAAACTGGCTTCAAAGCCACGCCCGTGCAGTATCCAACTGTGTTGGAGGCAAGCCTTGGTGATTTGCTGCAGCCCGGTGTGCTAAGGCCATGGCCACACAGCTTGCAATATGAAATTTTCGAGCACTGGCGCCACCGTTACCCGCCAGGTACAACCCACAATACCGAGCATTGGTTTATGGTGTGTGTGCCTTCAGAATTCATCCCAAAACTGGCTGTGACTGAGCATGTTGGGTATGCATGGCTAAGTGCGCAAGATGCGGTAGAGCGGTGTTTTTCGCCGAACAATGCACAAGCTATTCTTGATTTGAATACGAAGTTTCAAGCCAGTAGGGCCTGAAAATACAAAGGGGCCGCGATGGGCCCCTTTTTTCATATACGGTATATAGCTGCTGCCGGAAACGGTTTCAAACTACTTTAGAAGATTCAATATTTACAATTCGAGTATAGGGGTAACCCTAATAGGTGGGCAATACCCTTCGTTTGTGACATGACTTGAATTGCCTTGGTAATTTACCGACTTGTTTCACTGGTGTTGCTGGTATTCAGTGTGCCAGGTTGAAGCCAGGTCTCCCGCTTTCATCGAGTAGCTTGACGAAGTACCGTGAGCCCGCAAGGGTGTAGTGAAGTTTGTCAGAGTACAAGGATTGGCCATTCTGCTCTGTCTGGCAAATTTTGCCTTTACAAAGCAATTCAATGACAGAAATATAGTTTACGAGTGGTGATAGGGCGGTATGAAAACGCTCATCTAATATTCGTCGTTCATCTTTAAATAAGCGCTGAGCTACGCTAGCCACACCTAGGAGGTTAGAATGCGCAAGAATGACAGGCATGGCGGCATAGTACTCGGGGGGCGGTCCAAACACGATGACGGACACTTGCTTGTTTTTCATTTTTTGAACAAAGTGAGTCAATGGAAGAAGGTCTTCTGCCCTCCATCTTGCAGTCAATACTAAAGTGACTGGCTTGGTAGGTACGTGTGGATTAATAATGCGCTCATTGATCAATTCTGCGAGGTCTTTTGCATGCTGGGGCCAGGCCGCGTGATTTCCTGGCCTGAATTCAACAGCTGTAGCCTGCATAAAATTTTTATTTGGATAGTGGTCTTTTAGGGCTGTGACTATGTTAGCTGCCATGCTATCCCCCATGACGAGGTAATTTGCTTTTGACTGGTCGATTGTTAGGCATTTGTCAGCGTCATAATCAATCAATTTATTGGTGATAAAGCAGGTTCCTGGCTGGTAAAAATCAGTGTCTTCAAGCGATGCCTCAAAATAAGTCTTCGCCGTGGGTTGTGTGTTCCAAATGGCATTGGTGATGAAAATTGATGCGCTAATTGTGAGTGCAGAAAAGGCCATTAAGACGAATGGGGTAAAACCCTTCCATCCAGATTTAATCCCGAATCGAAATGTTACATATCGTTGCTCAATTAGTCGCCAAGATAAATAGCCTAACGCCAGGCTGGATAGGATGGTGAATAGCTGTATATATAAGTTTTTTATGTTAAAAAAATTGGCAGCAAAGCAAATAATTGGCCAGTGCCACAAGTAAATTGAGTAAGACGAATTGCCGATCAACACATTTGTTTTGTGTGACAAAAGATTGTTGATCAAGTTGTTTTGTTTCGATCCGTAAATTAGCAACATGGTTGCGACAACAGGCAGGATTGCTCCCAAGCCCGGAAAAATCATGTGCTCTGTGTAAGTTAGAAAAGTCACTGTCAGCAATGCTGCGCCAAGGTATGTTGCTGTATTCGCATGTACATTCTTGATGTTGTTGCTGTGCCAGAGGGCAACAAATGCGCCGGCCGTGAACTCCCAGGCCCTTGGCCAAGGGTAATAGAAAGCGGCCATTTGATCGCGCTGCGTTTCCACGATTGCGTACACCATACCCAGTACGGTAATTGCACCGATGAAGATCAAATTTCTATGGGCTGCCGCAAGTAATTGCGTGCGATAAACACCAAACATCAACAGTGGAAACAGCAAGTAGAACTGTTCTTCCACGCCAAGCGACCATGTGTGCAAAACCGGGTTCTGGGTACCACTTGCAAAATAATCCAACGCTTGTGCAAAGTGAAAGTTGGATAGTCCAAATGAGGCATAAAAAATTGATTTTCCTAAGTTGTTGTCAAATGGCGTTGGCGTGAGAAAGAGAAAAATCAGCGCAGTTATTGCCAAGCAAACCATCAGTACAGGTAGTAGCCTCCATGCGCGCTTTTCATAAAAAGACGCAAATGAAAAGGTCTTGCTTGTGATTTCTCTGTGAAGTAATGATGTTATGACATAGCCAGAGATTACAAAGAATACGTCTACACCCAAGAATCCCCCTTTCAGCCAAGGTACACCAGCATGAAACAGCAATACTGACAATACCGCCACAGATCTCAGACCTTGAATGACTAAATTTTTTGTTGTTGCTGTATTTACATTACTAACCATAAGTAGTCGCTCTTGCAAAACCCCTGAAATAGAAGTGGCTCAGTTAGTTTGAACAGCCTGCCGCACTTGTCGAGGTGCATTGGGGTTGGGTTGAACACAGTGCAGAGAGGCCCATTAGCTCGGGTTGTGCTCAATCTTTTACAGATAAGCAACCAGTATTTTGATCCACTCAGGGGGCACCGGGAGCAGCATATTACGCCGCCTTTTCCAAGGTTGGCAATGCAGACAAAGAAAATCATTCTGGTGTCTTGTTTTCGGAGGTTGAATCTAAGCTGCGTACGGTTATTGAACTGATCGAGATCGTGTCTATTTCGACGATTTTTGTGCGGTATATTGCTGTTATGAAACTTCGAATTGCGACCTACAATATTCACAAAGGGGTGATGGGCTTGCGAAAGCCCACCTTGACCATTCATGCCCTGCGCGAGCAGATTCACGCCATGGATGCTGACCTGGTTTTTCTGCAAGAAGTGCAGGGACGCCATGACAAACACGCTGGAAAGTTTGACCATTGGCCAGACGCCGGGCAGCATGAATTTCTTGCTCAATCCCCTTCTGCGATTGATGATTTGCTAGGCCACGCCAGTCAACAGTACTTCACGGCCTATGGCATGAATGCGGTGTATTCGCACGGGCATCACGGTAATGCCTTGTTGTCGCGTTATGAAATTGAATGGATGCTTAACCAGGATGTGTCTGACCACCGGCTGGAGCAGCGAGGTTTACTGCATTGCCGCGTCAAAACCCCTGTAGGACCAATTCATGCCATGGTGGCGCATTTTGGTTTGTTGTACCGAAGCCGTGTGCGACAGGCCAACAAGCTGATTGAACATGTGGACACGCATGTGCCTGCCGGCATACCCCTGGTGGTTGCTGGCGATTTTAACGATTGGCAGCGACGCCTGGGACCAATATTGCAGCAAGGTTTGCAGGCCGATGAGGTGATGCCTCTGAATAAAAACAATCGACTTGCACGGGTAGGCAGTTTTCCCAGCCGGTTCCCGCTGTTGGGGCTTGATCGGGTTTTTGCCCGTGGCTTCAAGGTGCATGAGGCCACTGTGCTTCATGGGCCAGCTTGGGCGAAATTATCAGACCATGCACCTTTCGTGGTCGACCTGGAGTGCGCGTGGTGTTGAACCTGTTGCCAGCTGCTGCGCCTGAACGGGAAGGCAATGCGGTTGAGTTGCTGGTAGGGGGGGCACAGCTGTTTCCCCGGGCCTTGAATGCGATTGAGCAAGCCAGGCACGCGGTGCGCGTTGAAACCTATATTTTTGCGAACGATTCAGTTGGCGAAGCCTTTTGCAACGCGATGTGCCGTGCGGCGGCGCGTGGTGTTGAGGTTCGTCTTGTGTTGGATGGATTTGGTGGGCAGGAAGGCGTTCGCACCTGGTTGCCTACTTTGCAGCAGCACGGCGTTCATGTGCGGGTGTTTCGTCCTGAGGGTGTGTTGTTCAAGTTGAACCCGAAGCGGCTTCGCCGCATGCACCGAAAAATAATTGCGGTCGACAATGAAATTGCATTTGTGGGCGGCATCAACCTGATTGACGACCTGAACCATGAAGGGGAGCGCAATGAACTGTTGAAAGCCACACAGCGCGCACAACAGAAACGTGAACCGGTTTGGGGTGCTTCAGGTGGTATGCGTGAACAGGCCATGTTGGTGAACAACAGTTTGCTTGATCAACAAATTTTGGGGCCGCGCTATGACTTCGCAGTGCAGTTGCATGGCCCTGTGGTGCAGGATGTGTGGCGTAACATGGAGTGGTTGTGGTTGCAGATTGGCCCGAAGGGCCGGGTAACCGATACTTTCAGTTCCAGCTGGTGGAAGGAGCGGGTTGAGCAGTTGCAGGAAGCCATGGCCCGACAGGGGGCGACGCCCAAATCCAAACCGGTTGGTAAAGTGAAAGCCCAGTTGGCTGTGCGCGATAATTTTCGTCTGCGCAGGCGAATTGAACGCGCTTATGTGCAGGCAATCGGTAATGCTCAACGTTCGATTGTGTTGAGCAATGCTTATTTTTTGCCTGGCCGCAAGATGCGCAAGGCCTTATTGAATGCTCGCGCTCGGGGGGTACACATTGAGTTGTTGTTGCAAGGGCGTGTGGAGTATCGATTTCAGCATTACGCCACGCAAAGTTTGTATTCCAGTTTGTTGGCAGCTGGTGTTGATATTTATGAATACTTGCCCGGTTTTTTACATGCAAAAGTGGCGGTGGTGGATTCCAATTGGGCCACAGTGGGTTCGTCCAACCTCGACCCCTTGAGTTGCCTGTTTGCCCGCGAAGCGAATGTGATTGTGTATAACCGGGATTTTGCAGGCAAGTTACGTGAAGAATTACAAAAATCCATTCAAAATGACAGCCGCGAAATTCAAGCCCACGAGCATGCACAGCGCCCATTCAAGGAAAGGGCATTCAGTTGGCTGTGTTATAAATTAATGTTGTTGGCTGTGTTTTTGGGTGGTTTTGGCAGCCGGTATTAGTAGTTTGTTGTGTATTGGTTTTTGAAGGTTATACCGTATGGATTTGGTGGTGAGTCGCCCCGAAGGTTTGTATTGCCCCCAAGGCGATTTCTACATTGACCCTTGGCGCAAGGTAGACCGTGCAGTAATAACCCATGCACACGCAGACCATGCCCGCGTGGGGCACAACCATTATCTGTGCGCTGCGCCCGGCGAAGGTGTGTTGCGTACTCGCCTTGGCAATATTTCTCTCGATACCTTGCCTTATGGTGCCAGCACTATTCACAACGGGGTAAAAATTTCACTGCACCCGGCGGGGCATGTACTGGGGTCTTGCCAAATTCGGCTGGAATACCAGGGCCATGTGTGGGTGGCCAGTGGCGATTACAAGGTAGCCCCTGATTTAACCTGTGATGCATTTGAACCTGTGAAGTGCCACACTTTTATTACTGAATCTACTTTTGGTTTACCCATTTACCGCTGGCGCAGCGACGCTGAAATTTACGCAGAGATTAACGCCTGGTGGGCTGCCAATGCCGCGCAGGGCAAAGCCAGCGTGTTGTACGGTTATTCATTTGGCAAGGCGCAGCGAATACTGGCGGGGGTTGATTCAAGCATTGGCCCGATTGTTTGCCACAGTGCTTGCGAAGGTTTGAACAAGGCATATCGCGATGCAGGTGTGAGGCTTCCTGATACTTTTACAGTGAGCGAAGTACTCGACAAATCTGTTTATAAAACCTGCCTTGCCATAGCACCGCCTGCAGCCCAGGGGGCGGCCTGGATGAAGCGATTTGGCAATGCCTATTCTGATGCATTTGCGTCGGGCTGGATGCAGTTGCGTGGTGGGCGCAGGCGAAGCAATGTGGATCGGGGTTTTGTGATGTCTGACCACGCAGACTGGCCTGGTTTGATGCGTGCAATTGGTGCAACCGGCGCAGAACAGGTAATTGTGACTCATGGTTATGTTCAGGTGATGGTGCGCTGGTTACAGGAGCAAGGCTTGAATGCACGCGCCTTCGTTACCGAGTACGGTGGTGAAGGTGAGGGTGAAGCCCCTGCAACGCAGTTGAATGCTGAACAGGAAACCGCCGCATGAAACAGTTTGCACAACTGTTTGCTGAACTGGATGGTTCTACGTCAACCTTACACAAGGTGCAGGCTTTGCGGGCGTACTTTGAGCATGCGCCTGCAGACGACGCGGCATGGGCTGTGTATTTTTTATCGGGTGGTAAACCCAAGCGCACTGTGCCCACGCGTACCCTGCGAGAAGTGGCTTTGCAGGTGAGTGGTTTGCCCGATTGGTTGTTCGAAGAAAGTTATCAGGCTGTGGGTGATTTGGCCGAGACCATTGCTCATGTGTTGCCAATTTCGCAAGCGGTGGCTGGTCATGCGGAACAGCCCTCGCTAGGTTTGGCATGGTGGATGCAGCACCGTATTTTGCCCTTGCGTAACTTGCCGGATGAAGAACGGATTGTTGCTGTGAAGGCCTGCTGGAATGAACTGGCAGCCAATGAGCGGTTTTTATTTGTAAAGCTGGTGGGCGGTGGTTTTCGGGTGGGGGTTTCAAAACTGTTGGTAACCCGCGCGCTGGCTGAATTCAGCGGGCTGGATGCCAAGCTGGTGGCCACCCGCATGATGGGTTTTGCCGATGGCAGCAACCAACCCACGGCAGAGCAATTCAATGCTTTATTGGCTGAACCAAGCGAAAGCCCCACGGGTCAGGATTCAAGTCGGCTTGGACAACCTTTACCGTTTTTTCTGGCGCATCCCTTACAGGAAGAACCTGAAATGTTGGGCGCTGTAAGTGATTGGCTGGTGGAGTGGAAATATGACGGTATTCGAGCACAGGTTGTCAAAGAGGGCGGTCAAGTGTGGGTTTGGTCGCGCGGTGAAGAATTGGTCAGCGAGCAATTTCCCGAATTGCAGGAGGCGTTTGCAAACTGGTCCGAGGGCTGCATTCTTGATGGTGAAATTCTGGTGTGGCAAGGTGATGCACCTGCCGGGTTCAATGCTTTGCAAGGGCGTTTGAATCGCAAAGTGGTGAGCAAAAAATTAATGGCAGATTCACCGGTTGTATTTTTGGCCTATGACCTGCTGCGTCTTAATGGCGATAACATGGTGAATTGTTCTCAGCAGGAACGCCGAACTGCGTTGGAGAAGTTTTATGCGTTGCACCACGAACAAAACAGCGTGAATTTCATGCCGCGTTTGTTGTTATCGGAATGTGTGAAAGCCAAAACCTGGCAGGCACTGAAACTTCTGCGCGAGGAAAGCCGTGGGCGGGGGGTGGAAGGCTTTATGCTGAAACACCGCGATTCTCGCTACGGAGTGGGGCGAACCAAGGCCGATGGCCTGTGGTGGAAGTGGAAAATTGACCCGATGACTGTGGATTGCGTGTTGGTGTATGCCCAGCGGGGCCATGGCCGCCGTGCAAGCCTGTACACCGATTACACCTTTGCTGTGTGGGAAAATTCTCCAGCCAATGCCGCGCAGGCAGAGGAAGTGGCAAAGGCGATTGCAAATGGCGAAAAAGTTGAAGACACCGTGGCACGTGGCTTGCCCCGTTTGGTGCCATTTGCCAAAGCATATTCAGGCCTCACCGATGAAGAGTTCAAAGAGGTGGATCGTGTAATTCGCAAGAACACAGTAGACAAATTTGGCCCCGTTCGCACCGTGGTGCCGGTGTTGGTGTTCGAGCTTGGTTTTGAGGCAATTTCCCGATCTACCCGCCACAAAAGTGGTGTTGCTGTGCGTTTTCCACGTATGCTTCGCATTCGCTATGACAAACCCCTGCACGAAGCTGATCACCTCGCGGTGCTTGAGGCTTTGTTGCCCCCGGAGAATGCAGTTTGAATCCCGAAAATAGTCGCCTGCTGGGCATTGATTTTTCCAGCAGCCCCACAAAGAAAAAACCAATTGCAGTTGCGGTGGGCCAATGGCAAGGCGCTGTGTTGGCGGTGGACGATTTGTTGTCACTGACCACTTTGGACGAATTCGAAACTTTGTTGAAACAGGGTCCGCAGGCCTTCGGGAAGTTTGAGCGCGCAGCAGGCCCTTTGGAGCAATTGGGTTTTGTGGCTGCCATCGACATGCCCTTTGGTTTGTCTCGCAAATTGGTGGAGGGCTTGAAGTGGCCTGGGGCTGGGCGTACCGACTTCAAGGCTTGGGAAAACCTGATCAATTACTACAGCGCACTGAGCCGGGAACAAATTCGTGCCACTTTCAAGGCGTGGTGCGACGCTCGACCAGCAGGCAACAAGTTTGCGCACCGTGAATGCGATGGTCCAGCAGGTTCTTCACCTTCCATGAAATGGGTCAATCCACCAGTGGCCTACATGCTACACGCAGGCGCACCGTTGTTGATGAGGGCGGGTGTGCACATACCCGGCATGCAGCGTGGCGACCCCACTCGTGTGGCCCTGGAGGCTTATCCCGGCTACCTTGCACGCAAGGTGTTGAACCGGGCCAGTTACAAAAGCGATGACCCTAAAAAAGACACGGCAGACCGGCGCATGGCGCGTTCTGAACTGTTGTGTGCATTGGAGGAGGGCATGTTGTTTGGCATCCGCGTGCAAGTGCGCCCTTATTTGCGCGCGAAGTTGCTGGATGATGTAAAAGCCGATCATTTGGATGCAGTGCTGTGTTGCCTGGTGGCAGGCTGGTCAGCCAAGCGGGCAGATTCCAACTTTGGTTTGCCCAAGTTAATAGACCCTGTTGAGGGTTGGATTGCGGGGGTAACTCCTGAATCCTGATCTTCAGTTATTTGCCGGTAATTCTATGGTAACCAGCAAGCCTTTGGGCGCCTGGTTGCTGGCTCTGAGTGTGCCATTGGCGCGCTGAACTGACTTCTTCGCAATCGCCAAACCCAGGCCGTGGCCGGAATGTTCACCATGTTTGAAAAAGGGTGTGAATAATTTTGGTAGCAATTCGGCGGGCACACCGGGGCCTTCATCTTTTATTTGAATACGCAGCAGTTTTCCCTTCATTGCGCAATCAATACTGACTGTGGTGTTGGCAGGTGTGTGCTTGATTGCATTGCGGACAATATTGTCGAATGCGCCTTGCAGGCTTTCTGCATCACAATTCAAATTCCAATATTTCACGGTGTTGTTGAATACAACTTGTTTGTGTTGTTGCTCGGCTTCAAATTGCGCATCATCGACTACTGCGTACAGCAATTCAATCACATTGTGCTCGCGATTGTTTTCAGTGCTCTGTTGGGAATCCAGTCGGGACAGGTTCAGTAATTGTCCAATCAGGTTGTCCAGCCTTTCTGCTTCGGTTTCAATACGCCGCAGGCTGTTTTCAAGTTGCGCAGGGTTTTGGCGCGCAAGGCCAACCGCAAGGTTCAGGCGTGCTAAAGGTGAACGTAATTCATGTGATACATCGTGAAGCAATGCTTTTTGTTGCTCAATGCGGGTTTCTATTTCTTCGGCCATGTGGTCAAAGCCGCTGAGCAGTTCACCAATTTCGTCGTTGCGTTTTTTGCCGTTTTTCGGGTTGGTTGAAATACGCACACCCAAGCGCCCCTTGCCTGCCTCACGAAATGCATTTTTTAAAGTGTTCAGTGGTCTGCTGAATGTGTAGGCCAACACACCTGCAAATAACAGACTTGCCAGAAAGGCAGCAAAAAAGCCAGCTTTCGGTATGGGTGGAAGTGGGGGTTGTAGCGCTTCACGTCGCTTTCGTTTCTCTGCCTGTTGCGGCTCGTGTTCAGTTGAATTTGCATTATTCACGTGCTCTGCGGGGCGGCGATTGCGGGGTATGAACAGAATCCATTCCGATTTGTCCTGCGCGGTTACTCGCAAAATGCCTTGCTCAGTTGGCTCCCCATTTTTGAACAGCGCGGAGATCCGCTTCTGAATATTGTCAGGCACTTCCCGGTTTAAAATTTCTTCGCCCTCGCTTGACACGGCAAATACCGGAATGGCATTTCCGGTTCTTTGGCGGTTGCGGTCCAGTAAGTCACGCAAGGCGTCTGGCCCTTTGCCTTCCAGTACTTCCTGAATTGTTTCAAGCATGAATTGCGCTCGAGGGCCTTCCGCGATGTCGCTACTGGCAGGTTTTTCCCGCATCAGGTAAAGCGCAGTACCGGTTGCCGTGGCAGCCACAATCAGGCATAACCAAAAACCAAAGAAAAATTTCCAGAACAGCTTGCCCATGCAACAAGCTCCGCTTAATCGAGACTGAGCTGGTAACCCTGCCCGCGAATGGTGTGCAAGGTCAATGGCAGTTCGTCGCTGTTGAGGTTCAATTTGTTGCGCAGGCTACTTAAGTGAACATCAATGCTGCGGTCAAATCGTTCCAGCGGGCGTCCCAAACCCTGTTCGCTCAGCGTGGCTTTGCTCACCACCTGGCCAGCATGGCTGGCCAATACTTCCAGTAAATTGAATTCTGCACTGGTCAGTTCAATTTCATTTCCGTGCAGCAGCACCCTTCGTTTGGCCGGTTGTACTTCAAGCGGGCCCAATTGCACAGCGTGTTTTGGGGTGTTGCTTGATTCGTTGGCACGTCTCAGAATTGCTCGAACACGGGCCACAATTTCCCGGGGCAGGCAGGGTTTTGGTACGTAATCATCAGCACCCAATTCCAGGCCCACAATTCGGTCAATGTTGTCGCCGCGTGCGGTCAACATCAGTACAGGGGTGTTGTACTTCAGGCGAATCTGTTTCAGTGTTTCAAGGCCGTTTTGCTGCGGCATCATGACATCCAGAATCACCAGCTGGTATTGCCCGTCTGCCAGTTTCTTCAAACCTTCAATCGGATTGGCGCAATGCTCGGCCTCAAAGCCTTCGCCGCGCAGGTATTCACACAGCATTTCGCCCAGTTCAATGTCGTCGTCAATGTGAAGTATTTTCGTCATGGCTACAATATTACTCGGCGGGCAGGGTTGGTGTGCGATTGTCTGCAATCGCTTTACCCATCTTTACACAGTCTGCACCCTTGTTAACAGGCTGTTTTTGCACAATGTAGTTGTCCATTACACAAGGAGCAGGCAAATGAACGTATCGAAATTGACCATGCAGAAAATCATTGCTGTTACCGCGATGGCTTTGGCAGTTCCCATGAGTGCATATGCAGGTCACCATGAGGGTAGCGATAAAAAGCTGCATTCAGAAATGCACCACCACTACAAGCACGGTGGCATGGGCATGTTGAAGCAGCTTGATTTGACCGAGGCCCAACAAGCGCAGATTAAACAGATTATGGAAAAGCAAAGGGCCGAGATTGACGCAGTGTTGACGCCCGAGCAACGCGAGAAGGCCAAGGTGATTCGCGCGGAATGGAAAGAAAAAATGAAGGATCGCTACAAAAAGCGTAAAGCTGACGATGCAAACAATCCCATGTAACGCGGGAATTTTGTAAGTACTTTCCCGGCCACCTTTTGAAGTATTCCAGCAGCTACGCTTTTGCCCCTATACTGTTTCAAAAAAAGGAGACAGTGAATGGGGCAATCTTTTATTCGACTCGCATTGGCATGCACTTTGACAGCAGCCAGCACCGCAGCAATCGCAGCCCCACCGGGCTTGCTGATGACCTACAGCTTCGACAGTTTGTCGGGCAAGTTTGGTCGAGCACAGGAAATCAAGGCCAGGTCGTTCACTTTGGGCGCAACACTGGTTGGTGAGGGCTATCGCGCCTCTCTTTTCGTACCCTATATTTCGTTGGAAGGCCCGGGTACTTTGGTGGCAGGCACCGTGACGGGTACGAATGGGCCCGCGCGTCGCAGTGAGCAGGGCATTGGTGACATGGTTGCTACGTACACCACCGACCTTGTTGGCGGCATACAAACCAAGGGTTTTGCCATGTCGGCAACCGGCTTGGTGAAAATTGCCACCGGCAACGAAGACCGGGGCCTTGGCACAGGCAAAACTGATTACGGTATTCAAACTGACCTGGCATACCGTTTCAACAACGGTTTTGGCCTGACCGCGGTATTGGGTCGCCAGTATTATGGCGACACGCCCGAATTGCCTTTGTTGAACGGCAATTACAGTACGGTCGGTGTGAACTTCCCGTTGGGTAAGGCTTTGTTTGTTAATTTGACTACTTCGCAGCGGGATGAACTTCTTGCGGGCACCGAAAAGCGCAGGGAACGTGCAATTTCGGCGGTGTATTCGCTTGACCCCAGGTCTGCGCTGCAATTCGGGTACACCAAAGGCCGCAGCACGGCCAGCCCCGATGATGTGTTGTCGGTCAGCTATGTATCGCAGGTCGAATAACAAATCTTCGTGACATTCCGTGAAGCCGGGAAGACTTAAAAGTGTCGCCCCCGGCTTTACTGAGTACCACTGGATGCTGTGCTGCATTAAAATGCAGGTCTTGACTTCAACAGGCGAATACCTTGCCCAACAATCTCTCACACCTTCTTGAGGCCAATCGAACCTGGGCTGCGGCACAAGTTGATAAAGACCCCGAGTTTTTCAAACGCCTGGAAAACCAGCAATCTCCGGAGTACTTCTGGATTGGCTGTTCCGACAGCCGCGTGCCCGCCAACACCATTGTGAATTTGCAGCCTGGTGAAGTGTTTGTACACCGAAATGTGGCTAACCAAGTGTTTCATGGCGATTTGAATGGCCAGTCGGCCACGCAGTTTGCCGTGGAGTTTTTGAAGGTAAAACACATTATTGTTTGCGGGCACTACGGCTGTTCGGGCGTGCGCATGGCCATGCGAGGTGACCGGGTGGGCTTGGCAGATGCCTGGGTTCGTCCCATTCATCAGTTGGCTCGCAGGCATGGCCTGGTCACTTGCGACGCAGCACTTGAGCAAAAATGCCACGACCAGCTGTGCGAGTTAAATGTAATCGAGCAGGTAAAACACCTTTGCGAGAGCACCTTGATTGAGGATGCCTGGGAGCGCGGGCAAGACCTGACCGTACATGGCTGGTTGTATAGCCTGAAAGACGGTATTGTGCGTAACCTGCAAATTTCCATATCTGGCCCGGATGACATTGAGAACATTTACACCACCGCTGTGGCTGCACTGAAAAAGCGTTACAGCTGATCAATTCTTGGTCTAGAATAAGGATGTAATTCAAGCGTTTGTTTGAATTGTGGATTCATTTAAAATTCTAGGAGACGATTTACATGGCTTTTTCTACCCAATCCAAACTGGGCGATTTGCTGGATAACCCCGCAACCGCGGCAATTTTGGAAAAACACATGCCCGGTATTTCTACGCATCCGCAAATTGGTATGGGCAAAGGTTTCCCATTGGCTGTTGTTGCGAACTTTTCCGGCGGTTTGATTACCTCTGAAATGCTGGAAGCAGTTGATGCTGAATTTTCTGCTTTGGGCTGATCGATTCGTTGATCCGGATTGATTGTTCAAGTTGGTTGATCAACGGCGAGTGGGCCAGTCCCATTCGCCGTTCTGTTTTTGTCGAGGAACAGGGCATTGATGAATCCGAGGAATGGGATGAATACGATGCCGTGTCAGTCCATGTGCTTGCCTGGTTAGGCGGCAAGCCCGTGGGTACTGCCAGGCTGTTGCCAGAAGGAAAAATTGGCCGAATGGCTGTACTTCCTGAATTCAGGGGCCTTGGAGCAGGAAGCGCCATGTTGTTGGCTTTGCTGGCCGTGGCCAAAGAACAAAAATTGCAGCAAGTGCGCTTAAGTGCGCAACAGCAAGCAATCGAATTTTACAGTCGACATGGTTTTGCACCTTGTGGCGATGCCCACATTGAGGTGGGCATACCCCACCAGTGGATGGTGTTAAACCTGACAACATAAAAAAAGGACTGGGTTGTGGCTAAAGTATTGAAAGAACAAAAACACGACGATGGACGGCGTGGGGATATTGTGCGCGCTGCAGCCAAGCTGTTTCGTGACAAGGGTTACGATGGTGCCAGCATGCGGGCAATTGCCAATGCGGTTGGTATGCAGTGCGGCAGCCCGTTTTACCACTTTGCAAGCAAGCAGGATATTTTGGTGGCGGTGGTTGAAGAGGGCCTTCGCCAGGGGCTTGAAAAAACACGCGCCGTGGTTAAACCCAATTTACCGGCAGATGCACAGTTTCGTGCGTTGGTCCGTGTTCATCTCAGCATTATTCTTGAAGACGGCAACGATTTCATTCCGGTGATGCTTTACAACTGGCGTTGCCTGGATGAGGAACACCAGCGCAGGCTGATCGCAACCAAAGATGAATACGATGCCATTTGGCAAGATGCCATGAACGGCTTGCACACCGCCGGCTTTCTGGGTGGAGACACCAAGTTTGCCCGTTTGATGGTGTTGGGTGCCATGAATTTCATGGTGACCTGGTACAAGCCGAAGAAGGGAGACAATCTGGATACGCTGTCTGACAAAGTGGTAGCTTTCTTTTTATCCCAACACGCATAAAAAAACCTTGCCAGTGGAGAGTAGACCAGCAAGGTTTTTTGTCGTTTTGCCTGGAATTAACGCAGCAAGCCGGTAATGGAGGCTGGGCGGGAAGCAATCACATTCTGGATCAAGCTGGAAGTCATGGCTGTAATTGCACCCAACTGACCTGCATTCATCATGCTGGCTGTTGCGCTCAAATTACCCGCCACATTGGCAGAGGCCAAACCAGCTACATCCAGTGAACCTTCGCTGGCCATGTTTGAAGCCAGTGAGGCGCTGGAAGACTTGTTGGCCACATTTTGTGCTGTACCCAATACGCCCCCAGTTACACCTTCAACCACAGTGCCGACTGCCTGGTACACGCCATCTACTTTATTCAGCGCGTGGCCCAATTGCTCACCACTTAAATTAACAGTGGCGCTTACGCTGGCATTGGCACTTGCCATGGCTTGGCCGGCGTTTTCCTGACCAGCTTCGGCAGATTCGCCCACGTTTTCACCGGTTGAAGCAGTTTGGTCACCGGCTTCGGGTTGTTCCATTTCAGGTGCCTGTGCTACTGGGGCAGGTTCAGCGGCCGGTGTGGGCTCAGGCATGGCTTCAGGAGCAGGTTGTTGGGGGGCGGGCTGGGCTGCTGGTGCTTGCTGGCGCTGAAACAGGCTTACCTTGATTTCGCCCTGTGCCTGGCCTTGCGCAGAAGCCTGCTGGCCTGAATGAGCCGCAGCAAACGAAGCGCCCCAACCGTTCAAGGTAGCAATGTCGGATGCTTGAGCAGTTGCGGGGAGTGCGAAAGATGAAGCGATGGCTGCA
The DNA here is from genome assembly GCA_021299735.1 of Burkholderiales bacterium. Taxonomy (GTDB): domain Bacteria; phylum Pseudomonadota; class Gammaproteobacteria; order Burkholderiales; family Burkholderiaceae_B; genus Limnobacter. The sequence goes on along the minus strand of JAJTEM010000005.1, from coordinate 53,841 downwards.
GCAATTGCGATCTGTTTAATTTGCATGGTGTTTCTCCTGTTTGTTGGGTGTAGTAGGCGTGTTTTGAATACCGCCTCACATTTGAACTAACGGAGACACCGTGTAGGAAAAAGATAACTAGCTAGGGGGTCCGCTCAACGTGGTGTACCCCTTCAAACAGGTGAAGATTATTCAGAAATTTTCATGTTCAACAGCACTTGGGCCATCCCTTTGCCCAGTGGATCATTTCGCATCGAGGTCATACCGCCACCATCCAGTGCTTCATTCATAACGAGATTAAACGCTTGAACTTGAGGTAGCTCGAAAGTGTGAACTTCACCTTTCACCAAATGGGCCAGGTAAGTTTTTACATTTTCAGGGCGCAGCAAATACCGCAGCAAGGGCCAATATTCAGGTTTTCTGGCCACAATGCCTATATTGCTGGTGTCGCCTTTGTCGCCACTTCGGCCATGTGCAAGTTCAATCAGGGGCTTGCCCAACAGATCAGTGGGTACTTTTACTTTTTCATACCAGTGCGCTGGGGTAGTGCCGCTCTCTGCTGCTGCCTTGGGGTGTTCCGGTTCTTTGTATTCTATGTGTTGGCCACTCACCTGAACCGTTGCAGTTTGCATGTGCTTGGGCACAAAGCAGCTAAACATTTTGACCAGTGGCGTCACGTTGGGGCGCCCCATGCCAAAGTTGCCGCTGGTGCCCGCTGCGTAGCTGGTGCCAGCGGGGGCAATTTCTCGAGAGAAAATTGCAGCAGCTTTTTTGTCGCTGTGGGTAATTGCAATCCGCATCATCGCCTCATGGCCCAACTGCACTGTGGCGTGCGGGCCTAAATCGGTTTCGCTGCCAATGATTTCAATTGATGTACGCGTGTAGTCTGCCAAACCTTGGCGCTTGAATATGGCGCGAGTGCGTTCCAGAATGGCCTCGCCTGTGCGCTTTGCTTTGGCGTGTGCATCAAACCCCACTATGGATAGCATGCCAATGCAGCGAAACCCATCAGGGTAGGTTGCGCACACCTTGTACTGATCGCTGGGGGCCTTGCCTGTTGCGCCATAAATTCGCACTCGGTCCAGGCCGGTTTCCTCAATGTTCACGGTGGTGAAATCGCAAACTACGTCGGGCAGGGCATAGTTGGCCGGGTCATGAATTTCGTACAGCAATTGCTCGGTGGCCACGGCTTTGTTCACCAATCCCCCAGTGTTCTCCGGTTTGCTTAATTCAAAGCTGCCATCGGCGGCCACGTCAACAATCGGGTAGCCAATATTGGCCCAGTCGGGCACTTGTTGCCAGTCTGTGAAAAGGCCGCCAGTGGCCTGTGCGCCGCACTCCACAATGTGGCCTGCCAGGCTGCCTTGGGCAAGTTGGTTCAAGTCAGTGGTTTGCCATTTGAATTCGTGCACCAGTGCACCGAGCACCATGGCACTGTCTACCACGCGGCCAGTAATCACAATATCAGCACCCGCATCCAGTGCGGCTGCAATTGGAAATGCGCCCAGGTAAGCGTTGGCTGTCAGAAAAAATGGTGGAGCCGATTGGCCGGAATGTGGGTCTTGTAACTCAATGCCATCTTTGCGCAACTGGCCAAGTGTGGTGGTTGCATCATCGCCGCTAACCACACCAATTTGAATGCTGTGGCCCGCTTCAGCCATGGCTTGTTGCAAGGCCGCGGCGCAACCCGAGGGGTTAAGTCCGCCAGCGTTTGCAATAATCTTGATGCCTTTGGATTTTGCCGCAGGAAGCGCTTTCTTCATCAAGTCAATGAAGTCGAGCGCATAACCGTGCTCTGGGTTTTTCATGCGCATGCCAGCCATGATGGCCAGGGTCAGTTCAGCCAGGTAATCGTAGGTGATGTATTGAATTCCCGGCACTCTCAGCAGTTGCTCGGTACCCAGGCTGCTATCGCCCCAAAAGCCGCAGGCGCCGCCGATTTTGATGGTTTTTGGAACTGGCTTGTTCATGGGGGCTCATCTATGATTTCAAAGGAATATCATAGCAAAGCGATTTGTAAAAAATCAAACGTTTGTTTGAATCAAATGTGTGTGGTCAACTTTTATAGCTGGATAAATGAATACTGGTTTCGGTATTGCTTATGCCTTTGATCAGTCGAATTCGCTCCAGAATTCCCGAAAGCCCGGCCAGGTTGTCTGCCTGTAATTCAACCAACAAATCCCAACGCCCATTGGTGCTGTGAATGGCTGTAACGCCTGGCTCGCCGAGCAACTTTGCCAACACGGTGCGGCTGTCGTTTCCTTCAATCAAAATACTCATCCAGGCCACAATCAGGTTGGGTGTGATGTCGGGCTTCAATTTGACGCTATAGCCCACGATTACACCCGAGCTTTCCAGTTTGTTGATGCGGTTGCTTACAGTGCCGCGGGACACTTTCAACTGGTGAGCCAAGGCCGCGATGCTCAACCTTGCGTTGGTTCGAAGTAACCCTAAAAGTTTGCGATCCAAGGTGTCCATATTGACATTGTGTTGATTAATGCTGTCATTGTGCTAGAAAAGTGACAAGTTGCAAGCATTTTGTGTTCTTTTGATTGCCATAACTTGGCAGCACAATGGTGTCATTGCTTTCAATTCAGTTTGTAGAGGTGGGACCATGCGCACTTTATTCCTGAGCGCAAAAAGCGCGGCAACACTGATTTCGAAGGCAGGGATTGCTCGCTGCATTCGGGAATTGGTGGGCGAGATTAATCAAGATTTCAGGCATTGGGAGCAGTTCGACAAGTCGGCCCGTCTGGCCGCCCACTCTGCACAGGGCGTTATTGAAATTATGCCGGTAAGCAATCAACAGACTTACGGCTTCAAATATGTGAACGGGCATCCCAATAATTATCGGCATGAGTTGCCTACAGTCATGGCATTCGGTGTTTTAGCCGATGTAGCAACAGGCCAGCCTGAATTTATCAGCGAGCTTACCTTGATCACTGCTTTGCGTACCGCAGCAACTTCTGTATTGGCAGCAATCCACATGGCCAACCCCAGGGCCCGCAGTATGGCGCTGATTGGCAATGGTGCGCAAAGCGAGTTTCAGGCTGTGGCATTCCACGAGCTATTGGGCATTGATACGTTTTATTTGTACGACATTGATTTTTCTGCAACAGAAAAATTGGCCAATCATTTGTATGAACTTGGCTTCAATACTATATTGTGTGGAAGTGTCCCGGAGGCCGTGCGGGAGGTTGACATTATCACCACAGCCACAGCCGCAAAAACCCATGCCAATGTGTTGTCTATGAATATGCTGAGGCCTGGCGTTCACATCAATGCCATCGGCGGAGACTGCCCTGGTAAAACCGAACTTCATCCTGACATTCTTAACAACGCCAGTGTATTTGTTGAATACGAACCGCAAACGCGGATTGAGGGTGAAATTCAGCAAATGCCAGCAGATTTTCCAGTCACAGAGTTGTGGAAAGTTCTGACCGGTGTTGCTGCAGGTCGCGTTACCTCAGATCAAATCACGGTGTTCGATTCAGTCGGGTTTGCACTCGAAGATTTTTCTGCGATGCGTTACATCAAACGCTTGGCCCTTGCCAACGGGGGGCTTGAATCGCTTGGCCTGATTCCGGATTTGACCGACCCCAAAAATTTGTATGGTTTGCTGGTGCCCACGGAGGTTGCATGATTTCACTGATCGGTGCACCGTGCGATGCCGGTGCAAATATTGTGGGTGCTGCCCTGGGTCCCGAGGCATTGCGGTGTGCGGGAGTTCAGCACCGTTTGCAGAAAATCGGCTGCAAAGTGACAGACCGTGGCGATGTGAAAATTTCGCTCTCTGCACAGAGTATTGATTTGCCAGGGTATCGAAATTTTCATGAGGTATTGGCCTGGAATCGAGCAGTGTACACCGCAGTGGGCCAAGCATTGAGTGAGGGTGATCTTCCTGTTTTGCTTGGGGGGGATCATTCCCTGGCCATGGGTTCGATCAGTGCTGTGGCTGCGCATTGTCCCCGCAAACAAAAAAAATTACGCGTGCTATGGCTGGATGCCCATGCTGATTTCAATACAGCCAGCACCTCGGTCACCGGGAATATGCATGGCATGCCGTTGACGGTGTTGTGTGGGCAGGGGCCACCCGAGCTGACGCAGCTCGCTGGGTTCTCTCCAGCCTTGAATACTTCCCAGATCAGCTTGTTGGGTGTGCGTTCAGTGGATCCAGAAGAGCGCCGTGCCGTGCGGCGTGCGGGCTTGTCCATGGTTACCATGCAGCACATTCATGGGCGTGGAATTATTCAGGCGATGAATAATGCCTTGGCTGACCTGGGGCCAGATACGCATCTGCATGTCAGTTTTGATGTGGATTGTCTCGACCCCTTGGTGCTACCGGGCGTAAGTACCCCTGAAGGCGGTGGTTTGCAGCTTGATTCGCTGCGATATTGCATGGCACGCATTGCGCAAACGGGTTGTTTGGGGTCTATTGATTTGGTCGAGTTAAACCCGGTGGCTGACCCTTCCGGGGCCAGCGCTGAGCGTGCAGTGGAATTGTTGAGCATTCTTTTGAATCCACGGTGGGAGCGGCATGTGCAGCGCTCATTGGATTGGATTGAACATGCGGGTTGAACTGGACCGTTTGCGTGCCGAAATAGATTCACTGGCCCGGGTGGAAGAAACCCAGCGGGTGCGTGATCTGCTTGAGCAATGTGCATGGCTTGAGCCCGGATTTGATGCGGTAGAACAGGCTGCACGCGAACATACATTGCGCATGCGCGGCTTGCAAAAACAGGGTGCTGGTATTAATCAGTTGATGGCGGAGTATCGTTTGTCCACGCAGGAAGGCGTTGCGTTGATGTGTCTTGCTGAAGCCCTCTTGCGAATTCCGGATATTCAAACGCGCGATGAATTGATTCGAGAAAAATTAGGCCATGCGAATTGGGCCACTCACTTGGGCAACAGCACCTCGGTTTTTGTAAATGCAAGTGCGTGGGGTTTGTTTATCGCCGGGCATTGGATTCAGGTTCCGGATGACAACAGTTTGCATTCCATCTTGCAGCGTTTGATTGCACGCAGCAGCAAGGGGCTGGTTCGCAGTGCAATTGAGTTGGCTGTGAAATTCATGGGGCAACACTTTGTTGCTGCCCAAACCATTGAGCAAGCACTGCGCAATAGTCGTGTGAAATCATCACAGAGCTTTACATTTTCTTTCGACATGCTGGGTGAAGCCGCAGTGTGCGAAGTGGATGCGCAGGCTTACTACAACAGCTACGCACATGCGATCGAACAGATTGGGCTGGGCAGCGCCAAAGGTGTAACCGAAGGCCATGGTATTTCTGTGAAGTTATCTGCATTACATCCGCGTTACAGCCTGTGGCAAAAGGAGCGTGTGCAGGCTGACCTGTATCCACGGCTTTACAGCCTGGCACTTTTATCCAAGCAGCACAACATTGCGTTCAATCTGGATGCAGAAGAATGTGAGCGTCTTGACTTGTCGCTCGACCTGTTCACAAGGCTGGCGTTTGAGCCTGAATTAAGTGGCTGGAATGGTTTGGGGTTGGCGGTGCAGGCTTATCAAACTCGCGCCACGGCAGTCATTCGATTTATTGCCGCACTGGCCAAGGCCAGTGAGCGGCTTATTCAGGTTCGATTGGTCAAAGGTGCTTACTGGGACAATGAAATCAAGCGTTGCCAAATACAGGGTTTGGCATATTTCCCCGTGTTTACCCAGAAGGCACACACCGATCTTTCTTACCTGTGTTGTGCAGAATTGATGTTGCGCAATTCCGATCTGATTTACTGCCAGTTCGCGACCCACAATGCCCACACTTATGCAGCTATTCAGCACATGGCCATGCAGTTGAATGTACGCACATTTGAGATGCAGTGCTTGCATGGCATGGGTGAGGGTTTGTATGAGCGATGCAGAATTTATGCACCTGTAGGTACTCACCAAACCTTGTTGCCCTACCTGGTGCGTCGCCTCTTGGAAAATGGTGCGAATACTTCGTTTGTCCACCAGATTGTGAACCCGCAGATTGAACTAGCCAGGCTGATTGAGCACCCGATTGTCACCTTGCGCAGGCAAGGGGTGATTGCCAATCCAGCCTGTACACCAGCGCCCAATCTGTTTGGTGACAAGCGGCTGAATTCAAAGGGCCTCGATTTGTTTTGCAAGCGCACTGTGTTGCTGTTGGAACGGACCGTTGCCACAAATCCCTTGCCAGGTTTGCCCCCCTTGAGCTATTCAACAAAAGCACAAGTTGATGACGCATTAAACAAAGTTATACAACTGAAAACCAGCGGCTGCGATTGGTTTGACAAGGGGCAAGGATATTGGGCGGCATGCCTTTTAAAGGCAGCAGATTTGCTTGAGACCCATGAACTTCAATTAATTAATTTGTTGGTGCACGAGGCCAAAAAAACCATTCCGAATGCGCACGGGGAAGTGCGCGAAGCAGTTGATTTTTGTCGTTACTATGCGGCCAATTTGTCAATGCTGCAATTTGAACCAATCCAACGTCTTGCAGTGTGCATCAGCCCCTGGAACTTTCCGCTTGCTATTTTCATGGGGCAGGTTGCCGGTGCTTTGGCGAGTGGGCATGCAGTTGTGGCAAAACCGGCCGAACAAACACCACAAATTGCCTGTTATGCAACGCAGTTGTTGTATCAAGCGGGTGTGCCACCTTCTATGTTGCAGTTGGTGTACGGTGATGGGGAAGTGGGTTCCTGGCTAACTCGTTTTCCAGCGGTTGATTCGGTATTGTTCACGGGTTCCAATGCGGCCGCCAAACATATTCAGGCCAGCTTGTTGATTCGCGACGATTCACAAGATTCCGCCTTGCTGATTGCTGAAACCGGCGGACAAAACGCAATGGTGGTTGACTCTTCTGCCTTGCTTGAGCAAGTGGTTGTTGATGTGCTTGAATCGGCTTTCGGCAGCGCGGGTCAGCGTTGCTCGGCACTTCGCTTGCTGTGTGTTCAAAATGACATTGCCGATAGTCTTGTCGGTTTGTTGAAATCTGCCATGCAAGAACTTCAAGTGGGCGACCCTGCCTATTTTTCTACTGACATTGGTCCCTTGATTGATCACGATGCATGGCAAGCGGTGAGCGCCCACATTGAAAGCATGAAAGCAAATGGCTTTCCCGTGTTTCAAGCGGGGCGTTTTGATTCTTCCTCACCGGGTCATTTTTTAGCGCCCACATTGATCGAACTACAACACTTGAATGAATTGCAACACGAGGTGTTTGGGCCGGTGCTGCATGTAGTGCGTTTCAAGGCGGGTCATCTTTCTGAACTGCTTCATGAATTGAATGCGACAGGTTATGCCCTTACCTTTGGTATTCACAGCCGCATTCAATCCAACATCGATTTGGCTTGTAACGCAATTGCAGCGGGCAATGTGTATGTCAACAGAAACATGGTGGGTGCCGTGGTGGGTAGCCAACCATTTGGTGGGTATGGGAAATCCGGTACCGGACCCAAAGCAGGTGGGCCGCATTACCTGCCTGCCTTGATGCGCCTTTCAAAATTTGTACATCGGCAGGATGAAGTATTGCCAGGCCCTACAGGTGAAAAAAACTTTTACCGTTGCTTACCCCGAGGTCGTATTTGGTGCACAGCACGCGATATTACTTTGCTTGAACAACAAATTGAAGTGGTGTTGGCCACTGGAAATGTGCCGGTTTGTGAAGTTGCAGATGCAGACCCCGCCTTACATCAAATTGCGAATGCAGAAGTGGTCTTCGAGGTTGACCCAGGCAACATCAGTTTGGCGCTTTGTCATCCCCGGGATTTGCAAATGACAAAGGACGTGAGCGCTCGTCTCGCCCTTCACCCTGAGAGAATCATTCCGCTGGTGATGGCCGACAAAAGCGGAAACTATCCAGATTACCGTTTGCTTCGAGAACAGGTGTTGTCAGTCAACACGGCCGCCATTGTTGGTAATTTGAGTCTGCTGGCAGATGATTAGCAGTGCTCGTCCCAATCATGGCACAATCAGGGACTAGCTCAACCATGCAGTAAAACCATGTCCGAATTTCGAGGCATTCCTCCCGGCCCCAATGTGGGCACACAGTTGAAAGCTTTACGCCGGAAAAAAAAAGCGGCCGAGCAAGTAGAGCAAACTGGAAAAATTGTTGCCGAGAAGTCGTTGTTCGAGACCCATGCCAGCAAAGCGGCGCCTTTGGCTGACCTTACACCGGCCAGTGTGCAGCAATGGTTTGCTGCCCAAGGTTGGGAACCGTTCGAGTATCAAACGCAGGTGTGGCAGGCTTTCCAGAAAGGCCACAGCGGTTTGCTACATGCCACCACTGGTGCAGGCAAAACCCTTGCTGTGTGGTTGGGGGCGTTGCTGCGGTTGGCGCAGTTGCCCCAGCCGCGAGGTGCAGCAACCCGCATTATGTGGATAACGCCCATGCGGGCATTGGCTGCCGACAGCAGCAAGGCCTTGCAAAAATCGCTTTCCGCTTTGGTGGGCGATTGTGATGTGGCCCTGCAAACTGGCGACACCGATTCAGCTGCGCGGGCTGCAATTTTGCGCAAGCCACCTTTTGCGCTGGTGACCACGCCGGAAAGCCTGACCCTGATGTTCACCCGTGCCAGCAGCCAGCCCAATTTAAGCAAGTTACAAGTGTTGGTTGTTGATGAATGGCATGAATTGATTGGCAACAAACGTGGTGTGCAACTGCAGCTGGCCATAGCACGCTTGGCGCGCATGAACCCGGGTTTGCAGGTGTGGGGTTTAAGTGCCACTTTGGGCAATTTGCAGGTAGCCATGGATGTGCTGTTGCACCCCGTTAAAAACCAGGGCAAAACCACTTTGGTGCAAGGCAAGTTACCGAAAGAGCTGTTGATCGACAGTTTGATTCCCGATACCTTCGAGCGTTTTCCGTGGGGTGGCCACCTGGGGTTGAAGCAACTGGAATTTGTGGCACGGGAAATTGACCAGTCTGCATCCAGCCTGGTGTTTACCAACACACGTTCTCAAGCCGAAATTTGGTACCAGGCCCTGCTTGATGCTCGCCCAGATTACGCTGGTCTGATTGCTTTGCACCATGGTTCACTGGACAAAACAGTACGCGATTGGGTTGAGCAGGGGTTAAAAAACGGCAACCTGAAAGCGGTTGTGTGTACTTCATCGCTCGATTTAGGCGTTGATTTTTTGCCGGTTGAACGGGTGATTCAGATTGGTTCGCCCAAAGGCGTTGCCCGTTTGCTTCAGCGTGCTGGCCGTTCCGGGCATGCACCCGGCAGGCCTTCTCGAATTACCGTGGTGCCTACCCATGCGCTGGAATTGGTTGAAGCCGCCGCGGCCCGCCATGCCGCCGAGCAACAACAAATTGAATCGCGTTTTAGCCCGCAGGCCCCGCTCGATGTATTGGTTCAGCACCTGGTTACCGTGGCCATGGGCACAGGTTTCAAACCTGATGAATTGTTTGCTGAGGTGCGCACCACCTGTGCTTACGCCGAATTGACTCGCTCTCAGTTCGATTGGGCCCTTGCGTTTGTAGAGAAGGGCGGTGACAGCCTGGCTGCTTATCCGGATTATCAACGCGTTGCCCCGGATGATGAAGGCATTTACCGCGTGCCCCGCCGGGACATTGCTCGCAGGCATGCCATGTCGGTGGGCACCATTGTTTCAGATGCGGCCATGTATGTGGCATGGATGACAGGTGGCCGCCTTGGCACCATTGAAGAGGGCTTTATTGCCCGCTTGAAAACAGGCGACTGTTTCAGTTTTGCAGGCCGTGTGCTTGAACTGGTGAAAGTGCGCGACATGACTGCCTACGTTCGCAAAGCTGACCGTAAAAAGGCCACGGTGCCACAGTGGCAGGGTGGGAAAATGCCTTTGAGTAGCGAGCTTGCACATGCATCACTGCAAATACTGGAGCTTGCACATCAGGCTATTTCATCAGGAAAAAAACCTTTACTGCCCGAATTGCGTGCGCTTGAAAGCCTGCTTGCCTTGCAAATGCGCTGGAGTGCCTTGCCCAACACAGGCAATTTGCTGATTGAAGAATTGCACAGCAAAGAAGGGCATCACTTGTTTGTGTATCCATTTGAAGGACGCACAGTGCACATTGGTTTGGCAAGTCTTTTGGCCTGGCGGGCATCACGGCACAAGCCAGGTACATTTTCAATTGCCATGAATGATTACGGGTTTGAATTGTTGAGTGCCGAACCTGTGAATTGGAAAGAATGGATTTCAGGCAGCTTGGTGCAATCCCCATTGTTTTCAACAGACAATCTGTTTGAAGATGTATTGGCCTGCTTGAACGCTTCTGAACTTGCACAACGACGTTTCCGGGAAATTGCAAGAATCGCCGGGCTGGTGTTTCAGGGTTATCCAGGGGCCGGAAAAAGTGCCAAGCAGTTGCAGGCTTCCAGTGGCTTGTTTTTTGAGGTGTTCAAAAAACACGATCAACACAATTTGCTGCTGGACCAAGCCCAGCGTGAAGCGCTTGAGCAGGAACTTGATTTGGCCCGCATGGGGCAGGCATTGAAATCAATTCATTCCAAAACGCTGGTCTTCAAGGCAATTGACAAGCCGACACCCTTTGCGTTTCCCCTGCTGATTGAGCGGTTGCGTGAAACTGTAAGCACCGAAAAACTGAGTGACAGGGTGGCGCGCATGGTGGCTGAACTTGAAGCTGCCGCAATGCGCGCCAATCCTTAGCTAGCTGTTGCGAAACGCCATGTCAGGCAAGGTAAGCGCTGCTCTCGAGTTATTGGAGGGATTCAAAATCGCGTCAGCCCGGTCGATTGTTCTAATACTTTGAGCGATCGAGTCTTCACGCATTTCCTGGAGGGTGAAAAGATTGCGAAGTGAGTGTGCCGTCATGTTTTCAGCTGCCCTGGCCATGTCTTTGCCAGACATATTGAGCTGGCGTGCCGCACGCGGAACACTGAACTGCTGTACGATATGAATGAAAGTATCGATGTGTTCGCTAAGTTCCGCATTCAAAGCACCTGCTTCCCTTCTAAACGTATTCAGTTCCCCAACAGCCTGTTGTAGTTGAACCCCCAAACTGCTGCTGGCACCTTGAACAGAAAATGCCTGCGCGGTTAGCCAGTTACCGCGTGTAATTTGATCGCTTGAAAACTGATCTACAGATTGCAGTATATTTTGATTGACCTCGAGCCGTTCAGCACAAGCCATGATTGTTCCGGTATTTTGTATGCGGTTTGCGGTAGGCGCGTTGCTATACCATCCCATTTCCATTCCCCATTTTTATTGAAAGCACTCGGTGACACTTCATTTTAAATGGTTCAAATGAACTGGTCTTTTTGTTTTATAAAGCTCCGTTCTGGTTGTGATTTGTTTAATTTGAAAGGTGTAAAGCAAGTGATCAAAATCGAAATAAAGGTTGCTAAAACTTGAATTTGTTGTCTTCTCATTGTTCTGCTCACGAAATTCAAACGCGATTTGGCGTCTTGGTGTTGTCGCATCACAAAGTTGTTTTCGATCCTCTGCGCCGTGCTTTGTTTGTGGCAGACGTCCATTTGGGCAAGGCGGCCACGTTTCGCAGTTTGGGCGTGCCGGTTCCTGCGGGCACCACTCAGGAAAACCTCGATCGCCTGTCGCTGGCCATTAACGCCTTCAAGCCAGAATCACTGTGTTTTCTTGGCGATTTACTGCATGCCAAAGCCGCGCAAAATTCTGAGTTGCTCGGCAAGCTGATGCTTTGGCGTGCCCAGCATGCGGAAATTGAAATGACGCTGGTTCGGGGCAACCATGACAGCAAGGCAGGAGATCCTCCTGCTGCCTTGAGCATCTCGGTGGTGGAAGAGCCTTTCATGCTGGGTGGGTTTGCCTTGTGCCACCACCCACAGCAGGTAGCCAATGCCTTGGTGCTTGCCGGGCATGAACACCCAGTAGTGGTGCTTAACGGAAAAGGCAGAAGCCGAGCCAGATTGCCATGCTTCTACCTGAAAACTGACCAGTTGATACTGCCTTCATTCGGTTCATTCACCGGCGGGTATTCAGTGAACCCCCGAGCCGGTGAAGCTGTATTTCCAGTGGTCTAACGCGTACGCGCCTTGGCTTACTTGCCTTTGCTCAAACCCAGCGCGCCGCCGCCCAGGGCCACAATCATCAACAAGCCGCCTGCTATGCTCACATTTTTCATGAACATCAGTTGTTGCACATAGGCTTGTTCGGCAGGCATTGCCCAGTAATTGTGAAACAACACTGAAGCCGCCAAAGTAAAGCCAGCCAACAGCAAGGCCGCAATTCGTACCTGGAAGCCAACAATCAAAGCCAGCCCTGCGCCAACTTCAACGGCAATGGTCAGCACGGTTAGTAATTCTGGGAAAGGCAGGCCCACAGAAGCAATGTAGCCAGCGGTGCCCTCGAAGCCTCCAATTTTGTCGAAGCCGGCCAGAACAAACATGGCAGCCAGCAGCACCCTGCCAAACAGAGCGATGGTTGATGCTGATGTGTTGAAGGCACTGTCGAGCGCATTTGTACCGGTCAGTGTTGCGTTTGATGTTGTCATTTCAATTCTCCGTATTTGGTTTGCGATTCATCGAGTCGATGGGTGAATCATGCGCGTCCGGTTCGTCGAAATCGAGCAGAGGTTTTTGCATTAATTGTTCAAATTATTTGAATAAATTGGTGGTAGCTATTAAAACCTAGAGGAATTTCTCTAACCTGCCTCATTCCCTTTTTTCCGAAGAAATAGCGTACACTCATAAAAAAACGAACGTTCGGTCTATTTTCTTTATGCGCAAAGGTGAACAAACCCGAGCCGCCATCGTAGAGGCGGCATTAGAAATCGCGTCCACGCAGGGGCTCGAGGGTTTAACCATTGGTTCGATCGCTGAAAAAATGGCCATGAGTAAAAGTGGAGTTTTCGCTCACTTTGGCTCGCGTGAGGAACTTCAAATTGCCGTGTTGCAAGAGTACGAGACCCAATTCATCAATGCCGTGTTGTTCCCCTGTTTGAAAGAGCCCCGGGGCTTGCCGCGTCTGCGTGCAATCTTCATGCGCTGGCTTGATCGCATCGGCAAGGAAATCGACAGTGGTTGCATCTACATCTCAGGCGCCACAGAATACGATGACAGGCCAGGGGCGGTTCGCGATGTTTTAGTGAAAATGCATCGTGACTGGCAAAAAGAAATGCACCGTGCTACAGCACAGGCCATCGAAGAAAATCATTTACCAGCCAATCAGGCGCATGCGGATCAGCTCGTGTTCGAGATGGTTGGCCTGATTCTGGCAGCGCACCAGCAAGGTCGCCTGATGGGCGATTCCTCCTCTGTGAAGCGGGCCAGTCAAGGTTTTGAGCGCATGATCAAGCATTACCAGCAAACCCAGTCAGAAATTCTGAGCCAGTAGTACCAGGAGACACTTAAATGAGCCAATACACGCCACCAATCCGCGACATGCAATTTGTTTTGCACGAAATGCTGAACGCAGAAGCTACTTTCAAATCCATTCCGGCATTTGAGGAAATTGACGCAGACACGGTGAATCAGATCATTGAAGAAGGCGGCAAGTTCTGTGCGGAAGTGCTGCAACCCCTGAACGCCGTGGGCGATTCCGAAGGTTGTACTTTGAACAAGGCCGATCATTCGCTGAAGACACCCACTGGCTTCAAAGAGGCCTACCAGCAGTTTGTTGAGGCTGGCTGGGCTTCACTAAGCTGCGACCCCAATTACGGCGGTCAAGGCTTGCCGGTTACTGTGAACCAGGCTTTCTATGAAATGATGAACAGTGCCAACCAGGCTTGGACCATGTACCCCGGCCTGACCCATGGCGCATACGATTGTTTGCACGAGCATGGCAGCCAGGAGCAGAAAGACCTGTACCTGCCCAAACTGACCAGCGGTGAATGGACAGGCACCATGTGCCTGACCGAACCACACTGCGGTACCGACCTGGGCATGTTGCGCAGCAAAGCCGAGCCACAGGCCGACGGCAGCTACAAAATTACCGGCGCGAAAATATTCATCAGCAGTGGTGAACATGACATGGCCGAGAACATCATTCATTTGGTGTTGGCTCGTTTGCCCGATGCACCTGCAGGCACCAAGGGTATTTCCTTGTTCCTGGTACCCAAGTTCATTCCGAATGTAGATGGCACAATCGGTGCGCGCAACCCGATTTTCTGCGGCGCCATTGAACACAAAATGGGCATTCACGGCAATGCCACTTGCCAAATGAACCTGGACGGTGCAACCGGCTGGTTGATTGGTCAACCCCACCGTGGTCTGGCCGCCATGTTCGTGATGATGAACGCTGCCCGTCTGGGCGTGGGCATGCAGTCGCTTGGCCTGACTGAAGTGGCTTATCAAAATGCGGTAGTTTATGCAAAAGATCGCATTCAGAGCCGTTCGCTGACAGGCCCCAAGGCCACCGACAAACCTGCGGACCCCATTATCGTTCACCCCGATGTGCGCAAAATGTTGCTGACCACCCGCGCGTATGCTGAAGGTGGTCGCGCACTGTGCATGTGGACCGCGTTGGAACTGGACAAAGAACTGAGCCACCCCGATGAAGCAGTTCGCAAGGAAGCTTCTGAAATGGTTGCCCTGGCCACACCAATCGTGAAAGCTTTCATTACTGACAATGCTTGGGAAGCCACATCACACTGCATGCAGGTATACGGTGGCCACGGCTACATTGCCGAATGGGGCATGGAACAGTATGTTCGCGATAGCCGCATCAACATGATTTACGAAGGCACCAACACCATTCAATCGCTCGACCTGCTGGGCCGCAAAGTGCTGGGCGACGGTGGCGCCAAGTTGATGAAGTTCGGCAAAATGGTGCGCGCCTTGTGCGAAGCCGAGGCCAACAACCCAACCATGAAAGAGTTCATTGAACCCTTGGCTGATTTGGGCGACAAGGTTAGCAAACTGACCATGGAAATTGGTGGCAAAGCCATGCAAAACCCCGATGAAGTGGGTGCGGCAGCTGTGGATTACCTGCGTGTTGTAGGCCACTTGTTCTACGCCTACTTCTTCGCCAAAGCAGCAAAAATTGCGCTTGAAAAGCAGTCAGGTGGTGACAAGTTCTACACCGCCAAACTGCACACAGCCCGTTTCTACTTCCAGAAAATGCTGCCTGAAACTGCGATGCTTATTCGCAAAGCACGCGCAGGTTCAGCCAGCTTGATGGAAATGGATGCAGAGCTGTTTTAAGCGACCCTTTGTTGGTTTGCAAGCAATGACTCGGTGACAGACATCAGCTTGTCAAGGTAATCAAAGTGAGGTGATAACGTGTCAAGCCAGTTTGAGGCGCTGCCCAAATAGGCTTGACAGTTTCTCTCGTCGAAGTGCACATGAAACCGTTCGGCTTGAATGGAGCGAATCATCTCGGCCATTGGCAGGCGATGTTCAATGTAGGGCTTCACAAATACAGTGTGCGGGCTATACGCGATGTTGTTTGAAATGAAGTCCAAAACCATGTCAGTCTGATTAATATTCATCCATGCGGCGCTGTAAGGCTGATGATTTTCAAGCAACTTCTGTCTGAACGCCTCTTGTTTTGAATAGGCATCAAACATTCTAGTGCGGGCCGAGTTCAGTTTTTGAATCGCGGTTTGAAGTTGCTGATCAAACGGTGAAAGCTCCGCGGCTGGTTGAATATCGATAACCTCTGCTTTTACTTGTTTATCCAGTACTGCGGGTAACTTCTTGTCTGAACTAATTGAAGTTTCTTTGACGCTTGCAATTGCGGTTGCTGCAACAGACACCTGGCTTTCAGTC
Source organism: Burkholderiales bacterium (assembly GCA_021299735.1). Lineage (GTDB taxonomy): Bacteria > Pseudomonadota > Gammaproteobacteria > Burkholderiales > Burkholderiaceae_B > Limnobacter. Next base: position 38,193 of record JAJTEM010000005.1, on the reverse strand, counting down.
GATTCAGTTTGTGAGCTCGCCGTTAGGCTGGATAATTGGCTAAATTCATGGCTGGATAATGGGCTTACTTCCGGACTGGCTTTTGGGCTCGCTTGTGGACTGGTTTGCGCCATCGCATCTTCAATCAATTGTCCCAATGTGAGAAGCCGTTTTTCCAGGTTTGTTTTATGAGTCAGCGCTTCGGCCTTTTCTGTTGACCAATTCGTAGAATCAATCTGAGCATAAATTTCCTCAAGCTGCTCACCAATTATTTTGCCTAGTTTGCGTTTTTCATCTGATTTTGAATTGTTCAAAGTCTTGATGTCGTGTGCCAACCAATCAGCCAGTTTTCCCAATTCCACGTGAAAGTTTTGTGAAATTGTTCTCGGAGGAATTTTTTTGTCTTCAGCTTTTTCTGGCTTGTTTGTAACATCCCGATTTGTTTCCTTAGCGCTTGGTGAATTTACGGCAGGTTGTCTCTTTTTGATTGTTGTTGGCACGGTCTCAGCCCGAGCTGACTCGGACAGCATCAGCTCCTTTGCCAAAGTATTGATGTCATCAAGCTGGAATTTTTGTAACGAACCCATGACCTCCTTTGACAGGTAGTCGTAATCATGAAAAATCAATTCCATTTGCTGAAGGCCATATGCAACTATCGCATCGGTGTCGTGTCTTTCGGCTATCGCCAGCAAAAGGTCAGGATTTCTGAAATCACCATCATTGAGTTGCTTCGTCAGGTTTAAATGTTTTTGTTTTGCAGAGTCAAACACTTTCATGATTGAAAGGTTGTTGATTTCTTGTTCTTGAAATGATTCCCACAAAATTTTGTTCTTGGCTATCAGCTGATCGATCGCTGACGAGAATTCTTGAAGCTTCAGTTTTTCGGATTGATCGCTTACCCCTGAGATGTATAGCTCAACATTCGATTTCAGGCAGCTTAGAAAAATACTGAGTCGACTAAATTCGGTCGACATCAGGTTGGTCCCGCACAGGGTCGATTGATAAATCGTCAATGATTTGAATAATGTTTGAAGTTCGTTTTGTTTTGTTTTCGGGACTGCTTCAAAAACCTGCTGCGTCGCACTTTCAAGCTGTTCATTGAGCCGAACAATATTTTCTTGCAACAAATTAACAGTTTTGACATAAGTTTGGTCTTGAGCCAATTGCGCATTGCTCAGCGTTGCATCCTCAGGCAACCCCATTTGATTCAATGCACGTTCCATTTGTTTTTTAATCAACGGCAGCTGTTGAACCAGGTTTTTATTGATCGCGCTGCTGATTTCGTTAATCTCTTTACAAAGTTTGTTGGCTTTGCTTCTTTTGATGCTGAGTTGGTGTTGGGCAAGTTCCTGTGTCAATAGCTTGCCTATCGCTGAGCATTTGGCGCAAAGTCCTGAAATTTGAACTTCGCCAACATTCAGTTGTGATTTGTTCAACTCATGAAGCATTACGAAAGCGCTGGCTTGATTGTTAATGGCTTGTGGCATTTGGATAGTCTTTTTTTTGAAGACTATTTCGTACCCTTGGCGCAAAAGTAGTTCATTTGAATTGCCTGTTTGTGATGACTTGGTTACCCTCAAAGGGTTAGAATCGCTTTAAAATAAAACGAACGTTCGGTTTTAAATTTCCAAAAGGAGACCCTCGTGTCCAATTTCATCGTTCGCAAAGTCGCCGTGCTCGGCGCGGGCGTTATGGGTGCACAAATCGCTGCTCATTGTGCCAACGCCAAAGTTCCTGTGGTGTTGTTTGATTTGCCAGCCAAGGAAGGCCCCAAGAATGGCATTGTTGACAAAGCCATTCTGAACCTCACCAAGCTGAAGCCCGCCCCGTTTGGCGCGAAAGATGTTGCCCAGTATGTGCAGGCTGCCAATTATGAAGAGCACCTTGAACTGCTGCAGGGCTGCGATTTGGTGATCGAAGCCATTGCCGAACGCATGGACTGGAAGCACGACCTGTACAAAAAAGTTGCCCCGCACATCAATGCCAATGCAATTTTTGCAACCAATACATCTGGCTTGAGCATTTCCAAGCTGAGCGAAGGGTTTGATGCCGATTTGAAAGCCCGTTTTTGTGGCGTTCACTTCTTCAACCCACCCCGCTACATGCACCTGTGCGAACTCATTCCCTTGAGCACCACCCGCCAGGACATTCTGGATAACCTCGAAACCTTCCTGACCACAACACTGGGCAAAGGTATCATCACTGCCAAGGACACCCCCAACTTCGTGGCCAACCGCGTAGGCGTGGCCGGCATGCTGGCCACCATGGCCGAAGCACAGAAGTACGGCATTCCATTTGACATCGTCGACCAGCTGACAGGCTCCAAACTGGGCCGTGCAAAGTCAGCCACATTCCGCACTGCCGACGTAGTGGGCTTGGACACCATGGGCCATGTAATTGCAACCATGCAAAATACACTGCCCAACGACCCGTTTGCACCCAGCTATGCCACACCCGCCGTATTGAAAACACTGGTTGAAAAAGGTGCACTTGGCCAGAAAACCAAAGGTGGCTTCTTCAAGAAAGAAGGCAAGCAGATCATGGTGTTCGATGCGAACTCCAGCAGCTATGTGCCTTCCGAAGGCAAGGCAGATGAAGGCGTGTTGAAGATTTTGAAGAACAGGAATGTGGCAGAGCGCATGGCCGCCCTGCGCGCTTCCGACCACCCACAAGCCAAATTCCTGTGGGCAATTTTCCGTGATGCATTCCATTACATCGCTTTCCACTTGAACGAAATTGCTGACACTGCACGTGAGGTTGATTTCAGTTTGCGTTGGGGTTACGGCTGGACAGAAGGCCCATTCGAAACATGGCAGGCCGCTGGCTGGAAGCAGATTGCAGAGTGGGTGAAGGCCGACATCGATGCAGGCGAAGCCCTGTGCAACGCACCGTTGCCTGCCTGGGTGTTTGAAGGCCCAGTGGCTCAGAATGGCGGCGTGTACAGCACAGCCGGCGCATTCAGCCCAGCCTCCAATGCATTCGTGCCCCGCAAGGATTTGCCCGTGTACAAGCGCCAAATTTTCCGCGCGAAAGTATTGGGTGAAACAACCGTAACTGGCCACAATGGTGGCACCACCATCAAAGAAAACGATGCAGTTCGCATTTGGACTGCACCCGGTCATGACGATGTTTTGATTTTGTCCATCAAAACCAAAATGCACGCCATTGGTCCAGACGTTATCACTGGCACCCATGAAGCAATCGCCTTGGCCGAGAAAAGCTACAAAGGTCTGGTGCTGTGGAGCCCGGATGAGCCTTTCAGTGCAGGTGCCGACTTGCAAGCCATGTTGCCCGCATTCATGCAAGGCGGTGGCAAAGCAATTGAGCCCATGGTTGCAGAATTCCAGAAAGGCACTGCTGCATTGAAGTATGCGCAGGTTCCCACCGTGGCTGCTGTTACTGGCCTGGCTTTGGGTGGTGGTTGCGAATTCGCAATTCACTGTGCTGCTCGCGTTGCAAACCTGGAAAGCTACATGGGTCTGGTGGAAGTGGGCGTTGGCCTGATTCCGGGTGGTGGTGGCTTGAAGGAAATTGCGATCAATGCAGGTTTGGCTGCTCAAAAAGCAGGTTCATCCGATGTATTGGCTTTCCTGAAAGACGGCTTCATGACCGCAGCAACTGCCAAGGTAGGTACGTCTGCAATGGAGTGTCGCGACCTCGGCTTCATCAAAGAATCCGACACCATCGTATTTAACAGTCATGAACTGCTGTATGTCGCCATTTCACGTGCTCGCGCCATGTTCGAAGCTGGCTACCGCCCACCCCACAAAATCAAGGGTGTACCTGCCGCAGGTAAATCAGGCTACGCCACCATCAAGGCGCAATTGGTGAATATGCGCGACGGAGGTTTCATCTCTGCTTACGACTTCCACTTGGGCTGCGTGATCGCTGAAGTGGTGTGTGGCGGTGAAATTGAAACTGGCTCCTTGGTGGATGAAGAATGGTTCCTGAACCTGGAACGCAAGCACTTCGTGAAGTTGCTCGACAACCCCAAGACACAAGAACGAATCATGGGCATGCTGCAAACCGGCAAGCCAGTGCGTAATTAATTAAGGAGAGCAAACATGGCTCAAACTTGTAAAGATGTTTACATCGTCGCAGCAACGCGCACGCCAATCGGCAAGGCTCCACGTGGCGTATTCAAAGACACCCGCCCCGACGATTTGCTGGTGCATGCAATTGCTAGCGCCATGGCCCAGGTGCCCACACTCGACCCCGCATCAATCAACGATGCAATCGTGGGTTGTGCCTTCCCAGAAGGTGAGCAGGGCATGAACATGGCCCGAATCGCGGTGTTGCTGGCAGGCCTGCCCAACACTGTGGGCGGCGTTACCATCAACCGATTCTGTGCATCCGGCATTACTGCGGTTTCCATGGCAGCCAACGCGATTGCCATGGGCGAAGCTGAGGTGATGATTGCTGCGGGTGCTGAAAGCATGAGCATGGTACCCATGAGCGGCAACAAGCCCAGCTTCAACAACGCAATTTTTCAGAAAGATGAAAACCTGGGTATTGCCTACGGCATGGGCATGACTGCTGAAAAGGTTGCACAGCAGTGGGGTATCAACCGCGATGCACAAGATGAATTCGCTTTGAACAGCCACAAAAAAGCAATTGCAGCCCAACAGGCTGGCGAGTTCAATGATGAAATCACGCCATTCACCGTGGTTAAAGCCACGCCCGATCTGGCTTCTGGCGAAATCAAAACCAGCACCAAAGAAGTGAAGCTGGACGAAGGCCCTCGTGCCGATTCTTCCATTGAAGGCCTCACCAAGCTGAAACCAGTGTTTGCAGCCAAGGGTTCTGTTACAGCTGGTAACAGCTCGCAGATGAGCGACGGCGCAGGTGCGCTTATTCTGGCCTCAGAAGAGGCTGTGAAGCGCTATAACCTGACCCCCTTGGCCAAGTGGCGCGGTTTTGCCGTGCGTGGTGTGCCACCAGAAATCATGGGTATTGGTCCCAAGGAAGCCATTCCTGCCGTGTTGAAAACTGCTGGCCTGAAAACCAGCGACATTGACTGGTTTGAACTGAACGAAGCGTTTGCTGCGCAATCGCTGGCCGTGATGAAAGACCTGGAGTTGGACCCTGCCAAAGTGAACCCCATGGGCGGTGCAATCGCCTTGGGTCACCCTCTGGGTGCAACCGGTGCAATCCGTGCAGCCACCGTGGTGCATGCGCTGCGCAGGCACAACCTGAAATACGGCATGGTCACCATGTGTATTGGTACTGGCATGGGTGCAGCCGGTATTTTCGAGCGCGTTTAATTTTTAAAGTTAAGCGATCAAACAAGCACAGCCTCTGAACACAGGGGCTGTGTTTTATTTTGTGGGTGGGTTTTCGATTAACTCACCAGTTGAAAAATCCCGAATGCCGTAGAAATTCATCCCGGTTATCTTCACGGTCACTTCCCGGCCTGTCTTGTCCATAATTGTTGCGGTGGATGTGCCAACACCAATTTCGGTAATTCCCGCATTAAGCAGTGCGTTCCGGTGGCCTTTGGTGTCTACACCGTGATCAATCAACCAGCCAGCAATCACATCACGTACGGTCACTGAGTCCGCTGTGCTTGCACTCAGATTTTCAAGATCAGTTGCATGGAACATCGCTTGTGCCCCCGATTTTTTCTTGAGTGCGCTTATCGCGTTATCCGAGCCCTTGGTGGCTTCACCGTTTCCATCTGTACCACCTTTTCTTAGATGTTCAATCGGCTCATGGTCAATGAAATCATCTAGAAAATCAGAATTGCCGGTATTTACTTTGCCGTCGCCTCCGCGTGCCGCCACCAAATCCAGGCCCCTGCTGGCCAGTAGCCCCATGCCTTTGCTAGCGATTGCGCCGCGTTCCGGGTTGTCTTTCAGTTGCTGGAGCGTCACCTTCCCGGTTTCTACCTCTTTCCCTTTTGTCTTAAGGGCTGTTACAGCTTCGCTCAATGACGCCATGAATTTTGGATCCTTGAGGTTGAATTTTTTCGGATTGGACTCGACATGTACAGCCAAAACTTTCGCATATTTTTTTGGATTCGTTCGGAGCATGCTGACCTCTCGAATCAATGCACTTTCAAAGTGCTTACTGCCGAACTCAATTTTGCCGGTGTCAGGACTGCTTACTTTGTGGATGGTTAGCGCCTTTGAACTTGGATCGCTTTTCGCCCTGGGTGGAGGGCTTAGGTTAGCCAGCGTCTGTTGTTTTATTGTGGATGTTTTGATGGCTATGGGGACCATCCCGGTTGTGGGGGTGTTCTTTCCAATCGGAGTCATAGCCGCTTTGCCATAAAGTTAGCCAATCCGGTTGGTGCAGATTTCGCCTGATTGCTTTTAGCGATTTCCTCTTCACGCCTTCTTCTTTCAAGTTCTTCGTCCAGGGCCTTGATAACCATACCCAGGTTTAGCACGCAGTTATTCAATAAGTGCACGTCGTCATCGAACAAGGCGTGCATGAAACTCAATGTGTAGCGTCTGCTCAAGGTGCACAGCCCCACTGTGCAGCCTTTCAAAAAATCAGCTTCGTAATTGCACGCAAGCAAATATTCAAGAGTTTTGGGATCTGAGTTGCTGCGGTGTTCCCCAACATAAGCGGTCAATTTCAGGAAATTGCCAGAGTTGGTCAGCTGCAGGGTTACCGCGTATTTGTTCTCCACCTCGACATAACCGATCCCGGCCTCATCCAGCTCAATGTCGATGCCGTTGAGCTTTCCCAGCTGCTGGAGAATGCCGTTGGCCCGTTGTAGCGATTGCTTGAAGTCGTCCATGAAAACCAGGGTTTTACACAATGAATGCTGGAGTATCCAGGACTTAGACAAATATTTGAATCCCCATGGTGTGGGTGTTTCCCCGTGACATCTGGTGTAACTGTTTGTTACTTGCCGGTCACTTTCTGGTTAAGTCTGTGTAATATGTAGGTGTGCGTTAATACCTACCCTGGATCCCCATGGACATTCAAACAGACACCCGTCACGGCCTGATGACAATTACCATCAATCGGCCAGAACGTAAAAACTCATTCACCAATGCCATGTACACCGCTTTGGCCGATGCATTTCGCGATGCCACACACAGCAGTGGGGTGAAAGTTGTATTGCTTAAAGGTCATGAAGGCTGTTTTTCTGCAGGTAACGACCTTGGCGATTTTCTGAACAATCCACCCACTGATCTTGATGCGCCGGTGTTTCGTTTTCTGCGCATGATCTCCGTGTTCCCCAAACCCGTGGTCGCCCAGGTTCAGGGCTTGGCGATCGGTATTGGTACCACGGTATTGTTGCACTGTGATTTGGTGTATGCGGCAAGCACTGCAAAGTTTTCCATGCCTTTCGTCAAATTGGGCTTGTGTCCAGAGGCCGCATCAAGCCTGTTGCTACCCATTTCCGCAGGCTATCAAAAAGCGGCTGAATTGCTGCTCCTCGGCGACATGTTCACAGCCCTCAAAGCTTACGATACTGGCATCGTCTCTGATGTTCTTGAGCCTGACTCGCTGGAGACCCACGTACAAGCTCAAGTCAACAAGCTATTGGACTTGCCAATCAATAGTTTGTTGACCACCAAACGTTTGATGAAGACAGCCAATAAAACTGCAGTGGCTGAGAAGATGGCCGAAGAGGGGCATTTGTTCATGAGCATGATTCCGCAAGCCCCGGCCCAAGAGGCGTTTAAAGCATTTGGCGAGAAGCGTGCGCCGAATTTCAAGCAGTTCGAAAACTAATTCAAGGGCTACACATGACTGTTGCATTGTCAGAAATTTTGTCCAATCGCCGTTTGAATGGTGACACCGTCACATTCACTGCGTCCGAGGACTGGATGCAAGGCCGCACCATGTTCGGTGGTTTTTTGTCCGCCCTCGCCGTGGTTGCGATGCGTGACACGCTGGGCATCGACATGCCCCTGCGTGCCTTGCAAACCAACTTCGTGGGCCCAGTACCCGCTGGTGACGTTGTTTACCGCACACGCCTGCTGCGGCAGGGTAAAAGCGTCAGCCAGGTGCAATGCGAAATTTACAGTGATGAGACGCTGGCTGGCCTTGTGGTGGGTGTATTCGGTGCCCCGCGTGAAACTGCATTGCCTGTTTTAACGCCCGAACACAAACCCCTGCCAAAGACCGTGCATGAAGTTCCCGCGCTGCCATTCATCCCCAAAATTACACCCAACTTTTTGCAGCATATTGAAATGCGTTGGGCGTTGGGTAGCATCCCATACATGGGCAACCCGTTTTGGGAAAGTGGTATTTATATTCGCGCCACTGACAAAAACCTGAGTCTAGAAGTGCTGATCGTGATGCTCAGCGATGGCCCGCCCACACCCTGCCTTAGCCATTTCAAAGGCCCCGTCATGGCAAGCTCGGTCAGCTGGTCGCTAGAATTGCCGCCGATTCCCGAGAACATCGACAGCGATGGCTGGTTTCAGATTGACATGGAAACGAAAGCAGGTGCGGGTGGTTATGTCAATCAAAGTGCCAAGCTGTGGACACCGAATGGTCAGCTTGCATCATTGGGCTATCAAGTGGTGGCCGTTTACGGTTGATTAGGGATTAAGCTCATGAACAACCAAGGTAGTCTGTTTTCCTTGTTCAAGGCCTTCTTTTTGGCATGGATGCTGGGTTCGTTATTGGGAACACTGGTGCAGTCTCAAGTCAATTTATATGCCTTGCAAAATTTGGGAATGGCTATTCCATTGAATATTCGTATTGAAACCACAATTCACGATCTCGGGAACTTCTTGCCAGTTTATGCAGTCATTTTCGGGTGTAGCTTTGCGGTGTCTCAGGCAATCGCATTGCTGTTTGCGCGTTTTACCGGCACTGCATGGCGTACTTTTTGGTGTGCTTTCGGTGCCGCCCTGGGCCTGTGGGTAACTTTCAAAGTGGTCGACATGATTGCACCAATGCCAATACTAGTTTCATCCACCCGTACTGCTGGCGGCATGTTTTCAATGCTCGTGATGGCCGCAGTTTCGGGTGTCTTGTTCGCAAAACTATCCACCCGAAATTTGGTGCTCACTCCGGCGTTGCTTGCGTTATTGATTGCAGGTATTGCATTGCCATCTGGTCAGGCTGTGGCCCAATCCGACAAGAGCTATAAAATTGAAACGTTTGCAGACGGGCTAAACAGCCCTTGGTCGATGGCATTTTTGCCCGACGGCCGCGCCCTGATTACAGAGAAGCCAGGCCAGCTTCGCCTGGTGGGCGCAGATGGCAAACTCGTTAAAAATCCGCTGACCGGTGTGCCGAACGTGTTTTACAGCGGGCAGGCGGGTTTGTTTGATGTATTGCCTGCCGTCGATTTTGCACAAAGTCAGCAAATTTTTCTCAGTTACGCCTGCGGCACTCGCAGTGCAAATCATCTTTGTGTAGCAAGCGCAAAACTAGGTGAAAATAGCCTCTCGAATGTGAAAGAGATTTTCCGTTCACAAACCGCCAAATCTGGCAGTGCCCATTATGGCGGGCGTATGGCATGGTTGCCTGACAATACACTGATTGTCACTTTGGGTGACGGCTACAGCTATCGCGAAGAGGCGCAAAATTTGTCGAACCATCTCGGAAAAATTGTTCGTATTCAAGCCGATGGTTCTGTGCCAAAAGACAATCCATTTGTTGGCAAACAGGGCGCCAAACCTGAAATTTACAGTTACGGTCACCGCAATGTTCAGGGGTTGGCCTACGATGCAATCAACAAACGGCTTATTGCTCATGAGCATGGCCCGCGTGGCGGCGATGAAGTCAACGTAATCACCCCTGGTACCAATTATGGTTGGCCCAAAGCCACCTATGGCATTGATTACACCGGTGCCCAAATTTCGCCGTTCAAAGTGTACGAAGGAACTCAGCAACCTGCCATTTACTGGGTTCCGTCCATTGCGCCGTCTGGTATCACCGTGTACAACGGCGACATGTTCCCGCAGTGGAAAGGCAATTTGCTGGTGGGTGCGTTGAAGGCCCAGCAGGTTAGCCGCGTGGTCTTGAAAGGTAACAAAGCCTCAGAGGAAGAGGTGTTGTTCAAGGAAGTTGGCGCACGCTTTCGAGATATTCGCACAGGTCCAGACGGTGCCATATACCTGTTGACCGATAGTTCAGACGGCAAAGTGCTTCGAGTGAGCGCGCGATAACCCAGCAGGCCTGTTGCTTGCACCTCAACCCTTGTTTTTGTTATCTCTTTTGAACAAGGCGGGCTGCGTCTCTAGTTACAGACCCGGGCACTTGCGTTTAATGATTTGGCGCTATACTTCGTTCCCGATCCGTCCCTTTCCTCAGGAATATTATGGCGCTTAAATCCACCGACATGGCCAAAAACATGGCCAAAAAACTAGACGGTTCACTAAAATCAGAAAGTCTTCCCGATCGTTTCGGTCAAGCCTCCAAAGTGCAAAGCAACAAACGCGAGCGAGCTGCTGAAATTCCTGCCAGCAAACTTGTTCCCGTTAGCTACCGTTTGCCAGCTGAACTGGTTAGTCGCCTGCGCGAGCAGGCGGTGAGTAAGGACCAAGGAATCAACCAGCTGGTTGCCACCGCATTAAGCGAGTGGCTCACTACTCAAGCAAAAAAATCATAGGCACTGACTGGCCTTTCAGGTTCGCGATCGGCCGTTTTCAGGACGATTTGATCCCGAGTGGTACTTCTTTGTTGTGGTATCGAATTGTTAATTGATTAAATTTTATCTTTTTGTTTTTATTGGGTTTAATTTTTTAATTGCTTCTCTTTGTGAAATTTATTCTTCTGTTTGAATCAAAGAGAGTGCCCTTTTTGGTCTCAAATACCTCCCGACTTGATGCTGCTGTGGTTTCTGCGTATATGGAAAACCACAATTGCTGCGTATCCCCAGCGTGCTGATACTCCATCCACCTGCGCAAATATATGTGTGGAACTTCAATAAAAAAAGCAACTTTCGCAGTAGACATTCCGATACCAATCACAAGGAGAATTCCGTGAAAAAATCGATTAAATCAGTATTGGCAGTAGCCCTGTTGGGTTTGGTGGGCGCTGTGCAAGCCCAGGATACTTATCCATCCAAAGTGATCACCATGTTGATTCCATTTGCAGCAGGTGGCCCCACTGACACGGTTGGTCGTTTGATTGCGCAGTCCATGTCCAAAGATCTTGGCCAGCAAGTAATTGTTGAAAACCTGGGTGGCGCTGGCGGCACATTGGCTGCAGCCAAAGCAGCCCGTTCTACACCCGATGGTTACAACATTTTCCTGCATCACATCGGTCAGTCCACAGCACCTTCGTTGTATCGCAAACTGTCTTACAACGCATCTACCGATTTCGAGACCATTGGTTTGGTGACTGATGTGCCTATGACTATCGTCGCCCGCGCCAACATGCCTGCAAAAAACATGCAGGAACTGCTGGCTTACATTAAAGAAAACAAAGACAAGGTAACTTACGCCAATGCTGGTATTGGTTCAGCTTCGCACCTGTGCGGCATGTTGTTCCAAACCGCTGTGGGTGTAGATCTCACAACAGTGCCTTACAAAGGTACTGGTCCAGCCATGAACGATTTGTTGGGCGGTCAGGTTGATTTTATGTGCGACCAAACTACCAACACAACCAGCCAGATCAAAGGCGGAAAAATCAAGGCATACGCGGTAACCACCAAAACCCCGGTTTCTTCTTTGCCCGATTTGCCAACCCTGGACAAAGCCGGTTTGCCGGGCTTCGAAGTTGCAGTTTGGCACGGTCTGTATGCCCCCAAAGGCACACCCAAGCCAATTATCGATCGTCTGAGCAAGTCTTTGCAGTTGGCTTTGAAAGACCCCGCTGTAATCGCACGTTTTGCTGAACTTGGAACAGAGCCTGTTTCTCAAGACCGCGCAACTCCAGCAGCACTGCGTAAGCATCTGGATGCAGAAATTGCACGCTGGAAGCCAATCATTGAAAAAGCTGGTCAGTACGCTGACTAATTTATAACCGAGATTTAAAATGCCAAAAGATTTAAGAGACTTTTGGGCCGGGCTGCTGTACCTGATCATTGGTACAGCCGCTTTGTACATGGCTGCTGACTATGAAATGGGCACAGCCATCAGTATGGGTCCGGGTTATTTCCCCAAAGTATTAAGCGTGTTGCTTATTTTGATCGGAGCAGCCTCATTGGTTCGGTCCTTCTTCGTGGAAGGTGAGCCGTTGCAGGGGTTTCCTTTTTTAAAGATTCTCTACGTCACTGTCTCCATCCTTGTTTTTGCGTTGTTGGTGGAAGGCGCGGGTCTCGCGATTGCAGTAATGGCAGTATTTGGTATTTCTGCCATGGCCAGCAAATTTTTCAACTGGAAGTTCACCCTCGGTATTGCATTTGGCGCGGCTGTTTTTTGTAGCCTCGTTTTTGTTAAAGGTTTGGGTATTCCGCTGCCCATTTTTGGGTCCTGGTTTGGAATGTAAACATGGAACTTCTCGCTAATCTATCCATTGGTCTTGAAACAGCTTTCACGATCAATAATTTGTTGTTTTGCTTGATTGGTGTATTTTTAGGCACGGCAATTGGTGTGCTGCCCGGCCTGGGCCCTACAGCTACCATTGCTATGTTGTTGCCAATCACCTTCGGTTTGCCGCCAGTGTCATCGCTCATTATGTTGTCTGGTATTTATTACGGCGCGCAGTATGGGGGATCTACCACGGCCATTCTCGTTAACCTGCCCGGTGAGTCGTCGTCGGTAGTCACTGCGCTTGATGGTTACCAAATGGCTCGCCAAGGCAAGGCGGGCAAAGCCTTGGCCACCGCAGCGATCGGCTCTTTCGTGGCTGGTACTTTCGCAACCGTTCTGCTTGCCTTGTTTGCACCACCTTTGGCCGATATCGCCTTGCAGTTTGGTGCAGCCGAATATTTCTCGTTGATGGTGGTTGGTTTGGTTGCCTCCGTAGTACTGGCCAGTGGCTCTTTGCTGCAAGCATTTGGCATGATCGTGCTGGGTTTGCTGATGGGCATGGCAGGTACCGACGTCAATTCGGGCTTGGAGCGATACACCTTTGACTCACCTTTCATGGCTGAGGGTATCAACTTCGTGATCTTGGCCATGGGCATGTTTGGCTTGGGTGAAATTATCAAGAACCTCGAAGAGGAACATTTGCGCTCTGCAATGGTTTCCAAGGTTGAAGGTTTGCTACCCAACAAAAATGATTTGAAGCGCATGGCATGGCCTATTATTCGAGGCACTGGCTTGGGTTCATTGCTGGGTATTTTGCCTGGTGGTGGTGCGATGCTGGCCTCGTTTGCTTCTTACTCAATCGAGAAAAAAATCTCGAAAACACCTGAGCAGTTTGGTAAGGGCGCAATTGAAGGTGTGGCAGGCCCCGAATCTGCAAACAATGCAGGTGCGCAGACCTCGTTTATCCCATTGTTAACCTTGGGTATTCCATCCAATCCGGTAATGGCTCTGATGATCGGCGCCATGATTATTCAGGGTATTACACCAGGTCCGGCTGTAATGACTGAGCAACCAGCCTTGTTCTGGGGCATCATCGTTTCCATGTGGATCGGTAATATGTTCCTGGTTGTTTTGAACCTGCCCCTGATTGGCATTTGGGTCAAAATGATCTCGGTCCCTTATCACTTCCTGTACCCCATGATTCTTGTGTTCTGTTGCATCGGGGTGTTCAGTTTGGGTAATAAGTTGTTCGACGTTTATCTGTTGGCTGGTTTCGGTGTGTTGGGCTACATTTTCTCGAAATTGAAGTGCGAGCCGGCTCCTTTGTTGTTGGGCTTTATTCTTGGTCCAATGATGGAAGAATACCTGCGCAGAGCTTTGTTGCTTTCCCGTGGTGATTTCTCTGTGTTGGTTACCCGTCCAATCAGTGCAACCATGCTGGCTATCGCTGTCATTGCGCTGATCGTGGTGTTTTTGCCTTCAATTCGCAAGAAGCGGGAAGAGGCATTCCACGAGGAATAAACATCTCTCGGATGCTTGTTAGCCAAGGGCCGCAGAAACATGGTTTCAGCGGCCCTTGTTGCTTTCATCCACCCATTCAGTATGAATTGTGTTGCATTGTGTTGTATTATCCAATCCGTAGCCCAGTAGCATTTGGATCGTACAAATGGACAGTCAGTTTCCCGCCACATCGCCCGAAGAATCAAACTTCGGTGACAGTAAATTAGACCCAAATCAGGTCGTCCCTCTTTACCATCAAATCTATCTCATATTGCGCGAGCGCATAATTGAAGGGCACTATGACACCAAGCCCTTACCTGGCGAATTGGTGCTGGCCGAGCAATTCAATGTGTCCAGGGTTACCATGCGCCGCGCATTGCAAGACCTGGTCAAGGAAGGCTTGGTGGCCAGGGGGCGAGGCAAGGGAACGTTCGTGAAGCCTCGCACCGAGTCCCGCAATTCCTCGGTGGGGCAAAGCCAGTTACTTAGCGCTTCAGCCATGCGTTTGCAAGCCAGCGGCGATTCGTCTGATTTGCAACTCATCACCTCCAAGCGTATTTTGCCGCCACCGGATATTGCAACGTTGTTGCATTTGCCCAGCGATGCAATTGTTGAAAAACTGATTCGCATTCGCCAGCATGATGGCCAGCCAGTGGCCCACCTGACCAGTTTTATTCCGCAGGATTTGTCGGGGCGTATTTGTCGTCGCCGGCTTCGCGAATTTCCAATTCTCGTGCTGCTTGAAGAAGCTGGTGTGAAGGTTGCCAAAGCCCGCCAAACCATTTCTGCGCGGCTGGCCGATGCCTCTGTGGCTTATGCCTTGGGGGTACCCGTCGGGGCACCTTTGCTGGCTATTTCAAGGGTGGCCTACGATGAAAACGGCAGGCCAGTGCAAGTGCTCAAGGGCCTTTATCGCCCAGACCGATATGATTATCGAATTGAGCTATCGCGCAAGCAGGCCAAGGGTCAAAGTTCCTGGCAGCACGTGAACGAGGTCGAGTTCGCATTCGAGATGCATCAACAAGACCTGTCTCATTTCTAAAGCGCTTGTTTTATCTAAGCGGGTCCACGGGGCGAGAATTGCGGTTCTCGTCTACGGCAACGTAGGTGATATACGCCTCGGTTACCTTGGCCACGTCATCGGGTTTCAAACGGCGTTGGGCAAATACTTCTACATAAACTTGCATAGAGGTTCTACCCACTTTGACCACTTCGGCATAAAAGCTGCACAAATCCCCAACAAACACAGGTTCTTTGAAAACAAATTCGTTTACAGCAACCGTCACAATCCTACCTTTGGCATGGGCTGTGGCAGGAACCGAGCCGGCCAGATCAACCTGAGCCATAATCCAGCCACCAAATACGTCCCCTGATGCATTGGAGTCTCTGGGCATTGGAATTACACGAATCACGGGTTCACGATCGACCGGTAACAGAATTGGTTTGGGTGTGCTCATGTGCAGGTGCTTTGTGGTTGTTGTGGGTATTGATTGTAACGCCGGGCGCCTAGAGTCTGCATTTCATTCTAGGTGTGCACTACCAAACCGATTTCATCAAACAGACGATAATGACGTTTTTCGCGTTGACGGGTTGAGGTAGCAATGGCTGCAGATTGGGTGAAGGTGCTGCAAATGGTGCCCTGGGGTGAGGTGATCAAAAATGCACCGAAGGTGGCCGATGGCGCTGTGAAATTGTGGAGCAGCGTGACCAAGAAAAAGGTTCAGGACGCCATGGGTGGCGAGACAAGTGACATCGTGTTGGCCACCGACATTGCAGCGATTGAAAAACTGGAATACCGTTTGCAGGCTGCAGAAGAAACCATTTCAGATTTGCAGGCGCAGGTGCTTCAATCTGCAGAGATAATAAAAGAGCTGGCCAGCCAAAACACCCAACTGGTTGCTCAAATTGAATCCAATCGCAAGGCTGTTACCGTATTGGGTGTTGTTTTTGCACTGGGCATTTTGGCTGTTGTGGTTCAGGCAGTGGTGGCGTTCAGTGCCTGAACCGGGGCGTAATCGATTTTAAAGCGGACTTTCAGGCCGTTTTTTTTCCGCCGTGTTCTTCGTCCAATGCCTCACGCGCCATTTTGTCGATGACAGCTGGCACGAAGGGTTTCAGCTTCAGGCCCAAACGCCCCTTGGCGGTCATTACCCACTCTCGTTTGCGTTCGGCCATGGCATCTACAATTTCGTTGACGCATTGTTCAACAGTCATGGCACCTTTCTCGCGCAGGCCTGACACGCCTGCTCGTTCGCCATTCGGGTTCAGGCCATTGCGGCGAATTTCAGTGTCTACAACACCTGGGAAAATGGCGCACACATCCACGCCAGTGCCCATCAGTTCAATGCGCAGGGCTTCCATGAAACCACTCATTGCAAACTTGCTGGTGCAGTAGGTGGTGCGGGCTGGCACGCCGGTTTTGCCTGCCAGGCTGGAAACACCCACAATTAGACCCCTGGACTTTTTAATGTGTGGCAGGGCCTTGTGCGTAATCCACACCATGCTCATGACATTGATGCGGAACAGCCGTTCAAAGGTGCCCAAGTCGGTGATGTCTTCAAACCAGGCGTGCATTGAAACCCCAGCGTTATTCACAATTGTGTCAATTCCGCCAAAGGTTTTTACCGACTCATCCACCAGGTTTTCGCATTGGGCCTGCTCCGATACATCACAAGCCACACAGTGGGCCTTGCCGCCAGCGGCTTCAACTTGTTTGGCTACTTCTTGCAATTTTTCCATGCGGCGGGCAGCCAGCACCAGTTTGTTGCCGGGAGCCAGCTTGACTGCCAAGGCGGCACCAATGCCTTCGGATGCACCGGTAATTACAATCACTTTGTTCTGAATACTTGCCATTTGAACTTGTCTCCTGCTTGTGGTGTGGCTTGTTTGGCGGGGCCAGTGGTAGCATTGCCCATCGCCTCTTTTTTGTACCGAGAAGTATCGCATGCG
The DNA here is from genome assembly GCA_021299735.1 of Burkholderiales bacterium. Lineage (GTDB taxonomy): Bacteria > Pseudomonadota > Gammaproteobacteria > Burkholderiales > Burkholderiaceae_B > Limnobacter. The sequence goes on along the minus strand of JAJTEM010000005.1, from coordinate 21,424 downwards.
AAGAACCGCACCGGTGGAAGTCGCCCCACCAAGATCCCGAAAACGAAGTGACTGGGACACCATCGCCCAGCTGTTGCCTTATTTGTGGGAATACAAATGGCGCGTTATTTTCGCGATTGCCTGTTTGGTGCTCGCCAAAGTAGCCAATATAGGCGTGCCATTGGTACTGAAAGAAATTATTGATGAGCTAAGCCCGCTGTTGCAAAACAATGCCTTGCTGGCGGCGGCATCCATGCCGATTGTGCTGCTGGTGGCTTATGGTTTGTTGCGCCTGTCCACCACGGTGTTCACGGAGCTGCGCGAATTTCTATTCGCACGGGTCACGCAAAATGCAGTGCGGGCCATTGCCATTCAAGTATTTGATTATTTGCATGCGCTGTCGCTGCGTTTTCATTTAAACCGGCAAACCGGGGGGGTTACCCGCGATATTGAACGTGGTTCACGCGCCATTTCAAGCCTGGTCAGCTACACCTTGTATAGCATCCTGCCCACACTCATCGAGATTGTGTTGGTGGTGGGGTATCTGTTGATCAACTACGACATCTGGTTTTCGGTCATTACTGCAGTGGCGCTAACCCTGTACATTTATTTCACTGTGAAAATTACCGAGTGGCGCTTGCAGTTTCGCCGGGATATGAATGACCTTGATTCCAAAGCCAATGTGCGGGCGGTCGATTCGCTGATCAACTATGAAACCGTAAAGTACTTTGGCAACGAGCGTTTTGAATCCGAGCGTTACAACAAGAGCATGGTGGCCTGGCAAGAGGCTGCCATTCGTTCACAAAAATCCCTCACGCTGCTGAACACGGGACAAAGTGCGATTATCGCGCTGGCAGTTACTTTGGTGTTGTGGCGTGCCACTGCAGGGGTACTCGACGGCAGCATGACCTTGGGCGACCTAGTGCTGGTGAATGCCTTCATGATTCAACTGTATATTCCGTTGAACTTCTTGGGTGTTATTTACCGTGAAATCAAGCAAAGCCTTGCCGACATTGAGCGCATGTTCGGTTTGATGGATGAAAACCTGGAAGTGAAAGACAAGCCCAATGCACCTGATTTGAAGGTGAAAGGCGGTGCCATTGAGTTTCGCAACGTAAACTTCGCTTACGATGAACGCCGCATGGTGCTTAAAAACATGTCCTTCTCGGTGCCGGCTGGCCACACTGTGGCGGTGGTTGGGCACAGCGGTGCAGGTAAATCTACGTTGTCGCGTTTGCTATACCGTTTTTATGAGGTTACTGATGGCGCAATTCTGATTGATGGGCAAGACATTCGGGATGTGGCGCAAATTTCCCTGCGCAAAAACATTGGAATTGTTCCTCAAGATACAGTGCTGTTCAACGATACGATTGCTTACAACATAGCTTACGGCAGGCCCGAAGCCACACAGGCAGAAATTGAGGCTGCGGCCAAAGCAGCGCATATTCACGACTTCATCGTGAGCCAGCCTGATGGCTACAACACGCAGGTGGGCGAGCGTGGCTTGAAGTTGTCGGGTGGAGAAAAGCAGCGTGTGGCGATTGCCCGCACAATTTTAAAGAACCCGGCAATACTTATTTTCGACGAGGCCACTTCAGCACTCGATTCAAAATCAGAGCGGGCCATTCAGCAAGAGTTACAAGTATTGTCCCGTAATCGAACAACTTTGATCATTGCTCACCGTTTAAGTACGGTGGTGCATGCCAACCAAATTCTTGTGATTAATCAGGGCGAGGTAATCGAAAGTGGCTGCCATGAATCATTACTTGACAAAAATGGTGAATACGCACGAATGTGGCTGATTCAGCAGCATGCGGCCACCTTGAGGTGTGTCACCCAACCTGCTTTTTCGCGGCGTATCCAGTCGCTTGAGGCTTGGCTGGGTTGCGAATTGATTGACCGTGGATCCTACCCCACGCGGCTAAGCCCGCAAGGAGAGGTATTTTACGAGCAAGCGCTCACTATGCTTGAGCAAATTCGCCAAGCCCGTACCATTGTGCGTGGTGGCAGTTTGCAAAGCCGCCAACCCATCAGGCTGGTGGTGCCACACACCTTGGCCTGTAGCAAAGCCCCGTACTGGGTGAATAGTTTGAAAGTCAGGCTAGCAGACCGTTTACCCGATCTTAGTTTTCAGCTTACCGCCAGTAACGTGCACGACGCCGTTCTGTACTTCACTGACGGTGCAAGCGATTTCCTCGTGTGTTATCACCACAACAGAGAACAAATTGAGCTTGATCCTCATAAGTTTGAGGTGCGGGTGTTGGGAACCGAGCGGTTCGCTCCCTACAGCGCTGCCAATCCGGATGGAAGTCCCCGGTATTCTCTGGATCCGCTTGCTCCTTTGCCTGTTCCTTACCTGTCGTATTCCAAGCACGCTTACCTGTCGAAGATGACTGAGCTGGCTATGGAGGCGGGGCCTGTTTTTTTGAAAAAGTCCTTGTTTGAAACGGACATGTCTGAAAGCTTGAAGTCGATGTGTGAAGCCGGTTTGGGTGTGGCATGGTTGCCAGAAAGTGCAGTAGCGGCCAGTCCCGGCCTTTGCAAGATACCCGGGCCATACTTTACCGACATGGAAATTCGCTTGTATCGCCGTGTCCAACGCTACTCGGAAAACTCGACGGCTCAGGAGCAAGTAGACTTGATCTGGAATTATTGGCCCGACTGATCACTCTGTGTGGATAACCCTTATTAGGGTTTCTTTGGATATGCTGGAATTGCATGGTTTAATGCTGATTATGTATTGGAGTGCCGGTCACTAAAGATTTAGCATGACCCACATTCTTAATTTGTCAGAGGGTCATATGGTCAAGCAGCACTCAGAGCATCGTGTGGAAAAAGATCTTCTTGGGGAAAAGAAGATTCCCGCTGAGGCCTACTGGGGAGTCCACACCAGCCGTGCGCTTGATAATTATCAAATTACGGGTTTTCCGCTTTATAACGCGCCAGAATTGATCAATGCGCTGGCCGCCGTTAAGTGGGCTGCAACAAAAGCCAATGCAGACCTGGATGCCGTTCCCCACGATCTGGCCAAGGCCATTACCCAAGCCTGCAAGGAAATTCGAACCGGCAAATTGCACGACCAGTTTGTGGTCGATGTGATCCAAGGTGGCGCCGGTACCTCAACCAACATGAATGCCAATGAAGTGATTGCCAACCGTGCCATCGAAATATTGGGCGGTAAAAAAGGCGATTACAAAATGGTGCATCCAATTGAGCATGTGAATGCCTCGCAAAGCACCAACGATGTGTATCCAACCGCGGTAAAAATTGGCTTGATCAATGCCATTTCTGGCCTGTTGGTGGCGATGGAAGAGCTCAAAGAAGCCTTCGGCGAAAAGTCTTTTGAATTCCGGAAAATCCTTAAAATTGGCCGCACTCAACTGCAAGATGCCGTGCCCATGACCCTGGGCCAGGAATTTGCAACATTCTCCGTGATGTTGGGTGAAGACATGGCACGCCTTCGCGAAGCCACCAGCCTGATTTCCGAAATTAACCTGGGTGCAACAGCGATTGGCACAGGCATTAACACCGACCCAGAGTATGCTTCGCGTGCGCGCCATTATCTTGAAGAAATTACCCAGCTGGGTTTGGTGACTGCCGCAGACCTTGTTGAGGCCACACAGGACACTGGCTCATTTGTTCAGCTTTCTGGCGTGTTGAAACGCGTGGCGGTGAAGCTATCCAAAATGTGCAACGATTTGCGCCTGTTGTCCTCTGGCCCTCAGGCGGGTTTGAACGAAATCAACTTGCCACCGCGTGCCGCAGGTTCATCTATTATGCCGGGCAAGGTGAACCCGGTAATACCGGAAGTTGTGAACCAGGTGGCCTTTGAGGTGATTGGAAATGACGTCACCGTAACCATGGCTGCAGAGGCCGGGCAGCTGCAGTTAAACGCATTTGAGCCCATCATTGCATGGAGTCTTTTCAAGAGCATTTACCACCTGACAGCGGCCTGCAAAACACTGACTAAAAATTGCGTATTAGGGATTACCGCAAATGAGTCACTTTTGCGTCAAAGGGTTGAGGAATCAGCCAGTCTGGCCACCTCACTCAACCCCTACATAGGCTATGATCAAGCATCTGAGATTGCGAAAACTGCATTGAAAACCGGTCGGAAAGTTTCCGAACTTGTTCTCGAAAAAGGCTTACTGTCAGAGCAGCAGTTGAGCGAAATACTCAGGCCCGAGGTTCTCACCCGTCCCCGGAGAATAAAACTTTAGTACCGTCTCGAACTTGGTTCGTATGGCGTAGGGTGTGTGCACAGTTCGTGCTTAATTTTTTCATTCAAGGAGCAAAAATGAAAAGGAATCTACTCGCAGCAGCGTTGGCCGTGGCCAGTGTAGCCGCTGTTCAGCCCGCGGTTGCCCAAGATCTCACGGGTACTTTCAAGAAAATTTCCGATACCAAGACAATCGTTGTCGGTTACCGTGAATCTTCAGTTCCATTTTCATATCTGGACAACAACCAAAAGCCCATCGGTTACCACATTGACATGTGTAACAAGGTTGTTGAAGCTGTAAAAACCAAATTGAAAATGCCCAACCTGAAAGTTGAAATGCAACCGGTGACCTCAGCCAACCGCATTCCTTTGCTGCAAAATGGCACCATCGATATGGAATGTGGTTCAACTACCAATTCCGTTGCGCGCCAGGAACAGGTTTCTTTCGCCAATAGCACCTTCATCACCAGCGTGAAAGTTGTGGTTAAAAAGAACAGTGGCATCAAGTCTTTGGCAGACCTCGATGGTCAACCAATCGCAACAACTTCAGGTACCACCTCTGTTCAGCTAATCAAGCAAAACGAGAAGGGTGCGAACATCAACTTCAAGGAAATTTACGGTAAAGACCATGCAGAGAGCTTCTTGTTGGTCGCCAATGACCGTGCCAAAGCCTTCGTGATGGATGACATCCTGATTGCTGGTCTGGTTGCTCAAAGCAAGAACCCCGACGAATACATGTTCCTGCCAGAAATTCTGCGCACAGAACCCTACGGCATTATGCTGCGCAAGGATGATCCCCAGTTCAAAGCCTTCATGGATGAAACTGTGAACGCGATGATCAAGTCAGGCGAAGCCGAGAAGTTGTATGCCAAGTGGTTCATGAGCCCTATTCCACCAAAGAACGTGAATCTGAATTTCCCAATGTCTGCCTTGTTGAAGGAAGCATTTGCAAATCCAAATGACAAAGGCGTGAAGTAATCTGCCCTAGTCAGTCACGGGCCGGCTGAACGTTTCGAACGTAGGCCGGCCTTTTAATTGCATTGGCCGAGAATATTGACTCGGGAGTATCCAAAATGAATAGCGACCTGAATTGGCTGTTGTTTTTTCAGCCGATCGTGGAAGGTGAAACCTTGGTATGGTGGGAAATGCTTATTTCCGGCCTTCTGTGGACCCTAGCCACTGCCGCAGTAGCAGGCGTGATTGCCTTTACTGTGGGTTCTTTGATGGGTGTTTTACGTACCGCATCTAGCAAACCGTTGGCCTTTGTTGGCAACGCTTATGTAGAAATTTTTCGAAATATTCCGCTGATTGTTCAATTCTTCCTGTGGTATTTCGTAGTGCCGGAATTCATTCCAGCTCTGAAGACCTGGTCAATTGAACAAGATCCCACCTTCGTGCAGTTTCTTGCTTCAGTGGTGTGTTTGGGATTGTTTACTGCTTCTCGAGTGGCTGAGCAGGTCAAGTCGGGTATTTTGTCTCTGTCTCGCGGCCAGCGTGCTGCCGGTTATGCCTTGGGTTTGACTGAGGGGCAAACTTATCGTTTTGTTATGTTGCCGATGGCTTACCGTATCATCATTCCGCCGATGACATCGGAGGCCATGAACCTGATCAAGAACACTTCAGTAGCCCTGACAATTGGTTTAACTGAGCTCACATTCCGCACCAAGGAAATGGGAGAGGTGACTTTCGCGTTCTTTGAAGCCTATATTGCGGCCACGGTGCTCTATGTAGTGGTTGCGATGACCGTAAACAGGGTTATGGCGCTAATTGAACGTCGCACTGCGGTGCCCGGTTATATCTCGGGGGGAAAATAATGAACGATTTTGACTTCAGCGCAATCACGACTTCATTGCCTTACCTAATGAGCGGCTTGCAATACACCGTACAACTTACGGTTGTTGCTTGTCTGGGTGGTATATTTTTTGGCACCCTGCTGGCTTTGGCGCGCTTGTCGAGCATCAAGCCATTGGCAATGATCGCAGCCGGTTATGTGAACCTGATGCGTTCAATTCCCCTGATTCTGGTCATCTTTTGGTTTTACTTTTTGGTGCCGCTCGTGTTGCAATCGGTGATGGGCTACGAGCGTCCTCCACAAGTGGGGCCGGACCGGTCTGCATACATCACATTCATCATGTTTGAAGCCGCATTTTTCTGCGAGATCATGCGTGCAGGTATTCAGAGTATTCCAAAAGGACAAGTGGCCGCGGCTCAAGCCTTGGGTTTGAATTACCGGCTCACCATGGCGAAGATTGTGTTGCCACAGGCTTTCCGCAATATGCTGCCTGTGCTTCTGACTCAAACCATTATTTTGTTCCAGGACACTTCACTTGTGTATGTGTTGTCTGTGACCGACTTCCTGGGTGCTGCGTCCAAGATTGCGCAACGCGACAGTTCGCTGGTTGAAATGTACACCTTTGTGGCCCTGGTTTATCTGGCGATTTGCTTCAGCATGTCCATGCTGGTGAAAGCGCTGCAGAAGAAAACCCAAATCATTCGATAGCAGGAGAGCACTGTGATTGAAATTAATAAAGTAAGTAAGTGGTACGGCAGTTTCCAGGTGCTCACCAATTGCACAACCTCTGTAAAGAAGGGTGAAGTGGTGGTGGTGTGTGGTCCGTCAGGTTCAGGTAAATCAACCTTGATCAAAACCGTCAATATGCTGGAGCCTTTTCAGGAAGGCACCATCACGGTCGATGGCGTGTCGGTGGGTGCAAAAGGCACTGATTTGCCCAAGTTGCGCTCACGCGTGGGCATGGTGTTTCAGAATTTTGAACTGTTCCCGCACCTCACCATCACAGAAAACCTGACCTTGGCGCAAATTAAAGTGCTGGGTCGGTCCAAAGAGGAGGCCACTGCCAAAGGTTTGGGTTTGCTGGACCGCGTGGGATTGAAAGCACAGGCAGAGAAGTTTCCTGGGCAGTTATCCGGTGGTCAGCAGCAGCGTGTTGCCATCGCGCGTGCTTTGTCCATGGACCCCATCTGTATGCTGTTTGATGAACCCACCTCAGCACTTGATCCTGAAATGGTCAATGAGGTGCTGGATGTTATGGTGGAATTGGCTCAAGAAGGCATGACCATGATGTGTGTAACCCATGAAATGGGTTTTGCACGCAAGGTTGCCGACCGGGTTATTTTCATGGACAAAGGCAACATCGTAGAAGATTGCACCAAGGAAGACTTCTTTGGTACGCCACGCTCTGAGCGTGCGCAGTTGTTCCTCTCAAAAATTCTGGGTCACTGATCCAGGGTTCCGTGCTGCCGGGGCGTATGCTTCGGCAGCAGCGCCTTGATGTAAGGCTGATAGTAGGCGAGGTCGCTTGCAACTCAACGCTCTCGTTTCTGCTGCATTAACTCTCGCGTCTTGGCGTATTTCATGAAGCTGTTGAAGCAACCAATCGCAATGTGAACAAGCCCAGGCCAGCCGTCCTGAAAACCTTTACGCACCAGGTAAAACTTGATGAATCGTACAACGGGCGAAAGCACCAGTTTGGCAAACCCTGGCCATTTTCCACGAGCTGCCAAAGTTTGTGCCTGAATAGTGGTGTACCTGTTTTGCTTGTTCAGGTAGCTTTCCAGGCTTTCTGCCGATTCATGTAGCAAATCACCTTGAAGCTTTTCAAAGCGCACATTGTGCGTGGTGCCTTCCACTTTTTCATGAACTGCGTCATCGCTCCAGTTCGCAAACTGTCGATTAAACAACCTGCGTGAATAGTCAGGGTAACCCTCGCCGTGGCGCAGGTAGCGACCCAGAAAAAAATTACAGCGAGGCATGTCGAAACCCGCAACATCGCTGGGTAAAAGACCTTGTTGGGCCTGCTGAATAACTGTCCGAATACTTCGTTGCAGTTCAGGTGTTATGCGTTCGTCTGCATCCAGGCACAGCACCCAATCATGGCTGGCTTGGGCCACGGCAAACTTTTTTTGTGGTCCAAATCCAAGCCAGTTCTGCTGCACCACACGGGCACCGAATTTCTCTGCAATTTCCACGGTGTTGTCGCTGCTGTTCGAATCCACCACCAGCAGGTCGGAACAAAATTGCAGGCTTTCCAGCGCTGCGGCAATTTGCTTGCCCGCATTGAGAGTAATCAGCACGGCGGACAAGGCGATGCGGTTGTTGGCGTCAGTGTTCAAATTTATCGTTCCTTGGCTGAGCAGATTCAGATTGGCGAGTCGCTTGCCGCTTACAATGATGCGATTGCGATCAACCCAAGCGCTAGATGAAGCGTATCTTAATTGTTAAGACTACTTCCATGGGTGATGTCATTCACGCCTTACCGGTTTTGAATGACATTCATACCCACGATCCTGCCATTCAGATTGACTGGATGGTTGAGGAACCTTTTGCCGACCTGGTGCGCGGCAGCCGTCACGTTCACGAAGTGATCACTGTCAATTTGCGCAAGTGGCGCAAGCAAGGTATTCGATACACCTGGCAGCAATGGAAATTGCTGCGAGATCAACTGGCGGACAGGCAATACGATGCCGTTGTTGATTTACAAGGTTTGATCAAAAGCGCAGTGCTTGCGCTTGCTGCAAAAGGAACTTTGATGGGGCCAGGTTTTTCTTATGCGAAGGAAAGCCTCGCTTGTCTGTTTTACGCAAAGCGCGCGGGCTGGGATCCCCAGGCCCATGCTGTCGAACGTTTGCGGGAGCTGGCAGCAGGGCTGCTGGGCTACCCACTGTTGGGCAAACCTGTGTTTTACAACATTGTTCCGCAAAAGGTGCTTCCTGCAATTCCCCGCGGTGCTGAAATTTGGTTTCTGCATGCCACGGCACGTGATGAAAAAAAATGGCCAATTGTGAAATGGCGCGAATTGGCGCATCGCTTTTCAGATCTTGGTTATGCAATCAAGTTGCCTTGGGGCAACGTAGCCGAACAGCAGCAGGCGGAGAAGATAGCAGCTGGAATTGCCCGGGTTGAAGTACTGCCAAGTATGAATTTGGGCGATTTGCGCCTTCGTTTGGAAAAGGCTGGCTTGGTGATTGGTGTGGACACCGGTATAACGCATTTGGCTGCCGCGCATTATTTGCCCATGGTTGCTTTATTTTTTGCTACACCTGCCTGGCGATTTGCACCACGGTTTAATCCGCATGCAGTCAGTTTGGGCGATGTGGGTCGTGAGCCTGCCGTGGGTGAGGTGTTTGAGGCCGCAACGCGTTTGCTACGGGGAAACAAACTTTGAGTACGTCAGCGCGCATTTTTTTGTGTATTTACAACCTGGTGCTTTTTTTACTTCAACCTGTTTTGGCTTTGTATTTACTGAAACGCGGCATTCGTCAGCCCGAGTACAGGCAAGGTTGGGGGCAGCGTTTTTTAGCTCGCTTGCCAGAATTCAGGCCAGTGGCCTCCGGCCAAAGGCGAATTTGGGTGCATGCAGTGTCGGTTGGGGAGGCGCACGCCATTTCTCCCTTGGTGAGCTACTGGGCCAAGGTTTACCCACAAGATGAGTGGGCCATTTCTTGTACCACGCCCACTGGCATGGCCACCTGCCAACACCTGTACTCCGCCTTGAATCAGGTTCAGTTTTTTTATTTGCCCTACGATTTGCCTTACCTGGTTACCCGCACATTCAAGCAAGTGCGAGCGAATTCACTTTGGGTGGTTGAAACCGAGCTTTGGCCCAATTTGCTGTTGCGTGCTGGCAAGGCTGAAGTACGCACCGCGTTGCTCAACGCCCGGGTTTCGCCAACCACCGGTAAGCGATTGGCGCAATTGGGTTTTTTAAGTAAACCTGTGTTGCAAAGTATTGATACTTTGGTTGCTCAAACTCAGTCTGATGCAGCAGTTTTCGAGAGGATTGGCCGACCGGTCAATGCAGTGTGTGGCAACTTGAAATTTGATGTTGCGCTCAAGCCCGAGTTGGCTACGATGGGGCGAACTTGGCGCGAGGCGGTGCAGGCTGGGCAGGTGGTGTTGTTTGCCAGTAGCCGGGAGGGTGAAGAAGCCTTGTTACTCGATGCCTTGAACCGCAGCCAGTTTTTCAAGCGCATGCCAAGAGCCAGTGTGTGGATTGTGCCGCGTCATCCGCAGCGTTTTGACGAAGTTTTTGAATTAATGGTGGAAGCGGCTACCCGCATGGGCGTTGCCCGCCCGGTGCGGCGAAGTAACTTCTTCAATACTGGCAGCAACATTGCCCTGGCTGGGTTTGCTCAGGCTCGTTTGGTGTTGGGTGATTCCATGGGTGAAATGCCTGCCTATTACAGTGTGGCCGATCTGGCTTTGCTGGGTGGTTCTTGGTTGCCCTTCGGTGGACAAAATCTGATTGAAGCGTGCGCCTATGGTTGCCCGGTGTGGATGGGGCCAAACACATTCAACTTTGCGAAGGCGGCTGAGGATGCTTTGGCTGCGAAAGCGGCTCGCAGATTCGAACATTTGTTGGCAGCATGCGAGCATTATTTGAGTGGTTTTCAAGGCAATTATGAAGCAAGGAAAGCGGCATTCGCTTATGCTCGAGGGCATCGTGGTGCAACCCAGCGCAGCTTCGATATACTCAACGAATCAAGCCAATCGCCCGTAGCCAGGTAGCTTATTGAACCAAAAGCTGATTGATTGTTTGTAAAGATTCTGCATTTAACTGCCCAGCAACTGCTTGAAGCTCAAGCATGTTGATCAGGCTCGCATATTTTGCCTTGGAGAGATCGCGTTGCGTGGCGTTTAGCTGCTGTTGTGCATTCAATACGTCGACGTTGATCCGTATCCCCACCTCATAGGCTGTTTTATTTGATTGCAGGGATAGCGTACTCGAAAGCAAAGCGGTTTCAAGTGCCTTAACTTGTGCAAGGCTGGTCTGAACCCCTAAAAATGCCGACTTCGCCGCTTGGGCGGCATTTCGGTTGGCAAGTTCTACGTTATTGATTGCTTTTTCCAGCAGTGCTGCTTGCTGGCGTATTTGGCTTTGCGTGGCACCACCGCTGAAAATTGGCAGGTTCATCACCAAACCAATCGTGGTGCTGTCAACGCCCAGATCAAAGGGCCGACCGGTGTTACCGTCGAAAATTTGCTGTTCGGTTTCAACCATTTGCGCAGTAATATCCAAGGTGGGCAAGTGTCCATATTTGGCTTTGTTGCTCTCGCTTTGTGCAATCAATTTTGCAAGTCGGGCTTGTTGGGCCCTTGGGTTGTTGTTTCTGGCCTGCTCTGCCCAAGCATCAGCTGTATTCGGAGTGGGGGTGCCAAGTTGCGTGTTGGGTGCAAGTGTGGCGAGTTCATTCACCGGTAGGCCCACAATTGTTTCCAAGAGTAGTTTACGTTGTGCCAACTGGTTCTCTGCGGCCAGTTCTTGGGCCACAGCTAGGTCAAACCTCGCTTGTGCTTCTTGCTGGTCGGTAATGGTGGCACTGCCTACTTCAAAATTTGCTTTTGCCAAGGCCAGTCGCTCGGTAATGGCTGCTTTTTGGTCTCGTATGCTGGCCAGGTCATCATGTGCAGTTAGCAAATCAAAATATGTGCGGGTAAGCCGCAGAATCAGGTCTTGCTCGGCCAGTTGAAAATTGAGCTTTGCAACTTCTTGGCTTAATTGGCTTTGTTTGTAATTTTCCCATGCTTGGGGGCGAAACAGTGCTTGGTTCAGCATCAGGCTATAGGTGCCTGGGTTGCGGCTGGCATCAATCGACATGCCAAATGCATCGTAGGTATTTTCTTGTTTTTCAATGCGTGCCCCAAGGTTGATATTGGGTAACAGGACCGAAAATGCCTGGTTTTCAGTTTCCAGGTCAGCTTGTAACTGGGCTGCGGCAGCCTGAAAGCTTGGGTCCTTTTGCTTGGCCAGTTTGTAAAGTGAGAGCAGGTTTTGAGGTGGGGAGTTTGTGGCCCCATGGGCTTGCAAGGAATGGCTTTGTGCCCAAACCAAGTTGCCGGCAAATACAAAGCCCGCCAAGCCCAACAAGCTGGTAAGCAGGAAATGTTTGATGCCCGATCTGTTTTTAAATGATACGGCTTGATCGGGCTGGGTCATAGGTCCCGGGTCCTTAGAATATGAATTCGCTGGCCTTGGGTGCGTTGGTCAACACCTTGGTCATGGTCTCAAACAGCGGTGTGGTGATGAGTTGGCCATCTCGGGATTTGCGGGCCAACACCAGCTGCATCGCGGGTGCCGTACCAATTACTGCCATCAGGCGTCCCAACGGGTTAAGGGCTCCAAGCAGGCCTGTTGGCATGATTGGTGTGGCACCTGACAGTACAATCGCATCGAACTGACCCAGTGTTGGGGCTAGCTGAAAACCACAGCCATCGAGCACCTTCACGCGGGTAATGCCATTTTTTTTCAGGTTGTTTCGGGCCAGTTCGGCAATGGCCGGGTTCAGCTCAATGGTTGTTACGTGTGCAGATTGCTGCGCCATGAGCGCGGCCATGTATCCAGTACCAGTACCAATTTCCAGAACTTTTTCATGTGCGCCAAGCTCCAGTTCCTGAAGAATACGGGCTTCCATTTTCGGGCTGAACATGGCTTCGCCAGTGTCGGCGCCATTCAGCCGTATTAGCAGATCGCAGTCCGTAAAGGCCAGTTTTTCCAAACCTGCGCACACAAAATTTTCTCGTTTAATCACTTCAAGCAAATCCAGCACCTTCTGGTTCAACACATTCCAGGGGCGGATTTGTTGTTCAATCATGTTGAAGCGGGCTTTCTCGAAGTCCATGGCAGGTTCTCGTGTCGGAAAAATGGTTAACTTCCTATTTTAGCAAATTTTAGGAAGATCCAACTGAGGGGCCGTTGAGTTGTCCATTGGTCTTCGTGGTACAGGTTAAACCACTCAGTACCATTTGAATATGCGCCTCAATATAACGCATTGGGTTGGTCTCCACGCCGCAGCAGCCGTCCATGGTTCGCTTCCACAAACCCAGGGTAACCAGTGGGGCACACAGCACCTGGGCTGCATATTCGGTGTCAATTTCTGTAAATTCTCCGCGAGAAATGCCGCGTTTGAGTACCGATTCGAGATAGTCCCACCAAGGGCGAACCACTTCGCTGTAAAAGAAGCGTGCCAGTTCCGGAAAGGAATTGGCCTCTGAAAGCACAATTTTGGTGATGCTGCTGAGTTTGGTCGAGCCGTACTTCAGCCACCACAGGTGAATGGCTTCCCTAATCAAGGTGGCCGAGTTTTTATCGGGTTCAAGCAGGCCTTTGGCCTCCTCTACAATCGGCGAAACATGTTCTTTTACCACGGCTTTCAGCAATTCTTCCTTGTTGGAGTAATACAGATAAACCGTACCTTTGCTGACGCCTGCGCTTTTGGCCACGTCTTCAAGGCGGGCTCCAGCGAATCCCTTTTCACTGAAAATAGTGAGTGCGGCATCAAGTAGTTCTTGTGGACGCTCTTGTTTTCTTCGGGTCCAACGGGGTTGAGTGTTCGCCAGACATTGCTTCATCGGTGTACTTCTTTTTTTAGGGTGGTTGATTGCACTATAGTGGTTCATTCTTCACCGAGTCAACGTGGTAAGCCCAAATCAGTGCTTGTTGGGTTGTAGAATATGGCAGTTTGGTTAATCTTGGAATTTCGGAGAATTCAGCATGTCAATGGCCGATCGCGATGGCTTTATCTGGTTTGACGGCAAACTCGTGCCGTGGCGTGAAGCGCAAATTCACGTGCTTACACACAGTTTGCATTATGGTTTGTCCGTGTTTGAAGGCGAGCGTGCCTATAAAACTGACAAAGGCCCCGCCATTTTCAGGTTGAAGGAGCACACAGACCGTTTGTTCAACTCTGCCCACATTTACCGCATGCACATGCCGTACACCCGTGAACAAATCATGGATGCCTGCTGCGAGGTGGTGCGCGCGAACAACCTCGATTCCTGTTATATCCGCCCGATTGCCTTTTATGGCTCAGAGAAAATGGGCGTGTCGCCCAAGGGTGCCGCAACTCACGTGGCCATTGCCGCCTGGCCTTGGGGCGCGTATCTCGGTGAGGAAGGCCTGCAGAAAGGTATTCGGGTTAAAACATCGTCTTATGCACGACATCACGTGAATGTGACCATGGCGCGTGCCAAATTTGCAGCCACCTATGCCAACTCAATTCTCGCCAACACAGAAGCTGTCCAAGACGGTTACGACGAAGCCTTGTTGCTCGATGTAGATGGTTTTGTAGCTGAAGGCGCTGGTGAAAACGTATTCGTGGTTAAAGATGGCTGCATTTATGAGCCTGAAATTGCCTCAGCGTTGGTGGGTATTACCCGTTCAACAATTATTTCCCTGGCCCGTGAAATGGGGTTGGAAGTGAAGAGCAAGCGCTTGACTCGCGATGACATTTACATTGCCGATGAGTGTTTCTTCACAGGTACCGCAGCGGAAGTAACGCCTGTGCGTGAGCTGGACAACCGTACCATTGGTGCTGGCAAACGTGGCCCAATTACCGAAGAACTGCAGAAGCGTTATTTCGATGTGGTGTACGGCCGAAATGAAAAATATGAACATTGGCTGACACGGGTGTAATGCATCATGATCAGTGATAAGAAAGCAAAGTACGAAACAGTTCAGCTGGATGGTGACCAGTTGCCTGCGTTTTGCCCCAACCCGGCCATGCCGGTGTGGAATACGCACCCCAAGGTGTACCTGGATGTGACCAAAACAGGCAAGGCCACCTGCCCTTATTGCGGCACGGTATACACCTTAAAGCCTGGTGCAAAAGTACACGCACATTGAAGGTTTTAGTTGTTGCGCCCAATTGGATTGGCGATGCGGTGATGAGCCTGTCGCTAATCCAGGCCTTGTATCAAGACAATACATTGCGCTTCGCTGACGGCAAACCCTGCGAGATACATGTACTCGCCCCCCCGGTTACCGCCCCGGTGTATTTGTTTAGTCACGCGGTTCGTGCAGTTCAGGTTGAGCCTTTTTCTCATGGCAAGTTGCAATGGGGCTTGCGCAGGCAGGTGGGTGCATCGCTTGCTGCACGCGGTTTTGATATGGCCGTGGTTTTGCCCAATTCACTAAAATCTGCGCTGGTGCCTTGGTTTGCTGGCATTCCCAAGCGGGTGGGTTTTAGCGGAGAATTGCGTTCGCCTTTGCTGACACACCCTTTGCCAAAACCTTCCAAAAAAGCCAAGCCACCAATGATTCAATGGTACGGCCAGCTTGGCGCCTATTCCGCTGATTTGCTCGAGTTTCCGGTGTTGAATGTTGAGGCAGGCTTGCGCACTGCTGCTTGTACCGAGTTTGACGTGTTGCCTGGTTTTTTGGCTGTGGCGCCAGGTGCCGAATTCGGTCCAGCCAAACGCTGGCCTGCCGGGCATTTTGCTGAAGTGGCGACCGAGTTTTTGCTGCGCAACCCTTTGCAGATGTTGGTGTTGTTCGGGGGAGGCAAAGACGCTGTTTTTTGTGGAGAAATTGTCAGCCAATTGCCTCTTGATTTGCAAGCCCGTACCCGTAATTTGGCTGGTAAAACCAGCCTGGCACAGGCGGTGGCCCTAATGTCGGCTGCAAGCCAGCTTCTAACAAACGATTCCGGTTTAATGCATGTGGCTGCTGCCTTGAATGTGCAGGTGCATGCTGTGTTTGGGTCTAGCAGCCCACACCACACGCCGCCTTTGAGCAGCAAGGCCAAGGTGTATTACCTCAGCCTGGAATGTAGTCCCTGCTTTCAACGAGAGTGTCCGCTGGGCCACACCAATTGCCTGAAAAAGCTCGACCCGAAAATGGTAGTGGAGCAGTTGGTGTCTGCTTCTCAGGGAGTATGATCTTACAAGTCCATTTACAACGCACACTGGCCTTCCCATGCGTGATTACATACTGACCATTTCTTGCCCTGACACCACGGGTATTGTGTACAACGTCAGCAAGTTTTTGTTTGACCAACAGTGCAACATTCTCGATTCTGCACAGTTCGGTGACGAGTCAACCAATCTTTTCTTTCTGCGTGTGCACTTTTCATTGCCGCTTGAAAGCAAGCTGACAGAGGTTGAGCTTCAAGCCAACTTCGCCAAGGTTGCAGAGCCTTTCGCGATGAAATACCAGTTTTTTGATGCACGAGTGAAACCTCGTGTGCTGCTGATGGTGTCCAAGTTTGGGCATTGCCTGAACGACCTGTTGTTTCGCTGGAAAAGTGGGCAACTGCCTTGTGAAATTCCTGCGATCGTATCGAACCACCAGGATTTTGCCTTGCTGGCGGCCTCATACGGCGTGCCGTTTTATCACCTGCCGGTGAAGGCGGAAGCCAAAGAATTGCAGGAAACTCAAATTCGCCAAATCATCGAGCGCGAGAAAATTGACTTGGTGGTGTTGGCCCGTTACATGCAAATTTTGTCGCCACAACTGTGCACTGACATGTTGGGCCGTGTGATCAATATTCACCATAGTTTTCTGCCCAGCTTCAAGGGGGCCAAACCCTACCAGCAGGCCTTTGACCGTGGCGTGAAGCTGATTGGTGCAACGGCGCATTACGTCACTTCTGACCTGGACGAGGGCCCGATTATTGAACAAGACGTAGCACGCGTTGACCATTCTTTAACACCCGAGGAGTTGACTGCTCGGGGACGCGACACCGAATGTATGGTGTTGGCCCGCGCTGTGAAATGGCATTGCGAGCACCGTGTGGTTTTGAATGGATCAAAAACCGTGGTATTTCAGTGAACTTCATCAACAACATCATCATTCAAAACACATTAATACCCATCGGAGTGCGTTGAATGTCACAGAACAAAGTTATTCATTCTTCACCGCAAGACATCGAGCAAGCCTTTTATGAGGCGCTTGAGGCGGCAGATCTGGAAGCCCTGATGGATTTGTGGGCTGATGACGAACATGTGGTGTGTATTCACCCTGGTGGCCCCCGAGTGGAGGGTTATCACGATGTGCGAGATTCTTGGAAAGAGATTCTCTCTGCGGGCGCCTTGCAAATTCGCGTTGTGCCGGTTCACCGTGTAGAGGGCGTTATGGTCTCTGTTCACAACATTGTTGAGCAGGTGATGATGAGCAGCTCGCGCGGTGAGCCGCATGTTGTGCAGGTGAATGCGACCAATGTGTATCACAAGGGGCCGAATGGCTGGAAAATCGTGATGCATCACGCAAGCCCAGCCATGGATTCAGAAGAAATGGTCGAGGATGATTTGTCTGACTTCGACCCGCAGCCCACGCTGCACTAATTAGCCCGAGGCAGCATGGTGTACCGCCCGCCCTGGTGGCTTCCTGAAGGCCATTCCCAAACCATCATGGCTGCGCGTTGGGCCAAAAAGCCCAGCGTGCATTACCACCGCGTTCGTTGGAATACGCCCGATGGTGATTTCATAGACCTTGATTTCACCGAGCCCCCCGCACAGAAGCCTACTCAGGCTTCTAAGCACCACACTTTGTGGGTGCTGTTTCATGGGCTGGAGGGCTGTTCTCGCAGTCACTATAGCCTGGCCATCATGAACCAAGCCCGCGCGGCGGCTGCTTTGGGTGTAGTGGTTCATTTTCGCGGATGTTCTGGTGAAAACAATTTAATGCCGCGCGCCTATCATTCTGGCGACTCTGCTGAAATGGACTGGATATTGCGCCGCTTGCGAGAACAGTTTCCTGCCGTAGAGCAGATGCACGTGACTGGTGTTTCCTTGGGCGGCAATGTGTTGCTGAAGTGGCTGGGCGAGCAAGAAAAGCAGGCTACAGAGGTAGTCAGTTCTGCTGTGTCGGTGAGTGCGCCCGTGGATTTGTTGGCCGGCGCCGTGTCGCTTGCCAAGGGTTTCAACCTGGTTTACACCCGCATGTTTTTAAGTACCTTGGTTCCCAAGTCGATTGACAAGGTCAAGCGTTTTCCTCAGCTGGGAAAAGCTGAAGACATTGCCAGTTGCAAAAATTTCTTCGATTTTGACAACCGCGTAACCGCCCCATGGCATGGGTTTCGAGATGCCGAACACTATTACGCGGTGTCCTCAGCCAAACCTTTGCTGAAACACATCGCTGTGCCCACCTTGATGATTCACGCAAAAAATGATCCCTTCATGAGTGGTCAGCACTTGCCTGCACCCCATGAGGTTTCTTCACAAGTGAAGTGCCTGTTTACCGATCATGGCGGCCATGTCGGTTTTGCCAACGGCCGCAGCTTGCGTTTGGGGCTGGACTGGTTGCCCAAGCAGTGCGATGCTTTCTTTGCGCAGCACTGCGCAAACCACACAGGAGTAAGTGGTGGATGATCTTGTAGAAAAAGCACTGGCGCGCTGGCCCAATGTGCCCGCTATTGCCGGTTGGCTGAAACTGAACTTGCAGGGTGACTGGTTGCTGACCGGGCCTGTACCCGAAGGCTTAACAATCAGCCACCCGCGTATTTTGAACTTCATGGCGCGCAACTATAGCTGCGAGGCCGATGGGCGCTATTACTTTCAAAATGGCCCGCAGAAGGCCTATGTGCACCTGGCTTACACACCTTGGGTGTATCGAATTCATCCGCTTGAACAGGGCGATTTAATGTTGAGCACCCACACGGGCCTTGTGGTTTGGCCTACAGGCATGTATCAAGATGAGCAAGGCAGGGTATTGATTGAAAGTGAACAAGGCATTGGCTTGTTGCACAGCAATGACATGGACCTGCTTGCTAAAGGCCTGCAAGAAAGCCAAGGCGTGCTGGTTCACCACGCCAGTTGGACAGTGCCGGAAGTTGACCCCGATACCCTGATTGCTGCGCGCACCAAACTACGCCGTGACAAAAATACGTCCACTGGCCAACGCACTTGTACGTTCAATTTGTTGCCCATTGAGTCAAACGCTGTAGCGCAGCGTTTTCAGTTTAACCCGAATCCAGAAGTTAACCAGCAGGATCCAAATTCGTGAAACCGAACCCAAATCAGCGCGGTGCGTCAGCCACTGCCTTGCTTGCTTTTGTATTGTTTGTGGCGCTGCTGTATGTGCTGTATAACCAGTCAAGCATTGAAAACCTGTTCACCAGTCGGCCAGAAAATGTAACACCGCGCGTGGTGGAGGCGCGGGGCGATCTCGCCGCGGGCGAAAAAAGTGTGGTGGAACTGTTCGAGGTGTCCAAGGCGTCCGTGGCGTATATTTTCACTGAAAGTGTGCAGGGCCAACTGTTTTTTCGTCGCGTGGCGGAAGGTACCGGTTCAGGCTTTATTTGGGATGATGCTGGTCACATTGTGACCAATGCCCATGTGGTGGAGGGTGCCAGCCGCATTCGCGTGCAGCTGGATGATTCTGAACCCTTGCCTGCACGCTTGGTGGGCATTGCGCCCTCATACGACCTTGCGGTGATCCGATTGGTGAACAAGCCAGCCAATCTGAGGCCAATTCCAGTGGGCACATCTGGCGACCTGCTGGTGGGTCAATCGGTGTTTGCAATTGGTAACCCCTTTGGTTTGTCTAAAACCCTGACTGCGGGCATTGTTAGCGCCCTGGGGCGTACCTTGCCGGTTAGCA
Organism: Burkholderiales bacterium; assembly: GCA_021299735.1. GTDB lineage: Bacteria > Pseudomonadota > Gammaproteobacteria > Burkholderiales > Burkholderiaceae_B > Limnobacter. The sequence goes on along the minus strand of JAJTEM010000005.1, from coordinate 1,891 downwards.
ATGGGCGAGAAATTCCCGATGTGATTCAAACTGATGCGGCTATTAACCCTGGTAATTCAGGTGGGCCTTTGCTGGACTCTGCCGGGCGTTTGATCGGGGTGAATACGGCCATACTGTCGCAAAGCGGTAGTTCGGCAGGTGTGGGCTTTGCGATACCTGTTGATTTGGTCAATCAAATTGTGCCGCAATTGATTGAGCGCGGTACCTTGCCCCGCCCCGGTATTGGCATAGCCGTGGCGGATGAATCGCTGGCTCGCCGCTTGGGTATTCGCGGTATTGCAATTATGGGCGTTGAGCCCGGCTCACCAGCAGCCCAAGCTGGTTTAAAGCCTTTTGATTTGCAGGCCGGTGTAGTGGGCGACATTATTATTGCCGTAGACCGAAAGCCAGTGGCCAATGTGTTGCAGCTGTCGAAAGCGCTGGAGGCAATTGGTGTGGGTGGCAAGGCCAACTTGCTGGTGATGCGCGGCGATGACACACGCGAAGTAGCAGTGACCATTGTTGATCTGGAAGCGCGTTGATGGCTGAAAGCGAGCATCCCAATCTGGACCGGCGTTTTGGCGGCATTAGCCGCCTGTATGGCGCTGGCGCACATGCTTATCTGAATCAGCAAGTTCATGCCATGGTAGTGGGTGTGGGTGGCGTGGGCTCCTGGGCTGCTGAGGCTTTGGCTCGCAGTGGGGTGGGTCACATTACGCTGGTTGACATGGATCACGTGGCTGAAAGTAATATTAACCGGCAAATCCAGGCCTGTGATTCCAATTTGGGGCGGGAAAAAATCAAGGCTTTGGCTGATCACATTCACGGCTATTTTCCGCAATGCCAAATCACCTTGTTGGATGCATTTCTGGAACCCGACAATGCACAGGCACTGCTGGCTGAATTTGCAGCGGCAGCGGGTGAGCAAAAAGTATTGCTCGATTGTTGCGACAATGTGCGTGCGAAGGTGGCCATGGTGACTTGGGCCAAGCGCTTGAATATTCCTGTGGTGCTGTCGGGCAGTGCGGGTGGAAAAACCAAGCCTTGGATGGTACAGCCTGCTGATTTGCGCGACACCACCAACGACCCCTTGCTGGCCAAGGTGCGCTACACACTGCGCCGTGAACATGGCTACGCCAAAGACCCCAAAAAAAAGCTGGGTGTGCCGGTTTTTTATTCGGTAGAGCAGGTTAAGCGAAGCGATGCCTGTGAGCCTGCAGCAGGCCTGAATTGTGCGGGTTACGGCTCGGTTGTAACCGTAACTGCCACCATGGGCATGCAAATGGCCGCATGGGCCATTGCCCACACGCTTGAAAAGCGCAGCAAACCGGGCTCTTGAGCCTCAGCGCTTGAATAGGTCTCCAAACAGGTCTTCAGCCTTTTCAACCTTGGGCGCCACCACATAGGCGCAGTAGGGTTGCATGGGGTTGTTCTCGAAATATTCCTGGTGGTACTTCTCTGCCGGAAAGTAATTCAACAGCGGCGAAATTTCGGTAACCACCTTGTCACGGAAAATTTTTCGTTTCTCAAGGTCTTCAACAAAAGCCACGGCAGTGTCGCGCTGCTCGGGTGAGTGAAAGAAAATAACCGAGCGGTACTGCGTGCCCACATCGTTTCCTTGCCGGTTCAGGGTTGTGGGGTCGTGAATGGCAAAAAAAACAGCCAGTATTTTCCGAAATGAGATAATTTCCGGGTCGAAATGCAGGCGAATAACTTCGGCGTGCCCGGTTCTTCCGCCGCAAACCTTGTCATAGTTGGGGTTTGGGTCGCTGCCGCCGCTGTAACCCGATTCACACAACTCAATTCCCTTGAGTTGCCGGAAAACGGCTTCGGTGCACCAAAAACAACCCCCGCCCAAGGTTGCCTGTTCCAGTTTGCTCGACATAGATCAAAGCCTATTTTTATTGTTCCC
>JAJTEM010000046.1 GCA_021299735.1 Burkholderiales bacterium | reverse complement strand
TCAAACTGCATCGGACTGACGTAGCCCAACGTGGAGTGCAACCGCCGGTGGTTGTAGAACGTCAGCCAGTCAATCACCTCATCCATCGCCTGCCTGCGGCTTGCAAACCTTTGCCCGTACAGCCTGCCAACCTTCAAGCGACCCCACAGGCTCTCCGTGGGTGCGTTGTCCCAGCAATTTCCCTTGCGGCTCATCGAACTCCTCATCTTGTAACTGGCCAGTGCACCTTGGAACTCATGTCCGCAGTATTGGCTGCCTCGGTCCGAATGGAAGATCAAGCCTGGCGCTGGTTGACGCCGGAACCATGCCATCTTTAACGCGTCTGTCACCAGGCTGCTCTGCATGTGAGGCTGCATGCTCCAGCCCACCACCTGTCGGCTGAACAGGTCTATCACTGCTGCCAAGTACAACCAGCCCTCGTCGGTGGCGATGTAGGTGATGTCTCCCGTCCAGACCTGATTGGGGGCTGTCGGGGTGAAGTTGCGCTGTACCAGGTCAGGCGCAATGGGCAAATGGTGCTTGCTGTCCGTGGTGACGACAAACTTGCGCTTGCACCTTGCACGGATGCCGTGCAACTGCATCAAGCGGCGTACGCGCTCTTTGCCGACCCGATGTCCACGCACCACCAGTTCCTTCCACATCTTGGGCCAGCCGTACTCCCCTTTGACTTCTGCATGGATGGCGCGGATGTGCGCCAACAGTGCTTCGTCGCTCATGCGCTTGCGGGCATCAGGCTTGCTGGGCTTGGCTAACTTTTTGCGTCGGCCGTGTTCAAAGTAGCCGCTGGCGCTCACGCCCAGCACCTCGCAGGCCAGTGTGATGGGCCAATGGGCTTTATTGCTGGCTATCCAGGCGTACTTCACAGAGATTCCCGAGCGAAGTACGCCGTGGCTTTTTTTAGGATGTCGCGCTCCATGGTCACGCGGGCCAATTGCGCTCTAAGGCGGGCCAGCTCCATTTGCTCCGCACTGACAGGCTTATCCCCCGCGCCTTTGAGTTGGCCTTTGGCACTGAGCTTGACCCAGTTGTCCAAGCTTGCTTTGGGAATGCCCAACACTTTGGCCGTGACCGACACCGCCTGCCCACCTTTGACCAGCCTGACCGCCTCCATCTTGAATTCCAGCGTGTACTTGGCCCGTTTCCTCGTTTCACTCATCTCGTTCTCCTTGAACTGATTTTTAACCATCAGCTAAGCAGTACGTTTTTCGGGGGCAAGGTCACTATTTTCAGGTTGTCTACTGCTTAGGGAAGTCTACGAGCCCGCTTCCAAACGCAACAAGGGATCAATTCGGTGCCCACCATAAATGCGAAATGCTGCCGAGACGGGGTTGTAGGTGTAGAAGACCGCACTGCCCACCGTGTTGGCGATCGCTTGTGCTGTCTCAGGAACTTGGTTATCAGCATGAGCCACGCCAGTTTCAATGCCGATGTAGCTGTTTTGAGCGATGGCCCATGTTGGCAACAGCAGCGTCAAAATCACGCTAATAGAAAAATTTTTCATGTAATAAAAGTATGTAAAACAAAGCCGATTCTAGGATCGGCTTTGTTTACTTCTCAGTGAGAACTCTAATAATGCTTTTATTTAGAGTTGCTTATCAATCATATGAAAGCGCAACAACCAAATTAACCGCCTGGAATCGTAACATCGGGATTGGATTGGAGTTTGGCATCTTTGGTGGGTGTACCAGGATCGACTTTGGCATCGCGCATCAGTTTCAAACCAGTAGACACCAATGTGGGCATCTTAGGCAAAGCTGCTGCAAAGACAGTCAAGCCATCTTTAACTGGCAGAACTTTGGTGATGTTCATGGGGTTGGCGCCAACACCTTGAACAATTTGCTGACCCTTGGCTACCATGTCAGGAATTTTTAAAGCAGCAATACCCACAGCGAAAATAGACTGAGCTACTTTTTTCTGCAAATCTGGGGTCATGCTGGCAATTTTTGAAGCAGCTTCTTTGTCTTTCAGCAACTCTTCTGCTTCAGCTGTTTTGTCTTTGAGCACGGTGCCTTGAATTGAACCTTTTTCTTTTGGATCGGTGGTTTTTTTCAAGTTATCGTTAATCACCTTAACTGCAGCGATTGCGACGCCCAACACCATCAACAATGCTACCAACTTGCTTTTCATGATTTTCCTTAATGAAGTTTTGATTTATGGACTGACAAACTGTTTAAATGATGTTCGTAGGCTTTGAAGCCTACGAACTGTGATAGTGCATCAGATTCGATGTCTGTGTAATCGAATTTTGCACCCGCAATGGATTCGCCAATTTTGTTGACTCCCTCAAAAATTCTCACTCCCGATGCCAGATTGGAGGTACCAGCACACTTGTTATTTGGGCAATCGTTTTTAACCAACTGCTGAACCTCTTGAACCACAACACAAAAGGGGGTTACGATGGTTTTTGGGACGTCTTGACTGCTAAAAAATCCTTCTTTCAACGCCAACTCAACGCTGTTCAAATAATTGGCATCTGTTTCAACCAAGTTAAATCCTTTGGCTTTAAAAGCAATTTGCCTACCAATGGCTCCCTCCAAAGAGGCAGGATTGGCCAACACTGGCGTCAGCAGAAAACTGCGTTTGCGCGAATCGTCACAAAAAAGCAAGGGTTTGTTGTTGGGGTAACTGGTCCCCAACATGATCAAGTCATTTGATTTGATCTCCCCTTTAATCTGGAGTGTGTCCGCGTCTTGGCTTGGCTTAACCAATTGCGCAATTTCACTTGATACCGGCATCAATAAAGGTGGCTTACCTGAGCCTCCAACCGCTATCGGCCTGACAATTTTTGCTTGGTTAAAGACCGATAGCTGCAAAGGTTCTGTTAGTGTGATGGAGCCGGGCGCAATCGATTTGATCTTGATGGTTTTGTTGTTGGCTGAAAAACCCTTGAGCATGTCCTCCATGGAAATCAATGCGGCATTTTTCAAATTGACTTCGTTAGCCTGATTGACGTCCAAACCTTTTCCGCCCGTTCGCTCCAACTCGTAGGCGTGATTGCCAATAAAGACTTGGTTAACCAAACTGGACCGATCCACCAAGCTCAAGGTCACGGTGTTGTTAAAAATTGATTTTGAAGTCGCACCACCTGCACCAGTGGCGGTGAACACTGGAGAACCAAATGTGTCCAGCTTCAAGTAAAAGTCTGGGTTGTTTCGAGGCTTTGTTGAGTTGTCAGAAAATCCACTCATGGTCTGGAACATGGTGGATTCACAGTTGGCTTCACCACGAATTTGGGTTTTCAAACGTGCGAAATCGGCATCGTGCTTGATGAGGTTAAAGGGCGCTTTGAATCCAATGTCGTCGGCCACAATCGACAACAAGGCGTTGTCCATCACTTGTTTATCGGTGAGTTTGCGATCTGCTGCCGCTGTGTACTGAATAGCCATCACAGAGGGTTTAGCGTCGTCCTTGCCCTGTTTGCTGAAGCTGAATGCAAGTTTGTCACCGGCTTTCAAACGGTTGGTTGCGCGTTTGATCTCCGCTGAAAAATCACTCGCTACGGCCACTGCGACACCATTGCTGGCGTATTGGACTGTGAATGAAAATTCTTCCCCTGTATCGTTTACCGCATCATAGTCTTCACCCGAAGAAAATCCCACCTCGCTACCGGCGCTGAAGATGAAGTAATCGCCATCGCGAGCCACGACTCCAATATTCGATTGTTTTGGGGTGAATCCGGTAGCAGCAGCGCTCACATGGCGCTCGACCATTTTCAAACCATCGGCCACAAGGGCCTCTTTGATCTTTGCGATGTTCTCTGGCGTAATTTCTTTGGTGCCGGGCTTAAAAAAACTCGCTGTCGTTGATGTTAGGCCGGTGTAGATGGTTTCACTTTTGGAAAACACAACAGAAGCACCGTTCAACTTCACAAACCGAACCGTGTAGGTGATGGGTATCAGAACCTGGGTGAAATCACTGTAAGTGTTGAAATACACCGACAGGCGGCTCACCCCAATTGCTATGGCAAAGCTGTCTTTGTAGTTGACCGTGAAAGCGGGCCTGCACTCCGATTTTTCGTAAGGTTCGTAAACGTACTTACCCGATCTGCTGGTCCTGATTTGGTTACCCCCCACGACCGCGGTGGGGAATTTTTTTTCCACTTCTTCTTTGAAGCTCTTGATCAACGTTTGTTGAGCAGTCGCATCGAAAAAAATGTCCGCGTATTTCTCGTCAATCATGCCGCCATACTTGGCAACTCCACTTTGATTCGCCCCGGCCGACTGGCTTATTCCAGTGATGCCCCCAACAGGGTAAACATAGTACTGAAACTCTGCCGCAGCTTGAACAGTCGATGCCCAGGCTGCACACATAAGGCCAGCGAGGATGATTTTTTTCGGCGTCATCGTGGTCTTGTCCTGATTAACGCAAATCCGCTGGGCACACTTGCTTGCCTTCTAAGCCGATACAAATCCTGTTGCCTGGGCGAGAAACATAGTCCGCTTTTTCCCAATTCAATGAATCGAGGACTTTGTTGATGGTGGCGTCTAGCGATCCTGCCATTTGCACACTGACGGTCATGAAGTTATCGCCAGTTTTTGGCTCGCCGGCCTGAAGACCTTCAGTTGACCGCAGTGTGGTTTGAAATTTATTACGGTCACCGCGGCCCAGTGAGCTAGCGCTGTACAAATACAAGGTGAATACCGAACCCCGTGAGGC
>JAJTEM010000038.1 GCA_021299735.1 Burkholderiales bacterium | reverse complement strand
CCCCGGTTGACGAGGAAGAAGAGTGCGAATGCCCTACGCCGCCCACCTGCCCACCTGTGGACCAGCACGAAGAATGCAAACCCGAGCCCGAGTGCAAGCCAGAGCCCGAGTGCAAGCCAGAGCCCGAGTGCAAACCAGAGCCAAATTGCCCTGAAGTGGACGCTGTGGATGACTGTGCGAGTACCAAAGTGGATTGCCCGGTGATCATTGATGTTTTGAAAAACGACCTGGGATGTGGCGATTTGACCATCAAAGAAGCCACTGCGGAAAACGGCACAGTAGAAATCAAGGATGGCAAATTGCATTACACGCCCAATCAGGGTTTTTGTGGAGAAGATGTAATCAGCTACACCATGGGTGATGAGAACTGCCTGACCGATACAGCGCATGTTTACATGAATGTTCAGCCTGGATACGTGCCAGTCACAGGCAGTGATAACTGCCCACCAACTACTGGCTACCCAATCTGTCCTGATTACGTAGACGGCAAGGACTATGGCTTAGACCTGAAAATGAACGACTATGAATTCTCGTCGGAGCATTACTCGGTCGACGCAATCATTGAGGCCACCGAACAAAAGGTACAGGCTTACCTGGATCAAGCCAACGAATACATACAAAGCAAAACAAACTGGATCTCCAGTTTCGGTTCCAGTGGATTCGATTCTTCGTCGAATGTACCCACCGAAGAAGCAGCCGCAGTTTGCTGATGCAATTTAACGAACGAGTCAACATGATTACAAGTCACAACTTCAATACCACGCTGAAAACTTTGCCAGCGGCCCTTATTATTGCCTTTTACTCGCTCCAATCGCCACCAGCGTGGGCGCAAGAAAACATGGCCATACCTGCGGTTGAGGCGCCCAGTACCACTGATCAAGCTGCTCTGCCAGAAGCTCAGCCAGCTGAAAGCAACTCGCCCAATCCATTGCAGCAAAGTGTCATCAAGGGTTTGAGAAACAGCCCTTCTCTGGATGCGGACGTACACGCACTGGAAGCACAAATTGAAGAGGCCAACGTGGTTTTCGGTACCATGTTACCCACCGTCGATGCCAGAGGTTCAGCAGGCCGCGAACGCACCCGGATTGAAGACGCTGATACACGCACTTACAACGCAAACTCATATGGTATTGAAGCGCGCCAGAACCTGTACAACGGTTTTGCTTCACAGGCCCGTTACCTTGCAGCGTATTCTGGAGCCATGCAAACCTACTACAGGTACTTGAACAAGGCCAACCAGGTTGCTTTTGAAGCCTCTAGCGCACACATTGACGTATCCCGCTTTCAGGCACTAACACGTTTGTCGGAAGACAACCTGAAATATCACCTTGACCTGATGAACCGCATTGAGGAAAAGGTAAAAAGCGGTTTTACTCGCCAGTCGGATTTGGAGCAAGCTCGCAGCCGCTATACCCTGGCTTTGGGTAACCTGGCCACAGAAAAAGCCAACACTTTCTCTGCAATGGCCAATTACCAGCGCATAACCGACACCGTTTGGCCTGTTAACCAGACTGGTGAATACATTGTGAATGCCAACTTTGAGGTTGAAAACCGCGAACGCTTGTTGTTTGCGCTGAACAACCACCCACTGCTCAAAGCATCCAATGCATCCATTACAGAAGCCAAACAAGAAGTGACTGCTGCCAGCGAAGGTTTCCATCCACGCCTGGATTTGCGTGCGAAAACTGATATTTACAGCAACTACCTGTCAACATTCGATGAACGTCAAATTTCCTCGATTGACCTTTTGGCCACAATCAACCTCTACCGTGGTGGTTCCGATAGCGCCTCAAGAAACGCTGCAATTAAACGCCGGCTGCGCAGTATGGATGACAAACTGGTAATTTGCAGATCTATTCGGCAATCGACCCAAACCTCTCTTTTTGATGTAGTCAGTTCGCAGAAAAAGTTGAATTACTTCCGTGAGCAGGCGGCTGCAATCAGCAAGGCACGTGCCGCCTATGAGCAACAGTTTGCAGTGGGCCGACGCAGCTTGCTTGATTTGTTGAGTGCTGAAAACGAGTACTACCAGGCGCAACGTGCGTTAATCAACATTGAAGCAGACTTAAGCATTTCAAAACTGAAATTGCTGGCTGCAACTGGTCAACTTACCACCCTGTTTGGTGTTGATGAACTGGTGAATGCAGATGAGCCCACAAGGCGCAACGTGTTGTTGTACAAGGAACAGGCGCAAACCGGCGCGGAAGCAGAAGGGTGCCCCGCAAGTTTGATCAACCTGGAAGATTTCAATTTGCCCAACATCGGATTTGACGATGCCTTTAAGTCTGTGGATGCTACAAACAGCCTACCCCCAATTCAACTTGCACAGCTTGACGTTGCAGGCGGAACTGGTCAGCAAATTGCTGCATTCGGTGATCCTGCTGAAGTATCCAAAAGCTTGATCGACAAAACCAAGGCCTGGGCCAAAGCCTGGGAAAACAAAGATGTAAATAGTTACATCTCTTTCTATGCGCCAAACTTCAAACCAGAAGAAGGCAGCTACGAGGCCTGGCTCAATAATCGTCGCGATCGAATTTCGAAAGCGCAAGGAATTGACATCGAAATTTCAGACTTGCAAGTTGTACCAAGTTTCGACAAACCCGATGAATACGAAATCAGCTTTATTCAAGATTATCGTGCGAAATCCTATCAGGAACGCTCAAAGAAAATCTTGACCTGGAAAGATCGCAAGGGTGTTTGGCAAATTATTCGTGAACAGAATATGCCAATGACTACGACACAAACCCAAGGTAAGAAAAATTTGAATCTCGCTGAGGCCAAAGTCGAATAAAGTGATTAATGCTGTTAGGCATTACCAATAAGGCTGCGGGCCAACACTCGCAGCCTTTCATACACCACGCACTTACTCAGGCTCAAGCTGCCAGATTCAGAAAACAAAGCGGCGTTTGTCGAATTTACGACCTCCCGAAAAGCGTCAAGTGCATTAAACTCCCCTCCCTGCACTACACCACCAGCGGCAACACGACTTGCACGCACTACACTGACACCATTCAAAAGCAAACGACGCAATACAGGGACACAATTTTCGGGAATATTGCCATGCCCAGGTGCTGCCACCACAACAGAAGCAGGTTTGCGATTGAGCAAATCTGTTAGCTGTCGCAAAGGCCCGTTACCGGGTGCACAAAATACAATCGCAATTTCCATAGCCTCAAACAAAGGATGTATTTGAGTCGCTGGATCAAACAGTGTGGAGAACTGCCCCTGTGTGCCAATATCGGCAGGTGCACCTAGCGCTTCGAAATGGCCCAACCATTTTTCGTCAGGCAGCACTGAATAAGGACCATCAAATGCATCAATTCCGGCAGTACTGTGCTTTTCAACACATTGCGCAGGGGTGAACAAGCCTTGCATGTACAAACCAAAAGGAAGGTCCACGCCAATCGGGCCACCTTGCGCACTCTCTAATGCAAAGTCGAAGGCACCACTCAAATTGGCAGGTCCGTCGGCATTCTCGGCATCCGAGGGCAACATCGCACCCGTAAAAATAAGTGGTTTAATCAACAAGCCGGGAGGCAGCGTGAGGTACAGGAAGTACAGCATGTCTTCCATGGTGTCGGTGCCGTGGGTCACCAAAATTGCATCGATATTCGGGGCCTGAAGCAAGCGAATTAACACCGCGCGAAGTTGCAGCATGTGGGCCAATTCAAGGTTTTGACTGCCAATGCTGTAAGGCTGCTCGAAGTGCCACTGAGCACGGCGCAACAAACCCGGTATGCCCATGACCAAGCGTTCACCACTCAACTTCGCAGATTCATAGGCCCAGTTTTCAGAGCCTGCTGTTAAGGTGCCTGCAATGGTTCCACCAGTAGCCACCAAAGCCACTCGTGGCAGCGTTTCAGGTATTTGGGGGCGTGTCGTCATCATCAAGTGGGTCGGCCTTGCTGTCATTTAAACCAAGCAAATCTATAGCATCTTTTTCTGGCAGTTCATCAACGCCTTTCAGTTTGCGCTGCATAACACGTGAACGCGTTTCGGCCTGCTCGATATTTTTGGCTGCGCGTTCAAGGGTATCGCGTGTTTTTGCAAGAATATCGCCGAATTTGCCAAACTCGGTTTTAACGGCGCTAAGCACGGTCCACACTTCGCTGGAGCGTTTTTCAAGTGCCAGTGTTTTAAAGCCCAACTGCAACGCATTCAACAGCGTGGTCAGGGTAATTGGGCCAGCCACTGTTACGCGGTGCAAGCGTTGCAAATCGTCAACCAAACCTGGGCGCTTTACCACTTCGGCGTAAAGGCCTTCAGTGGGTAAAAACAAAATACCGAAATCGGTGGTGTATGGCGGTGCCAAATATTTCTCTGCAATGGTTTTGGCCTCAGCACGAATCGCCATTTCCAGGGCTTTGGAGGCAACGGCAACGCCATCGGCATCTGCACGGTCGAAACATTCCTGCAAGCGCTCGTACTGTTCTTTTGGAAATTTTGAATCGATTGGCAACCAAACGGGTTGATCGTCTTCTTTGCCGGGTAGGCGCACTGCAAATTCAACTATGTTGTGGCTGCCGGGCACTGGCTTGATGTTGCGGCCAAATTGCGACGGGGTCAGCATTTGTTCAAGCAAGGCTTGCAATTGAACTTCACCCCAGGTGCCGCGGCTTTTCACATTGGTGAGTACGCGCTTCAAGTCGCCCACACCGGTGGCCAGTGTTTGCATTTCACCCAAGCCTTTATAAACCTGTTCAAGGCGCTCACTTACTTGCTTGAACGATTCGCCCAAGCGGGTTTCAAGTGTGGCATGCAGTTTTTCGTCTACAGTTTTTCGCATCAACTCCAGTTTGCCGGCGTTGTCTTCTTGCATGTCTTTTAATTTTTGTTCAACAGACAATCGAATTTGCGTAAGCTGATCTTGAATCAGGGTATTCGTGCGGTGAAGGGTTTCAGAAAACTGATTCAGCTTTTCCGATTGCAACTGGTTACCCTGGGTAAACTGCCCCACGATTACCTGCTGCAAGCCGTGTGCAGCCTGCTGGCTTTCGGTGCGCGCCTGTGCAAAGGTTTGCTGCAACAACTCGGCTTGCTTGCCTTGGCGTGCTTCAATGTCCTGGTTCACCAAGCGCAGTTGCTTGCCCAGTTCTTCAGACACAAAACGTTGCTGTGCCTGGGCGTCCATCACTTCATTCAGGTTGGCCAACACTTGCTGCTGAAACTGGGCCAACTCGGCTGAATTGTCGGCTGACATTTTTTGGTACACCACAAACAAACCAACCAGCACCAGTACCAGCAAACCCAATACGGCGTAGATCAAAAACGCTTCCATGTTTTACTGGCCCTTGATTGAAATGGTGTTCAAACCCTTGGCACTGCCTTCGGGATCGGGTTTGTTGCGCATCCAATCAGCGGTGCGGAAAAATGAAAGCATCAGCCCTTCGATTACTTTTTCTGGCAATTGCATGGCCCGCAAGGCATTCACCATGCACAGCAACCATTGGTCGCGGTCTTCACTGGAAATTGGAAATGGCATGTGGCGCATGCGCAAACGCGGGTGACCGAATTGGGGAGAATACAAATCAGGGCCGCCCAACCAACCGGAGAGAAAGAGATAAAACTTTTCGCGGGAATGATCCAGGTGCACGGGGTGCAGTTTGCGAATACGCTCGAAAGCGGGGTTTTGATCCATTTCATCATAGAACAGATCAACCAGTTTGCGAACACCGAGCTGTTGGTCCTCAGGTGTGCTGCCAAAATAAACAATCGGCGGCTTGGGTTGGGAGTCGCCGCTGTTGTTGGTGCTGGTTTGGTCGTTGTTGCTCATGAGAATGCCGGTTTGAATGTGGATTTGGTGCTTATTTGGTGCTTATTTGGTGCTTTATAATCAGCTTCTCACATTGTACCGGCATGCCACAGGTTTAAGCGTTGGCCTGCCTCAAGGTATGCATTACGGGTGCGCGGCACGCAACCAGTCCAGCCAGCGCACCCAACACAGAAAGTTCAAGCCATGCAGCGCGCTGCAATTGCGCTGTTGAGGCACCCATGGCACGGTAAATTGCAGCCTCGCGGGTGCGAACACGTGCACCAGTCATTACACAAGCAACCACCACCAAGCCACCCGCAGCCACTGTGAACAAAAATACAAATTGAACAGCTTGGCCCACCTGCCCCAGAATTTTACGAAGCTGCGTGATGACCAGTTCTGTGTCCAGCACAGTAAGGTTGGGGTAAGCGCGTACCAGTTCACGCGACACGGGAATGGCCTTGTCTTTTTGCAAACTGACCGAGGTGATCCAGGTTTGCGGAAAACTTTGTAGCACTTCAGTTGGAAACACCATGAAGAAATTCACTTCCATGGAATCCCAACGCAGTTCACGAATGCTTGTAATTTCCGCGGTAAGCGGTGTACCTGCAATGTCGAAAGTCAGTTGATCGCCCATGCCAATGCCCAAGCGTTCTGCCACGCCATCTTCAACGGAAACTTCCGCTTTTGCTGGTGTTTCATCAAACCAAGCACCTTGGGAAATGGTGTTGTGCGTGGGCAAGGTGTCGGCAAAACTCAGGTTCAATTCACGCTCTACAGTGTTGCGGGCGCGTTCATCAGCGAAAGTATCAGCAGTAATGGTTTTACCGTTGATGGCGCTTAAACGGCCACGCACCATGGGGTATAAGCGAACCGGGTTTTCAGTGGCGGTGTTCAGGGTTTGCTGTACCCCTTCAACCTGGTCGGGTTGTATGTTGAATACAAAGCGATTGGGTGCGTTTTCAGGTACGGCGTCCTGCCAGCGATCGATTAAATCGCCCTGCACTACGGCCAGCATTAACAGTGCAGCCAGCCCCAGTGCAAGGCTTACACCCTGTAGCACCAGGGTGCTGGCGCGTTTGGACATGCTTTGAAACACAGCAATGTTGCTACCTACGCTTTTTCTGCCTTTGCCCAAATAGGCCAAGGCCTTTAACAAACCCCAGAACAACAATGCAAACACCAGCGAGGTACCCACAAAACCTGCAAACAACAGCAAGGCCAACACCACGTTGTTCACGATCAACAAACACACCGCGATTGCGGTGAGCACGCCAAACAGCACCGACAGCACCAATTGTCCACTGCTGCTTTTCAAGGTTTGGTGGCGAATAACAGCCACAGCGGGTGCACGCAGTGCATACCAGGTGGGCACGGCCGCAAAACCCAATAACAACAGGGCCGACAGCAACATGCCCATGGGCAGGTAATGCAAACCAGCCAGTGGCAAATCAACGCCCACTAATTCAGCCAGCAGGGTTAACAGGCCCCAATGGGCAACCCAACCCAAGGCCACGCCAAGCGCACCTGCGCTAAGGGTTAGCATGGCCATGCCAATTGCCCACATGCGCAACAAACATTTGGGTGTGTAACCCAGGCTTTTCAGCACAGCCAGTTCGCTGGCTTGTTCCTTCGCAAACAAATGCGCCACCAGCGCAATGCCAACGCAAGCCACCATGGTGCCAATCAAAGCGGCCATGGCCAGGAAATCGTTGGCGCGTTCCAGCGTTCCGCTGACCTCGGGGCGCCCATTTTCCAGCGTTTCAATTTCTTCGACAGGCGACAACACCGGGGTTAATTCGGCAATTAATTGATCAAGAACTGGCTGCGCGCCGGTGAAGTAAATTCGCCAGGTGGCGCGAGAACCCAAGCCCAGCAGTTTTGATTCTTCGAGGTCGGCTGTGTTCATCATCACGCGCGGGGCAAAATTAACAAAACCACCACCGCGATCGGGTTCCACCAAAATAACCCGGGTAACCGGGCGGGTAATTTCACCCAATTGAATGCGCTCGCCCAGTTCAATATCCAGCGAACCGAGCACGCCTTGATCAACCCACAGTTCACCAGGCGGTGGGCCACTGGCCACTTTCTCATCCTGGCCTTGAGGATTGCGTACGGTTAGTTGACCGCGCAGTGGATAGGTGTTGTTCACCGCTTTCAGCGAGACCAGCAAATCCAAACGTTCGGAGGGCACCACACTGGGAAACACAACGCTGTCAGCTTGCTTTAAGCCCTTGTATTCCGGTTTATCGAGAATGGATAGCCACGGCGCGTTAGCCACGTTGCGCTTTGACTCGATCACCAAATCGCCACCCAGCATTTGGCTGGCATCGCGCACCAGGGCGGCCTCAATTCGGGCAGAAAATACGCCGACCGAGGATATGGCCGCTACAGCCAACACCAATGCCACGAACAAAATACGGAACGACGCACGGCGTGACTGCCGGGCCCAATACTGAAAGGACTGCATGTAGGGTAGCACTTGCTTGGTAAAACACCAGTTTAGGACAAACAGCGGAAGTACAGGTTCCCCTGTTTGTTGCAACGCGGGACTTTCAGCCAGAATAAAAACACGCAAAAAATTGACCGATCGTGCTATTTTGAGTGCAGATTTGAGCACAGACTCCAACAACAAAGATTACTTTTCAGTAACATAAGGAAATATATTACAAAAAACTACCGATTTTTAAGGAGACGGTAACGTGCAAGACGCATTCCCCAATTTGAATTCTCCGCTTGATCTCGGCTTCACTACCCTGCGCAACCGCATCATGATGGGTTCGATGCACACCGGCCTAGAAGACAAGTACAAGGAATTTGACAAGTTTGCAGCCTACTTCGAAGCACGTGCCAAAGGCGGTACGGCCTTGATTGTGACCGGTGGCTTTTCACCCAATCTGGAAGGCTGGCTATATCCATTTGCATCAAAGCTAAGCAGCAGCGGTGCAATTAAACACCACAAAAAAGTAACCGAAGCTGTGCACAAGCATGACGGAAAAATTGTCATGCAGCTGTTGCATGCCGGCCGTTATGCCTACCACCCTCTTAGCGTATCGGCATCGAATGTGAAATCATCGATCAACCCGTTCAAGCCACGCGAAATTGGCGACTTCGGCATTCGCCGCACGATTGCGGCCTTTGCACGGTCTGCAAAAATTGCACAAGAAGCGGGCTACGACGGAGTTGAAGTAATGGGGTCGGAAGGCTACCTCCTGAACCAGTTTATTTGTAAGCGCACCAACCACCGCACGGATCGCTGGGGTGGTTCGGTTGAAAACCGTGCGCGTTTGTCAGTGGAAATTGTTCGCCGCATTCGTGAAACAGTGGGTGAAAAATTCATCATTATTTACCGCCATTCACTGCTGGATTTGGTGGAGGGTGGAAACACTTGGGATGAGGTCAGCTACATCGCGAAGGAAATTGAGAAAGCTGGCGCCACGATGATTAATACCGGTATTGGCTGGCACGAAGCCCGCGTACCCACGATTGTTACTTCGGTGCCCCGCGCGGCTTTTGCCGAACTAACCGCCCGCCTGCGCAAGGAAATCAAGATTCCGGTCGTTGCATCGAACCGGATCAACAAACCTGAAGTAGCCGAACAACTGCTGGCCGATGGCGCTTGCGACATGGTGTCCATGGCCCGCCCCTTGCTGGCTGACCCGGAATTTGCGATCAAGGCCAAAGAAGGCCGCGCTGATGAAATCAATGTGTGCATTGCCTGTAACCAGGCGTGCCTTGACCACACTTTCAGCCTGAAGCGTGCTTCTTGCCTGGTAAACCCGCGCGCCTGCCATGAACTTGAAATTGTAGACAAACCACTGGAACGGAAAAAGAAAATTGCCGTGGTTGGCGCAGGCCCCGCAGGTTTGGCTGCTGCCACTGAACTGGCGCGCCGTGGCCACAGCGTAACGCTGTTCGACAAAGCCGGTGAAATTGGCGGTCAGTTCAACATGGCCAAACAAATTCCGGGCAAAGAGGAGTTCCATGAAACCATCAGCTACTTCAAACGCCAACTGGAGTTGAAAAAAGTGGATGTTCGCCTGAACACCACTGTGAATGCGGCGCTGATTTCCAAGGAACGTTTCGATGAAGTAATCCTGGCCACGGGTATTAAACCACGCACGCCGGATATTGAGGGAATCAACCACCCCAAGGTAATGAGTTATATCGACGTGCTGCTGCACAAAAAAGAAGTGGGCAAAAAAGTGGCGGTGATTGGTGCGGGCGGTATTGGCTTTGATGTGTCGGAATACCTGACGCACGACTTCGCCCACCCTTCCCCAACCCTTGACCTTGAAAGCTGGAAAAAGGAATGGGGCATTACCTTTGACCCGAACAACGCAGGCGGTATTGATGGCGTGCAAGCCGAACCACCCAAGCCCGCACGTGAAGTATGGCTGTGCCAGCGCAAGGATGAACCACTTGGCAAACGCCTGGGCAAAACATCGGGCTGGGTGCACAAGGCCAGTTTGAAAAGCCGCCGTGTTCACTTCATGCAAGGGGTTGAGTACTTGAAAATTGACGACCGTGGTTTGCATGTGATGAGCGCCCATGGCCCGCAAATTCTGGAAGTGGACAACATTATTGTATGCGCAGGCCAAGACCCCTTGCGTGAACTGGTTGAGCCCATTGAAGCGCTTGGAGTGCCGGTGCACTTGGTGGGTGGTTCTTCAGTAGCGGCAGAACTGGATGCCAAACGTGCAATTAATCAAGCCACTCGCCTGGCTGTAACCCTGTAAGGGCGGAAGAAGAAATGACACAAAAATCGATGCTGCAAAAGGTGTACGCGCAAGTGGACAAACTGCCCACGCCTTTAAAAACCCGCGCCTTTACCCTGCTGTTTGGCCGTGCGGTGAAATACTTTAAAACCAGTGGTTTGAAATTTGAATGGATTGAACCCAACCATTCAATTGTGGTGATTAAAAACCGCCCATATGTACAAAACCACATTGGCACAGTGCATGCCGTGGCCATGATCATGATTGCGGAATCGGCGACTGGCGCATTGGTGGGCTTGAATGTGCCTGCAAACGCCATACCTGTGATTAAGCGCATGGAAGTGGATTACCGCAAACGCGCTACTGGTGATATGAAGGCCGAAGCCATGCTGACGCAAGAACAGATTGCGATGATGCAAACCGAAGAACGCGGTGAAGTGGATGTGGCTGTAACCATTACCGATGGTGAAAGCAAAGAGCCTATTTTTGTTCGCGCCATTTGGGCCTGGACACCAAAGCGCAAAAACTAAAAAAACAAGAAACCGCAGGGAGACACGCACATGGTGCCATTTGAATTCAGAACCGTGAACCGCATTGTGTGCGAATCCGGAAGCTCGCTTCGAATGGCTGACATGTTGATGCCCTTGTTAACCCAGCATGGCCTGAAAACCGCAAGAGTGTTCATGCTGGTCGACCCCTTCATTGCGGGTACTGATGCCTTTAGAACCATTTGTGAAAACCTGGCCGCTGCAGGCCATGCGGTGCATAGTTGCAAGGACGTTGAACCCGACCCACCCGAGGCCTTGGTTCACCGAGTAACTGCACAGGCCAAGGAATTTAAAGCCGATGTGGTTGTAGCCATTGGTGGCGGCTCAACCTTGGATGTAGCCAAGCTGATTGCCGTATTGGCACGCGGCAAACAGGAACTAAAAACCATGTACGGCGTTGGCAATGTGCACAGCGACCGCCTACCCTTGGTATTGGTACCCACCACCGCAGGCACGGGCAGCGAGGTAACGCCTATTTCGATCGTGACCACGGGAGTGGACACAAAAATGGGTGTTGTGTCGCCCGTGTTGTATGGCGACCTGGCTATTCTGGATGCTGACTGGACGCTTAGCCTTCCCCAACATGTAACCGCTGCGACGGGAATTGACGCAATGGTTCACGCCATTGAAGCCTACACCAGCAAGCGCCTGAAAAACCCTTATGCTGATTTTTTGGCCTGCGAAGCGCTGCGCCTGTTGGCAGCAAACCTTCACACTGTGTGCAAAGAGCCAGCCAACCGGGAGGCACGCCAGGCAATGATGCTGGGTTCTTGCATGGCAGGCCAGGCTTTTGCCAATGCACCTGTGGGTGCGGTGCATGCATTGGCTTATCCAATCGGCGGTATTTTTCATGTGCCGCACGGGTTGAGCAATTCGCTGGTGTTGCCACATGTGTTGCGCTTTAACCTGCCCGCCGCAGAACAACAATATGCCGAACTTGCACAGGTATTGAAACTGGGCCACCAAGGCGACAGCGCAGCGCAATTGGCACAAGCTTTTATTGATTACACGGCTACCCTCTCGCCCTCCACTGGCTTGCCGGTAGGCCTGCGCGAAGTGGGCATTGCCGAAAAAGACTTGCCGGTAATGGCCAGCGCGGCCATGCTGCAAACCCGCCTTCTGAGCAACAACCCACGGGATGTGAATGAAGCGCAGGCTTTGGCTATTTACCAAGCAGCATATTAATTAATAAAACAATTGCATCCATGACAACACCGGCCCAATACCCACACCAACAAGCTGTTCAAACCCGTTGGCATGACAACGACATTTATGGCCATGTGAACAATGTGGTGTATTACAGCTACTTCGACAGTGTGGTAAACCGCTACCTGATCGAAGAAGGCGGGCTTGATATTCACAACGGTGAGGTTGTGGGTTTTGTGGTGGAAAGCCAGTGCAAATACCTAAAGCCCTTGGCCTACCCGGAACCTGTTACCGCAGGCCTTCGGGTTGGGAAACTGGGCAACAGTTCCGTGCGGTATGAATTGGCCTTGTTCAACGCCAAAGGCGAATTATGCGCTGAAGGTTATTTTGTTCATGTTTTTGTGAACAAAGCCGACAACAAACCCACACCGATTCCAGAGGGTTTGAGGGGGGTATTGGCTAAACTAATACCCTGTATCTAAGGCCAGACCGCTCATACGCATTTTCAACACCACAAAAAATAAGTAAATTACGGACGCCCACTGAAAACGCAATCTATATCCGGCAACATATGCGTGGCTTAATCAAGCACACGGCAAAAGGGTAATAGGTAAATGGCAAAGAACGACACCGCCAAAAGCGGCAACGGCGCTACAGAAAAGAAAAATCAGCTCGGCTTCGAGGCCGAGCTTTTCAAGACAGCCGACAAACTGCGCGGCAACATGGAGCCAAGCGACTACAAGCACGTCGCGCTTGGGCTCATTTTCCTGAAATATATATCTGACGCCTTTGAGGCCAAACACAAGGCACTGCTTGCTGAAGACTTCCAGGCCGCTGAAGACAAAGACGAATACCTTGCCGACAACGTGTTCTGGGTGCCGAAGGAGGCACGCTGGTCCCATTTGCAGGCCAACGCCAAGCTGCCCAGCATCGGCACCTTGATTGATGACGCCATGCGCGCCATCGAGAAAGACAACGAATCGCTCAAAGGCGTACTGCCCAAGGACTACGCCCGCCCCGCACTGAACAAAGTGATGCTGGGTGAATTGATCGACCTGATTTCAGGCATTGCACTGAACGAGGAAGGCGACCAATCCAAAGATATTCTTGGCCGCGTGTACGAATATTTTCTGGGCCAGTTCGCCGGGGCCGAAGGCAAGCGCGGCGGCGAATTCTACACCCCGCGCTCGGTTGTTCGGGTTATGGTTGAAATGCTGGAGCCTTATTCGGGCCGTATTTACGACCCGTGTTGTGGATCGGGCGGCATGTTTGTGCAATCAGAAAAATTCGTGAAAGAACACGGCGGCCGCATTGGTGACATTGCCGTTTACGGGCAGGAATCCAATTACACCACGTGGCGGCTGGCCAAAATGAACCTGGCTGTGCGGGGTATTGACTCGGACATTCGCTGGAACAACGAGGGCAGCTTTCACAAAAACGAACTGCGCGACCTGAAAGCGGACTACATTCTGGCAAACCCACCATTCAATATTTCCGACTGGGGTGGTGACCGCCTGCGTGAAGACGTGCGCTGGAAATTTGGCGCACCACCCACGGGCAACGCCAACTACGCGTGGCTTCAGCACATTTACCACCACCTTGCGCCCAACGGCACGGCGGGCGTGGTGCTTGCCAACGGCTCGATGAGTTCCAACCAGTCTGGCGAAGGCGACATTCGCAAGGCCATGCTGGAAGCCGACACGGTGGACTGCATGGTGGCGCTACCCGGGCAGCTTTTCTACTCCACGCAAATTCCCGCGTGCCTGTGGTTTTTGGCCCGTAACAAGAACCCAGGTAATGATTTGCGCGACCGGCGCGGGCAAGTGCTGTTCATCGACGCCCGCAAAATGGGCCAGCTGGTGGACAGAACCCGGCGCGAACTGACCGATGCAGAAGTACAAAAGATTGCAGACACCTACCACGCATGGCGCGGTGAGAAAAACGCTGGGGAATATGCCGACGTAGCTGGGTTTTGCAAATCGGCCACACTGGAAGAAATAGCCAAACATGGCCATGTGCTAACACCGGGGCGATACGTGGGTGCTGCCGATGTGGCAGACGATGGCGAACCCTTTGAAGAAAAAATGGCACGGCTTTCAAAACAGTGGCGCGAACAAAGGCAACAAGCCGCCAAACTGGATGCAGCCATTGAGGCCAATTTAAAGGCGCTGGGCTATGCTGAATGACCTGAACACTGGCAGCGCCAGCGATTACCACCAGTGGCTACGGGGCCTAAAAACCCGCTTTGTTCAAGTGCAGTTGAAAGCCGCCGTGGCGGTAAATACCGAACTGTTGCAGTTTTATTGGGAACTGGGGGCAGACATACTGGCGCAACAGGCCAGCCAGCGCTGGGGTAGCGGTTTTTTAGAAAACCTAAGCCGGGACTTGATGCAGGAATTTCCTGACATGAAGGGTTTTTCCAAGCGCAACCTTGAGCAAATAAGGCGTTGGCACCAGTTCTGGAGCCAACACCCAGCAATTGCGAAGCAGGCTGCTTCGCAATTGTTTGCCATTCCCTGGTGGCATCACGTGGTTATTCTCAGCAAATGCCAAAGCCATGCCGAAGCCCTGTACTACGTGCAACAAACCCAAGCCCACGGCTGGAGCCGTGTGGTGCTTACCCACCAAATCGAAAGCGGCCTGTGGCAACGTGAAGGGCAAGCCCTGACCAACTTTGCCCACACCTTGCCCGCCCCGCAGTCTGAATTGGCGCGGCAAATGCTGAAAGATCCCTATGTGTTCGACTTTTTATCGCTTACACCCGAACACACCGAACGCGAACTGGAAAAAGCCCTGATAGACCACATAACCCATTTTCTATTGGAACTGGGCGCAGGCTTTGCCTACATGGGCCGCCAAGTGGCTTTGCAAGTGGGCGAGCGCGAGTTTTTTCTGGACCTGCTTTTCTACCACGCACGCCTGCACTGCTATGTGGTGGTGGAACTGAAAACCGTGGACTTTGAACCCGAGTTTGCAGGCAAACTGAACTTCTACCTGAAAGCCGTTGACGAACAACTGCGCGGCGAACACGATGCCCCAACCATCGGCCTGCTGCTGTGCAAAAGCAAAGACAAACTGGTGGCCGAATACGCACTGAGTGATATGAGCAAACCCTTGGGGCTGGCCACCTACCAACTGTCAAATACCCTGCCCGATGAATTGCAAGGACAATTGCCGAGTATCGAGGAGCTGGAGGCGGAGTTGAAGGGAGTGGGGAATGACTAATATACAAACGCTAAACGCTATTTGCTCGTTAATTGTTGATTGTCCGCACAGCACGCCTGCTTGGACTGATTCTGGTTACTTGGTCCTTCGTAATCAAAATATCAAGAATGGCAAGCTTGATTTATCAAATCCATCATTCACCGATGAAAACCACTTCAATGCGCGTAATCGGCGTGCGAAGCCGTCATTTGATGACATCTTGATCACACGCGAAGCTCCGATGGGTGATGTTTGCATGATCCCTAATGGTCTTGAATGCTGTCTCGGTCAACGTCAGGTATTGCTTCGCCCAAATCCTGAAGTAGTGAATCCACGATATATCTTGTATGCGTTGCAATCGGAGTTTGTGCAGCATCAGATTTCTTGGAATGAGGGAACTGGCTCAACGGTCAGCAATCTCCGTATTCCAGTGCTCGAGTCATTAAACGTTCCGACACCATCAATTGAAGAACAACATGCCATCGCCCACATCCTCGGCACGCTGGACGAAAAGATCGAACTCAACCGCCAACAAAACGAAACGCTGGAGGCCATGGCCCGCGGCTTGTTCAAAGCATGGTTTGTCGATTTCGAGCCCGTACGCGCCAAGATGGAAGGTCGCTGGCAACGTGGCCAATCCCTGCCCGGCCTGCCCGCGTACCTCTATGACCTGTTTCCAGGTCGGCTTGTGGAATCGGAGTTGGGGGAAATTCCGGAGGGATGGGCAGTTGGCAGCTTTGCTGATGCCGTTGAGATTATCGGAGGCGGCACACCGAAAACTTCGGTTAGCGAATACTGGGATGGTGATATTCCTTGGTTTTCAGTCGTAGACACGCCTGCAGCAAGCGATATCTTTGTTGTTCAGACTGAAAAGTCGATTACCCAGACTGGATTGAATGGGAGTTCGGCGCGGCTGATTACTAAGGGAACGACCATCATTTCTGCTCGGGGGACTGTTGGCAATCTAGCCATCGCTGGGTGTGACATGACCTTCAACCAATCGTGCTACGCACTTCGGGGCAAGAACGGTTCGGGTAATTACTTCGTATTCCTTTCGGCGCAGTACATGGTTGAACAGCTCAAATCAATGGCGCATGGCTCTGTGTTCTCGACCATTACGCGGCAAACATTCGAAGCCGTGCGTGCTGTGCTTCCGCCAGAAAACATGCTTAAACAATTCGAGAGGAATGCCACTAGCTTACTCAATCCAATTCTCGGCAACGTCAACGAATCCCGATCCCTCGCCCAACTGCGCGACACGCTGCTGCCTAAGCTGATTTCTGGAGAGTTGCGGGTTCAGGATGCCGAAGCCTTATGCACGGAGGAGCGCACGCGATGAATCAAACTATTCATGTTTATTGCGATGAATCCTGTCATCTGGAAAACGATGGCATGAAGGCCATGGTGTTAGGGGCTTTGTGGTGTCCGGCCTCACACCGAAAGTATTTGGCTCGCAAGATCAAGGCGTTGAAAATGGCGCATGGCTTGCCTGCTGAATTTGAAATCAAATGGGTCAAGGTTTCGCCCGGCAAGCTGCCGTTTTATTTACAACTGTTGGATATTTTTTTTGATGAGCCCTTGTT
This sequence comes from Burkholderiales bacterium, assembly GCA_021299735.1. Taxonomy (GTDB): domain Bacteria; phylum Pseudomonadota; class Gammaproteobacteria; order Burkholderiales; family Burkholderiaceae_B; genus Limnobacter. Next base: position 10,463 of record JAJTEM010000038.1, on the reverse strand, counting down.
ACACTTTCGCGGCCTAGTGGTGCCAAACAAGCAGCTGCTTAGCCATGGTAATTTTTCGCAAACCCACGATGATTTTTATTACAAACTTTGGTACGTCTTGCTCAATCGCTTAATTGATCCTGAGAAACATTACCGGATTTTCTTAGACATTAAAGACACGCGGGGACATCAAAAAGCCACGAAGTTACATGAGGTGTTGTGCAATGCCAATTATGACTTTGATCGTAGCATCATCGAGTCGATTGAGTTGGTGCAATCTCACGATGTTATGTTGCTGCAATTGGCAGATTTGTTGATTGGCGTCCTCTCCTATGTGCATCGAGACTTGCACGAAAGTGCAGCCAAACAATCTCTCGTTACCCATGTCCAGCGTCGTTCTGGTTTGATGCTGGAGCAAAGCTCATTGCTACGTGCCGAAAAATTCAACCTGTTAGTTTGGACAGCGAGGTCTTGATGCTGGCCCCAGATTTAGTTCCATTGAACGATTTTGCTGGGTGGGAGGCCTACGAGAACGCGATTTACGCCGCTTATCTGAAAACAGTGGCACATGCAAAGCTCACCTTTTGTGGCAGCCCGATAAAGGTGCGTTTCAATCCCGAGACCAAGCGTAAGGGCTATGGGTTCTGGCACCTGATCTCGGAGGCACCAGATCAAAATAACCGCAACGAGGAGGATCGCATCCCGGACATGCGGCGTTGCGAGCGAATCAACTGGGTGGCGGAAAACCGACGTGGCAGCGAAACACATGTGGTAATTTGGGCCGAGCAACACGATTTTGCAGTGGTTCTTGGTAAACGTCACCCTACCGAGGGGGGGCGATTTTACCTGCTCAAGACCGCTTATTGCATCAATGAGCGTACGATCCGAAAGTTCACCAAGGAGCGAGATGTATGGTTAGCATCCAAAAAAGACTGAAGCCCCGACACATTTCTGTGTAAGGGCTTCGGATACTTTTTCTACGCATGGCAGATGAGCTAGATGAATGATAACCGCAGTCAAACCAAAAGTAAAGACCAAAGGAGACTTACCATGATTGTTTTTGCTGGGAAAAGCTACGTAAAGGTGCGTCTTCAAAGCGAAACAGCCGAGGATTTCTCGATAGTTCGTCGAGAAGGCGCCCAGCGGTTCTAGAGTAATTGGGAGAAAGCGAATGGCATTTCTATCTGAAGCAGCGGTCGAACAGGCTTTACTCGACCAATTGCAGGGCTTGGGCTATGCAATTGCGCATGAGGAAATGATTGGCCCCGATGGTGCACAACCTGAACGGGCAAGTCACGATGAAGTGGTACTCAAAAAACGGTTCGAAGACGCTGTTGCACGCTTGAACCCTGCCCTGCCGCTGGAAGCGCGTCAGGATGCCATTCGGAAGGTAACCCAGTTTGAACTGCCATCATTGCTTGAAGAAAACCGCCGACTTCACAAGCTGATAACTGAAGGTGTGGACGTTGAGTATTACGCGAACGATGGCACGCTGACAGCGGGCAAGGTCGCGCTGATCGACTTCGAACACCCTGAACAAAACGATTGGCTGGCGGTAAGCCAGTTTGTGGTAATCAACGGCCAGAACAACAGGCGGCCCGATGTGGTGGTGTTCGTTAACGGTTTGCCGCTGGCCGTAATCGAACTGAAAGCACCGGGTAGCGCTGGGGCGCACCTGCTGGGTGCCTACAACCAACTGCAAACCTACAAGAAGCAAATTCCAACGCTGTTCAACACCAACGCGCTGCTGGTCACTTCAGACGGTATTGCCGCCCGGGTGGGTTCGCTGTCAGCAGACCTTGAACGCTTCATGCCCTGGCGCACCACCGACGGTACAGCCATATCGCCCAAAGGCGCGCCAGAATTGTCAACACTGATTGAAGGCATGTTCGAACACCGCCGCTTGCTCGACCTGCTTGCGCACTTCACGGTGTTTGGTGAAACCGGTTCGGGTTTGGTCAAAATTATCGCGGGTTACCATCAATTCCATGCCGTGCGCCGGGCCGTGGATTCAACCGTTCGTGCATCTGCGCTATTTCAAGGCCCGGAAGAAGACCCTGCGGACTATGGTTTTCCCAGCGTTAAATCGCAAGCCAAAGGCGACCAGCGTGTGGGTGTTATTTGGCACACGCAAGGTTCTGGCAAAAGTTTTTTAATGGCGTTTTACGCAGGTCTTCTGGTGAAGCACCAGGCAATGGCCAACCCAACACTGGTGGTGCTAACTGACCGGAACGACCTTGACGATCAGCTTTTCTCCACGTTCTCAATGTGCCGCGACCTGATACGGCAAACACCGGTGCAGGCCGAAAGCCGCGACGATTTGCAGAAGGTATTAAGCCGGGCATCAGGTGGCGTCATTTTTACAACCCTGCAAAAGTTCGGTGAAATTGCAGAGCCACTTACCACGCGCCGCAATGTGGTGGTGATGGCAGATGAAGCGCACCGCAGCCAATATGGCTTCAAGGCGAAGGTGGATGCAAAAACCGGTCAAATTTCCTATGGCTTTGCAAAGTACATGCGGGATGCCTTGCCAAACGCGTCCTTCATCGGCTTTACCGGCACGCCCATCGAGGCAGACGATGTGAACACACCCGCGGTGTTCGGCAATTACATTGATGTGTACGACATCAGCCGTGCTGTGGAAGATGGCGCAACCGTGCCGATTTACTACGAGTCGCGTTTGGCACGTATTGAACTGAATGAAGAAGAAAAGCCGAAGATTGATGTGGAGGTTGATGACCTGACCGAAGAGGATTCCGAAGCCGACCAGGAACGCTTCAAGAAAAAGTGGTCAACGGTTGAAGCCTTGGTTGGCAGCGACAAGCGCCTTGCCTTGGTGGCCCGCGACATGGTGACCCACTTTGAAGACCGCGTGGCAGCGCTGGACGGCAAAGCCATGGTGGTGTGCATGAGCCGCCGCATCTGCGTGAAGCTGTACGATGAAATTGTGAAGCTGCGCCCAGCTTGGCACAGCACAGATGACAACGCAGGCGCTGTCAAAATCGTGATGACAGGCGCAGCAAGCGACCCGCAAGAATGGCAGCAGCACATTGGCAACAAGGCACGGCGGGATTTGCTGGCCAAGCGTGCCCGCAATCCCAAAGACCCGCTGAAGCTGGTGATTGTGCGCGACATGTGGCTAACCGGCTTTGATGCGCCGTGCATGCACACCATGTACATTGACAAGCCGATGCAAGGCCACGGTTTGATGCAGGCGATTGCGCGGGTGAACCGCGTGTTTCGCGACAAGCCCGCCGGGCTGATTGTGGACTACATTGGCATTGCGCAAAACCTGAAATCGGCACTTCAGCAATATTCCAAAAATGATCAGGAAAATACGGGGGTTGATGAAGCGCAGGCTGTGGCTGTGATGATGGAGAAATATGAAGTTGTGCGGGACATGTACCATGGCTTCAACTATTCATCTGCAATGAACGGAACACCACAAGAGCGTTTGGCAATGATGGCCGGGGCCATTGAGTGGATTCTTGATTTACAACAGAAGTTGGCTGCAAACGAAAAAACAGCAGAGGGCAAGAAGAAGATTCACCGGCGATACCAAGACGCGGTGTTGGCCTTGTCCAAAGCGTTTGCCCTTGCATCGGCATCCGACGAAGCCCGGGAAATTAGGGAAGAAGTCGGTTTTTTCCAGGCAATCCGTGCAGCGCTGACGAAAAGTAGTACAGGTTCCGGGGTAACGCAACAAGAACGCGAGTTGGCGATTCAGCAGATTGTCAGCCGTGCGGTGGTTTCGACGGAAATTGTAGACATCTTGAGTGCTGCGGGCATCAAAAGCCCGGACATTTCCATTCTTTCCGATGAATTTCTGCTTGAAGTGCAGCAGATGGAACGCAAGAACCTTGCGCTGGAAGCGTTGCGCAAGCTGATCAACGACGGTATTCGCTCACGCAGCAAAGCCAACGTGGTGCAAACCAAGGCGTTCTCGGAACGATTGGAAGACGCTGTTGCACGCTACCACGCCAACGCAATTACCACTGCCGAGGTGCTGCAGGAGTTGATTCGACTGGCAAAAGATATTCGCGCGGCGCGCCAGCGTGGCGAGGAGCAAGGCCTTTCAGAGGAGGAAATCGCCTTTTACGACGCTTTGGCTGAAAACGAAAACGCGGTGCAGATGATGGGCGATGACAAACTGAAGTTGATCGCCCACGAATTGCTGATGAGCCTGCGTGCGAACGTTTCCGTAGACTGGGCCCACAGGGAGGCTGCCCGCGCCCGGATGCGTGTTCTGGTGAAACGCATTCTGCGCAAGTACGGCTACCCGCCTGACCTGCAGGACACAGCCGTGCAAACAGTGCTTCAGCAAGCTGAGGCGCTGTCGTGGGGGTGGAGTGTTAATCGACAAACAAATTAAATGAGTAGGTTTGATTTTTGCCTTGTGGCGGGCTATCACTTCTTAAAGCTTATCAAACTGCTCACGAATATTTTTAGCCACTCCCTGCAACCCAGCAGGCGACAAATCGTTCAATTCGATCAAAGGCGATTCATCAATATTTGGGTATTCGCGCAAAATTGAACGGCGGTAGGCCGGGTCGTAGTGGTTGCTCATCAGCCGCTCAAACAGCTCAGGCATTTTGTGCTGGGCGGCCAGTTGCTCCCATTCTTCAAACTCTTTACCGCCAACCAGGCTGCGAATAAAACGCAAACGCTCTAGCAGCCCTTCGGGATCTTCTTCAAAGTGTTTGTAATCTTGACGCCACAACTGCACACGCTGCTGCATATCGGCATGTACACGAATGGTTTTACCCTTGCGCATGGAATCGAGCATGGCAGCAGGAATTTGAACATTGCCAATTTTTTTGCTTTCGGCTTCAACCCACACAGGGCGCGCGGGGTCGCACTTTGCCAATTCTTGCAGCAACAAGGTATCAAAATATTTTTGGGACGGTTGCGCAGTACCAGGCACAGCACCAATAATTGACCCCCGGTGGCGGGCAATTGCCTCCAGATCTATCACTTGGCAACCTGCTTCACGCAGTGCGTGCAGCAAGCGGGTTTTACCGCAACCTGTAGGGCCGCTCAACACGTGGTAACCAAACTTGGTGGGGGCTGTTTCCAGTTGTTCATTTACCCAGCGCCTGTAGGCTTTCCAGCCACCGTTCAGCTTCTGTACGTTATACCCAATCGTTTCAAGTGCATCAAACCAAAGCTTGCTGCGCTTGCCGCCCCGAAAACAGTACACAAGCACTTTGGCGTCTTTTGGGTATTTGGGAAGGTCTTCGCTAAGGTGGCGGGCAATATTGGCCAAGGAATAACGCACGCCAATGCTGTAGGCCGCCATTTTGTCAGTGCGGTGCAGGGTGCCCACCTCTGCATATTCATCGTTGTTAACCACCGGCATGTTAACCGCACCGGGAATGTGATCTTCTGCGAATTCGCGGGGCGAACGTGCGTCAATAATCAATTGGTAAGTAGAAAAATCATGCATGAAAAAGGCCAGCTTAAAAACAAATGTTCAGCCCGGCAGGATAACGCAAAACCGGGCTTTGGGTTTGCCACTAGCTCGGCAAGTTTCTACCCGGCAAGGTTTTAAGACCGTTGGCAATAGTTTTCAGTTCTTTCCAATCGGTGGCCTTTCGCTTTTGTAGCATGGGCCACAACTTCATCAGCAGTTGCGCAGTGGCCAGTACATCGGCTGCGGCCTGATGGCGTTGTTCACATTCAATGCCGTAGCGCTGCATCCAGACATCCAGAGGAAGCTGATGGTTTTCTTTATGCAATACTGCTGCCAGATGTTCAAGATCAAGCCAATGCCGGTGGGTTGCGCGGCCCAGCACTTTGCGTAAGGCCTTATTGATCAAAATTTCATCGAACCAGCTGTGAAAAGCGATTAGTGGAGAATTGCCCACATAACGCAGAAACTCAGACAAAGCCACTTCAGCTTTTACCCCTTTTTGCTGCGCACCTAGGCCAATGCCATGTATCAAAATATTGTTTTTATCAATCGCCTCAAATTCGATCATGTCGACAATTTCAGGGGGCTGTTTAATTACCACCTCAAAAGTGTCGGTGAGCGATATGCGTGGGCGACGCTGGGCATCAAACTCAATCGCAGTGGCAGCGATTGAAATAAGCCGGTCCTTTTTCGGATTAAGGCCCGACGATTCAACATCCAACACCACCCAGCGATCGGGATTGGGGCTCGAAAAATCGAGTGTTTGGACAAGTCGGTTCTTGATATACCCAGCCCAACCTTGAGTAGGTAGCAATTTGCCATGCAGGGCGCTGTTCAACGTATGTGCTCCGTCTCGATTCGTTGCTGCAAACGGCGCCCTACCCTGAAACATTCCTTCAAAATGCGGCGGTCAATATTATCCAGCACGTCGTAGTTCACCACATTGGGCTGATCCGGCAAATTGGGCACAGCCACGCCCTCGTCAAGCTGAATGCGAAGGCGCATCATTTGCAAAAACTCAAACGCGCTTACCCAGGCATCACGGCGTTGCTCTTCAACACTTAATCGCTTTGCCACGGCCTCAAACCGGCGGCGTGTATTCACTTCATCAATACCAAACGCCAGCGAGAAAAAGCGTGCTGCATCAACAAACACTGCTGTACCCTGCTTTTTCAGATCCAGTGTGCGAATGTCCTCTATCTCAGTGGTATCAATGCTGCCGTGCCAGTTCAAAGGTGGGCGAAACCTCATGATGTTCTCAGCCAGCAAGCGCAGGAATATGGTGGACTCTTTGGCACGGGTCACAATGTAATCGCGCAGCGGCTGTGCCAGCGCTTTGTTGCCAGCCAGGGGGCGCAAGTCGAAAAAAATGTTCACACGCAACAGGTTTTCAGGTGTAGCCACATCGATCCATCGCGCGAATTTGTTCAGCCACTCGCCAGCTGTCATACAACATTCAGGGTTGCTGGCCATAATATTGCCTTTGCACAGCGGGTAGCCGCACTGGTCGAGGGTTTGGTTTACTTCCTTGCCGAAAGCAAGCCAACGTGGTCTGTCCAAGTCAGGTTTATCGCTGACAAACAACAGACCATTGTCCTGATCGGTGGCAATGGTTTGTTCCGAACGGCCTTCCGAGCCGAAACTTAACCAGCAGTATGTTTGGGGATCAATACCCATTCGGTTGCCCACCACTTCAAGAATGCGCTCAGTGAGAACGTCGTTCAGGTGACTGATCAACTCTGTAAGCTGCTTGGCGGCAATACCCTGGCCCAGCAGGTTTTTGGCAAAACTGCGAATGTCGTTCGCACAGGTACGCAGCATGTCAGCGTCTTGAGCCGAGCGAATGTTGCTGCTGATCTGTTTCAGCGACAAACGCTGCATGGCAAAAATATCGCGCTCGGAAACTATGCCGCTGAGTTTGCCGCTGCGGGTTACCGGCACATGGCGAATGCCAAACTTCGACATCAGCAAAGCGGCATCTTGCGCGGTGCAGCTTTCATCGAGTGTGTGCACTGGGGTGTTCATCACTTCTGAAATTTGCGCGGTGAGGGGCTTTTGTGCCATAGCCACCTTGGACAACACGTCCTGGCGGGTCAAAATTCCCTCTACCACCATGGATTCATTCACCACAATCATGGAGCCAATTCGATGCTCATGCATTACCTCCAGCACCTGCTTCAGGGGGGTATAGGGTGAACAGGAAAAAGGTTCGTGACGACAAACGTCCCGCAATGGTTTCTCAAGCGTTTGTTCGGCCAATGTTTGCGAGGAGTAAGCCACCTGAATGGCCTTTCTGGACAAGTCCAGAAACTGCATGGTGCGCCTGGTCAGATAATCGGAAAAAACCGGGCTTTTCCGGGCCAGTGCCTGAACACCCTCGAAAGTAAACATAAGGCAGAAAGTGTCTTCCCGGGCCGTGTAAGTGGCTGTCACTGCACGTTTGGCCAAAAAGGCATTGACGGGAAACATTTCTCCAGCCTCGTACTGAAAACCGGTGGAAGATAAATCGGCCAAACCTTTGCGGCCAACAGCAGAGCCTTTTTCTACGTAGTAAAGGAACTGGGGGGGACCATCCTCGGGCCGAACAATCACTTCGTTCGGCGCGAAATAGGTTTCGGCACACCCCTGAAGCAAACAATCCAGGTCCCGCAGGGGAATCTCGCTGAATGGCGCGTGCTTGGCTAGCCTTTGTTTGATGTAGTCCAGCATTTGCCCGGAGGGGCTGGTACTGGTTTGGGCTGACTCCAAGGTTGCTTGCCCTGAATCAGCCACGGAAGTAGCCAAAGAAGCGGCCCCTGAGCCGGAAAAAGGTCGATTCACAATGTCTCCATTTGCAGCGCAATATGGTTTTTATAATGGTTTTCCCTATTGTAGCCTTAGCACCTTGAAAAAAGCTTGCTTACTCCATACCGCCTCATCTGAAAATAGTGCTTGCTTTGCGCCTGAGGCAGGAATATATTCGCGCAAACTCTCCTAATGGCTGTTTTTTCCGAGGTTAAATTGCAGTCGACCCCCACCACAATCATTGTTGACGGCGCCGGCGTTGAAGCCCTGTGCCAAAGCTGCGGCGTTTGTTGTTCCACCTTCCGGATCAGTTTTTACTGGGGTGAAACCACGGCGGCTGAGGGTGGCGTTGTGCCGGTCGAGATGACTGAGCAAATGAACCTTTACCGCAGTTGCATGAAAGGCAGCTCGCAAAGCAAGCCGCGTTGTATTGCCTTGGCAGGTAACCTTGGCGAGTCGGTAAGTTGCACCATTTACGAAAATCGCCCCTCACCGTGCCGTGAATACGATGTATTCGATGCACAAGGCGAGCTGAACCCACGTTGCAACCAGGCGCGTGCCAAACATGGCTTTGCACCACTTAATGTGCGCTACGTGCCCGCTCAAGTGGTTCCAGACAATATTACCCTGCCCACAACTGACATTAAGCCCGATAGCTGATCAAGCTGCGCCGCTTTGTGTGCCTTGGTCGAGCTCAGTTAGCGCAGCACGAACAGCCTTTGCGTTTTTCAAAGCCTGCAAACTGTCGCCGTGCACGCACAGTGTTTGAGCGGTTACAACACGGCTTGCGCCGTCGAGGCACTGCAACGGGCCACCCCGAACAATCGAGACAGCCTGAGCCTTGACCTGTTCCGGATTATTGAGCAAAGCCCCAGGCTGGTTGCGGGGTGCCAGTGCACCATTGCTCAAATAGGCCCGATCCGGAAATGCCTCCTCCACCACCACTACACCCGCCGCACGGGACAGGACCACTTGAGGACTTTCAGCAAGCGCCACCAATTGAAGATGTGGATACATCTTGGCAAGTTCAATCAACAAGATTGCGGTTGATGCATCAAATGCCGCATCGTTGTAAAGCTGTCCGTGAGGTTTGAAGTGCGCACTTACACAGCCCACTTTTGCAGCAACGTTTTCAAAAAGATCAACTTGCCGCTTCAGTTCGGCCAATAACTTTATGGGTGAAATCAAGGGTTTGGTCCGGCCAAAACCAGCCTTGTCGGGATAACTGGGGTGTGCCCCAACCTGAACACCGAATTCAAGTGCGAATTCACAGGCTTTTCTGATGCTGTTTTCATCACCCGCATGGCCACCGCAGGCAATATTGGCCCAATCGGTGATTTTGAAGAGTTCTTCATCATGGGCACAGCCCTCACCCAAATCTACGTTAATCCAAATGGGCATGTTGCTGGTTTGACTCAATAGCATGGTAATACCGCCTCAGTTCACTTTGATGCTTGAGCTGCAAGCGTTTGGCCTGTACTGCATCAACCACCACCCAGTTTACACCTTGCCCAATCCGCAATTGTGACAACTTCCAGAGTTCACAACTGAGCACTGCGGCAATACGCGGATAACCGCCAGTAACCTGGCATTCACTGAGCAACACCACTGGCTGGCCGCTTGGAGGAAGTTGTACCATGCCGGGATGCACTGCGTGCGATAGCAAGCTTAGAGAATTCCTTAATTCAAGAGGAGCGAATTCACCCACAAACCGATATCCCATACGGCTGCTTTGAACGCCGAGTAAATGGCCTTGGCTCACAAATAATTGCTGTGAGGACTCGGTCAGGCAATCAAACTCGGGGCCCGGTAAACAATGCACCACCAAGCGCCCGCCACGGTCAACATCGGCCAGCGGCATGGCCAGGCGTTTTTGCGGCACAACCGGCTTGCCTGCCTGCGGCAGAAGATGAATCTCATCGCCTACCAACAAAGCGCGCCCCTGATAGCCACCAAAGCCGGCTGCAAGGCAAGTGCTTCGAGAACCCATAATCTCGGGCACATCGACACCCCCCTGAACACACAACACATTCCAAAAACCCAAGCCTGGTGGTTTGGTACGCAGAACATCTCCTTCAAGCAAGGTCAATACACAACCGCTAGACACGGGTTTGCTGTTCAACAAGGCCTGAGCACCCCGGTTTGCAAACAATACTCGACAAGGTTTGGCGCAAACAAAATCAAACTGCCCCATCAGCTCAAGGCAAGAAGCATTTGGAGAGTTGCCGAGGGCAAGATTACCCAAGCCAAACGAGACAACATCCAGCACGCCACCCACAGGGACACC
>JAJTEM010000037.1 GCA_021299735.1 Burkholderiales bacterium | reverse complement strand
CTGCAATTGGGCAAACGTGTAAGCGCCGATGATTTAAAGCACTTCGACGAAGTGGTGTTGGCCACCGGAATTATTCCGAATGTGCCCAGCCTGCCTGGTGTTGAGCACCCCAAGGTCATGGGTTATCTCGATGTACTCAAGCACGGCAAGCCTGTTGGGCAGCGCGTGGCCATTGTGGGCGGTGGTGGTATTGGCGTGGATACTGCTGAGTTTCTAACGCATCACGCAAATGAGCACGGAGCCAATGCTGACAATCAGCAATCCCCCTCCACCAGCATTGAAGACTTCTGCGAATTCTGGGGTATTGATCGCGAACAAAAAGCGCGCGGTGGTATTGCGGGTGTCAAAGCCAACCCGGAAAAAGCATCGCGCCAAATTACCATACTTCAACGCAAGCCCAAAAAAATTGCAGGCCCCGGTAAAACAACTGGCTGGATACACCGTGCCGCACTTGAAGCCAAAGGCGTGCGTTTGTTGTCAGGTGTCGAATACATTGGCGTTGAAGATGCGGGCTTGCGCATTCGCACGCCCGATGGCGTAGAGCACTTGCTGGAAGTGGACAACGTCATTGTGTGTGCAGGCCAGCATCCCAACCGTGAACTGGAAGAATCGGTGCGCGCTTTGGGCAAACCGGTGCATATTATTGGTGGTGCATTCAAGGCTGCTGAACTGGATGCAAAAGAAGCGATAAACCAGGGTGCTCGTTTGGCCGCCCAGGTTTAATTCATCGTTTTGAGCAATCAAGTGACAACGGATCAGGTTGTTTTTCCAACAGCCTACACCCGCACTTTGGCGCGAGAGCAGGGGCTTGACCACAAAGGCCAGCTTCTGCTTCTGAAAGGCACACGCCTGGCCCCAGCCGATTTGCTGGAACTGAACAAGTACATTGATGCAGAAACCCAGGCCGTGATTGTGCGCAATGCCTTGCAACTTAGCGGCAACCCGGCCTTGGGTTTGCACTGGGGGGCCAATTTGCACCTTGCAGCGCATGGGCCGCTGGGCACTTTGATCGCTTCATCGCCAACCCTGGGCCATGCATGGAAAGCCACTGAAAAATTTCACGACCTTCGTGGCGGTTTCGCGCGAATGGAAGGCCACATTGCCAGCGATCACTTTGCCGTGATTGTCAACATGGGCATTGAACTGGATGAAGTAGGGCGCTTCTTCTGCGAAGCGGTGCTGGCCACCATGGTGAATCACCTGGGCATGATCATTGGCAATTCAAGCCCCGCCTTGCGGGTAGAACTGGCGTATTCTGCCCCGCCATATTTCGAGCAGTACCCCGAGTTTTTGCATGCGCCCTGCCTGTTTGGCAAACCAAAAACAAAAATAGTTATTCCGCATGGCCTGGCCTTAAAGCCCAACCCCATGGCCGATGCGGAAACCTACGCCATGGCACTGGCCCGCTGCGAACAACTGTTGCTGGAACAACGCCGCCCCAGTAGCTGGTCAGCCCGCGTTACCGAACTGATTCGCAGCAACCCAGGCCAAATATGGACCTGCGAGCAGGTGGCAAGCCATTTTCACCTGTCTTCACGCACCTTGATGCGTTACCTGCGCGAAGAACAAACCAGCTATCAAACACTGCGCGATTCCGAACTGGCCAGGCAAGCCAAACTCAGCCTGCTGGTCAGCAACAACACAGTTGAATCGGTGGCCCTTAGCCTGGGTTATCAAGAGGTATCCAATTTTCGGCGTGCTTTCAAACGCTGGTTTGGCGTGTCGCCCCAGGAATTTATTCAAAAGAACAGGGCAATTTAGCCAAACCAACATTCTCTGTCGCTATTTACCCCCATGTTGTCTGCCTTTGCCCTAGGCCAAGTGAAGCGTGTGCAAGAACATGTTGGCATACAGTCAACCCGAGGCCAGCATGTTCACCACCTATTTCAATGAAACCCACGAAGAAGTACGCCGCAACATTCGCCGATTTGTAGAACGCCATGTCACACCCAACATCAACGCATGGGAAGAAGCAGGCACTTTCCCCCGCGAAATTTACAAACTGGCTGGCGATGCCGGCATTCTTGCAATTGGCTATCCGGAAGAATTTGGGGGCAATTCCGAGGGCGACTATTTCATGAACCTGGTCGCCACTGAAGAATTGTTGCGCGCGGGTTCCGGTGGATTTTTCTCAAGCCTCATGTCGCACGGCATTGCTTTGCCTCCAGTCGCGAAGTGGGGCAGTGCTGAAATGAAGGCACGCATTGTTCCTCAAGTGTTGAGCGGTGAAAAAATCATGGCGCTGGGCGTAACAGAACCCGGTGGTGGGTCAGATGTAGCCAACCTCAAAACCCGTGCAGTGGATTGTGGCGATCACTACAAAGTGTCAGGTTCAAAAACCTACATCACATCCGGCATTCGGGCCGACTATTACACCGTGGCCGTGCGCACCGGTGGTGAAGGTTATGGCGGCATTAGTTTGTTGTTGATGGAAAAGGGCATGCCCGGTTTTACCACTGGCCAGCCATTGAAAAAAATGGGCTGGTGGTGCAGCGACACCGCCGAACTTTTCTTCGACAACGTGGTAGTGCCCAAGCAAAACCTGATCGGCATAGAAAACGGTGGCTTCATGATGATCATGACCAATTTCGAAGCCGAACGCTTAGGCCTGGCATGCTATTCCAACACCTTGTCTGAATTGGCTTTCAACGAAGCACTGGCTTACGCCAAAAACCGCAGCACCTTTGGCAAGCCTTTGAGCAAGCACCAGGTTATTCGCCACAAACTGGCCGACATGGCCACCCAACTGGAAGCCAGCCGCGAATTCACCTACCGTGTTGCTGCCCGCATGCAGGCTGGCAAGCCGGCCTTGAAAGAAGTGTCGATGGCCAAAAACCTGGCCACCAAAACAGCCGATTTCATTACCTATGAAGCTGTGCAAATATTTGGCGGCATGGGCTACATGCGTGAAAGTTTGGTCGAACGTTTGTACCGGGACAATCGAATTGCCTCAATTGGTGGCGGCACCTATGAAATCATGAATGAAATTATTGGCAAGCAGTTGGGCCTGTAAGCAAGCAAAGGAATACACACACCATGTTGGCAGATTACCCCCTCAAATACCTGGCCTTGCACTGGCCCAATATTCGTTCCATGGGCTGGGCCGCACTGCGCAATGCCACACCTGTTACACGGCCTGGCCGCTTGCCTGAATTGCCTGTGCACCACAGCATGCACGTGCCCGCGTTGAACAATGAATTAATTGATCAATACGCGGCATGGGCAGGCGCACCGGCCACACGGTACCGCCAGGAAATGCCCGCGCATTTTTGCAGCCACTGGGCCATGCCCATGCTGGCCAGGCTGGGAAGCCTTGCGCCCTACAATTTGTTGTCCCTGCTGAACCAGGGTTTGCGCATGCAAGTGCACAAACCGCTGAAACGCAATGAAGCAATTGGCCTGCGCGGCAGCCTTGTGGATGTAAGCGAGCAGGGCGGCAAAGTGCGCATTCACACACGCGTGCAAGCCAGCAACCCCGCAGGTGAACTGGCCATGGTAATCGACAGTTACTCCACCGTGCCGCAAGGTACAAGCCAAGGCAAAACCCCGGCCAACAGCAACACCGCAAAGCGCAATGAATATGAATTCACCACCGTGGGCAACTGGAACGCAGAAGAAAACGATGGCCTTGCCTTTGCAATGTTGACTGGCGATTTCAACCCCATTCACACCATCAAGGCAGTGGGCAAACGCACCCGTTTTAAAAGCTGCATACTGCACGGCTTTGGGCAGTTGGCCCGCACCCTGGAAGTGCTTCACAATGCTGGCCTTTCAGTGGCTGATCTTGATGTACGCTGGATAAAGCCCTTGCCTTTGCCCAGCACGGGCATGCAGGTGCAAACCAGCACCACAGCCGATTCCGAAGGCTACACCCAACTGCGTTTGGCCTCAGCCTGCGGCACGCTGCACATGGTGGGGCGCTTTAAATGAAGTTGCCTCACAAAGCAGTGATTGTCGACGGTGTACGCACGCCATTTCTCGATTCAGGCGGCGCCTACTCCCAGTTAATGACCTATGAACTGGGCGGCAAAGCCATTGCGGGCCTGGTCAACAAAACAGGCATTGATACAAACCGCGTGAACATGGTCACCATGGGCACCGTGTTGCATGAAATTGAAACATCGAATGTGGCGCGCGAAAGCATGTTAAATGCAGGCCTGCCTTCAACCATTCCGGCTTACACCACCTCCATGGCGGGTTTGTCGGCCAGTGTGGGTTTTGCCAATTTGTGCGACATGATCGCCCTGGGTCGAATTGACGTAGGCATTGCCGCAGGCGTAGAAAGTTTTTCTGACATTCCAATTCGCTACTCGCAAAAAATTCGACGCGCTGCCATGAAGGTGCGGCAAGATTCCTCCGCAAAAAATATTCTGAAAAACCTGGCCAGCCTTCGCCCTGCTGATTTAAAACCCGAGATGCCCACCGGCACCGATTTCACCACTGGAAAAACCATGGGGGTGTGCGCCGAGCAAATGGTGAGCAAGTTCACGGTTAGCCGTGAAGATTGCGATGCCTTCACCTTGCGCAGCCACCAGCTTGCAATTCAGGCATTGAAGAAGGGGTATTTCGAGGGAACAATTATTCCGGTTCAGGTGCCCGGTTTTAAACACCCCATCACGCTGGACAACACACCACGCGAAGACAGCACCATAGAAAAACTGTCCACCATGCGAACCATCTTCAGTAAAAACGGGGTAATCACAGCGGCAGGTTCATCCCGCTTTACCGATGGTTCAGCTGCCTTACTGCTCACCAGCCTGCAAGCAGCAAATGAACTGGGTTTGCAACCCTTGGCCGAAGTGGTGGATTACCAATTCGCAGCCGTTAAAAGCCTTGAAGAAGAAATGCTCTTGGGGCCAGCAGTGTCTATCCCCAAATTGCTGGCGCGAAACAAATTAGGCATGGCCGATATTGACGTGTGGGAACTTCATGAAGCATTTGCTGCCCAAGTGCTGGTGAACATTGCCTGCATGGCACGCAGCGAATTTGCCAAGGAGTATTTCGATGGTGAAGTGCCAGGCGAATTGCCTATCGACAAATTAAACACTTGGGGTGGTTCGCTTTCACTGGGCAATCCATTTGCTGCAACAGGCATTCGCCTGCTAACCACAGCAGCCCGAAGGCTGCAATTGGAAAACAAACAGTATGCTGTAGTATCAAGTTGTGCCGGTGGTGGTTTAGGTGCCGCAATTCTGATTAAAAACATGGGGGTGTAAGTACATGACCGCAGCGCAGTACGAAAAATTCGAAACCCTGTTGGATTGCCTTGACCATTGGGCAGCCACCCAACCCGACAAGGTTTACTTCACCCAACCATTTTCTGCGGAAAAAACTGTCGACTACACCTGGGCCCAAGTGGCCGACCAGGTTAACCGCATGGCCGCGTATTTGCAGTCGCTTGATTTGCCACCCAAAACCCACATTGGCATTTTGGGCAAGAACAGTGCGCACTGGATCATGGCCGACCTCGCTATTTGGCGGGCAGGGCATGTGTCCATTCCCTTGTACCCCACGCTGAATGCTGAAACCGCCGAATATGTGCTCGACAACAGCGATTCAAAAATGATTTTCATCGGCAAAATGGATGAACTGTGGCGCGTGGTCGAAAAGGGCATTCCCACCACCATGCCCACCATCACATTGCCACTTGCACCCCCACTGGCACACGCTAAAAAATGGGACGACATTGTTGCCACCACCGCACCCACGCAAAACCCGGTGAAACGCAGCAAAGAAGAAATGGCCACCATGCTGTATACATCGGGCAGCACCGGCAAACCCAAGGGCGTGATGATTTCATTCAACGCCATGGTTAGCGCCTTGCAAGGCACCTCCAAAGTAATGAGCTTTGGCAACCACGATCGCATGATTTCCTACCTGCCCTTGGCACATGCCGCAGAGCGCGTAATCCTCGAAAGCGGTTCGCTGTTCTTTGGTTTTCGCGTGTATTTTTCTTTCGGGCTCGACAGCTTTATTCAAGATTTGCAGCGCGCACGGCCAACCCTGTTCTTCTCAGTGCCGCGTTTGTGGACCAAGTTTTACAACGGCATTTGCGGAAAAATTCCTCTGGGTGTGCAACAAATTATTTTCCGCATCCCGGTTCTTTCCGGTTTGTTCAAAAAGTTTTTGCTAAAAAAACTGGGCCTGGCTGAAGTTCGCCTGGCCTTGAGCGGCTCGGCACCTTTGGCCCCAGCCTTGATGTCGTGGTATCGCAGCCTTGGGCTTGAACTGCTTGAGGGCTACGCCATGAGCGAGAACTTCGCCTATTCCCATTGCACCTTGCCCGGCAAAGTGCGTGTGGGCTATGTTGGTAACACTTACCCAGGCGTTGAATGCAAAATTTCAGAGGAGGGTGAAGTGCTTGTAAAAAGCCCCTGCAACATGATGGGCTATTACAAAAACCCGGAATTGACAGCGGCTTCTTACACCGAAGATGGTTTCCTGAAAACAGGCGACATGGGCGTGATCGACGACCAAGGCCGCCTGAAAATTACAGGCCGCGTGAAAGACCTGTTCAAAACCAGCAAGGGCAAATACATTGCACCAGTGCCCATTGAAAACCGCTTGAATGGCCATGAATTGATCGAGGCCGTTTGTGTAACTGGCCCATCGTTTTCACAGCCTTTCGCACTGGTCATGCTGCCTCTTGAAACCCACAAACAAGTGGAGCAAAACCCCACTGAAGCCGCACGGGTTGAAAGTGAAATGACCGAGTTGTTGAACCATGTGAACGGTCAACTTGAAGCCCATGAAAAGCTAAGCTGCATTGTGGTGGTGAAAGACCTGTGGACCATGGAAAACGGCTTCCTCACCCCCACCATGAAAATTAAACGCAACGTAATTGAAGAACACTACCTGCCCAAGGCGCAAGCGTGGCTTGCACTTAAAAAGCCAGTGGTTATTGAGCTTTAATTCGGCGACAAGTAAGAACCTCAACACACAGCATGTAGGCAAATTTACGGGAACCAAAATGAGGGGGTGTGCACTGTTCAGCTGCTTCTATATTCTCCAATAGTTAACGATTGTTAAACATAGAGCAATATGTTAATTCGTTGATAAATAAGCTGAAACAGTTTTTCTTTACAGGGGTATTTATGCGTTTGAATCATTTATTTGGTGTCAGTGTACTAAGCCTGGCGTTTCTGGCTGGGTGTGGTGGAGATGGCGCCGCGCCAGCTGCCGGCACCCCTGCAACAAGTTCTGGTCAGTTAACCAATTCTCCAATTGACGGTGTTAGTTACACCGCATCGCCAAGTGGTTTAACAGGCACCACAATGAATGGCGGCATGTTCAACTTCCGCGCTGGCGACACAGTCACATTCAACATCGCAGGTTTGTCGATTGCCGTGCCCGGTGGCACAAGAATTACTCCCCAGGTTTTGGCTGAAGAACTGGCCGATGGCAATGCGGCTACACAAGCCAATATTTTGGCCAACCTCACCACACTGTTTCAAACGCTAGACAATGACGGCAATGCCGAGAACGGCTCCATTACTATTCGCGATGGTGCAACACTGGGTAACACAGCAGCCTTGCTCGCCAATCTTGATGATGCACCAGCAACCTTCCAGGGCGAACTGAACACAGCTATTTCAAGTGGTGAAGGCCTTCGCGATGAAGGCGAGCCCGCGCCCACAGTGGTTACCGATGTTGAAGCCATGCTGCGCTTTTACCGCAATGAATTGCAAGGCAACTGGCGCTTGGTTAGAGCTGTGGATGGTGAAGAAACCATCGCTAGCAGCGCAGATTACCAAGTATTGTTGAGCTTTGACGTAGGTAATACAAATGCGGCAAACGACGGCGTTGTAAACAAGTTCGTCTTCTCCGAGTTTGATATCAGCGACCCTGCCGATGAGTTTTCATTTGTTGGAGTTGGCACAACCAATTACAACGGCGACACTGCTGAATTCCAGTTCACAAGCTTGCCACGATCACTGATCCAGGGTTTCACCAACTCTTCAAGCGAAAGTGATCCATTCTTGTTTACATCAAAAGTCGCTCTGAATGGCAATCAACTCGTGCTCACCTTGGTTGAACAGGGCACCACAGTTGTTGCCACCTTTGAGCGGTTTAATAATGTGAAAGACAGCTTGATTGGATCCTGGTATGAGGTTCTGCCTCCCGAGTTCTCTACCGGAGGACCCACCACCATCGGCGAGCCAGCCCAGAACGGCAGCGTTGATTTCGGTGACAATGTCGCTGCAGTGTTTTACTACTTCCTGTCCAGCTCCCGCGTGATGCTGGTATTTACCGATCTTCCCGCAGTTGACAATGGAGAAGAGGTCAATGGTGTGATCGTTTCTGATTACACATTTGCGAATGGCAGGTTGACCTTCACCAATGTACTTCTCGATTCAGTGACTACCGACACGGCGATGGATCCAGCAGTGGGTTCAGGTGATTTCGTCACTGTTGCTGCAGCAACCTTGAATGATACCAAGCGCGTGTTGACCGAAGGCGACTTGAGCAATCAACAGGAAACCTATGAAATTTATCGGATCTTGTCCTTGAGCGACCGCGTAGGCACAGGTTCGTTTGTGCAAGAAACACCAGCACAAGCCACCGCAGCACGTTAAGAAATAAAAAGCCCGGATTTTTCCGGGCTTTTTTTATGCCAACTTGTTTTATGCCAAAGTACCTTCCCTAAAATCCTGCAAGGCTTGGCGAATTTCCTGTTCCGTGTTCATTACAAATGGGCCGTATTGCGCAATTGGCTCGTTCAGCGGTTTGCCTGCAATCAACAATGCTTTTGCATCGGCGCTTGCCTCAAGCAACACGCCATCGCCAACATTGTTCAAAATAGCCATGCGCTTGTCGCCCACGGCTTGACCGCCCACCTTCACCTCACCACGGTAAACAAACACCACCGCATTGTGTTGCGCCGGCAACGCTTGTACAAAATGCGAACCAGCAGGCAAGTGTAAATCAAGGTACAAAGGCTGTGTGCCATCGCGGCTTACTGCACCTTCCACACCATGGCTGCTGCCTGCAATCACGGTTACAGCCACGCCCTGGGCTGTGGTGAACTGGGGCAGTTCGGCGTTTTTGAAATCGCGGTACCAGGGTGCGCACATTTTGTCTTTTGCGGGCAGGTTCAACCACAGCTGAAAGCCTTCCATCACACCTTCTTCCTGCTGCGGAATTTCACTGTGAAACACGCCACGCCCGGCAGTCATCCACTGCACACCACCGTTTTCAAGCAAGCCTTTGTTGCCCTTGCTGTCCTCGTGAAGCATGCGCCCGGCAATCATATAAGTAATGGTTTCAAACCCACGGTGCGGGTGGTTCGGAAAGCCGGCAATGTAATCGTCGGGGTTGTCGCTGCCGAAGTTGTCCAGCATCAGAAAGGGGTCCAGGCGGCGTTGCAGGTTTTGTGTAATAACCCGCGTTAGCTTCACGCCTGCGCCATCGCTGGTGGCTTGCCCCACAACAATGTGCTCAACAGTGCGGGGGTGTTGTAGTGGGGCGGTGTTCTGCACGTTCATAAATACCTCTCGATGAACTGGTGAATTTTTCAATTTTACCGCACGCCACAAGTTCAAGAAGCCCTTGTGGAACAAACACTTCCGCAAATTGAAACGAATTTCATATTGCAATGCAAAAAAATTAATTCAATTTAATCAAGGGTTTGCCCTGTTTCTAAAAACAAACGATCGTTTGAAATTTAGAGTGTTTTTCTAACGTTTACAGTTGTTAATATCAAAAATGATTGATATATTGTTCAATGTAATCGTTAGTGCCAAAGTAATAAAAATAGCTGCAACCAAAGGAGTACACATGAAAGTCATTCCAGTGCGTCGCGATGTCAAAATTAACCTTGACGAATCCCGCATCAACAACTGGCACGAAGCCGGTGAACACGTAACCCATTTTTTCAATGCCCTGTCGGTGCTGTTTCCCGCAGGCGAACGTTTGTTCATGGATTCCGTGCGCGCTTACAAAGACCAGGTTACCGATCCCGAATTGAAGCAAGCCATTACCGCATTCATCGGCCAGGAAGCGCTGCACAGCCGCGAGCACGAGGAATATAACGAAATGATGGACCGCAGTGGTTTGCCCGCACTGAAGCTGGACAAAATGCTGTGGAAGTTGCTGGGTGGTTTGCAAAAAGGCCTGGGCAAAAAATTATCCCTGGCAGGCACCATTGCGCTGGAACACTACACCGCCATTATGGCCGACGCCGTGTTGAAAGACCCCAAAGTAACTGGTGAGAATTCCGACGAAGGCTTCAAGCAAATGTGGCAATGGCATGCTTACGAAGAAACCGAGCACAAAGCCGTGGCCTACGACGTGTGGAACACCGTAATTCCCGACAACGTATACAACCGCTTCATTCGCCGCTTCGGCATGGTGCTGGCCACCGTTATTTTCTGGCCAGTGATTATGTACTTCCACGCACGCCTGGTATTTGCCGACCCCAACACCAAGGGCAAGCACCTGCAAGGTTACAAAGCAGTGGCCAAAGTGTTGCTGGGCAAAGAAGGCATTTTCCGCAAGGCCGCAGGCGATTTCTTCGACTACTTCCGCGCCGACTTCCACCCCTGGGACCATGACAACAGCCACTTCATGAAAGAGATCGATGCTTTCGTGGAGAAGGTGAACCAAGCCATGCGCAACCCCAACCCCGAAGTGAAAAAAGCAGTGCGTGCACGCATGAGCAAAGCAGTTACAAAAGCGCCAGTGGCCGCATAAAAAAAGCAATTTCCTGTTTTAAAAGCCGGACCATTCGTAGCGGGGTGGTCCGGTTTTTTTATTCCTTTTTTGTTGTGCTTCATAAACGTTCACCTCCCCGCAAATGCGGGGTGGTGGGTTTTTCTATTTGTCTGAGAGTAAAGCTGGACCTAGGTTTTCGCGGTTGATTATTTATTAAGCAGTGGGCTGAGGGAAGTAGCTTGCTTGCTGTTGCATACTGATTAATTTACATTTTGAAACTATTGAAAATTTCATCTTGAGTAACTTCCTGGCTTCAGCATGGGCCTGCGGTAGCCATGGTGGGGGGCGATGTGTACGATAAATGTCGAAATTTGTGAATTTTAGATATGTTCATAAGCGCAGCAAATTTCTCAATCGCCAAGCTGTGCAAAGGGCTCACTTGGTTAGGTAGCCACAGTTGTGTTGTTCAGATAAATAGATGTCGCCTATTGTTCTATAAAACTAATTAGCCAGAGCCCTTCTTCGTATCCCATTAGGACAGTGAAAGTAAATCTATGAAGCTGAAAGTAAATGACTCAGTCTATGTCCCGTGCGTTGCATTTCCCGGATTGGTAAATTACGACACCGCGCTATATAAAACAAAGGTACTTTCCATACGGAAAAATTCCGTTTCTGTCCAGTTGCCCGGTGGAATCGCTTCGGCTTATATTGGATCGAGTCGAGTGCATAAAGACGTTGGGATATTACTCATCGAGATTGGGGACTTTGCTACTGAGTCGGCTACCCTAGATCCACTAGCAAAATCAATACTACAATTCTGCCGCTTGTTGGTGCCGGATGACCAATTGCGATCAGTCAAAGTTCGTGGCCGTGAAGAATTACGTAAATTTTGGCACCTGTATCAGGGCGCTTATTCCCATGTCGTTCTGATCGGCCATGGCGGCGAAGACCTTCTTTCGTTTGAGGTCGACGGTGATGTGAAAACGGGCGATATTGCTGCAATCTTGAAAGTTAAAAAAGCAAAACCAAAACTTTTCATTTCTCTTGCCTGTAAGACCGGATTTAAATCCTTTGGCGGAGTTCTCTCTAAAGAAACCATTTGCCGTGATTTTCTTGGGCCCTTTCACTCTGTGCATGGTGCCGTTGCTTCGCAGTTTTGCCAGACGTTTCTAGTTTCACACCTGCTTGATGGCAAGACAACAAAGGTTGCTTTCAACCACGCAAGGCTGTCTGTGCCTGGCGGGGTAAGTTTTCGGCATTGGCACAAAGGAACGTTGCATACACCATGAGAAAAATGGTTAACCCTTCGGTCAACCGGGCCTGCCTCCGGCAGACCGGTTACCTCCAACGTTGAGGCTGTAAAAAAATTGATTTTCTGTAAGCCGAGTCCCTTGTTACCGTAGTTCTGGAATTTTGCGCTGCGCCGTTTTCATGGGCGGTTAAACAGCGCTG
>JAJTEM010000020.1 GCA_021299735.1 Burkholderiales bacterium | reverse complement strand
TGCCAGTACCGCCGTTTAGATAATCGTTGCCTGTACCACCATCCAGCAAGTCGTTGCCTTCACCACCATAAAGTGAATCGCTGCCTGCACCGCCAAGCAGTGAATCGGCACCATCTCCGCCACTGATGATGTCGTTTCCTTCACCACCGTTCAAGGTGTCGTTGCCCGCTCGACCGTTTACAGTGTCATTGCCACCCAGCCCGTCGATGGTGTCGTCACCATTGTAACCGCTCAGGTTTTGGTCGGTGTCGTTGCCAGTAATGGCCATGGCCTTGATGGTCTCAATGTTCCAGCTAGTACCGTCGGCAAATGAAACCTGCTGAATCGGGTTGTATTCGTTGGCTGGGTTATCGTTGTGGAAGAAATATTGGATTGTGACTTTGTCAGTGGTGCCCGCAATCGACAGCACGAGGTGATTGTAGATGGAGCGTGTAACAATCACTTCTGCGGGTGTAACACCCGCTTTGAATTGCAACACGCTGAGCTTATTTACTGCTGTGTCGTAGCTTGATCCGATGGTGTCTTGCCCATCACCCTTGCCAAACAGGTAGGTGTTGTTGCCAGTACCGCCGTATAGATAATCGTTGCCTGTACCACCATCCAGCAAGTCGTTGCCTTCACCACCATAAAGTGAATCGCTGCCTGCACCGCCAACGAGTGTGTCGTTACCCGCAGCACCGCTTAAATAGTCGTTGCCCGTTCCGCCATCCAGCGTATCGTCACCTTGCCCAGCGTTGAAAGTATTGTTGTTGGTATTACCAACATAAATATCGTCATTATTCGTGCCGGTGCTGACATCACCGGCGATCAAGCCGAGTGTAGCCAACTCAGCCAATAGCGGCGAATTGGCACTTAGTGGGGCAATCCATTCCCTCAGGGTTTCTGTGCCATCAAACCCCACTGATTGCAGCGTACGGCTCTGGTACTTGACCAGTTCTACCAGGTCGATCAAGGCATTGAGCAGATCGGCATTTTTAGCGGCGGCAAGCGTGGCATTGAATTGAGTTAGGTCAAATCGAATACCAGTGTCTTTTATCTCCAGGTTGATGGCATCAAGGTAAGGTTTCAGCCGTGTTTGCACTACAAGGGCCCCGTACACGCTTTCTTTGATCGCGTTGTAAGCGTTCTGTAGCAAGGCCACCTGCTGAGCTGGCGGACTAATGATGTATTTGTGGACCACGTTGCCAGTGAGCGGATCGGTTGTCTGGGATATCGCAAACCCAGCAGGCCGGGGGCCGCCTGTGTGGTCGCCGTAAAAGCGGCTGCCGTTGAACTTTTCCAGCACATTGATCATGTTGGTGTATTGCGCCACCGTGATATTGGGTGGCAGGTTGAAAGTGATGTTCACACCACTTGTACCCAGTAAACCCGGCGCAAAGCTGCTGGTTTCAGACCACTTTGTAACCAAGTCATCCAGCATACCGCGCTGCTCAGCGCACGTTGTACCCGCTGCAAATGCGGTCAAAGCGGCTGCAAAGTCTGCATCCAGACTAGCCGCTGCCTGCATGTTTCTGACCATGCCCGAGCCGTTCATCTGCGGCAAGTTAAGGGCTTGTTCTGTAATCGCTACTGGGTTGCCGGTTTCGTCCACCAACTCGGTTGGAAACTCGGTGAAGAAGTTGTTGGCTTCCAAATCTATAGCGCCCACAGTTTTGGTTTGGCCGTTTTGTGTAAAGGTGGTGCTCAGCGCCACCTGGTTGTTGTTGATGGTTTGGCCTGCCTGCGGGCCTGTGCTGGTGCCGTTTAGCCCAATGCGGGTGATGCCTCGTTCTGCCAGGGTTTTAAGCTCTGTGCTTTGGCTGATGCCGTCTTGGTTGGCGTCTTGCCAAATCTTCAGTTCACCGTAAGCTGTGTCTGCGCTGGTGATCTGGCCGTCTGCATTGCTGTCCAAGTCTCTTAGTGCGTCAAAGCCCTGAGCGGCAAGCGTGTTGTTGCTTTTGATGGTATCTACGCCGAAGAGCTCCCGGCCAGTGTCTATGGTGCCGTTGCCGTTTAAGTCTCTGACTAGGAAACCGTCATCGCGGCCTGCCCAGCCTGTGCCGGTTTTAATGTTGTCTGCATTGTGGTCGAAGAGGATAGACCCATTAGCGCTTACCAGTTCCAGGCCGTCGCCGTCCAGGTCCAGGACCAAGGGGTCGACCTGGATTACGAAATTGCGGGCGTCTAGGAAGAGGTCGTTGACGTCTGTTGCTATAGATTTTTTAAATTCACGATTAAATTCAGGGCGCCGGAAGTAATCATAGTAAGTGTCGTCCACCGCACCCGTGTTGTCACTTGGCCAAAAGTATCCTTCAAATTGACTTTGAGCCTCAGTTAGCCCCGCTTGTCGCATCATCCACCAAGCGAAATCGACACAGGAATTTGAGAAGGGATCGTAAAAACCCCATTGTTTAGAAAAGTCGCTAGAATCGGCTTGCGCTTGATTTGCTGCAGCCAGAGCCCGTTCGTATGCGCTTTGCGAAATGGGGAAGTCGCGGGAAATATCGGGCGGGAATTCGGCGTTTGGGCCTTCTCGATCCATATCAATATTGATGACTCCAACAGGATATTGACCAAAGGCTTGGGGTTTGCCGTCGTTACCCGTCAAAACGACATACATGTGACCAAAGTCACTGTTATTGCCGCGATATACAATTCGAATTCCGATGCTGTACATACTATCGATTTCCTTTGAAAACTGAACTGAAAATAAGTGGAAAACTGTTCTTGATGGTCAATGCCTGAAGTGCTGGCAGTAAGGGCCTTTCGGGTTACCCAAAAGAATAAATGGCGGGCAAATAGAACGCAGTTGGGCACAATCAGATTTGTAGCAGACATGCCCCGTGTGGCGGTTTATTTGAAGATCGAGCGGTGGTGGATGGTCTGGGTCCAAAGGCCTAAGGCTTCCATCGGGCTGCTCTGAGCGGCTAATGGCTTGGTATGAAGTTTCATAAGCACTGGGGATAGGCAATGCAAGTACCAAACGCCCGGTGAAAATGCCCATGGGCATGGGGGCAATAACCAAGCGTTCCCCATTTTCAAGTTGGGCTATTTCCGAGTCGGGTTGAAACAACCCGTACCAAGGTGGTGAGAAGTACCTCACCATCCGCACTGTTTCGAGTTGCTCTGGCTTTGCCAAGGCAAGGCGATCGTATTGGCTTGCAAAATAATAGTGATAAGCAATGTAAAAACAAACAAACAACGCAAAAATTACCAGTGCAGACTTCAAGGAAAACCATTGTTTTAGATTCATTGTGATTGTTTAAGAGTCTGTAAAAACTCGGTGTAATTTAATTATTTTTATGCTTTATGTTTGAATAGAAAGGCAATTAATACTTAGGCGGCAAGCCTACTATTGCATTTCCAAATCTCAAAAATGGTCAAGTTAACCCCATTCCTCCGGGTTATACATCATCTCTACTCCAGCTTCGACAAACGTCCCAAAGCACTTTCAATATTCAATACCCCGGTCAATTCTTGAAGCACTAGAAAAGCTTTGTTGGCTGCCAACAGGTATTCCATTTTCTTCATTTTCAATTCAGTCAGTTTTTCTTTGGCTTTTGCCAAATCAAGTGGTGTTGCCAGCTTGTGCTTAATTGCAGTTTCAATGGCCAGTTGCTGTTGTGTGGCTGCGTGGTTTGCTTGTGTATAGGCATTCCACAAATGTGCGGCGCTGTTCAGTTGCCGGTGTGCGGCTTGGGTATCGCGCAATACTTGGGCGCTTGCTTTGTTGAAGTCGGCATGTTGCTGGTTCAGGCTGGCGGCGGCTTTTTCAGTTTGTGCCCGTGTAGCAAAACCGTTGAACAAAGGAATGTCCATTTGAACGGCCAGCATGTTTTGTTCAACGCGGTTACCCAGGGTGCTTACACTTTCCGATTCGCTTTGCGAGTGTTGGGCCACCAGCTTTACGGTGGGGTGGTGCTGCCCATTTGCTTTGTTAATTTCCAGTGTGGCGGCTTGTTTGTACAACTGCTGAATTTTCAAGCTTAAATTGTTTAGAAGCACCTCTTGTTCCAGTTTCTTCTCGGTGTGCAGGGCAGGGG
Organism: Burkholderiales bacterium; assembly: GCA_021299735.1. Classification (GTDB taxonomy): domain Bacteria; phylum Pseudomonadota; class Gammaproteobacteria; order Burkholderiales; family Burkholderiaceae_B; genus Limnobacter. The sequence continues at coordinate 39,170 of JAJTEM010000020.1, read as the reverse complement.
GCATGTTGAACTCAATGCCATCAATCCATGCCGGTGCCACTTCCTGTCCGGTCAATTGCGAGAGTTCCCACAAGCGCTGCCCTACCGCGTGTTGCGCCTGCCCAAGCTCGGCGTGGCGTAAGGCAAGTTCGGTTTCCGTGTTTGCAAGTTCCAGGGCACTGTTTTCACCGTTTTTTTCACCTTGTTCTACGTGTTCCTTTTGAAGCAGGGCAGTTTGTAGTTTATGCTCAGCCAGGCTCAGCGCGGCCTTGCTTTGTTTGTAGTCCATCAGCTTGTTGATCCAGTTCTGAATCGCGGTTTGAACAGCCATAGCGTGGCGAAGCTCGGCCTCTTGAACGCTTAGTTGTGTTTGCTCTATTTGAATGGAAGCGGGTTTGTTGTAAATACTTTGTTGAAGAGAAATACTGTTGTTCTGAACATTTTCATTGGCATTGCGCTGGTTGGCAAACGGGTTGGATTGCTTGGTGTTGCCAACGCCGTTGTATAGCCGTGCGCTGGCCTGGGGAAGCCAGGCTGCTTCGCTTATTTTGAGGTCGGCCTGTGCAACCAGCATTTGTGCTTTTGCTTTGGCTACCTCGGGAGATATTGCAATCGCTTGTTGCAGCAGTTGTTCAATACCGTTTGCTTGTGCGGCAGGCGCAAGGGCGCACCAGCAGCACACCGTTGCAAATAGTTTCAATATGTTTTTCAGTTTGAGTGCCATGGTATTAATGCTCCCGCATGGCACTAAACAGCCTGTCTGTAATCGGTTTGAACAGGTACTGCATCAGCGTTTGTTCGCCGGTTACGATCAATAATTCAACCGGCACACCGGCCTGTATACGGTGTTGTTCAATTTCTTCTAACGCTTGCTGCGTTAGGCGAACATTCACGGGAATGTAGGGTATGCCTGTGGTGGGGTTGGTTAACTGGTCCGCGCCCACGCGGTTTAACACACCTTGCACTTCCAGCGTTTGTGCTGTTTTAAGGGCACTGAAACGAATGGTTACTGGTTGTTCTGTTTTTACCTGGTCAACCATTGAAGGTTCCAGTTCCGCGCTAATTTGCAGTTCGCTGCCGTTGGGCGCTATGTCCATAATCGGGGCATTGGCTGGCATGGCGCTGCCGTTCGTAAACAGTTTCAGGCCCAGCACTTGGCCAGCCACCGGGCTTTGAATGTTGGTGTGTTGAACAACAAACGCGATGCGTTGAATTTGTTCGTCCAGTGCGGCCAGTTCGGCTTGCACATCGGCCAGTACGGTTTGGCTTTCTGTGTGCAGTTGGTTGTGAAGTTGCTGCTTTTTCAGTTTTGCGTTGCGTATGGTGGCGTTCAGCTGGCTGATTTGAATTTCATCTTGAGCCAGTGCCACTTCCAGCGCGCTAATTTGGCCTTGCAGTTCTACAAGCCGGTTGGCGGGCATGTAGCCTTTGCTCACCATGTCTGCCATGCCAAGGTGTTGTTGTTTCAACCTTTCCAGCTGCTGTTGTTTGCTGCGCTGCGCGTTGTTTTGCGCAGTCAGGCTGTTTTGGGCGGTGCTGCTTTCCAGTTCAAGCATGCGAATGTCGTTTTGCAGGGCACGTTGGCGGCTTGCGTACAGCATTGCCTCTGTTTCATGTTGCCGGGTTTGGAATGGGTCGGCAGCGGTGCCTGTAGTTTCAGGCTTCGTGGTAATGCCGCGGCTGTTGCCAGCCTCTTTTTCAAGGCGTTCTATTTTTGCGATCAACGCCTGGCGTTGAACCTTCAACGCATTAAGCTGCGTTTGGCTGTCGGTTGTGTTCAGGCTGATGAGTGTTTGGCCTTGCTCTACAAGTTGCCCTTCGGTAATCCATATTTTTTCAATTACACCGCCGTGGGGGTGAACAATGGTTTTACGTTCTCCCTGAAAGGTTAGGGTACCGGGTACAACAACACCCCTGTCCATGGCTACAAGGCTTGCCCACACCACAAAGCCGATGAACCCCACCAGCAGCGTGATCATGCCCCTGCGAGAAACTGCTTTAATGTCGAGATGTTTATGCATGATTCACCTGGGCAAACGGTGTTGGTTTTTGTTGTTGTAGGTGCGCGAGTACTTCGGGTGTGTTTCCGTAAACGGCTACTTCACCGTCTCGAAGCACCAGCAATTTGTTGCACACCCGTAAAATTGATTTCTTGTGGGTAACAAGAATTGCAGTGTTGCCTTGTTGCCTATGGCGCAGCAGTGCGCGGGCCAAGGCGGCTTCGCCCTCGTCGTCAAGGTGTGCGTTGGGCTCATCGAGCAGCAACAGTTGCGGTTGTTTGTACAAGGCGCGTGCCAGGCCAATGCGCTGGCGCATGCCGCCTGAAAGCCCCTCGCCTTGTGCGCCCAGTTCGGTGTCGTATCCTTTGGGCAGTTTCAATACAAGTTCATGAACACCGGCCGCTTTGGCGGCTTCAACAACTTGCGTGTCGTTGTCGCTTTCAAAGCGGCCAATGTTTTGCGCAACCGTGCCTTCAAAAAGTTCTACATGCTGTGCCAGGTAACCTGTCCAGGCGCCCAGTTGGCTGCGTGGGTATTGTGAAATGTCGGCACCATCAATTTCCAGCTTGCCTTGTGCCACCGGCAATACTGCAGCCAGTGTATTTAGAAGGCTGGTTTTGCCTGAACCACTGGGCCCAATTACCCCCACGGTGCTGCCTGCTGAAATTTCAAGTTGTATGTTTTTCAATACCCATTGCCCGGCTAATGGCGCTGCCACATACATATTGCGGCATTCAATACGCGGATTTGGAGTGGGCAGGTTGTGCAATTGCTCTGGTGCTGGTGTGTTGCTAAGCAGGCGATTAATTCGTTCATGGGCCTGGCGTACGCTTGTTAGCGATTTACAGGCGGCTGCAAGTGTATCCACTGGGGCAAGGGCTTTGCCCATCAGTATGGATGCGGCAATCATCATGCCGCCGGTGAGTGAATGGTTCAATACAAGGTAGGCACCAAGCCCCAGGGCGGCGCTTTGAACAAACATGCGGAAGTATTTGCTGCAGTTGCTCCATACAGAAGATGCATCGGCTGACTGTGTGTGGTGGCTGGTGTACTGCCCCTGAATGTTGAGCCAGCTTGTTTGCATGGCGGGCAGCAAACCCATGGCTTGAATGGAATTGGTGTTTTGAAGCGTTGAGTTCATGGTGTTGGCACTCAGAATGCCAATTGAGTTGCTTTGCTCATCGTGCTGGCGCGTGCTGCGCAAATGCAGCCAACTTAAGCCAATCGCCACGCCGACGCAGCACAAAGCCATCACACCAAACAAGGGGTGAAAGGCAAACAGAATTGCGATGTACAGAACAACCCAAGGCGTATCGAACAGGGCCATGGCGCCCTGGCTGGTCATGAATTGACGAATCAGCGTGAAGTCGCGAATGGCTTGGCCTGTGTTGTCTTTGCCCTGGGTTTTAAGCGCGCGCTGAAATGCAGCAGTGTGCAGCGTGGCGATCAGCTTGTGTTCCAGGGCGTTGCCAATTCGGGTAAGGGTGGCTGCCCGGAAATGTTCCAGCACGGCAGCCAGTACGTACAAGCCAATAATCAGTGCAGTTAGTGCAATTAGCGTGTTCTGGCTTTGGCTGCTTAGTACGCGATCATATACCTGCAGCATGTAAATGCTGGGTGTTAGCGCCAACAGGTTAATCACTGCGCTAAAGGCAATCACCACCTTCAGCCAAGGGCGATATTCGCCAAGCGCAACTTTGAGTACAGGATTTTGTTCGGCGGGTTTTGACATGTAATAAACGGTCCAACAAAGGTAGCTGGTGTGTGTTGCTTGTCGATTCCCGAAAGTTCAAGTGCTGATTCGTTAATCTTTTGGGGTAATGCTTGCGGTAAAGGTGAAGCAGGGCATAGACCCGGCCATATCGAGTGATGGTGCTTTTCTTAAATTAATTTTAAAATGAAATGAGTTACGGTAGAACTGCAGCGTTGTTGGCAAGGTTGAGAACCACTTTGGAGCCTGGTGGCATGAATGACGAGCAAACCCCACCCCAGCTGCACACCCCCGTTTACAGCCGCTGGCAGCGCTTTGTGAACTGGCTGGCCGGCGGCCCGCCCGACCCGCAAAAAATCGCGGCCTCGCGCAAAAAGCGCCCAACCTGGTACAGACGCCATGCGTTTAGTTCTTTCTGGCTTTTTATGGGCATTATGGGGTTGTTCTACCCCGACATCATCACCCGCCTGAACGCCGAGCCCGAGTTGGATCGCCTGCAAACACTGTCTGTGCGCATTTTGCAAACCCGAGAACTCCACCCACACTTTGCCATGCAGTTGCCCGATGGAAGTGTGCAGGCGATGGAGTGGCCGGTGAAGCTAACGATTTCGCGCGGAAAGCGGGTGTTTTACTGGACCAAAGCCCAACGGCAAGCGCTGGTGGGCTGTCAAGCCACGATTCAAATGGCTCCAATTCGCTGGACGATAACAGACCGTTACAGGGTGTGGGCATTGTCTTGCCCTTCGATTGGGTTTGAGGTGAGTGTAGAGCAAACAGCAGGTGAATTACGTGAACTTGCGACAAGTGTCAAAGAGATACTGATTGCCTTTTTGATTCTGTTTTTTCCTTTGTGGATTGTTTTCTTTTTACGTGAAAAACGAGGTGTTTTGTGAGTTCAAGTCCTATGATTGTCATCACCAACTTTTTTGGCACGAAAGTTAATGCAGCCAATACAGGCGTGGGATTCATGAACTCCGACGGCACTTACAACGTCAGCGGCACCGTCATTGGCCTGGGTCAAACCGCGCATTCAGTGGTGGACTTTGCGCTGACGAATGTCAACAAAGTCAGTCCCTGGATTCCCGGTGTAGGCGCCGCGCTTGGGGGACTTGGATTTTACGACAGCTACCAAAACATCATCGATTCCCGGGCTAGGGGCGAATTCCCCGCCCAAGCCGACATAGCCGGCATCATTGGCGGGGCGGCCGCAGCCTTCGGTGGTGGTGTTGCGATAATTGCCAGTGGTAGTGTGATCGTGCCCATAGCGGCGGTCGTTGGTGTTGCCGCAGGCACCTGGCAATTGGTGGCAGCGGCCAAGGGCTGGACACTAGACGATTTGGGCTTTCCCGTCGAGCGGCTCCTTAGCGATATTGAGAAATCCGAACTCGTCCAAAGTATGAAAGACCTCGCAGGCCAAACCGCCTACATCGATGCAATAGGCAATGCGTTTGGAGGCGGTAGCTTAATCCCTATCGATGACAGCAATTTGTGGAGTTTCCCCGAAGCCTTTGAACCGGCGGAGGGCCTGCACAAGGCACTTAAAAACGCCATCGACGACGCTATGCAGGCCTGCCGCGATGCGGGCATGACAGCGCAACAAGCGATCGATACAATTGAGAATGCGCTCTCGTCTCTGGACGATACACTGGCCCAGCTACTTGGCGGCGGCAGCTATGCAGTAGACACCTCCACTGCCATAAATTGGACCCCTACTGGCGCCCCCCTGGCTCTGGGAAATATCTTTGATTTTCTAGTGAGCGAAATCAGCGACACATTTGCAGCCCTAGGTATTAATGCCGCCACTCCCCCGCAGGCAGTTTCAACACGTGTGCGAGATCCGCTTGCGCTGGACATGGATGGCGACGGAATAGAAACCACTGGCTTGAATGGCAGCACCATTTTGTTTGACCACAATGCCGACGGCGTTAAAACAGGCACGGGCTGGGTACGGGGCGATGACGCATGGCTGGTGCGGGATTTAAACGGCAACGGCACCATTGACACAGGTCGGGAGTTGTTTGGTGAAGACACCATAAAAACGAATGGACAGTTGGCGATTGATGGCTTTGATGCCTTGCGTGATCTGGATTTGAACCGCGATGGTTTGATCAACGCAGCTGACGAAGTATTTGGCCAATTGCGTTTGTGGAAAGACTTGAATCAGGATGGTGTTAGCCAGGCTGCTGAGTTAACAAGCCTTGCGGCCAACAACATTGTTTCAATTGGTGTGAATGGGGCGCTCACCAACGTTAACCTGGGCAACGGCAATGTGCAAACCGCGGCGGGTACGTTTGTGCGCAGCGATGGTTCATCGGGTGCCACGTCAGAAACTACTTCTTCAATCGTGAACCTCGATTTGATCGTCAATTCATTTGATCGCGAATTCACCGATACTGTTGCGCTTTCCGACAGCGCCATGCTGCTGCCCAACCTTCGTGGTGCTGGCATGGTTCGCGATTTGAATGAGGCGGTCAGTTTGTCGCCTGCTTTGGCTGGCACTGTGCAAAACTACGCATCGCAACAAACCCGTGTGGGGCAAATGGCTTTGCTGGATTCATTGGTAGAAGAGTGGGCTGATTCTTCGGGCATGAAATCGCTGCGGCAACAGGCCGATGCCCTGAACGACAGCGGTGTTTCATTGGTGTACCAGCTTGCAGGTTTAACCCAGGGTACTGCGGCTTATAACGACCTTGTTAGAAAAATTGGTGTGGTTGAGCGTTTCATGGGTTTTACCTATGGCACTGCCAATGGCGCAGCACGCTTTACCGACCTTACCGCAGCCGATGGCGCGCTTACTGTGAGTATGGCAGCTGCGCAAGTTCAGGCAATTCAAAGCGCTTACGATTTGCTTAAAACCGAGGTTTACAGTGGTTTGTTGTTCACCACCCGTTTCAAGAAATATCTCGACCAACTTTCTTTGGTGTGGGTCAACAATGAATTTCAAATGTCAACAGCTGGGCTGGAAAACGCTTTTGCTGCTGACACTGCGGCCCAACCTGTAACCGGCCTGTTGAATTTGTTCGAATTCATTCATGCTTCCGGGCCGGCGTTTGTCAACAATTTGAATTGGGATACAAACCGTTTCATCAAACAGCTTGTTGAAAGCACCCCCGGAATTGCTGACGTTGCAATGGATCTGCCAGGTTCTTTAATCCGGGTTTTGAATAGTACACAAACCAGCCTTACTTTAACCGGCAATACAAGCGACACCCTTATTGGTAACGCGCTGAACAACACCCTGAAAGGCGCGGCGGGCAACGATTTGTTGATTGGCCAGGGGGGTGTTGACCGGCTTTATGGCGAGGCTGGGAATGACACGTTGTACGGTGGCGATCAAAACGATTATTTGATTGGTGGCGACGGACACGACCTGTTGGATGGCAGTGTTGGCAATGATGCGCTGGAAGGTGGGGCAGGCAATGACACATTTATTTATGGCCGTGGATATGGGCAAGACTACATAAGCTACATCACGGAGGCCAGCGACTTTGATGTTGTTCAATTCAATGATGATATAAAGCCAGAAGACATTGTAGTGTCCAGAAGTTCCCAGTCTTTGTTCTTAACCATTCGGGGAACCACAGAATCACTTCAGATTCAATACTTCTTTGAAAGTGATGGATCGCCTTCTTACCGTATTGATGAAATTAGTTTTTCTGACGGCACGGTGTGGACAAGCGATTACTTGATGCAAACCGTCCTGCAGGGTAGTTCTGGCGCAGATAACCTGAATGGTTATGCCACGGCTGATACCATTCACGCAGGTGCGGGTAACGATACTGTTTCGGGTGGGGCTGGCAACGATTTGCTACACGGCGAAGATGGCAATGACACTATTCGCGGCGATGATGGTCACGATCTATTGTGGGGTGGAAGTGGTGATGACCGCCTTGATGGCGGAGGCGGTGACGACACGCTTGATGGTGGTGATGGCGCAGACACGCTGATTGCAAGCAGTGGTAGCGATGTGTTACGTGGAGGTGCTGGCAACGACACCCTGGATGGTGGATACGGAAACGACACCTATATTTTCGCCAAGGGATTTGGGCAAGACAGTATTTACAGTAACGACCCGGAAGTTTTAAAGCGGGATACTGTGGTTTTCGCTGAAGATATTCTTCCCTCGGATGTAGTGTTTACAAGAAAGAATTCCGATCTTGAATTAACTGTTGCGGGTACCACCGATAAGCTAACAATCGTTTCATATTTTCAACAAGATGGCGCAAGCCCCTATCGCCTTGAGGAAATTCGGTTTGCAGACGGCACCGTGTGGTCGATTGCGGCCATTAAAGCTGCGCTGCTGACTGGTACTTCCTTGTCGGAGACTATTTGGGGTTATGCCACTGATGATGAAATGCTCGGCAATGGCGGCGACGATATTCTGTATGCCGAGGCTGGAGATGACGTGTTGTATGGAGGCGATGGGAACGACACCTTGCACGGCGGCAATGGAAACGATGTGCTGAATGCCGGGCAGGGAAATGATTCTATGGTGGGAGGCAATGGCAATGATCGACTGGATTGCGGCGCCGGTAACGACCTGATGTACGGCAACAGTGGCAACGACACCTATGTTTTTGGTCGTGGTTACGGGCAGGATACGATTGACAATCACGATACAGGGGTGAACAAGGTTGATGTGGTGTTATTCAACTCAGATGTACTTTCATCTGAAGTATCCATGTCAAGAGTGAACACAAACCTGGTGTTGAAAATTGATGGAACAAGCGATTCGCTAACCCTGCTGTCCTATTTCGATCAGGATGCCGCAGGCAATTACAAACTGGAAGAAATCAAATTCAGCGATGGCACTGTGTGGACCATCAACGATGTGAAGGCCAGGGTTCTGCAAGGTAATTCAACTGCCCAAACCTTAACCGCATATGCAAGCAACGATGTGATCAATGGAGGTGGCGGCAACGATTACGTGTACGGCAAAGCGGGTTCGGACTCCATTTTCGGTGAAGATGGTGACGACAGGTTGTACGGTGATGATGGTGACGATTTCATCGACGGTGGCCAGGGCAACGATTTTCTGTATGGTGGTGCTGGCAACGATGTATTTCAATTTGGCCGGGGATACGGAGCCGATAATATTTCAGACTACGGTGGCTTGTCATTGGGCAAAGGTATTTTGTTGCTAACCCCAGATATTTTGCCTTCCGATGTGAAGCTTTCTCGTCAAGCAGATGACTTGTTATTGAGAGTTACTGGTTCTGCTGACACACTGAAGATTTGGTCTTATTTTTATCAGGAGGCTGCTGGCGGCTATCAGTTGGAACAATTACGTTTTGCAGATGGCACCATATGGACAGTAGATCAAGTTAAAGCGATGTTGTTAACAGGGGATGCGCAAGCCAACACAATTCAGGGTTATGCAACAGCCGATTCAATGTTTGGTGGCGCAGGCGATGACACCATGTATGGTGCGGCTGGTAATGACAATATGTACGGTGGAAGTGAGAAAGACACCCTGCGCGGCGAAAACGGGGACGATCTTTTGTTCGGCGAGGCTGGAAACGATACCCTGTATGGTGGCAATAACAATGACCAGTTAAGGGGCGGGACTGGTTCCGATTACCTGTATGGCGATACTGGTAACGACCATTTGTATGGCGAAGACGATGCAGATTATTTGTATGGTGGCGCTGGTGATGATGTTCTTGCGGGCAACGCTGGCAATGACGGGCTGTACGGTGAAGACGGTGCCGATGTGCTAAATGGGATGGAAGGCAATGATTACCTGGACGGCGGTGCTGGAAACGATACTTACGTGTTTGGGCGTGGTTATGGCCAGGATACGATCAAGAGCTACGATACATCAGCGACGAAGCTGGATGTGATTCGAATGAATTCTGATGTTTCTCAATCAGATTTGTTGGTTTCTCGGAGTGGGTACGATTTGGTTATTTCAATTCGTGACACAGCAGACTCAATTAAAGTGCAGTATCAGTTTACCGGCAGTGCTTCAAACCCCTACGAGATAGAGAAAGTGATTTTTTCCGACCAAAGCAGCTGGGACATTGACCAACTAAATGCGATGGTGGTGGAGCAATAAATTAGGGGTTTTGGAGAAGCTGCTCAGGCCACCCGCCGCACTGCCGGTATGATGGCCCGTATTGATTCTCTTTCGGCTCTCAGTTGCTTGATCCGGGCGAAGTTGTCACCCGGATTGAAAAAGTGAATTACATGTTTGCTGCAAACCACTTGCAAATGGTATCCAGGCCACCGTGGTTGATGCAGAAGTCTGTTTTTTCCTGTACCACTGGTTTGGCCTGAAAGGCCACACTGGCACCGGAAATTTCCATCATTTTCAGGTCGTTAGAACCATCACCGACCACAATCGCGCGGCTTGAATCAACGCCCAACAAGGCGCAGGTTTCTTGCACGGTTTCACGTTTAACTTCGGCGTCTACTATGGTGCCCAACACGCGGCCTGTTAAATGTCCATCTACAATTTCAAGTGTGTTTGACCGGGTGTAATCAAGCCCCAAAACTTCTTTCATTTTGTCGGTGAAAAAAGTGAAGCCGCCACTGACCAACAATGTTTTCCAGTTGTTTGCTTTGGCAAAGGCAATCAATTCTTGCGCGCCGGGGGACAAACGCAGGCGTTCTTCAAACACTGATTGCAGGCAGGTTTCAGGCACCCCTTTGAGCAAGGCCACCCGGCGGTTCAGGCTTTCAGAAAAGTCTTTAATTTCCCCCCGCATGGCCGCTTCGGTAATTTCAGACACCTCTTTTTTCTTGCCTGCGAAGTCGGCTATTTCGTCGATGCATTCAATGGTAATCAGGGTGCTGTCCATGTCCATGGCCAGCAGCCTGAATTCACTAGCCTGAAATTCTGCTTCAAGTATTGCAAAGTCGAACTGATGCACACGGCTTAATGGCCGCAGGGCTTCGGTGATTGCTACTTTCGTCAGGGTATAGCCTTCAGGAATTGCGATGCAGGCTTGTTGGTTCAGAACGTCAACACCAAGCGAGGGTAGGTTAAGGGCATCGAGTGCTGTGTGCACCTGTGCCTTATTTAATATTTTTGATGAAAAAAATAGTCGGCTCATGGTGTGCTCTCCGTGGGTTGCGGGGATTCTACCTTGTCATTTGAGGAAATTTCACTGGCTGGCCCCTGTATTTGTTTCAGGAGTTCAACGGAAGGTTCGTGACCACGCTGCGCCGCAAGGTTTAACCATTGTAATCCCAGGGGTTTGTTGACAGGAAATCGGGTTCCCTCGTAAAGCAGGCTGCCCAGCAAGTGCATGGACTCAAGCAAACCTTGTTGTGCCGCTATATTGAGCAATGCCAGCACAGCGGGGTCTTCGGGTTGCAGTGGCACTTTTTCCAGCAAGACAAGCTCGGCCAATTCATGGCTGGCTTTGGGGTGGCCCAGGCGCGCAGCGCGCCTCACCCAAAACATGCGGTCTTCGCCTTCAAACTTGCTGAGTCGGTAGCGCGCGTCGGCATTTTCTGCATTGGCCAGGGTGTAAAGCAGGCGCCTTTTCTGTTCGCAAAATTCATTCTTCGGGCAGTACACTTCTTCTTTGTTGTTGTCCAACCTTTTCAATGCATATTCGGTGCATTGCAAATACACTTCGGCACAAGCGTCAAGGTGTTGCTGCGCCTCAATTTTGCTGTGGTTGAATGGGCTTTCCAGTTGGCTTTCCAGTACTGTTTGTGAATACAGCAATTGCGATGGGTGATGTTGGTCTCGCGCAGCGCGGCGCAGCCAACCCATGCCCTCGGTCAATTGTTTGTTCAGGTCGGCCTTGCTGGCATTGAATACGTCGAGTAAAAGCAATTGGCCTAAATAATATTGTGCGGGGGTGTGGTTTTGCACCGCGGCTTTTCCCAACCAAACACGTGCTATTTTCAGGTCGCGTTCTACTTCATCACCGCGCAGGCGCATCAAGCCCAGTGTGGTTTGTACTTCAGCATCGCCAGCTTCTGCTTTGGGCAACAGTGCCTTGTAAACAGCAGTGCCTGCTTCGCTTCGGGCATGTGGCTCTGCCTGAGTTGCGCCACTATGTAAAATAGTGCTGCACAGCAGCGCAGCACCCAACAAGTGCAACCAAATAAAGTGTTTGCCAGCGTGGTAAGTCATGAGTTCAAGCCAGTTGTTTAATCAGCCCTTTCAGGAACTGTACACGGTCGCTGATTTTCGGGAAACTCCTGGTAATTCTCAAACGTTCGGCCCCTGCCAGTTTCATGTCTTTTTCTTTTTGAATCATCAAAATGATTTTGCCTGCATCCACATTCGGTTGGGCATCGAATTGAATCACGGTGGCGTCGGTCGAGCTGTCAATTTTCGCAATGCCCAAGGGCTTGGCCAAAATGCGCAGGCGGTGTGTTTCCAGCAGTGCTGTGGCAGCCTCGGGCAGCTTGCCGAAGCGGTCAATCAGTTCTTCTTGCACTTCTGAAATGAAGCCCATGTCCTCGGTACTGGCCAGGCGTTTGTAAAGCGTCAGCCGCTCGTGCACGTCGGGGCAATAATCTTCTGGCAACAGGGCAGGGGTGTGCAAATTGATTTCTACTGTGGCATTTAGTGGTGCAGTCAAATCGGGTTCTTTGCCTGCACGCAGGCTGCGTACAGCGTGGTTCAGCATGTCGGTGTACATTTGAAAGCCTACCTCGTGCACATTGCCGCTTTGGTTGGCACCCAGTACTTCACCAGCGCCGCGAATTTCTAGGTCGTGCATGGCCAGGTAAAAACCGCTGCCCAAGTCTTCCATCATGGTAATGGCTTCCAGGCGGCGTTCAGCATTTTTGCTCAAGCCTTCTTCGTTGTTCACCATCATGTAGGCGTAGGCTTGGTGGTGTGAACGGCCCACACGGCCGCGCAGCTGGTGCAGTTGGGCCAGGCCAAATTTATCGGCGCGGTGAATTACAATGGTGTTGGCGGTGGGTACATCAATACCGGTTTCAATGATGGTGGTGCACAACAACATATTGAATCGTTGCTGATAAAAATCGCGCATCACGCGTTCAAGATCGCGTTCATTCATTTGCCCGTGCGCAATACCAATGCGCGCTTCAGGCAGAATTTTTTCAAGTGCCTCGCGGCGGTTTTCAATGGTATCTACTTCGTTGTGAAGGTAGTACACTTGCCCACCACGTTTCAGTTCACGCAGCACGGCTTCTCGAATCACGCTGTCTGTTTCACGGCGTACAAATGTTTTAATCGACAGGCGGCGTTGCGGTGCAGTGGCAATCACTGAGAAATCGCGAATGCCTTCCATGCTCATGGCCAGTGTGCGTGGAATGGGTGTGGCAGTTAGTGTGAGTACATCCACTTCAGCTCGCAGGTTTTTCAACGCTTCTTTTTGGCGAACACCAAAGCGGTGTTCTTCGTCGATGATCACAAGGCCCAGCCTTGAGAATTCCACTTCAGAGCTGAGCACTTTGTGGGTGCCAATAATAATGTCGGCTTTTCCAGAATTAATCAAATCGACTGCTTCGCGAATTTCCTTGGGCGATTTGAATCGGGACAATTCGACCACCTTTACGGGCCAGTCGGAGAAGCGATCTGAAAAGGTTTGAAAGTGTTGTTCAGCCAGCAGTGTGGTGGGAGCCAACAGCACTACCTGTCTGCCATCCATCACGCTAACAAATGCTGCGCGCAGTGCCACCTCGGTTTTTCCAAAGCCTACATCGCCACACACCAAGCGGTCCATTGGGCGGGGGGAGGTCATGTCGGCAATCACGGCTTGTATGGCAGCGGCTTGGTCAGCAGTTTCTTCAAAGCCGAATTTTTCTACAAAGGCTTCATAGTCGCCAACGCTTAACTTGAATTCATGGCCTTTGCGCAGTGCACGGCGCGCGTAAAGGTTCAACAATTCGGCAGCTGTGTCGCGCACCATTTTTGCGGCCTTCTTTTTCGCTTTTTCCCACTGGCCTGAACCCAACGCATGCACAGGTGCATTTTCAGGATCAGCGCCGCTGTAGCGAGCAATCACATGCAGTTGGGCAACCGGTACAAACAGATTGGAACCATTGGCGTATTCAAGGTGAAGGAATTCCGAAGCACCTTCGCCAAGGTCCATACTGATCAAGCCTTTGTAGCGGCCAATACCATGCTGCTGGTGTACAACCGGGTCGCCAATTTTCAGTTCTGACAAATCGCGAATCATGGATTCAACGTTGCTTTGCCTTTCCTGCTGTTTACGCGCACCCCTGCGGCGTGGCGAAAGCGAGAACAATTCTGCTTCGGTTACAAAAGCGATTTGCGCTTCCGGGCCGCGGTGTACCCCAAAGCCTTGGTCGAGCACTGCTGTACACAGTACAAACTTCTCGCCGCTTTCTAGTGCACCTTGCAATGTTTCAGTTTGGTGCGGCTTTAATTTGTGTTCAAGAAAATACTGGTTCAGGGTTTCACGGCGGCCATCGCTGGGTGCCACCATAATGACTTGTTTGTAACTGCCTGGGCCTGTGCGTTCTATTAGGTTACGGAATTTGAAAATTGGGTCGTCTGCTTTGCGGTCTGCGGCCAGGTCGGGCAGCAGTGCACCGCTGTATTCCGGCACCAAAGCGTTTTTGGATGCTGACAAATTCACGCGTGCAGCATTCTCGAAACTGCTGAAGAATTCATTTGCATTCAAATAAATTTCAGAAGGCCGAAGAATTGGGCGTTGAATGTCTTTCGACAAAAAATCGAAACGGCTTTGCGTGTCAGCCCAAAAAGTTTGCAATGCCTGGTCCACATCGCCATGTTGAACAAACACCAATTCTTTGTTGGGCAGGTAGTCAACAAGGCTGGCGGTTTTTTCAAAAAACAGGGGCAGGTAATATTCAATGCCCGCGCTGGCCACGCCGGTGCCCATGTCGCGGTAAATGGAAACTTTGGAAGGATCGCCTTCAAAACGTTCACGCCATTTGCTGCGAAACTGCGCACGGCTTTGTTCGTCCATCGGGTATTCGCGCCCCGGTAACAGGCGCATTTCGCGCACCGGGTAAAGGCTGCGTTGGGTGTCTACATCGAATGTTTTAATCGATTCAATTTCATCGTCGAACAAATCAATGCGGAAAGGCAAAGCCGTTCCTGTTGCAAACAGGTCGATAATGCCGCCCCGTATGCAGTACTCGCCAGGCGTCATCACCTGAGATACATGGTTATAACCAGCAATGGTTAATTGCTCGCGCAGCTTTTTTTCATTCAGTTTGTCGCCGGTCTTGAAGTAAAAAGTACTGCCCGCTAAAAAAGAGGGAGGCGCCAGTTTTTGAATGGCCGTGCTGGCTGCGGTGATTAAAACATCAAGGTCGCCTTGCTGGGTTTGGTACAGCGTGGCCAATCGTTCAGAAACCAAATCCTGATGGGCCGACAAACTGTCGTAGGGCAAGGTTTCCCAGTCGGGCAGGTAATGCACCTTCAGGGTTGGGGCAAACAGGGTTATTTCTTCTTGCAGGCGTGTGGCGTCGTGCGGGTTGGCGCAGGTGATCAGGCATAGTTTTTCCTGCTGCTTGGCCTGTGTGCACAGTTGCGCCAGCAAAAAAGCATCGGCGCTGCCGGGTGGGTGCGCCAAGCTGAGCCTGTGGCCACCGGTTAACTGAAAAGAAGAAGTAAAATGTGACAGCATAAAGTTTGCCCGCTTGGATACTGCAACCATGCTGGTTTTCCAGTGGGCTTCAAGTTCGGGTTTAGGGTCGTTGGATCAAGGCCCGTATTATACGGCGGCAAGTGCCCGCATAGGAACAGGCTTTCATGGCAAGAAGTGCCAGGTTTTTTGGTTTGGTGCCCGCAGGTGGCTCGGGGCGCCGGTTTGGTGGCGATACGCCCAAGCAATACGCCATGTTGGGCGATAAAACTGTGTTGGAGCGCAGTGTACAAGCATTGCTTGCCGACCCGCGTGTTGAAAAAGTATTTGTAATAGTGGCTGCTGGCGATTCAACCGCCTCGGCGCTGTTTGAAGGCAACACAAAGATAAAGTGCCTGCCGGTGGGTGGCCAGGAACGCGTGAACAGCGTGCTGAATGGTTTGAACTTGTTGCTTGAAAATTTTATGGTCGGTGAAACCGATTGGATTTTGGTGCACGATGCGGCCCGCCCTGGTTTAAGTGCAAAAGCCTTGAAAAACCTGATCGACCTGGGCAGAGAACATGTTGCCGGGGCTTTGTTGGCTGTTCCAGTGGCTGATACCTTGAAAAAAACCAGTGTGGCCGAAGAAGGTGAAGTAATTGCCCAGCACACGGTGCCCCGCGACCAGTTGTGGGCTGCGCAAACCCCGCAAATGTTCCGCGCGCAGGCGCTGAGCATGGCCATTGCCGAATGTTTGTACAAGGGCGTGCGGTTAACCGATGATGCCAGTGCCATTGAAACCATGGGCATCGGTCCATTGATCATACCGGGGCACATCGAGAATATGAAAATTACCCAGTTAGAGGATTTGCGGGTGGTGGCCAAGTTGCTGGGGCTGCCTCAGGAGAGTGTTGAATGACTGATATTTCCCGGTTGAGGGTTGGGCAGGGTTACGATGTGCACCGCCTTGTTGAGGGGCGAAAACTGATACTGGGCGGGGTTCACATTCCTTGCGATTTGGGTTTGCTGGGCCATTCCGATGCAGATGCCCTGTTGCATGCCGTTACCGATGCAATTTTGGGTGCTTGCGCCATGGGGGATATCGGTACCCACTTTTCAGACACCGACCCCCAGTTTGAAGGCGCCGACAGTGGTGTGTTGTTAAAAACTGTGATCGAGAAAGCAAAACAGAAAGGGTTTACATTGATCAATGTTGACTCAACCTTGATTTGCCAAAGCCCGAAACTGGCGCCCCACATGGCGGCTATGCATGCAAGTTTAAGCAGCCTTTGCGGGTTACCTTTGGGTGCTGTGAATATCAAGGCCAAAACCAACGAGAAGCTGGGTTACCTTGGCCGCAAGGAAGCGATTGAGGCGCAGGCCGTGGTGCTGATGGTGAAGGGCGAGTGATGGCTTTACGTTTTATTTTGGCGATCAGTACCAGTTCTGGCGTGGCCAAGGTGGCTGCAGCCGCTGAGCCCAGTGAAGCGAATGAAATTGCTGCTTGCTTGTTCAGTTTTGAAATTACCGATTACAAAAGCCAGTCAGCCCAGTTGCTGCCACTTGTACAGCAACACCTTGAGCAGGCTGGTTTAAAGCCATCGCAGTGTGCAGCCATTGCAGTCGATATCGGCCCGGGTGGTTTCACCAGTCTGCGCACCGCATGTGGTATTGCGCAAGGCCTTTCAGTTGCCTGGCAGGTGCCCACTGTGCCATTGACCAGCTTTGAATGTATGTTGCCCGCCTGCCCGCCAGCACAGCCGCTCACTGTTTTAATTGATGCACGTTTGAATGAAATTTACGCGGCCTGCATTCAGAGAACCACGCTAGGCACCCAATGGATTAAACAGCCTTACTTGCTTGCCATGGACGAATTGCAGAATGCAAAGGCACCTGCGATTTGCGATGCCCAATTGTACGCTCAGCTTCAAAACCCAAGCCCTGGTGTTGAAACAGGTGCTGTGTGTGCAACACGCTTGGCCCAATTGGCATGGCAAGAATTCCAAGAGGGGCGAGTGGCTGAGGCCTTTGATTGTCAACCTTTGTATGTGCGCGACAAGGTTGCCCAAACTACCATTGAACGATTGGCATTGAAGCATGGCGCTGTTTAGTATTCGACGCATGACCGAGGCCGATGTGCCTGCAGTTATTCTGGTTGAAAACCAGATTTACGAATTTCCATGGACAGACCGTAATTTTCTGGACTCACTGCGGGCGGGGTACCACATGCATTGCATGTGGCTTGATGAACAACTTGCGGGCTATATTGTCATGATGCACGTGGTGGATGAATACCACTTGCTGAACATTTCAATTCGTGCAGACTTGCAGGGCTTCGGGCATGGTAAGCATTTGTTGCAGTGGGGTATCGGCCAGGCTAAATTGAGCAATGCAAGCGGCATGTTGCTGGAAGTACGCCCCAGCAATTTGACCGCCAAAAGTTTGTACGAGAAAGAGGGCTTCAAGTTAATTGGCACCCGCAAAAATTATTACCCTTCCCAGCTTGGGCGTGAAGACGCCTTGGTGATGTTCAAACGATTTACAGGCTTACTGGAATGACAAATACCCGCAGCAAAGCTGATTTATTCGACGCCATGGGTATTGGCCCGGTGTGGGAGTTGAGAAAGCAGGTTGGTGCCAAGGTGAGTACCGCGATAAGCGAGCCAATGCCGGAAACCGTGTTAGAGCAGGCAACAGTTGACCCGGGACTGGCGAATGCATCGATATCGCTCGAAAATATGTCTCTTGAATCGTTGCGTGAAATGGTTGCTACCTGCAAAAAATGCGGCTTGTGCGAAACACGCAAACAAACGGTGTTTGGCGACGGCATACCCCATGCACCGTTGATGGTGGTAGGTGAAGGCCCCGGCGTGGATGAGGATCAGACAGGCTTGCCGTTTGTGGGTAAATCGGGTCAGTTGCTAGATCGCATGTTGAAAGCGGTTGGCGCAAGCCGCGTAAACAACACCTACATTGCCAATGTGGTGAAGTGCCACCCACCGGGGAACCGCAATCCTGAGCAGGCGGAAATTGAGCAGTGTTCGCCCTATCTTGTTCAGCAAATTAAATCGAATGGTCCAAAGGTATTGTTGCTGGTTGGGCGCTTTGCAATTCAAACCTTGCTAAATACCAAAAAGCCGGTGGGCGAATTGCGCGGCGTGGTTCACAAAGTAACTTTGGGTGGGCTGAGTATTCCTGCTGTGGTTACTTACCACCCAGCTTACCTGTTGCGCAGGCCAGAGGAAAAGTCAAAAGCGTGGGACGATTTGTTGTTGTTGAAACAACTGGGTTTTATTTAGGGCAGTTCGTGGTCAATTCGTTTAGTGGGTAACGCCCACCGGCCGGTCTTCACCAATTCGTGCTTCCACGTTGTACAGGCGCTGGTTGCGGCGGTGCCAAAGTATCACCAACATCATCGTGGTCATCACAAAGCCGCCAAACATCAAAATTACGTTGTTCACATGCACATCAAAACTGATGAGCACTGCATAAATGCCAAGCATGGTCAGCACTGAAATGTTTTCGTTGAAATTCTGGATGGCGATCGACCTGCCAGCACTCATGAGAACGTGGCCGCGGTGTTGCAGCAAAGCGTTCATGGGCACTACGAAAAACCCGCTTAATGCACCGATAACGGTAATTAGCAGGTAAGCCATGCTTTGGTCTTTTACCAGCACCATTGCCATGCAAACGACACCCATTAAAATACCCATGGGCAGTACCAGCATTGATTTTTTCAAGGGAATCATTTTTGCGGCAGCCACAGCGCCGGCGGCAACACCAAAGGCACAAACACCTTGCAGTATTGCACCTTTGTCCAGGGGCAAGCCCAAGGCAATTTCGGCCCATTTCAAAACGATAAACTGAAGTGTGGCCCCGGCACCCCAGAATAGTGTGGTAACTGCCAATGAAATTTGTCCCAGCTTGTCTTTCCACAACTGCTTTACACAACCGTAAAACTTGCGGGTCATGATGACAGGGTGGTTCAGTTGTGGTTCGTAACGTGCACCAGTGTCGGGAATTTTGAAATTGAAAATTGCTGCAATCAAGTAGCCAGAAGTAATTACAAAAACTGCTGCTTCTGCTGGCGTGTCCATATTGTCGGTAACGCCGGGAATGTGCAGTTGCATCAGGTACTGGCTGGTTCCTGGGGCAATTAAAATGCCTCCAAGCACGGTACCCAGAATGATTGACAGCACGGTCAGCCCTTCAATCCAGCCATTCGCTTCTACCAGCCGATCGTGAGGCAACAGCTCGGTCAGAATGCCGTATTTGGCGGGCGAATATGCGGCAGCACCAAGGCCAACCACAGCGTAGGAAAGCAGGGGGTGCACACCAAAAAACATCATCAGGCAACCCACAATTTTGATGGAGTTGGTGATCAGCATGACCCTGCCTTTGGGCAAAGTGTCTGCAAACCCCCCAACGAATGGGGCCAGAATTACATACGAAACCACGAAGAACAGTTTCAGCAATGGTGTCATCCAGTCAGGTGACTGAATCTGAAACAGCAATGCAATTGCTGCGATCAAAAGCGCATTGTCTGCGAGCGACGAGAAAAACTGCGCCGCCATGATGGTGTAAAAGCCGGGTTTCATTCAACTGTGAATTGAGCGAAATCCATTAAGTGCGATTTCGCCGTTTCGCTGCTCGTTCAACGGTGTTGTGGCGTTATATCATATCCGGGCGCATCGCGTATTAAGCAATGCTTTTTTTACGAAGTTAGCGCCAATCCCTAAACCACCAACGCAAACCTATGCCGCGACCCATACGTGCAGTGGTCAAACCTGCCGCCATTTCTGCGAATATCAACAAAATCAAGGAATTGCTAGTACATTCCACAGTAATGCCGGTGGTCAAGGCAAATGGTTACGGTCATGGTCTGGAAAGAATCATCACCGGTCTGCAATATGCTGATGCTTTGGCTGTTTTGGAAATTGATGGCGCGGCGCGCCTGCGGCAATTGGGCTGGAACAAGCCAATTGTGTTGCTCGAGGGTTGTTTTGATCAGGCTGATTTGCTCAAGGCCATTGAATTGCGTTGCGATTGGGTGGTGCACAGCCAAAACCAGTTAAACGACCTCGAATTTCTCGTGCAAAAGCAGCCGGCTTACAAACCCAGAATTTTTTTGAAATTGAACACCGGCATGAACAGGTTGGGCTTCCAGCCAGCGCAAGCACCCGCTGCCATTCATTGGTTGGATGAATTTACCCTGAAGCACCATTGGCCCACGCCTGTTTTAATGACACACTTTGCCAATGCGGATGAAGCCGAGCCAAGGGCCCGTTTGCCTTTTCTGGAAACTCAACACGAAATTTTGATGAAGCTGAAGCCCCAACATTGGCAAAGCAGTTTGGGTAATTCAGCCGCATGTCTGAATTTTCCCGAAATGGCTGGCGACATTGTGCGCCCCGGCATTGCCATTTATGGCGCAACGCCGGGCCCAAACGCTGCAGCCAATTATGGTTTGAAACCCGCCATGGAATTCAGCAGCGAAATTATCGCCATTCAAACCGTACACAAAGGTGACAGGGTTGGTTATGGGTCGCGGTGGGAAGTCAGCAACAGCGGGCGCATTGCAGTGGTGGCCTGTGGCTATGCGGATGGCTACCCTCGCCATGCACCCGATGGAACCCCTACTTATGTTGAAGGCTATATTGCGCCGGTGGCAGGCCGCGTGTCGATGGACATGATGACCATCGACATTAGCCATATCCCCAGTGCCAAGTTAGGCAGTACCGTTGAATTGTGGGGCGAGCATATTCCAGTCGATGTGGTGGCTGACCGCTGTGGCACTATTGGGTATGAACTGCTGTGCGCAATTGCGCCCCGCGTGCCATTTGTTGAAGCCTAGCCGTGAAAGGGGCATGTAGTTTTGGTCAAAAGTAAAAGTCAGTATCAATGCACTGAATGCGGCGCTGTGTTTGCCAAATGGCAAGGGCAATGTACCGATTGCAGCAGCTGGAACACGCTGGTGGAGTCGGCGGTCAGCACCGCTGCCCCCACCAAGCACAGCCGCTTTGCGGCGCTGGCAGCACAAAGCAGCAGTGTGATCAAGCTTTCCGAAATTCAGGCCCAAGATCACCCGCGCTTTAGCAGTGGAGTGCAGGAATTCGACCGTGTGCTGGGCGGTGGCATGGTGCCGGGTATGGTGGTGTTGCTTGGCGGCGACCCGGGCATTGGAAAATCCACTTTGCTCTTGCAATCCATGGTGACCCTGGCAAAAACCACATCAGCACTCTATGTAAGCGGAGAGGAATCAGCAGGGCAAATTGCCCTGCGTGCCCAACGCCTGGGGCTAGAGCACACCAACCTGAATGTGCTGACTGAAATTCAGCTGGAGCAAATTGTGGCTCAGCTCGAAACACTGAAGCCACAAGTGTTGGTGATCGACTCCATTCAAACCCTTTACACCAGCGAACTAAGCGCTGCACCGGGGTCGGTAAGCCAGGTGCGTGAATGCGCAAGCCAGTTAACCCGGCTGGCAAAAGCCATGGGTATCACCACTATCTTGGTAGGCCATGTAACCAAAGAAGGAACACTGGCGGGTCCCCGCGTGCTTGAGCATATTGTGGATACCGTGCTGTATTTTGAAGGCGATTCACAATCTTCTTTCCGCTTGGTGCGCGCTTTCAAAAACCGGTTTGGCGCGGTTAATGAACTGGGCGTGTTTGCCATGACCGACCGTGGCTTGAAGGGGGTTAGCAACCCTTCAGCCTTGTTTTTGTCGCAAACCGCTGAATGGGTTGCAGGTTCCTGTGTAATGTGCACTCAGGAAGGCGCACGCCCGTTGCTGGTTGAAATCCAGGCCTTGGTTGATTCCTCACATTCACCATCGCCGCGAAGGCTCTCGGTGGGCTTGGAACAAAACCGCTTGGCCATGTTGCTGGCGGTGATGCACCGCCACGCAGGCCTTCAGTTTTTTGATCAGGATATTTTCATCAACGCAGTGGGTGGCGTGCGAATTTCTGAGCCCGCTGCCGACCTGGCCATTGTGTTGGCCATGGTTTCGTCGTTACGAAACAAACGTTTGCCCAAAGAACTCGTGGTGTTCGGTGAAATCGGCCTGTCTGGTGAATTGCGCCCGGCACCGCGTGGGCAGGAAAGGCTTCGTGAAGCCGCCAAGCTTGGTTTTACCCATGCAATTGTGCCCGCCAGCAACGCACCGAAGCAGCCGATCGATGGAATCGAAGTGATTGGCGTGGACCGGGTTGAGAAGGCATTGGCCGCCTTGAGGGACAAACTGGATTGTTTTTGATTGAATGTTCACTGAGTTTTGACTTGGCGTTTGATTGATAAGACAATTGGTCAGATAAAAATAAATTCACTCTTTCGAGCGATCCATGTCAAAAAGCCGTTTGTTCCTGCCTGTCTTATGGGCTGCCGTGGGCTCGCTCCTGCTTGCCGCCTGTTCCCGCCCTGAAATTGATGTCACCGAAGTTATTCGACCAGTGCAAGTGCTTGAGCTTCAAGCGGGTGGCAGCACATTTGAAGAAAGCTTTCCTGGGCAAATTGAGCCCCGTTTTCAAGCCAAACTTAGTTTTCAAGTGGGTGGAAAGTTAACGGCACGATTGGCCGATGTTGGCGATAAAGTAGCCAAAGGTCAGGTGCTCGCTAAAATTGACCCCCAGGATTTGAGCCTCGCCTTGCAGGCGGCACAGGCGCAGTTTGATGCTGCGGCCACTGAACACACACAGCTTAAAACTGACCTTGAACGTGCAAAAACCCTGAAGCAGCAAAATTTTATAAGCCAGGCTGAACTAGACCGCAAACAGCTGGCCTTTGATGCTGCCAGTAGTCGCTTGACCCAAACTCGTGCTCAGTTAAGTACACAGGCCAACCAGCGTCAGTATGGTGAATTGAGGGCTCCGGGCAATGGCGTTGTCTCCAGTGTGTATGCTGAAGCCGGTCAGGTATTGGCCCCAGGCCAGGCAGTTTTTCAATGGGCAGATGAAAATGAAGTGCAGGTCAGCATGGCTGTGCCTGAAAACAAGGTAAGCGAAATTAAGCCAGGTCGGGATGCAAAAGTGTTTCTCTGGTCAGGTAAACAGGCTTTAAATGCCAAAGTAAGGGAAGTTTCCCCTGTGGCAGATCCAATAACGCGCACTTTTGCCGTGCTGCTCGATGTGGCAGACCCGACCCGAATTTCCCGTTTCGGCATGAGCGCCACGGTGCAGTTCACGATCGCGGCTGAAAGCACCGCATTCAAATTGCCAATTTCAGCCTTGGTGGCTGAACACACAGGCGCGTTCGTGTGGGTGTTCGATGAGAAGCAGGGTGTGGTCAACAAACGCATCGTGAAGCCATACGATGTGTCTGAAAGCGATTTTCTCGTTAAAGATGGTTTGAATAACGGCGAGTTGATCGTTACAGCTGGAACCCATGTGTTGAACGAAGGCCAAAAGGTTCGCCGCTTCATTGAAACAAACGATCTCGCCAAATGAGAAAAATCAATCTGTCGCGCTGGGCGCTTGAGAACCAGCCATTGGTTCGTTACCTGCTTGCTGTATTCATATTTGCTGGCGTTGCCGCGTTTTTTTCTCTTGGTCAGGAAGAGGATCCACCTTTTGTATTTCGAGGCATGGTGGTGCGTGCCTATTGGCCGGGAGCAACCGCCATGCAAATGGGTCAGCAAGTGGCTGATCCCATTGAAAAAGTGATTCAGGAAATACCTTACGCCTACAAGATTCGCTCATATTCCAAGCCGGGTGAAACCGTTATCTTTCTTCAGTTGGATGACAGTGCGCCACCCAAACAAGTGGCTGACATTTGGTACACCACACGCAAACGTGTAAGTGACATGGCTGGAACACTGCCGCGTGGGGTAGTGGGGCCATTTTTCAATGACGAGTTTGGCGACACCTTTGGTGTGTTGCTGGCATTCTCTGCCGATGGCTTCATGTACGCAGAACTGAAAGACTTCGTGATACAGGTGCGCCAGGAAATGCTGAAGGTGCCAGATGTAGCGAAGGTGCAGCTGTTTGGTGTACAGCCCGAGAAAGTGTTTATCGATGTTTCGCATTACAAAATTGCGCAATTGGGTATTTCTGCGCAAGATATTTTCAATCAAATCAACAGCCAGAATGCCGTGACTTCCCAAGGTGTTTTGAGCCTGGAAGACCAAAAGGTGTGGTCAAGGGTTCAGGGGCAATTTGAATCGATCGAGGACCTTGCCAACCTCCCGATTCGGGCGGGTAAAAATACAGTCCTGCTCAAGGACATCGCCCACGTTCATCGGGGCTACCAAGACCCACCGGTTTCGAAAATGCGTTTCAACGGCAAGGAAGTAATTGGTCTAGGTATTTCGATGGTAAATGGTGGCGACATCATTCGTTTGGGCCAGGAACTGGAAAAAGTAGAACGCCGTATATTGGCGGAACTGCCTGTGGGAATTGAATTGCAGCGCGTGGCAGACCAACCAAAAT
This sequence comes from Burkholderiales bacterium, assembly GCA_021299735.1. Classification (GTDB taxonomy): domain Bacteria; phylum Pseudomonadota; class Gammaproteobacteria; order Burkholderiales; family Burkholderiaceae_B; genus Limnobacter. Next base: position 14,553 of record JAJTEM010000020.1, on the reverse strand, counting down.
CTGTCAGTACCTCGGTTAACGAGTTTGTAAAAGTATTGATCGAAGCCATTGTGATTGTATTGGTAGTCAGCTTTTTAAGCTTGGGTCTGCACAGCAAGCCGTTCCGTATCGACACACGGCCTGGTCTTGTGGTTGCCTTGACCATTCCGTTGGTGTTGGCGCTCACCTTTTTGGCCATGTCGTTTTTCAATATCAACTTGCACAAAATTTCACTGGGGGCGCTAATTATCGCCCTGGGTTTGCTGGTTGACGATGCAATCATCGCTGTCGAAATGATGGTTCGCAAACTGGAAGAGGGCTATTCACGCTTCGATTCCGCAATTTTTGCTTATGACTCAACTGCAATTCCCATGCTCACGGGCACCTTGATTACCGCAGCTGGGTTTTTACCAATTGCCTTGGCGCAGTCGGCGGCTGGTGAGTACACCTATTCAATTTTTGCAGTAACTGCAATTGCCCTTGTTTTGTCCTGGTTTGTTGCTGTAATTTTCGTGCCATACATCGGTTACTGGTTGCTCAAAAAACCCAAGGAAGGTGAGGGCCATGCCGAGGTGTTCGATACGCCGTTTTATCAGGGTTTTCGCCGCTGGATCGAAGTTTGCGTAAACCATCGCTGGATCACGATTGCCGTCACCGTTGTCGCTTTCCTCGGCGGTGGTTATTCATTCAAATTCATTGAGCAGCAATTTTTCCCCGATTCCAACCGCCTGGAAATCATGGTGAATTTGTGGTTGCCTGAGGGCACCGCATTTGAAGAAACAGAAAAGCAGGCAATCAAGCTTGAGCAATGGTTGTCCAAGCAAGCAGAAGTGCAGGGCTATGCCAGTTTTGTGGGCGACGGTGCGCCGCGTTTTTACCTGTCGCTTGATCAAAAATTCGTGCAAAGCAATTTGGCTGAACTGATCGTAATTCCCAAAACATTCGAAGACCGGGAAATACTGCGCGGCAAGTTGAAAGAACACCTGGAAAGCAACTTCCCTGATATTCGCCCCCGAATTACTTTGCTGCCCAATGGACCGCCAGTAACCTACCCAGTGCAATTTGTGGTGCAGGGCCCAGACCCCCGCGTGGTGCGCGTGGTGGCTGACAAGGTGAAAGAAGCGGTGGCTTCCAGCGAATACACCCGCGGTACGCACGACAACTGGAATGAAAACATCAAGGTGATGAAGGTTGAAGTAGACCAGGCCCGCGCACGCGCTTTAGGGGTTAGCAGCCAAAGCATTGCCGAGTCCTCGCAAGTTATTTTGTCTGGGGCCACCATTGGGCAGTACCGGGAAAATAACCGCCTGATCGACATTGTGTTTCGCAACCCGGAAAGCGAGCGCGACACCTTGGCTGAGCTGATGAACGCCAATGTGCCCACAGCCAGTGGTGCGTATGTGCCCTTGTCCCAGGTGGGCAAGGTCACCATGAGCTTTGAGCCTGGTGTTATTTGGCGTGAAGGTGGCGAGTTTGCTATTACTGTAAAGGCCGATGTGGTCTCCGGTATTCAGGGCACCACCGTGGCATTGGCCATGAACAAGGCACTCGACCCGCTTCGGGCTGAACTGCCGCTGGGGGTTTCGGTGAACCTCGATGGCCTTGCAGCCGATTCCGGCAAAGCCCAGCAATCCATCATGGCCAATGTCCCCTTGATGCTGTTTATTGTGCTTACGCTGCTGATGCTGCAATTGAAAAGCTTTGGCCGAACCCTGCTGGTTTACTTCACTGGCCCGCTGGGCATTATTGGTGCCGCCTTGGCCCTGATAATTACTGCGCGCCCGTTTGGTTTTGTGGCGCAGTTGGGTGTTATCGCTCTGTTCGGCATGATTATTCGAAATTCAGTCATTCTGGTAGACCAAATTGAGCAAGACCGGGCCGCAGGTGTAGATTCCTACGAGGCGATTGTGGGTTCAACCATTCGGCGTTCAAGGCCGATACTGTTGACTGCGGCTGCTGCTGTGTTGGCCATGATTCCCTTGATGCGTTCGCAGTTCTGGGGACCCATGGCGGTGGCCATTATGGGCGGGCTTATTGTGGCCACCCTGTTAACCCTGTTCTTTCTGCCTGCTCTGTACGCTGCGGCCTACAGAATTCGCAAGCCGACGCATTGAGCTCAAGCGAATTGAGTTGATGAAGCCGCAATTCACCACCTCAGCACCTGCGTGGTCCACGCGGTGCTGAATTTTTTGAATGGTGTAATAATTTTCTGTTCAGTCAGCAAGTTATACCCGGCTTGTTCATGCACTTTCAACTCCGCCACGCGCATTCTGAACAGCGCCCGCAAAGGCCTGGCAAACAGCCGCTGATCACCCGGTATGGCTTCCCAGGCCAGGTTAGCTTGCTCCAGCAAATGGTCCGCCACCTCCTTGAACATCGCTTTGCTGGCTGCACTGTGCTCCCTGCGTTTAATTTGCTCTGCGGTCACCCCATGTTTGGCCAATACTTCTACAGGCAAGGGCTGAAACCCCTGTTCCAGGTACTTTGCCAACCGAAGAAGCTGGCAAAGGCGGGTGGCTGTAGCCCAGAATTCCTGCAGCTGTGTGCAATCGGCGTTTGAATCGACAAAACGGGCCTGAAAAAGGCTTATCCAAGGCTTGGTTTCAAGCAGTACATCCTGGTGCCAATTGGTCATGCTGTTGTAACGCTTGGGTTCACAACCACTGGCCACCTTGTTAATCAATTCGCCCCAATGTTCAGCCGGTATTTTTTCAATAACCTGTTTTGAAATGGCAGTAATTACCGGGTGTGGGTTGCTGTTGCCTGCCGAGCCAGCCAGTGCATTTTGCCACCAACCCAATTTCACCTGGGTTAGGCCCGCTTCCAATTGTTTAAGGCAAGCCTGGCGTAATTCGTGGTTTAGAGTGAAGCAGCCAAGCCAAAAGGCTTTTAATTCCTCGGTTTGAAACAGGGTCGCGTAGTGCAGGGAGGCGGTTTCCCCGCTCACTTTCTCGCGGCAGTAGGCCAGGGGATTTTCAAGAGATACAGCCATGTCACCTTCTAATAGGGGGTAATACTGTCAATAAATGACATTGTAAGGGCTTGCGCGGTAAAATCGGGCTATAATGCGCCCCTGCATGCGGATGTGGCGAAATTGGTAGACGCACCAGATTTAGGTTCTGGCGTAGCAATACGTGAAGGTTCGAGTCCTTTCATCCGCACCACCCATCTTGTGCCCCAGCCTTATGTTCTCGGGGCTGCCCAGTTTTAACCAGCCCCCGCCAAAGCAGCTTCATACTTGTGTAAGATATCGGCAATTGTAGAGCCTTTACACCTATTAACCACCCCCTTGGCCAAACTTGCCAAGGCAACTAGTTCAAGAGTTACAAATGACTGATACAACCACCACTGCCAGCTCACTCGAGAAAACAATTTCCTTGAAGCTGTCAGTTGACAAAATCAATGCTGAAGTTGAAAAGCGCCTGCAAAAGGTTGCTCGCACAGCTCGCATGCCCGGTTTCCGCCCAGGTAAAGTGCCCATGAAAATGGTCGTACAAAACTACGGCCCGCAGGTACATTCTGAAGTATTGAACGATGAAATCGGTCGCACTTTCAGCGAAGAAGTTCAGAAGCAGGATCTGCGTGTGGCTGGTCAGCCCCGCATTGAAGCCGCCAAGGACGCTGCTGACGATTCATTTGAATTCAATGCCATTTTTGAAGTGTTTCCAGAAGTGAAGTTTGGTGACTTCGCAGCCCTGGAAATTGAAAAAACAGTGGTTGAAGTGTCAGATTCGGAAGTGGATAAAACCATTGAAATTCTGCGCAAGCAGCGCGCAAGCTTTGCTGAAGCAGATCGTGGTTCGGCTGAAGAAGACAAGGTTACCCTTGATTTCGTTGGAAAAATTGATGGCGTGGCCTTTGATGGCGGCACAGCCGAAGACTTCTCTTTCGTAATCGGCAAGGGCCAAATGTTGCCTGAATTTGAAGCTGCTGCAAAAGGCTTGAAAAAAGGCGAAGAAAAGACCTTCGACCTGGCTTTCCCCGCTGATTACCATGGTAAGGATGTGGCTGGAAAAACTGCTCAGTTCACAATCACCATCAAGAAAGTGGAAGGCCCACAGTTGCCCGAGCTCAACGAGGAGTTTGCCAAGGCCATGGGCATCGCCGATGGTTCCCTGGAAAAACTGCGCGAAGACGTGCGTGTGAACTTGAGCCGTGAAGTTACCAACCGCACCAAGGCGCAAACCAAAGAAGCCGTAATGAACGCCCTGTTGAAAGTGACCGAGTTCGACGTACCCAAAGCCTTGATTCAATCGGAAACTACTGAATTGGCCTCTCGTGCCCGCCAGGACCTGAAAGCTCGTGGTATGCAAAATGTTGAGCAAATTCAACTGCCAGAAGATATTTTTACCGCACAAGCAGAGCGTCGCGTTCGCTTGGGCCTGATCGTGTCAGACTTGGTAAAACAAAACAGCCTGCAGGCCAAGCCAGAGCAGGTGCGTGCCTTTATTGAAGAGCAGGCGCAAAGCTATGAAAACCCCGCTGAAGTAATGCAGTGGTATTTTCAGGATCGCGCCCGTTTGGCGGATGTAGAAGCGGTTATTCTGGAAGACAATGTGGTTGAATTTGCATTGAGCAAATCCAAAGTGATTGAAAAGAAATTGTCCTTTGACGAACTGATGGGAAATAAATAAATGATGTGGAACCCTCGCTCTATGACTAACAACATGAACAATTCTGGTGCACTTGAAACGCAGGGCAATATGTACGTGCCCATGGTGATTGAGCAAAGTGGTCGGGGCGAGCGGGCCTATGACATTTATTCGCGCTTGCTAAAAGAGCGCGTCATTTTTCTGGTTGGTCCAATCAACGACCAAATGGCCAATGTGATCGTTGCCCAAATGCTGTTCCTGGAAAGCGAAAACCCAGACAAAGACATCGCGCTGTACATCAATAGCCCAGGTGGTTCAGTGTCTGCTGGTATGGCCATTTACGACACCATGCAGTTTATCAAGCCCGATGTGTCAACCTTGTGTACAGGCTTGGCAGCCAGCATGGGGGCATTCCTCTTGTCCTCTGGCACCAAGGGCAAGCGTTTTTCATTGCCCAATAGCCGAATCATGATTCACCAGCCCTTGGGCGGTGTTCAGGGCCAGGCATCCGACATTGAAATTCACGCCAAGGAAATCTTGTATTTGCGTGAAAAATTGAACGGAATACTGGCTGAGAATACAGGTAAGTCAATCGAGGATATTGCACGAGACACGGATCGTGATAACTTTATGGGTGCGGATTCTGCGAAACAGTACGGGTTGATCGACGACGTGTTGAAACACCGGGTACCGCCAGCGGAAAAAGCTGATAAGAAGTAAACGCGATAACTCTAAAACCTGGAGTTCTTGATTGCCCCCGCGGGGGCTTTCCAGAGGATAAAAGATGTCAGAAAAAAAAGGCTCAAGCGAAAAGCTGTTGTACTGCTCCTTCTGTGGCAAAAGCCAGCATGAGGTGAAAAAATTGATCGCAGGGCCCTCTGTGTTCATCTGCGATGAATGCATTGAGTTGTGCAACGACATTATTCGCGATGAAGCGGCCGAAGCCACAGCCACTGGCGGTGGTGACAAGCTGCCCACTCCTCAGGAAATTCGTGCCATTCTTGACCAGTATGTAATCGGTCAGGACAAAACAAAGCGCGTACTCGCTGTAGCGGTATACAACCACTACAAGCGCTTGCGCCACATGAGCAAGAAAGATGACATTGAGCTGACGAAAAGCAATATTTTGCTGGTTGGTCCCACTGGTTCAGGTAAAACATTGTTGGCGCAAACACTGGCCCGTTTGCTGAACGTGCCGTTTGTGATTGCGGATGCGACAACACTGACCGAAGCTGGTTACGTGGGCGAAGACGTTGAAAACATCATTCAAAAGCTGCTGCAAAGCTGTAACTACGAAGTAGAGAAGGCCCAGCGCGGTATTGTCTATATCGATGAAATCGACAAGATTTCCCGCAAGTCTGATAACCCATCCATTACCCGCGATGTATCGGGCGAGGGCGTGCAGCAGGCTTTGCTGAAGTTGATTGAAGGCACAGTAGCATCCGTTCCACCACAGGGCGGTCGCAAGCACCCCAACCAGGATTTCGTACAAATTGACACCACCAACGTTTTGTTCATTGTGGGCGGTGCATTTGAAGGGCTGGACAAGGTTATTCGCAACCGTTCCGAGCGTTCTGGTATTGGCTTTGGCGCCACAGTTAAAAGCAAGGAAGAGGGCAACGTGGGTACACTGCTGGCTGAAGTTGAGCCAGAAGACTTGATTAAGTTCGGTATTATTCCTGAACTGGTTGGGCGCTTGCCGGTGATTGCCACGCTAGAGGAACTTGATGAGCCAGCGTTGATCGAGATTTTGACCAAGCCCAAAAACGCCATGGTCAAGCAGTTTGAAAAGCTGCTTGAAATGGATGGTGCTGAACTCGAAGTTCGCCCATCTGCACTTAGCGCCATTGCCAAAAAAGCGATTCAGCGTAAAACAGGTGCACGGGGTTTAAGAACAATTCTTGAGCAAGCCTTGTTGGGCATTATGTACGACCTGCCTGGCAACACCAATGTTAAAAAAGTGGTGATCGACGAAAACACCATCAATGGCACAGGGCAGCCTTTGTTGATTTACGAAGACCAGCCAAAGGTCGCTGGAAGCAAAGACAAATCCTGATGATAAAAACCCACCCAAAACAGATTGCAAAATGATTAAAAAAGCCCAACTCAACGGTTGGGCTTTTTCTTTTCAGTGGTATTGTTAAATTGGTCGTGAAATAAAGCTTGAATAAGCGCGTTTTAACCCCACTGTAGGGTTATGCATTTAATAGGTGATTCATATGTCAGCAACTAACGTGCTTCCGGAACAACTCATCGAATTGTCATTGCTTCCATTGCGAGATGTCGTGGTGTTCCCGCACATGGTCATTCCGCTTTTCGTGGGCCGTCCAAAATCCATCAAAGCGCTTGAAATCGCGATGGAGAGCGGTAAGAGTATTCTTTTGGTCGCTCAAAAATCAGCCACCAAAGACGAGCCTAGCGACAAAGATATTTACAACATTGGCTGTGTGGCCAATGTGCTTCAAATGCTTAAGCTTCCTGACGGTACTGTGAAGGTGCTGGTGGAAGGTGTGCAGCGTGCGCGCCTCACCAAGGTAATGGACGAAGGCACGCACTTCGCTGCCTCAGCCATGCCCTTGCTGCCCGATCCTTCACAAAGCCCGGAAACTGAGGCCATGAAGCGTGCAGTGATGGCACAGTTCGATTCTTACGTGAAATTGAACAAAAAAATTCCACCTGAAATTTTGACATCTCTGGCCAGTATTGAAGATGTTGGTCGCCTGGCCGATACCATCGTTAGCCACTTGCCACTGAAGCTGGAACAGAAGCAGTCCATTCTTGAAACCTTCAGCATTGCACAGCGCCTTGAAGCCTTGTTGTCTCAACTTGAAACTGAAATTGACATTCTTCAGGTTGAAAAGCGCATTCGTGGCCGCGTGAAACGCCAGATGGAGAAAAGCCAGCGCGAGTATTACCTGAACGAGCAGGTCAAGGCCATTCAGAAAGAATTGGGTGAGGGCGAAGATGGCGCCGACATGGAAGAGCTGGAAAAGCGAATCAAAGCGGCGCGCATGCCCAAGGAAGCCCTGAAGAAAGCTGAAGCCGAATTAAAGAAGCTGAAGTTGATGTCACCCATGTCGGCAGAAGCGACTGTTATTCGCAATTACATCGACGTGCTCGTGGGTTTGCCCTGGAAGAAGAAAACCAAAATCAATAATGATTTGGCCAACGCCGAGAAGGTGCTGGATGAAGACCATTATGGGTTGGAAAAAGTAAAAGAACGCATTGTGGAATACCTCGCGGTACAACAACGTGTGGACAAATTGAAAGCCCCAATTTTGTGTTTGGTCGGCCCTCCCGGAGTTGGTAAAACATCACTGGGGCAATCTGTAGCCAAGGCAACAAACCGCAAGTTTGTGCGAATGGCTTTGGGTGGCGTACGCGATGAGGCTGAAATTCGCGGTCACCGCAAAACCTACATTGGTTCCATGCCTGGCAAGGTGCTGAGCAGCATTACGAAAGTGGGTGTTCGCAACCCGCTGTTCTTGCTCGACGAGATTGACAAGATGGGCCAAGACTTCCGCGGTGACCCCGCATCGGCTTTGCTTGAGGTGCTGGATCCCGAACAGAACAGCACCTTTATAGACCACTATGTTGAAGTGGAATACGACCTGAGCGATGTGATGTTTGTGGCCACAGCAAACTCGCTGAACATTCCACATGCCTTGCTTGACCGCATGGAAGTGATTCGTTTGAGTGGTTATACCGAAGACGAAAAAGTAAACATTACCCAAAAGTATTTGCTGCCAAAGCAGTTGAAAAACAATGGCGTAAAAGATGAAGAATTGAGCGTGTCTGAAGCAGCAATTCGCGATGTGGTTCGTTTTTACACACGTGAAGCCGGTGTGCGTGGGCTTGAGCGAGAAATGTCCAAGATTTGCCGCAAAGTCGTTCGCCAAATGGTGCTCGGTAAAAACGAAAAGAAAGTGGTGGTTACTCCTAAAAACCTGGACAAGTTTTTGGGTGTGCGACGCTTTAATTATGGTTTGGCCGAAAAAGAAAACCAGGTGGGCCAGGTTACAGGCCTTGCATGGACTGAAGTGGGCGGAGAATTGCTCACAGTCGAAGCAGTCGCCATGCCCGGAAAAGGCAAGGTTGGCTGCACGGGTTCCTTGGGCGATGTGATGAAGGAATCAGTTGAAGCTGCGCGTTCGGTGGTACGTGCACGCGCGAATCGATTGGGTATTCTGAATGACGCATTCGAAAAACGCGACATTCACGTGCACGTTCCCGAGGGGGCTACACCGAAAGACGGGCCTTCTGCGGGCATTGCGATGACCACTGCTTTAGTCTCTGCGCTTACCAATATGCCAGTGCGTTCTGATGTTGCAATGACTGGTGAAATTACCCTGCGTGGTGAGGTATTGGGTATTGGCGGATTGAAAGAAAAGCTGCTGGCAGCTCACCGCGGTGGTATTAAAACTGCACTGATACCCGAAGAAAACGTGAAGGACTTGGCGGAAATTCCGGCTAACGTAAAAAACAGCCTGGAGATTATTCCGGTCAAATGGATCGATCAAGTGCTTCAACACGCGCTTGAATCGCTTCCAGAGCCGGTCTCCGAGCCGGCCGAGGTTATTGCTGGCAAAGCTGATGAGGCCACAGCAAATCCAAGTGTAAAGCATTGATATCAATTGGTATTTTTAAAAAGCCTTCGCAATAAAATGCGGAGGCTTTTTTTCGTACATTGCGAAAGCCTTGGCTGGCTTTCAGTATTAGGGTTATCCGCCCGCAAAATGTGTTGACAGCTAGGTTTCAGCCATGTCTAAATTAAGAACTGGAAGCAACGTGGTGCCTGTTTTAGGGCACTTTTTATTTGTCACCATGAGGGGGCTTTTTACATGAATAAAACAGAACTGATCGATCAAATTGCTGAGTCAGCAGAAATTTCCAAAGCGGCAGCTGGCCGTGCACTGGATGCCATGATTGCTGCTGTTAAAACAACCTTGAAAAAAGGTGGCACAGTAACTTTGGTTGGTTTTGGAACCTTCGCTGTTGGCAAGCGTGCTGCGCGTAGTGGCCGTAACCCACGCACTGGCGCAACCATTAAAATCAAGGCAGCCAAGGTGCCCAAGTTCCGTCCTGGCAAAGCGCTGAAAGAAGCGGTGAATTAATTTTAAAATTTTTTTAAAAAAGTATTGCAGGCAAAGTTAATTTGTATATAATTGCGGTCTTGGCTGATTCGCAGCATGACAAACACTAAAAAATCAGTGAACGTCGGGTGCTTAGCTCAGTTGGTAGAGCGGAGCCCTTACAAGGCTTAGGTCGGGAGTTCGAGCCTCTCAGCACCCACCAACATTGCGAAACAGCAACCAACTCTGGAGTGGTAGTTCAGTTGGTTAGAATACCGGCCTGTCACGCCGGGGGTCGCGGGTTCGAGCCCCGTCCACTCCGCCAAACAAAAAAGGGAATCTTCGGATTCCCTTTTTTCATTTCCGAGACCATTCACTTTCCCAGTATTCATTTACATCCGCAGCCGCGCCACACACAGCTTTCACGGCTGTACCTTCAGGTATAGTAATCCCTTGTTGTTCAACACTAAATCTACCTACAAAACATGTTCGAATTCATCCGAAACAATCAGAAGATCATGCAGTTTGTGCTGCTGCTGTTTATTGCGCCCGCATTTGCCTTGTTTGGTCTTGAGGGATACAACACCGTGAGCGCAGACGCCAATGCCTTGGCGATTGTGGGCGACTATCCAATCAGTCAGGAAGAATTCGATCAGGTCAAGCGCCAGCGCATTGAGGAGGCCCGCGCGCAGTCGGGTGACAACTTTGATCCCAAGGTGTTTGAATCACCTGAAATCAATCGTCAATTGCTGGATACATTGGTGCTTCAATACTTGCTTCAGCAGTCGGTGCAGAAGCAGTATTTGACAGCCTCTGATAAAGCACTGGCCGAAGATATTTCTCGCACTCCCCTGTTTCAGGTGGACGGCAAATTTGATCTTGAAACCTACAAACGCGAATTGGCCGCGCGTGGTTTAACCCCTACTCAGCACGAAGCAAATGTGCGTTTTGGTTTGGCACGCAATCAAGTACTTGACCCGGTGTTGCGCGCGTCCTTTTTCCCGCAAACACTTAAAACCCAACTGGACGATGTGCAGTTGGCTGGTCGTGTTGTGCGTATCAAGAATATCGACCTTGGGCCTTACCTTGCGAACGTGAAAATTACCGATGAGCAAGTGGCGGCGTTCTACGAGACCAATAAAGCCCAATTCATGGCACCGCAGAAAGCGGATGTTGAATATGTTGTGTTGTCGCCAGATACCATCAAATCAAAAATCGAAGTAAGCGATGCAGACATTGCAGCTTACTACGAGCAAAACAAGGCGCGTTTTTCAACACCAGAAGAACGTCGTGCCCGTCACATTCTATTGGCTGCCGAGAAAGAGGGGGTCTCTGCCGATGACCTGAAGGCAGCCGCAGAAAAAGTGTTGACGGAGTTGAAAGCAAACCCTGAAAAATTTGCTGAACTTGCCAAAAAATATTCAATTGATCCTGGTTCAGCCAACCAGGGTGGTGACCTTGGTTTCTTCGGAAAAGGCGCGATGGTCCCGGAATTTGAGCAAGCAGTATTTACCCAGAAAAAAAATGAGTTGGGTGGACTGGTGAAAAGTCAGTTTGGTTACCACATTGTTGAAGTAACCGACATTCGAGGTGGTCAAGTTCAGTCGCTTGAAGAAGTGAAAACCCAAATTGCCGATGAAATCAAAAACCAGAAAATGACAGCGCAGAATGCCGATGCACAAGGTCGTTTTTCCGAGCTGGTGTACGAAGGCGGCCAGTCGTTTGACAACGTGGTGAAGGCACTTGGTGTGCAAGCGCAAACATTCAATGGCCTCACTCAGGGTGCTCCAAACGCGCCCGAGGTGTTGAGAGATGCGAAGTTGATGGCCGAAATTTTCTCATCGGACTCGACTAAAAACAAAAATAACACCAAGGCTGTACAAGTAGGTGAAAGCATGGTGTCTGCGCGCATCGTGAACTTCACCCCGGCGACCGCACGTCCCTTGGATGAAATGAAGCCTCTTATTGAGGCCCGTTTGAGGCAGGAAGAGGCGGCAAAGGCTGCAGTGAAAGATGCCGATGCGCTGGCAGCTAAGCTTGATACTGAAAAGCCCCAGGCGGGCTCTGAATTGTTGGCTGGTTTTACAGATTCGAAAACCGTGTCTGCTCTAAGTGCCGAGGGTTTGCCCGGTTTGGTGGTGCAGTCTGTGTTGGACACTGGTGTTTCTGAATTGCCAAAAGCCAAGGTGGTAGGGCTGGGCGGCAATGGTTATGCGGTTGCTTGGGTTGAAAGCGGTGCGCCTTCTTCTGCAGTGAAAGCAAAGGCTGATCCGCAGATTGTTCAGTACTATGAAAACATTGCCGGGCAGGTTTACCAGGAAGCATTGCTGCTAGCTGCGCGTGACGCGATGAAAAAGCGCGTTGAAGTCGAAATCAAGAAGACGTTTTGATCTCAAGGCAACTTAGTGCAGGAGTGATATTTGATTTTCAGCGCGTCACTCATTCTGCCTTGATACAAGTTGTATTCCCCCCCTTTGAATCTGGCTCGGGTCATGCGAAACACAAAAGTGTGTTCGCATCGACCTTGCAGGTCGCCCCTCGCTGCGAATCAAAATGGGCGACTTGATCTTTAATCGGCAGAACGATGCAACGCTGCTGAAAATCCTGTGAGCATCAGCATCTGTGAGTTTCGCGCATCACAGTCTGCTAATCGCATTTGCGAATCTCACTTATGCGATGACGACCCTTGCGCTTCGCTGATGCGATTAACAGCCCGTGCGGCTTGGCAAACATTCACTTCAACGTCGCAGAAAACGTTGGCCAAATGTTGTCCAGAATCTTCGGCTGCGCACCAGCATTGGGATGAATGCCATCAGCCTGGAAAGAGCTAGGGTCTAGCGCAAAGCCGTCGAGCATGAACGGCACCAAAGGTATTTTTTGCTTGCGGGCCACCTCAGCGAAAGTATCGCCAAACCGGCGGGCATAGGCTGGCCCGTAGTTCGATGGAATTTGCATGCCGATTAATACGGCCTGGGCTTCATTTCGCCGCGCTGCAACGAGCATATTGGTCAGGTTGTCTTTCATGGTGTCTAGCGACAAGCCGCGCAATCCGTCATTTGCCCCAAGCTCCAGAATCATGTGTGTGGGTTTGTGCTGTTTCAACAGGGCAGGCAAACGAGTTTTACCGCCCGCTGTGGTTTCACCCGACACCGATGCGTTAACCACCTTGCAGTGCGGGAACTTTTCAGCCAAACGCTTCTCCATTAAAGCAACCCAGCCTTGTTCTTTGGGCAAACCATAGGCGGCTGAAAGGCTGTCTCCCATCACCAAAATTTTGCATTCCTGGCCTGTACTGGCTGCAAAGCTGGATACACTGGCGGTGAGGCCAAAAGAGAACAAGCCAAGTGCCAAAGCGTTTTTCATTTTTCTTGCAGTGAAGGCAAACATGAGTCGTGCAATCCTCGAAGTCGAAGGTTTAAATCAATTGGTTCAGGACGGGCCAAGTAGTTTGTCCATCCTTGAAAACATTTCGTTCACTATAAATCAAGGTGAAGCGGTTGCCATCGTGGGTGCTTCAGGTTCCGGCAAATCCACCTTGTTGGGTATGCTTGCCGGGTTGGACATTCCATCCAGCGGTGCAGTTCGCTTTTTGGGGCAAGACTTAACTCAACTTAACGAAGACAAACGGGCAGGCTTGCGCGCTGAGCATGTGGGCTTTGTGTTTCAGTCTTTTCAATTGCTTGATCACTTGAGTGCGCTTGAGAATGTGATGCTGGCCACCGAGCTTGCACCCATGCAAAACCGTGAAAAAGCGTGCAAGGAAATGTTGCAGCGGGTGGGCTTGGGTGATCGCCTGAACCACACACCCAAAACGCTCTCGGGCGGTGAGCAGCAGCGTGTTGCATTGGCGAGGGCTTTTGTACGCAAACCCACGATTGTGTTCGCCGATGAACCCACCGGCAGCCTTGATTTTGCCACCGGTCAGCGAATTATCGACCTGATGTTTGATCTTCAGAAAGAGCAAGGCACCACTTTAATTCTGGTTACCCATGACGACAAACTGGCGGCGCGCTGCCCACGGCAGTTAACCATTGCGGCGGGCGCTTTGGTTCAAGAGGTGGTTTAAACATGCCTTCATGCGCTGGGCAATTTCGCTGGCATGTGAAATGACCAAACCCTCGCGTTCCTGGCCAAGCGGCTCAACGGCCAAACCATGCAGGTAAACTGCAAACGAGGCTGCTTTGAATTCATCAAGGCCTTGGCCCAGCATGGCAGCTACTGCACCGGCCAGTACATCGCCACTGCCTGCGGTTGCCAGTGCCGGCCCGCCGGTGGTGTTAATTTCACCTCGGTCGGCATTGCATATCAGGCTACCCGCTCCTTTCAGCACTACCGTGCAATTAAACTGAGTGGCCAGCGTTCTCGCCGCCTTGGCTCGATCAGCCTGAACCATTTCGGTGGTGCTTTGAAGCAAACGTGCAGCTTCCAGCGGGTGGGGGGTGAAGACCACCGCTTTGCCGTGGTGTTTGTGCCGGTAATGCTGGAAACGCGCGCGCAGTGCTGAATTTGCAGCCAGCAGGTTAAGCGCATCAGCGTCCCACACCATGTTCAAACCCTTGTCGTGTTCAAGCAGCGCAAGCAGCATGTTCAATGCTTCGTCGCTTTGCCCCAAGCCAGGGCCCACCACAGCCGTGTCGGCAAACTCCAGGTTGCTTTCCAGTCCCTTGTTCATGATTTCCGGAAACAGCACATCCAGAAAGGGCGTTTGCCCTTGGCGCTGCACGTCGGGTGTGTGCATGTCTGCCTCGTGCAGCAGGGTTAATGCAACCCGCCCGCAACCCATCATCAGCGCGGTTCTTGCGCTTAATACGCAGGCCCCAACCATGCCTTGCTGGCCACCCAGCACGGCAATGCTGCCAAAGCTGCCTTTGTGGTGCTCATGGCCCCGCACTGGCAGGCGTTGCAATTGC
>JAJTEM010000019.1 GCA_021299735.1 Burkholderiales bacterium | reverse complement strand
AGGTTTTTCTGGGCGGTCAGCGAAGCGACGTTGGTGTTGATTCCTAGCATTTTAATTCTCCAAGCATTTGTTTAGTTTCAAGCTGGCTGCGTCATCTTGTGCGCTGCCTTATGAACCTGTTATCGATGCTGGAAAATCAAACTTTAGGCTTTCAACCGAAAATAAAAAATATTGTTTTTACACCCTCAAGTTCACCGATTCGGGGTCGTAATTGGGCTATTTTTCCCGAAAAAAGAATGTGGGCGGGGCCCTTAAGTTTGCAATGAAGGTGTCCGTTATCACACTCATACGGTTAACAATTTGGTTAATCCTTATGAGGTTCAACATGAAGTGGGGGTCGAGCGAATGGGGGGATCCCCCCAAACTGTGATACATCCACTGTGCGGGTCAAGCCATAGTGTATCCATGTAAGGCAGTTTCCTACGCGTCGAATTCTCGCTCAGCGACTCAATGATTGGAAGTTGGATGATTCAGGTAATTGGGCGACAAGCCGAATATACGTATGAGGGAATTGCCGCTGCTAACAATAAAAGCAGCGCATATCAAGGATGCAGTTCAATAGAGATTGATTTGGAGGATGTACAAATGAAAAGTACCCGTCTGTTAGATGAAATTCGCGAAACCAACTTGTCTTACTTGTTGCTTGCCCAGCAACTTATTCGCGAAGACCGCGCCGAAGCAACCTTCCGTTTGGGTATCTCCGACGAAGTGGCTGAGCTGATTGACCAGTTGACCACCGCGCAGGTGTTACGCATTGCGTCAAGCAATATGTTGATGTGTCGTTTCCGGTTTGATGACGAAGTGGTCTGGAATTTGCTGACCAGTCATACCAAAGATCGTAGCGTTTCAGGCATGCATGCAGCAATCATCATGTCTGGCAAGGCAGTGGACACAGCTGCGTAATTCCAAAAACGGTAACTCTTCAGGATGTAATAAAAACAATTCAAGCATCCAGCATCGACATCAGACGGGGTCAGAAAAATTATGGCAAAAGTTAAATCAATTATTGACGAAGCAGCACAAATCCAGTTGGCTACACAACTTATTCGCCTGGATGCGCGCTTGCAGGTTCTTGAATCTGAAACGCAGTTGTCTCGTGAACGTTTGCTGAAACTTTACAAAGAGCTCAAACACAAGTCACCTCCCAAGGGCATGCTGCCATTTTCGACTGATTGGTTCATGACCTGGCAGCCAAATATTCATTCTTCATTGTTCATCAATATTTATCAAACTCTGATCAAGAGTACTGACATTGAGGACATCGACGCGATCATCAAGGGCTACAAAATGTACCTTGAGCAGATTACTCAGCTGGGTTTGCCTGAAGTGTTATCTCTTACCCGCGCATGGCGCCTGGTGAAGTTTTTTGACGCTGGCATGCTGACCACCACCGAGTGCAAAGATTGCAGTGGCCGTTTTGTGGTGCACACCTACGAGTTGGTGAACGAATACGTGTGTGGCCTGTGTCATATGCCTTCACGTGCCGGGAAAACACGACAGTCGGCCGCAGATCGTTTTTTTAACGAAGAAGCCAGTATCGAAGCCTGAGTTTTCGGTTTGTAAAGCCTTGGGAGAAAGGCTTTAAGTTTTACCCCCGCTGCAACAAAAGGTCCGGTTGCATCCTCCCACCCTCTGTCTCTTCCGGGTCCGCAGTGGGGGTTTCTCATCCCCCCAATGACCAGCGAATGTTGCTGGTCATTTTTATTGAATCTCCCTTAAACATGGCATGCATCAAGGATTGTGAAATTCTGCCCATGCATTGAAATCGCCCAGAAAAGCCACTTTATTCGGACAAAAGATTTTACAAATTTTGTCGACAATACCTATACAGAAAAACCATTCACTGACAGAGAACTTCAACCCATGCTAGTAGCAATCGGATTTGTGATCGTGATTTTCTCCGTGCTGGGCGGCTTCGCCTTCATGGGAGGACACTTGGTAACACTGTGGCAGCCTGTAGAAATACTGATTATTGGCGGCGGTGCCGTGGGTGCATTCGTGGTGAGTAACACCCCCAGTATTTTAAAAGCGACGGGAAAGGCCTTGGGTGGTGCATTCAAACCCAGCAAAATCACCAAGGCTTTTTATATGTCACTAATGGCATTAATGTATGAAATTCTAACCAAGGTGCGCAAAGAAGGTTTGATGTCAATTGAAGGCGATGTTGAAGAACCCGAGCAAAGCCCCTTGTTTCAAAAGTATCCCGAGGTGTTGGCAGATCACCACATTATTGAGTTTTTGACCGATTATCTTCGCCTGATGGTGAGCGGTAACCTGAACCCCATGGAAATTGAAAACCTGATGGATGGCGAGCTTGAAACTCACCATCAGGAAGCGCACACCCCTCAATCGGCTGTGCAGCAAATGGCCGACGGATTGCCTGCGTTCGGTATTGTGGCTGCGGTGATGGGGGTTGTGCACGTGATGGGTTCTGTGGGGCAGGTGAGTAACGCCGAACTTGGCGTGATGATTGCCGCTGCCCTTGTAGGTACCTTTTTAGGCATTTTGTTGGCTTATGGTTTTGTTGGGCCCTTGGCCAGCATTATCAATCACAAAATCGCAGAATCATCCAAGCCATTTGAATGTGTGAAAACCACTTTGCTGGCCAGCCTCAATGGTTATTCGCCCGCACTGGCTGTGGAGTTTGGTCGCAAGGTGTTGTATTCAACAGAACGCCCAACCTTCATTGAGTTGGAAGAACACGTCAAGAGTACCAAGGGTAAATAACACCATGGCAAAGTCTGACGAAGAACGACCAATTATTGTTGTCAAGAAGATCAAGAAGGGGGGCCACGGTCACCATGGCGGTGCCTGGAAAATTGCATACGCCGACTTTGTGACCGCCATGATGGCATTTTTTCTGCTGATGTGGCTGCTGGGCTCCACTTCGGAGGGTGACTTGAAGGGCATCTCGGATTATTTCAAATCACCCTTGAAGGTGGCACTGGTTGGGGGGCCCGGATCAGGCACTGCTACGAGTGTAATAGACGCTGGCGGTACTGATTTGTCGCGTTCGGTCGGGCAGATCAAAAGCGGCAGTACCGACAAGTCAACGAATAGCAGTTCGGCTGACGCGACCACGCAGGCGCTGGAGCGAGCGGAATCCCAGCGCTTGCTGGAATTAAAGGGGGAAATAGAGGGCCTAATCGACGCATCAGATTTGATGAAACAGTTTAAAAATCAAATCATGCTCGACATAACACCCGAAGGTTTACGGATTCAAATTGTGGATGAGCGAAACCGCCCCATGTTTGATTCAGGTAGTGCAGTGTTAAAAGATTACATGAAAGACATATTAAGGAGTTTAACCAAGTTGTTGAATCAGGTACCCAACAAGCTGACATTGTCAGGCCACACTGATGCGACGCCTTATGCGGCGGGCAACAGGGGCTACAGCAATTGGGAACTGTCCGCCGACCGGGCAAATGCCAGTCGTCGAGAGATGTATATGGCAGGCATGCCAGACAGCAAGATATTGCGGGTGGTGGGGTTGGCCTCGTCGGTGTCGCTGGACGAGAAAGACCCTTACGCTGCGGTGAACAGAAGAATTGCGATTGTTGTCATGAACAAACGCGCAGAGGAGGCGGTACGAGCGTTGGCTAACCTAGATGAAGGGCAAAACCCGAATTTGATTGAACTACCGCCTGTACCTGAATTGAAAGGCTTGCCGTTTCCAAAAAACGGATCAGGCGCAAATTGAAAGAAACAAATTATTTGTCAGGAGTAACATGATGCAAAACGATTATCGCTTGATGAACATGATCGACGAGAAGGCCAGACTCGCGGGCTCTAACAAAATGGAGCTGCTGCTGTTCTCGTTGGGATCCACCGAAGTATTTGGAATCAACGTGTTCAAGGTGCGCGAGGTGTGCGAGACCTTGCCAATTACGCGAACCCCCAACATGCCCGCTGGCGTGGAAGGCATCATTTCCCTGCGCGGTAGTATTTTGCCTGTGATCGACCTGGCCCAATGCCTGCGTATGGGCAACGGCGAAGCACGTACCAAATTGATTATCACCGAGTTTTCTTCACACACTCAGGCTTTCCTGGTGCAAGACGTTGATCGGATTGTACGTGTGGATTGGGAGCAGGTGAAATCACCACAAAGTATTGGTCAGTCACAGAGCGCAATGATTACCGCACTCACAGAATTGCCCGATGGCAAGCTGGTGTCCATTCTGGATGTTGAGCAAATTCTGGGTGAGGTAATTGGCGAAGGTGACGTGCCCAACATGGAAAGCTTGCGTCCAGATCACCCCTATCCCGTGTTCTTTGCCGATGACTCGAACATGGCACGCAAGAAAATTACCGAAGTACTCGAGAAGCTCCACTTGCCTTACCAAAGTGCGATCAATGGTCGCGAGGCCTGGGAAAAGCTGCGCAACATTGCCAGCCGCGCCGAGCAAGAAAACAAAGACATCAAGGATGCCGTGTCTCTTATCCTGGTGGATGCCGAAATGCCAGAAATGGACGGTTATGTGTTGACACGTCATATCAAGGAAGATGCCCGATTCAAGGGCATTCCGGTGGTGATGCACTCTTCACTGTCGTCCGTGGCAAACAAGAAGTTGGGTCAGCAGGTTGGTGTGGATGCTTATGTGGGTAAATTCCATCCCGAAGAGTTGGCGCAGATGGTTACCTCAATGCTTCAGCCAGCGTAAGGAGCAAGCATGAATCCTGAAGATTTGAAATTCCTGATCGTTGACGACTTCTCGACCATGCGTCGAATCGTTCGTAACCTGTTGAAAGAAGTTGGCTACAACAACGCCGATGAAGCCGAAGACGGCGCAGTGGCTTTGGCCAAACTGAAGGCCGGTAACTTCAACTTTGTTGTCAGCGATTTGAATATGCCCAATATGAATGGCTTTGAGTTGTTGCAAAACATTCGTGCCGATGCGGAATTGAAGCATTTGCCGGTTTTGTTGGTAACTGCTGAAGCCAAGAAAGAAGACATTGTTACTGCCGCTCAAATGGGCGCGAATGGTTACATCGTCAAGCCCTTTACAAAGGCAACGCTGGAAGAAAAGCTGGGCAAAATTGTGGCGAAGATGTCCGCCTAACTACAAATATTCAGAAATAGAGAGGTCGCAACGATGAGCCCAGATAATCTTAAAAGTGGTGACAACGACGATTTGGAAGCGTTGTTTGATGAAATCGCGGAGCAACGTGTATGGGACGATACGCCAGCCGAAACCCAGGAGTTGCCCGTTGCCCAGGCTACGGAAAGTGCAGAATCTGCTGAAGAAGATCCTCATGATGTATTTCGCCGCGTCGGCTTGCTGACCAGGAAACTGCATGATGCATTGCGTGAACTTGGCTACGACAAGAGCGTTGAGAACGCTGTGAATGCGCTGCCGGATGCCCGTGCACGTTTGAACTACATTGCCGATTTAACTGGTAAAGCAGCTGAAAAAGTGTTGGCTGCCGTAGAAGCCTCCCAAAAATTGAATGATGATCTATCGGCGCGTGCAGCTGAACTGGACAAGCAATGGGATCGCCTTTACAACAACGAAATGAGTCTTGATGAGTTCAAGTCTCATGCGCGAGAGAACCGTGAATTCATCAAAGAGATTAGCCAGTGCAGTGGTCAGTTGGGTGGTCACCTTACTGACATCATGATGGCGCAAGACTTCCACGACCTGACCGGCCAGGTGGTCAACCGAATTGGCAATATGGCTCAGGGCCTTGAAGAACAGTTGGTTCAGTTGTTGCTCGACACCACACCGCCCGATCAGCGCAGGCAAGTTGAAGAAACATTCCTCAACGGCCCGGCAATCAACGCAGAAGGTCGTACCGATGTGTGTAGCAACCAAAGCCAGGTCGATGACCTGCTTGAAAGCCTCGGCTTCTAATAACACCAACAGCCGGGTTGACGTGGGAGAATAAAATGAGTGCATTCAGTGATGTCGAGCTGCTACAGGACTTTCTGACCGAAGCAGGCGACTTGTTGGAAGATGTGGACAGCAAACTGGTCGAACTGGAGCAAAGCCCGGAGGACGCCGAGTTACTGGCAACCATTTTCCGTGGATTCCACACCATCAAAGGCGGGGCTGGCTTTTTGGAAGCCACACACTTGGTTGAGCTGTGCCACAAAACAGAAAACCTGTTTGATTTGTTGCGTTCCAAGAAACTGGTGCTGGATGCTGAAATGATGGATTCCATCATGGCTGCAACAGGCGAAGTACACCGAATGTTCGGTGAAATGCGCAATGGTCACCAGCCAGGTGCTGCCCCCCCTGAGTTGCTGGACGCCTTGGACGCTGCAATTGAAGGCCGCACGGTAGCCCCTGTTTCAGCGCCTGTGGCAGAGGTACAAGCGCCAGCTGCTGTAGCACCAATTCCAGCCAACGCATTAAGCGAATCTGCAACCGTTTCTGAAGATGAGCTGGATTGGGCTGCCTTGTACGAGGCGGCCGTGGGTGTGCCACCCCGTGAACTGGAGCGGGCCGTATTGAGCACTGACATGGCCACAGAGGCGATTTCAAGGCAGGCCGCGGCCGCAGTGCGCCCCAAGACGGCACCGCCCAAAGCCAAAGCTGCGCAGCCTGCAGCATCTTCGGCCAAGGAAAATTCCATTCGTGTGGACACAGCCCGTTTTGACCAAATCCTGAACCTTAGTGGTGAAATCGGTTTGACCAAAAACCGTTTGAACTGCTTGTTCCAGGCTTTTGCATCGGGTTCCACCAATGATGAACTGATCAAGTCGCTTGATACAGTGGTCGGCCAACTCGACATGTTGGTTTCCGACTTGCAATCGGCCGTCATGAAAGCGCGTATGCAACCAGTAGGCCGTGTGTTCCAGAAGTACAGTCGCTTGGCCCGTGATGTGTCACGCCAATTGGGTAAAGACGTTGAACTGGTAATTGAGGGCGCTGAAACCGAGGTCGACAAGTCCATTCTTGAAGAATTGAACGACCCCTTGATTCACCTGGTGCGCAACGCGGTTGACCACGGCATTGAAACAATTGCTGACCGCACGGCTTGCGGCAAAAACCCCAAAGGTACCGTTAACTTGTCGGCTCGCCAAACTGGTGACCATATTGTGATTGAAATTCAGGATGATGGCCGTGGTATGCGCCCGGAAATCATTCGCGAGAAAGCTGTTGAAAAGGGTTTGATATCGGCTGAAGAAGCAGGCCAGCTCGGCGTTCAAGAAAGTCTGCAGCTTATTTTCCTGCCAGGTTTTTCAACCAAAGATCAAATTTCGGACATTTCAGGCCGTGGCGTGGGCATGGATGTGGTGAAAACCAATATTCAACGTCTGAATGGTCGTATTGAAATTCAATCCGAGCCCGGTCATGGTTCTACCATCACCATTTTGTTGCCGCTCACTTTGGCAATTTTGCCCGTGTTGATGCTCAAGCTTGAAGAGCAAATTTATTCCTTGCCATTGTCGTGTGTTCGGGAAATTATTCCGATCGAAGAGGACAAGGTGCAGTATGTTGGCGGCAAGCCAACCATGGTTGTGCGCGGTGAAGTGATACCGCTGCTTGATTTGGCCAACATGATTGGTCGTGAAAGTGCGCCAAATCCCAAGGTTGGGGTACTCACAATCAGCGGGAATAAAGCCTGTATTTTGGCGGTTGATTCACTGGTAGGGCAGGATGAAGTCATGATCAAGCCCCTAGACGGCGTCAAACCCAAAGGCGTGGCCGGTGCAACCTTGTCTGGTGAAGGTTTGTTGGTTCTGGTACTTGAACTTCGCGAATTGATTGAAGGACGGTTGTAGCAGGAACAAAGGTATTTTTCTCTACTTACTAACCCGAATGGTTAACTCCTTTTAAGCCCATAATTTAATCATCGGCACAAGATGCCAATTAAATTCACACACACCTGACACATCAAGTTGGGGGGCGAGGAGTTAACCTGATGAATGCACTGCATCGTTCGATTGAGAAAAGTTTTTTTTTCACGCTCAGTCGAAAACTTTTTGGCAACTTGGCCACCATTGCACTAGTAGTTTTTGCTGGTTACCTTCTGATGTACAGCTGGGCTGCGGGCGAGCTTTTACCAGAGCAAATGGCCGATTTTCGCCTTATCGTTGGTGTTTCCCTTGCCTTGACATTCTTGGCTTGTGCTGGCGCATTTTTATACTTGCGCCACTTGATTGTTCGCCCAGTGAATTTGCTCAACGAGCGCATGGATCAACTGGCCAATGGCGAAGGTGATTTGTCGGTCAACCTGCCCACTGTCACAGAGGACGAACTGCGAAGCCTGGCTGAAAACTACAACGCTTTTATGGTGCGTTTGCGCGACCTTATTCACGAAATTCGTAGAATGACAGCACAGGTTTCCATGGAGTCGGTGCGTGTGTCTGGCAGCTTGAAAGACGCCAGCAGAACCGCTGACAAACAAGGCAATATCACATCCGAAATTTTCCAGGCAGCGGATCAGGCATTCAATGCCATTGAGAACGTGGCCAACAGTGCCAACTATCTGTCGCGCGCCACTGCGGAACATTTGAACACCGTGAACTCCTCGTACCGCGAACTGTTAACTGTGGCTGAGGACATGAATTCTGCCTCGGGCAGTTTAAACAGCTTTGGACACACTGTTGAGAAGCTCGCTGAAACAGGCAAAGGCATTGAAAGCATTGTTAAACTGATTAATGATATTTCAGACCAAACGAATTTGCTGGCCTTGAACGCCGCTATTGAGGCGGCTCGTGCTGGCGAGCAGGGGCGCGGATTTGCTGTGGTTGCCGACGAGGTGCGCGGATTGGCCGAGCGGGTGAAGTCGGCCACGGGTGAAATTCGAGGAAACATTTCTTCGATGCTACGGCTGGTTGGCGACACGCAGCAGGAAACTCGTGTAATCAACCAAAGCATTTTGAAGGGTCAGCAAACCGTCAGCACTTCCTCTGCCAAGTTCTCAGGCATGGTTCACAGTTTTGAGGAAATGAGTACGCAAATTAACGACGTGAGTCATCAGGTTTTATCAGTCAAGCAAATCAACACAGGCGTCTCTGGTAAAGCCTCGGAGATTCGTGAAACTGCCCAGTCAGTGATCAATCAAACCAGCGAATCTGAACAATCAAGTTTCGAGCTTGCAGCAGCGACAGACCGGATCAAGGAGCTGGTAGCACGATTCAAAATTGGCAAGGGTGCCTATGAGCAAATTATTGAGCGAGCCGTTCTGGCTCGTGAGCAGTGTAAAAGTATCCTCGTTCAGGCCCTGGACAATGGCTATGATATTTTTGATGAAGCCTACAAACCCGTTCCCAATTCAAACCCGCAAAAGTACAGCACCCGTTATGACCAGGCCGTGGAGCGTCAGCTGCAAAGCGCTTATGACCAGCTGGTGTCCAATGTGCCTGGCTCGGTTTTCTCATTGTGTGTGGACAGAAAAGGTTATGCACCCACGCACAACAGCAAGTACTCTCGACCTTTAACGGGTGATCTGAAAAAAGATTTGGTGGAAAGCCGTGATAAACGAATGTTCAACGACCCTGTAGGGCTTCGCGCAGCACAAAACCTGTCACCGTGGCTGTTGCAGACCTATCGCCGCGATACCGGCGAAGTGTTGAATGATTTGTCGTTGCCAATTGAAATCAACGGGCGCCATTGGGGTGGATTGCGCCTCGGTTTCAGCCCTGAGTTGTTGATCAAGGATTGAGTTCTTGAATTAAAAAACGGATAGGGGTCCGTTTCTCACCGCGCTCAGGCGCGGTTTTTTTTGGCCCAGTCATTCAGTATTGGTTCGCAGGTATTGAGTGTTTCAATCAATTTTGCGGTGCTGTTTTCAAAGTGGGCAATACTTTTAACCCCTGATTGCCTGCAAGTCACTTCAAGTTCCTCCGCCAGGTTTCTGCCGTGCTCAAACCCGATTGCTGCGCTTGCGCCTTTTACATTGTGTGCAGCGTCGCCCAGGGAGCCCAAGTCTTGTTTATTGCAGGCATCCTGTAATTTTTCAATGTAGTTTGGGCATTCCTTGATGAACACGTCGATCAACATGGCCATCAAGCCAGTGTCGTTGTCAATGCGTTCTAATGCCTTGGCTGGGTTGTAATCCATGGGTTTGATCGTGAAACAAGAGAAACCTCATGTTACCTGTTCAAATCCGGGTTTTGAATTGTGTGTACCCTTTTCATAATAAGAACATTCCAACACTGCAGGTGCTGCTTTGGCAGAAGAAACCGATCAGGAAAAAGACTTACCCGCGTCGGAACAGAAGATCCGTAAAGCGCGGGAAGAGGGCAACCTTCCCCGTTCAAGAGAACTGGGCGGTGGCGTAGTGCTGCTTGCCGGTGTTGGCTTGCTTTACTCCATGGGTGGGGAATTGCTCAGCCAAAGTGAAAAGCTAATGCGCCAAGGTTTGGTGCTTGACCGTGCGCAGGCCTTTGACACCAAACACATGGGTCTGAAATGGGTGTCCATGTTGCAGGAAAGCCTGTTTATTCTAATTCCACTTTTTCTGGTGGTTGTTGTGGCCGCAATTGTTTCCAACATCGCGGTAGGCGGCTTTAACTGGTCCACCAAACCGTTGGAGCCCAAATTCTCGAAGCTGAATCCGATCACTGGTTTGAAAAATATATTCTCGGTCAACGGTTTGGCTGAATTGGTCAAAGCCATATTAAAAACAGTGGTGTTGGGCGGTGTTGGCTACCTGTTGTTGATGCAGGATTTGGGCGAGTTCACCCAGCTTTCAGCCATGCCGCTTGAGCACGGTATGGCCGAAACCGCACGAATTACCATCAAAGACGCATTAATACTTTCAATTGCATTTTTATTGATTGTGTCTATCGATGTGCCTTATCAGCTGTGGCGCTATTACAAGGGTTTGCGAATGAACCTGGAAGAACTCAAGCGCGAATCGAAGGAATCGGATGGTGACCCGCACCTGAAAGGCAAAATCAAAAGCATGCAGCGCGAAGCAGCTCGCCGCCGCATGATGGCCTCTGTACCAAATGCTGATGTAATTGTCACGAACCCCACCCACTACTCTGTCGCCTTGAAATACGACAAGGATGGCAAAGGTGCACCCCGTGTAGTAGCCAAGGGTATTGGCCCCCTGGCTTTGAAAATTCGTGAGGTGGCCAGGAACAATAGAGTACCGTTGGTGGAAGCGCCACCTTTGGCCCGAGCGTTGTACGCCAACGTAGAGCTTGAACAGGAAATTCCTGGTGCGCTGTATACAGCAGTGGCCAAGTTACTGGCTTATGTGTATGCCCTTGCGGAAGGCAAAGGCCACTTGGTGGAAGTACCGGGTGATGCCGATATTCCGAAGGGCATGGACCCGGGAATACAGTCTGTTTAATCGGTTTTTGGCTGCTTGGAGCCAGTATCACCCGATGTAAATCATCATTTTGACGTTTGATAAGGCTGGGTTAAGTTGCGCGCCCGTATTCCAAATTGATGTGGTCATGAATCTGTTTGTTCATTATTCCCGTTCCTCTCAAGGTCAGAGTGCCGAATATTTTTTGCATAACGCAAAATCTGGCGAACACATTGAAAGTGCAATCGCTGACTTGACACCCGATTTTTTCAAGGTTTCGCTGGTTGTTGACAAAAACGTACCTGCCGATGTTCTTGTGGCTTCGGCCAAGGCTATTGCGAAATCCCACATCAAAAACGTCAGGTATCATTTTTTCGAAGGAGTGGCCAATGGCTTTCAAGAATCCTTGGCCGTGTATGCAAATGGCAACAAGCATTTTCAAGTGTTTGACTACAGTCTTACGCCACGTTTAACCCTTGCGTCATCTCAGCATTTTGAGCAGTTATTCAGTGTGTTGAATAAGGTCAGGGTGGGCAGTTTGAAACTGGATTGTGACAATGACGACGTTGACAAGCTGGCTCTGGGCCTATCCAAGGCCAAGAATGTAAGAGGTTTGAATTTGACGGTATCTTATTTCAAAAAATCAGATTTCGATAAATTGAAAAATGCGATAGAGAGCCATGATTCAATTCAGCATTTGAATGTACAGCGCGGGGTGTATACCATCCAATCCTCCTGCAACAAGTTTGTCGATTCTCTGCAAGGTCATTTGGCCAAGAATGCAAGGCAAAATGAATTTGTCGACTTGTTCGGCGATGACCGATCCCGCCATTTTTTAAACGACCGTAAAGGACATCAATTTATTTCAACTTTTTTAGATCAGGTCAATTTGAATGCCGGTTCTCAGAGTGTCAATTCCTCCGAAACTGCTGGTATCGAGAAAACAGACTTGATTAGCAAAGCATTGGCGAAATTCCTGAAACCAGCGGATGCGATCAACATGGCACTGACCAATAAGGCCACTTTTGATGCAGCAACTTCGGCGCATCTAAGCTACGGTGAAGTAAATACCTTGCGCGCGTTGTATCAATCATCAGCCAGGTCAACTTCCGAGCAAGGCGATTCCAAACCGGCCGCTCGGGAGCAGCTTGGCGACAGGCCGCTGAAGAGACAAAAAGAGAGTTAATCTCGACGTAATGCGTTCCCTTAGTTTTTGGTAAATCGGCGTGGATTGCTGGCCAACTCGGACTGGGTTCTTATGCAGTGGTTGAAGGGCAGCCAATTCGATTTTTTGCCCACTCAGCAGGGGATGCATGTGCCGCAAATCACCGCCGAGTGGATTATAGAAATCAGCGATTGGAACCCAATCCACAATAAGGCGGTAAATCGCCTTCAATTCACCCATTGAGAAAAGCTAAAGTTTCCCATAATTGAACCGTTAACAACTTGATTGGCGGAATTGTGGCATCCACCGCATTCTCATTGGACTTCATAAAAACAGGCTTGGCTGGCGACAAGGTAAAAACCCTGGGCGCTCCCATTTTCATCATCATGATTTTGGTCATGATGATCTTGCCGGTACCACCTTTTGCGCTTGATCTGTTTTTTACATTCAACATTGCGCTCAGCCTCATGGTGCTGGTTGCAAGCCTGTACACCACACGTCCACTCGATTTTGCAGCATTCCCCACCATTTTGCTGGTAACTACCCTGTTGCGTTTGAGCCTTAACGTGGCCTCTACCCGCGTGGTGTTGATGCACGGCCATGAAGGCCCCGATGCTGCCGGAAAAGTGATCGAGGCCTTCGGTCATTTCTTGGTGGGCGGTAACCTGGCTGTGGGTATCGTGGTGTTTGTGATTTTGATGTTGATCAACTTTGTGGTGATTACCAAAGGCGCAGGCCGAATTGCAGAGGTGTCCGCACGCTTTACCCTGGACGCCATGCCTGGCAAGCAAATGGCCATTGACGCTGATTTGAACGCTGGCTTGATCGGTGAAGACGAAGCCCGCAAGCGCCGCGCAGAGGTTAGCCAAGAGGCCGAGTTTTTTGGTTCCATGGACGGTGCCAGCAAGTTTGTTCGTGGCGACGCCATGGCCGGTATCATGATTCTGATCATCAACATCATCGGCGGTTTCGCTGTGGGTGTTATGCAGCACGACATGAGCTTTGCCGATGCAGGCACCAATTATGTGTTGCTCGCGATTGGCGACGGTCTGGTCGCGCAAGTTCCAGCATTGGTTATTTCAATTGCTGCTGGTTTGGTGGTTGCCCGCGTGGGCCAAGGGCAAGATATTGGCACCCAGTTGGCTGGCCAGTTGCTTAAATCGCCACAGGCGGTTGGCATCACGGCTGGCATCATGGCCCTGCTGGGTATTATTCCCGGTATGCCCAGCTTGGCGTTCCTGTTATTGGCCGCCGGGTTTGCTTATCTTGCGTATCACTTGTCTCAGAAAACGGCAGTACAGAAGGTAAGTACTACGTCTGAGGACCAGGCCAAAATCAAGGCTGCAACCACTGAAGCTCAGGAAGCCACATGGGACGACTTGGTGCCCATTGATACAATCGCATTGGAAGTGGGCTACCGCCTGATTGCGCTTGTGGACAACAAACAAGATGGCGATTTGCTCAAGCGCATTAAGGCTATTCGCAAGAAGTTTGCGCAGGAAATTGGTTTCCTGCCACCTGCAGTGCATTTACGCGACAATCTTGAATTGCGGCCCTCGGTTTACCGTATTTTGCTCAAGGGCGTTTGCATGGGCGAGGGCGAAGTGTTTCCGAACCAACACCTGGCCATTAACCCGGGCCGCGTGACCATGCAGTTGCCTGGCCCGCAAACCACCGACCCCGCGTTTGGTTTGCCGGCTGTGTGGATTGCGGATGATCAAAAAGAGAAGGCCAATGCAGCTGGCTACACCGTGGTAGATGCATCCACTGTAGTAGCTACACACCTTTCACACATTTTGCAAACATCGGCCGCCCAGTTGTTGGGCAGAACCGAAACCCAGCAGTTGCTGGACCATTGCGCGAAAACCTCTCCCAAAGTGGTGGAAGACCTTACCCCCAAGTTGTTGGATGTTGCCGTCATTCAGAAAGTGTTACAAAACCTTTTGGAAGAAAGTGTGCACATTCGTGACTTGCGCACCATTTTTGAAACGTTGCTTGAAAACGGTGTTCGCACCAAGAACCCGCTTGAGCTGACAGCCGCTGTGCGTATTGCTTTGGGCCGTGCAATCGTGCAGGCCTTGGCCGGTACCAGCGATGACCTGAACGTGTTGGTGATGGAACCCAAGCTTGAACAAATGATTACCCATGCGCACACTGCAGCAGGGCAAGATCAGGTGGGCATTGACCCTAACCTGGCAGAAAACCTGGCCCGCCAAACCGCCGATGCGGCAAGTCGCCAAGAGCAACTGGGTCAAAGCCCGGTGTTGTTGGTACCCGACGCGCTGCGATTGTCGATGGCTCGCTTACTCAAGCGCGCTGCACCGAACCTTCGGGTGTTGTCGCACAGTGAAATTCCTGAAAACCGTACTATCCGCGTAGCGCAAGTTGTAGGAGCGAAAGCATGAAGTTGAAGAAGTTCATAGCCCCCACCACTAGAGAGGCCTTGCAAAAGCTGCGTGCCGAACTGGGCGAAGACGCAATCATTTTATCTACCAAGCAAACTGCGGCAGGCACCGAGGTGTTGGCCGCGTCCTCGCAGGATCTGGATACTGTGACCGAAAAACCAGCTGTTGCACCCGCTCCTGTTTCATCTGCACCAGTTTCCTGGACCAAGGCCGAGCGTGCCCAATTTGCAGCACAGGAAGCGCAACGCCAGCCCACTCCTGCGGAGAAAATTGCCCAGCAGGTCGATGCCCAGCGCGATGTATTGATCAACCGCAAGCCCGTAGTGCATCAAATCCCGCAGGTTTTGCCTGAAAACGACATGATTTCTGATGTGGCCAAGCGTCGTTCACAAGCGGCAAGTCAGGCCATGGCCAATGAGCAAACTGCCGTGCTGGAAGAAATCAAGCAAATGCGTCAGCTACTCAAGGACCAAATGGCCATGATTACCTGGCGCGACACTCTGGAGAGAAATCCCCAGCGCGGCGAACTGTGGAATCAATTAACCCAATCAGGATTCTCTCCTCTGTTTGCCCGTACTGTGGTTGAAAAACTCCCTACAGACCTCACTGATAGCCAAGTGCGGGACTGGGTGATGAATGTCATCATGAAAAATCTGAATGTAGTTCCGGCGAACAAAGACATTGTGGAAACCGGCGGTACATTTGCCCTTGTTGGCCCCACCGGCGTGGGTAAAACCACCACCACAGCCAAATTGGCTGCACGTTGTGTGGTGAAGTATGGCGCTGATTCGCTGGGTTTGATAACGACAGACAGCTACCGAATTGGTGCGCAAGACCAACTGCGCATTTACGGCAAAATTCTGGGTGTGCAGGTGTACACCGCACAAACACACACAGACCTGGCCCAATTGCGCAGCACCATGCAGCGCAAGCGCCTAATTTTGATCGACACCGTGGGCATGGGCCAGCGCGATTCTCGTGTGGCCGAGCAAACACAAATACTGACCGACAGCCACGTGAAGCGGGTGTTGCTACTGAATGCCACCAGCCAGCCGGAGACGCTGGATGACGTGGTGCGAAACTACAAGAGTACAGGTCTGAGTGGTGCCATTTTGTCCAAACTCGATGAATCCATCAAAATAGGCGGCGTTCTGGATGTGGTAATGCGTCACAAGTTGGCGGTGCACTACATTGCAACCGGGCAGCGTGTGCCTGAAGATCTTTTCCCGGCAGATCCACGTGTGTTGGTTCACCGCGCCATGAATGCCCGTAGCAGCCAGGCTTTTCAAGCCTCGAGCGAGGAATTGAAATGGAAAATGGCCCAAGTCTCTGCGACTGGAATTTAAAGTCTCATGGTCTACTGAGTTATATGGATCAAGCTAAAACACTTCGACATTTGTTGGGCCGCAAAACCGCCATCATCCACCCGATTCTCGGCGATATGGGGACTGATTATGCAGCCTGCCTGGCTCGTTTTGTTCTGGAGCAGCAAGCCCGCTCAGATCGAGCAGCAGTACTATTTGACGGGTCTATGGCAGGCTTGCCACAGCTGTTGCCCACGCACGCACGCACTGATTTAATCGATTTTTTTAACGGCAAGTTCAATCTTGAGGACCAGGTTGTTGAGCTTGCCGATTCCCAATATCTCGTGGTGGCACGAAGGGGCCTTGAGGCCTTGGCGAAAAAACCGGCCCAGTCGTCAGCCCTGTTGGGAAAGCTTCACCGCATGCCGGTGAGCTGCGACCGTTTTTATGCCACCTTACCCTACGAGGCTGTGGAGCTAGCCAATGCGTTTTCTCCGCAAGACGACTGGTGCTGGGTGGTTCAACCCACTGCCAGATCAGTTACTCGTGCGTTTCAGGCCATTCGTTCTTCAAAAGGTGTAGACGAAAATATTCGCCATCGTGTTATTGTTGCAGGTGTAAGAAGCACAGATGAGGCCGATCACGTGTTCGCAAATTTGCTGGAAAGCACCTCAAGTTTTCTGGTCAATCCCCTGCAGTATGCCGGGCATTTGCCGGCTCTGCCTTCGGGCAAAGCCTTGAACCAGGTCGGTCGGGAGATGATTGCGGCAGGTCGTCGAATTGCAAAGGCAATTTGCTCTTTTGATGAACACGCACTGGCGTAATAACAAGACAGGAATCACAGACTCCATGTACACAGCCCAGGGCACTTTAGACAAATCAAAGCAGGTGGATCAATACATCCCCTTGGTTCGCAGGTTGGCTCATCACCTGATTGCCAAACTTCCTGCGTCTGTGCAAATTGATGATCTAATCCAGGCCGGGTTAATTGGCCTTATGGATGCCATAACCCGTTTTGAAGAAGGGCAGGGTGCCCAGTTCGAAACTTACGCGAGCCAGCGAATTCGTGGCGCCATGCTGGATGAATTGCGTTCAGCCGACTGGATGCCCCGAGGTGTGCGCCAGGCACAACGAAAAATTGAAACAGCAACCCTGAAAGCAGAGCAAAAGTTTGGACGCTCAGCCACTGAAAAAGAAATTGCCGAGGTTATGGGTGTAAGCCTGGAGGAATACCAGGAAATGCTGTTTGATTCGCGTGGTGCATCGCTGGTGTTTTACGACGATTACGCGGAGGATGGCGACGGCGAGGGTTATCTTGACCGGCAGATTGGCGGTGACGAAGAAGCCGACCCGCTTGCGATGTTGGGAGATCAACGCTTCCATGATGGTCTGATTCAGGCCATCGAAGATTTGCCTGAACGTGAAAAAATGCTCATGGGCCTGTATTATGAGCAGGAGTTAAACTTCCGTGAAATCGCCGCAGTACTTGGCGTGACTGAGTCCCGAGTGTGCCAGTTGCACACACAGGCAGTTAGTCGCCTCAAGGCCAAGCTTCGCGAACACTAAGCACAAATGGCTGAACCCAAAGCCCAGGGAACACCGAAAACTTTTGAGCAATCTCGTGTCAGGGTCAATCGCTCCCTCATTCTCGTTATTCTCACTGGTGTTGGTCCTGTGGCCCTGGCTGCTTTTTACATGGCAGCCACCACCTCCGATTCCTTAAACTGGAATTTAACCGTGCTCTTCACCGTGGCCTTGGGTTTGCTGGGCGCGTGGTTCATGGGCAACAAGCTCCTATCGGGACTGCTTGAGATAATCCGTTCATCGATCCAGTCTGAAAGCCAGTTGCGCAGACTCATGGAGCTATCGGGCGATTGGTACTGGCATCAGGATTCTGCGCACACCATTGTTCGTATTATTTACCGTGGAAAGGATCAAAACAGCAACGCTAGAAGTGGTTTTAAGCTGCCCTTTGATGGCTTGGCCCGGTGGGATGTAGAGGGCCTGAGATGCATAGACCCGCGATTCAACTGGGATACTTTCAAAGAACTTCTCGACAAGCACCAACCCTTTGACCGAGTTAGCTTTGAGTATTGGCCAAAAGATGCCGAGCGAATAATTTTTGAATCGACCGGTCGACCCTTGTACAACATTAACGGCGACTTCACTGGTTACATGGGCGTATCCACGGATCAAACCCAAAAACGGCTCAATGAACAGCTGCTTTCACTGCAGCGCTCATTGTTGCAGGGGGTATTGCTTTCCGCGCCAATTCCCGAGTTGGCGGCCTCGTATGCGCGCGGCCTGAAAAACTGTCTGACCGTGCATGCTGAAGTGGTGCTGGGTTTTCGTGATAAATCAGAATACAACCACTGGCGGGTTCGGGGTACCAACCCCGATCTGCGCATGCCCTTTGAAAAAGGGCAGGCTTTTTGGGACAACGCTGAAGAATTTTGCGAGCCCCTCGAAGGTCATGACCAACACGGTTTGGTCATGATTGCCAAAATGAAACCAGAGCACTTTTTCGAAGAGAACTGGACCACTGAACTGGGAATCATAGCGGTTTGGTTTGCATTGCGCAAAGCGATTGAACCGAATCAGCCCGAGTACTGGATACTTGTGGCACAGCAAGGCGTGGAGCATGCCTGCAACGATGATGTATTGAGGGTTTTAACTGCGATTCGCTTGCTTGGTTTGTGCATCGAGCGCCGTGTTTTTGAAGACGATTTGCAAGGCTTAAATGGTACCCTTGAACAACGAATCAACGAACGAACCGCCGAATTGACCCGTAGCAATTCAGAGCTTGAGGCATTTACGTACACGGTGTCGCACGACTTGCGCGCACCACTGCGCGCAATAGATGGATTCTCCAGCATTTTAAAAGAAGATTTCGCCGAAAGCCTGCCCGAGGAGGCCCGCAACCTGCTCGACCGAATCAGCAACAACGCCCGTCAAATGGGCGGCCTCATAGACGGGTTGCTCGACTTTTCTCGCCTGCTGCGTACCGATGTGGCCAGGGTCAAGGTAGACCAGCAGCAGATGCTTGAGCAAATCCTGGATCAGCTTGATGCTCGTAGAAAAAACATCGTGGAATTGTGCGAGCTACCGCCTGTCCATGCTGACCCGGTGCTGTTGAAACAGGTGTGGATGAATTTGATCGACAACGCCTTGAAGTTCAGTGGCAAAGCGGCGCAGCCAAAAGTGACCGTTCATTGTGAAAAAATAGGGCGCTTTTACCGTTTCAGCGTGAGGGACAACGGGGCGGGTTTTGACATGAAGTACGCCGATAAACTATTCAATGTATTTGAACGTTTACACCACAAGAAAGACTTCGATGGCACCGGGGTTGGCCTGGCCATTGTGAAACGAATTATTGAGCGTCACGGCGGCGAAATCAGTGCCAAAGGGGAGTTGGGTCAGGGGGCATGCTTCACCTTTACCCTGCCTGAGTACGCTGACCTGAATGACTAAGAGGATATTTGCGATGGCTGACGTAGTACTGGTTGATGACAATTCCAACGATGCAGACCTCGCCTTGCGTGTGGTTCGCAAAACATCCTCGAGCTCTTCCACCGTGTTGCTTGAGGATGGCGAACGGGCGATTGAATATTTCAAACGTCTTATGGAAGATCACCCAAAAGACAGTGCGGCATTGAATTTGCCAAAGCTCGTGTTGCTGGATCTTAAACTGCCGAAACTTGATGGTTTGGAGGTGTTAAGGTTTTTGCGTTCACACGATGTATTCAAAACCATGCCTATCGTGGTGCTTTCTTCATCACGTGAAATCAGCGATGTGAAGCGTTCCTATGATTTGGGCGTGAACAGCTTTGCAGTCAAACCTGTGCAGTTTGATCAGTACCTGACCCGAATTTCTGCCTTGGTGTCGTATTGGTTAACGATTAACGAATTACCGCGCGGGGCGTAGCGCCGCCGGTCAAGGCCGACTGGCTCAGACCGCCTTTAGGACCATAGGTATCACTGGCAGTTGGCTTTTGTTCAGCTACTGCGGCGGCAGTCAAAATCGCAATTCTCTCCTGCAAGCCAGCCAACTGTTCTGTAACCAGTTCACCGTTGGTTTTGTTAAGGCGCTGCGCATGAGTTAGTGTGGTGCGAAAGGTGGAGTAGGTACCCAATAGCCGGGGTTCATGAACAGCAAGTACGTCTACCCACAGGGCAATTCCATCCATATTGGCTTGAAAACCTGCAGCCTTGGCCATCTCAACATTATTCAGATAACGTTTTTCCAGCTCAAGCATCATGGCTTCTTTGCGAAGCGCAAGGCTGTTCAGCTCGGTAGTTTGCAGCTTTACAAGGCACGCCTGCTCTTCCAGCAAG
This sequence comes from Burkholderiales bacterium, assembly GCA_021299735.1. Classification (GTDB taxonomy): domain Bacteria; phylum Pseudomonadota; class Gammaproteobacteria; order Burkholderiales; family Burkholderiaceae_B; genus Limnobacter. Next base: position 24,292 of record JAJTEM010000019.1, on the reverse strand, counting down.
ATATCAACCAGCGCCATCGCCATATCACATTCATAGGCCAGGTTGCGGTACAAATTTTTTGCTGTATCAGCGTGCGACATGATCTTCATTCCTTGCTTACTTTTGGCCAAGCAACTCGCGAGCACTTTCAATTACTTTGGCAGCAACTGCCTCTGCATTGACCTTGAACTCGCCTTTGCTGATGGCCTCTCTGATCTCAGCCACTTTCTCGGCATTAAACGGAGCACCTGCTGAGCTCAGTTCACTAAATTTCCCGGAAAGCTTGGCGACCGCACCTTCCGAACCTGCTTTCTCGGTGGATCCAACCGATGCCGACTTGTTGCCACCTTGCGGCTTGGTCAGTTTGTCGATAGGGTTGTTTCCCGCGTTAATTCTATTAATACTCATGTTTTCCTCCGCATTGGGCAGAGCCTAAGTGGGTTTCACATGTTTTCTTAACGGCTCGATTCCACCTAACTTTAACGAATTCTCGAAAGAATTCCTACTTTTTGAGGCTCACCCTTACAAACTAACCTCCACCAGCAGCGCGTCCCGCGCAACGCCGTGAAGTATTTTGCCCTGCGTCGTCTTGATTTTTACAACCTCGCCCAACTCGGCCTCGCCCATCGCCACCGCTGTACCTCCAATGGCAAATCCCGGCCCCGTCATCATTACTTTCACGGTGTCGCCATTTTTAACCAAAGCCTGACCACGCAAATAATCGTGTTTCAACAGGGTTCCCGGCCACAATTGGCGAGCGGCTGTTTTGTTGTTTAAATGAGCAAGATCGCTAACCCACCCGTGGCTAAGCTGGCTTAAATCCATGGTTCTGAATTCAACATCTTTCTGGCCAATTGTTTGGCCTGATTGAACGGTGCTTTTCACCACTAGCACTGGCGCCCACACCTTTACATCCACACCTACAAAAAAAGGAGCAGTATCTGAGCCTACACACTGCACTCGCACATAAGTTCGACCCCACATTTTGTTGCCTGCTGTATTGCCAAATAGCGCAGCAGGGCACTGCAGGCTGCCAATCCGTTCATCAGCCTTAACAAATTTCACATCAATCATTGCGCCGGGGGGAACAAGGGCAGGATCCACCAGTTCACTGAGCTGCCCCTCCGTCACCCAGCGTGCACTGTCGGTTTGGGCTGCATCGGCTTGAACAGCCTTTAGACCCAACGTCAGGCAAACGGCCAAGCCGAACACCAAGCCAAGCCGCATTTGAAACACGATATTAAAAAAAGTGTGAAATTTCATTTAAGTTCTGGGCAATACTGCCGTAAACAGAATTGTAAGAAATAATTTTTGCCTCGATGACAACATCCTAGGCGGTGGTGCGCTGCTCCTTAAGCAGAAAAAGAGTGCCATTTATCCCCTTTCTCTCCACTTTGATTTGACAGGTTCAATTCAATAATCACTTCATCCGTCCGTGTATGAAGGATTAAAAGATGTTGGACAAACTCACCGATGCCATGCAGTTCTCTGCCGAAGCCCTGAAACTCAGAGCCCGTCGGCAAGAGGTATTGACGTCCAACATCTCCAACGTAGATACACCCAATTACAAAGCAGTCGATTTCGACTTCAAAACCGCATTGAAAGCAGCCACAGGTGAGAAAGGTCCGATGGATGGCCCCGCCAACCCACGTTTGGGCAATGGTGCAGGTGCGCTGGCTGTTACCCACCATGGGCACATTGCCGGCAAAAGCAACTCGGGCATGAGCACGGCCGAGATGTTGCAGTTTCGCCGAGGCAACAACGCTTCTATTGACGGTAACTCGGTCGATATTGAACGTGAACGTGCGGCTTTTGCCGAAAACACGGTGAAGTATGAGGCGGCCTTGCGTTCAATCAACGGAAGAATTTCCACCTTGAAGCAGGCCATGGGCTCGGGTAACCAATAAGGCCTAAAGGAACAATATGTCTCTATTTAATTCTTTCAAACTGGCCGGTGGTGCGATGCAAGCGCAAACCACTCGCTTGAATACCGTGGCCAGTAACCTGGCCAATGTGGATACTGCGGCCAGTGACCCCAATTCTGTTTACCAGGCCCGCAAGGTTGTGTTTGAAGCGGTGCTGGAAAAAGCCGCGCCTGGCAAAGCCGCCTTGGCCGAGAACGTGCAGGTAAAGGACATCGTAGAAGACAAAACCGAGGCCAAGAAAATGTTTGACCCCAAGCACCCCATGGCCGATCAGGATGGGTATGTGTACATGCCGAATGTAAACGCGGTCGAGGAAATGGTCGACATGCTGGCGGCATCGCGCAGTTACCAAACCAACGCCGAAGTGATGAATACAGCCAAACAGTTGATGTTGAAAACCTTGAACATGGGCAACCAGTAAGGAGCAGTGAAAAATGACGATTGACGTAACTTCCGCACTGGGTAACAACAGCGGCACCACAGCGGCAAAAAAGAAGGCTGACGAGAACAGCCCTGAGGCGATTCAGGAACGTTTCATGTCCCTGCTTGTTGCCCAGTTGAAAAACCAGGATCCACTGGCACCGATGGACAACGCCCAGGTAACCAGCCAAATGGCGCAATTGAATACGGTCACCGGCATTAACAAACTCAATACAACCATGGAAGGCGTTGCATCTTCCATTAACGCCAACCAAACCGTGCAGGCCACCAGCATGCTGGGCCGTGCTGTGTTAACCGAAGGCAACGACCTGAAGTTGGCCGATGGTAAAGCCGTGGGCTCCATGGAATTGAACCAGAGCACGGATATTCTGCGCGTGAAAGTGCTGGACGCCGGCGCCAACGTGGTGCGTACCATCGACCTTGGCGCGCAATCCAAAGGCACCCATGAATTTCAGTGGGATGGCAAAAGCGACGACGGCAGCACCTTGCCTGCCGGTAATTACAAATTCGAAATTGAAGCAAAAGCAGCAGGCAAAGATGCCAGCGTGACACCGCTGACCCTGTCTGTTGTTCAGGGCGTGCGCAATGCAGGCGCAGACGGCACCAAACTGTTAACCAGCAATGGCAGCGAAATTACGTTCGCCGACATCAAGCAGGTTTTCTAAATTAAAGATTTTTCAAGGAGTCAAGCATGGCTTTTTCAGCAGGTGGTAGTTTCCAGCAGGGTTTGAGTGGTTTGAACGCAGCGCAGCGTGGTTTGGAGGTGATTGCAAACAACGTGTCCAACGCCAGTGTGGTCGGTTTCAAGGGTTCGGATGCTGAGTTTTCCGATGTGTTCGCCCGCGCATTCAACGGCGCACGCTCAACTAATGGTATCGGCTTGGGTACTAGCTTGGCCGCTGTGACTCAAAACTTCAAACAGGGCAACATCAACGTAACAGGCAATCCCTTAGACCTGGCCATCAGTGGCACAGGGTTTTTCAAGGTGCAGGCCGACAATGGCGACAATATTTACACTCGCAATGGCCAGTTCACCTTGAACAATGAGGGCAAAATCGTCAACTCTCGTGGCGACCGTCTACAAGGTTTCCCTGTGGACGCAGCCACTGGTCGTCCATCTGATGTAGCTCAGGAAATTCTGGTGCCTCGCGGCAGCATTCCACCCGCGGCAACACGCAGTGGTCGCCTTGAGCTGAATCTGGATGCACGCGCGACTGCAATCGACCCGGCCCTGGTCTTCGACCCAGCCAACCTGAACACCTTCAACAATTCAACATCGATGACGGTGTACGACGAATTGGGTGGTGCACATGTGATGTCGATTTACATGCGCAAAGAAGCGTCAAATGACTGGTCGGTGTTTGCCACCGTAGACGGTACCCAAGTGGACATTGGTTTGGCACCGGTTGCAGTAACCACCGCGCCTGCGCAATCCACTTCAGCCAGTTTGCAATATGGCGTAGATGGTTTGTTGGTCACCCCCAATAACGGCAACTTGACTGTGGACATGTCTCGTTTTGTCACCGCCAGCGGTGTGCCATTCTCTTCAACTGGTGCTGCTCCCAATCAGTTCACATTCGACATGAGCAACACAACTCAGTACGGCAGCTCATTTGTGGTTCAAAACCTGGGTCAGGATGGTTATGAGTCTTCGCCTTTTGCGGGGTTTGATGTGGGTGCTGATGGCATGTTGACTATCAGCTATGCCAATGGCCAGTTGGTGAACCATGCGCAAATTGGTTTGTACCGTTTCCCGAACCCGGAAGGCTTGCAGCCTGTGGGCTCGAACGGCTGGTTGGCTACCAACTCGTCAGGTCCTGAATTGGTATCTCTAAGTGCGGATACCGCATTCGGCATTATTCAGTCTGGGGCCCTGGAAGACTCCAACATTGATTTGACGGCTGAACTGGTGGCCATGATTTCCGCACAGCGCGTGTATCAGGCCAACTCACAGACCATTAAAACCCAGGATTCAATTTTCCAGACCATCACCAACCTTCGTTAAATTTTGAACTGAAGCGGGATCGCAAGAATGGACAAACTGATTTTCCTGGCTGCCCAAGCCGCCAAAGGCACCATGTCACGGCAGGAGAACATTGCCAACAACCTGGCCAACGTGAATACGCCCGGGTTTCGGCAACAACTCATGGCGTTTCAAAGTGCACCGGTCACAGGCGAGGGCAGTGGTTCACGAAGCTTTGCAGTAGAAACCAGCATTGGCTTCGACACCACGCCGGGACAAATTCAGTCCACAGGTCGCGAAATGGACGTGGCCATTCAGGGCGAGGGCTGGTTTGCAGTCAACGACGCGAAAGGCAATGAAGCCTACACCCGCAATGGTTCCTTCCAGCTGGACGGTCAGGGCAACCTGGTCACTCAGGAAGGCTACGCTGTGATTGGTACCAACGGGCCCATCAATGTGCCACCCGATCACCGCTTGTCCTTCGAGGGTGACGGCTCCGTATCGGCCATCCCCTTGGCAGGCGACACCAACGTGGTTCAGTTGGGCCGCTTAAAGCTGGTGAACATTCCAGAGGGTGAAATCAATCGAGGCGATGATGGCTTGTTTCGAGCTGCCAACGGTCAGCCAGCCGATGCCGATTTGAATGTACGCGTGGCTGGCGGTTTTATCGAATCGAGCAACGTGAATGCGGTGGACATGATGGTGCAAATGATCACCGCAGCCCGTCAATATGAAACCCAAATGAAAATGATCAGCACCGCCAAGGAAAATGGCCAGGCCGCCAACAGCCTGTTTGGCATGAATTAAGGAGAAAACCCACCATGATGCGTTCTTTGTGGATTGCAAAAACAGGTCTGGATGCCCAGCAAACCCAGCTGGATGTTATTTCAAACAACCTGGCCAACACAGCCACCAACGGTTTCAAGCGCTCGCGCGCTGTGTTTGAAGACTTGCTTTACCAAACCCTTCGCCAGCCTGGTGCGCAAACCACCGAGCAAACCCAGGTGCCTTCCGGTCTTCAAATTGGTACTGGTGTAAAGCCTGTTTCCACTGTGCGAAATTTTGCGCAGGGTAATTTGCAGCAAACTGGAAATACATTGGATGTGGCCATCAACGGCCAAGGGTTTTTTCAGGTTCAAATGCCCGATGGCACCACCAGCTACACCCGCGACGGCAGCATTCAAATTGACGCCAACGGTACACTGGTTACCTCCAACGGCTACCCAATTCTTGGCCCGGTCACCATTCCGCAGGGTGTTCAGGAAATTTCAATTTCACAGGATGGTGTTGTTTCTGCCGTGGTGCAAGGCCAGGTTCAGCCCCAGGAACTGGGTCAAATCCAGTTGGCCAGTTTTGTAAACCCGGCTGGTTTGTTCAGCATGGGTCAAAACCTGTATTCAGAAACTGCCGCTTCAGGCGCGCCCACACAAGCTGTTGCTGGTACAAATGGTGTTGGTTTTATTTCGCAGGGTTTTGTTGAAACATCCAACGTCAACGTGGTGGAAGAACTGGTTGGTTTGATTCAGGCACAGCGTGCTTATGAAATCAATTCCAAGGCAATCTCCACATCAGACCAGATGTTACAGCGCTTATCTCAGCTTTGATTTTTAAAACATCGGGCACACTAGAGTTGTTCTAGTGGAGTGCATGGCATGAAAAGAATTATTCATAACGGTTTAACGGCAGCGTTTTCAATAACTTTAGGGGCTTGTTCAACTTTCGCACCGAAAGTTGATATGCCCGCCCAAACCACCGTGCAGCAGCCCGTGCCGCAGCCAGCCCAATTGGCCATGGCCGCACCCACAGGCAGTTTATACAGCACTGCCACCTACCGCCCTTTGTTTGAAGACCAGCGTGCACGCTTTGTCGGCGATACGCTCACCATTCAAATTCTTGAGCAGATTAACGCCGCACAAACCAATTCCATGAGCGCTTCCCGCAGCGATTCCGCCAGCATTGATGTGCCCTTGATTCAAGGCTTTTTTGGCAGCCGCGATCTGCGCGCGATCAATGGCACTGCCAGCAGTGACAAGGATTTTTCCGGACAGGGAGAAAGCAAGGCAGCCAACAATTTGACTGGCACCATTACTGTGTCAGTTGCAGGCGTTTTGCCGAACGGCAATTTGCAAGTGGTGGGTGAAAAGCAGATCGGTACTAACCGTGATGTCGAATACCTGAAATTCAGTGGTGTAGTTAACCCGATTACCATCCTGCCCGGCAACGTGGTGCCCAGCACCAAAGTAGCCGATGCACGCATCGAATATCGGGGAAAGGGCGCCCTGGATTCCGCAACCGCCATGGGTTGGCTTAGCCGATTTTTCTTGACTGTATTGCCGTTTTAAGGGGGGCTTAAACATGTTGAAACAATTCTTTTCCAATTTAGCCCACCAAATTTGCAAAGCCATTTTTCTGACCTTGGTTGTGATGGGGCTTTCAGCAATCGCTGGCCCTGCAGATGCACAAACCCGAATTCGTGACCTGGTCACGGTTTCAGGTGTGCGTTCCAACCCTGTTTACGGTTACGGCATTGTGATTGGCTTGGACGGTACAGGCGATCAAACCACTCAAACGCCTTTCACTAGCCAAAGCATTGTGTCCATGCTGCAGCAATCGGGCATTACATTGCCTCCGGGTGCCAACTTGCAACTTAAAAACGTAGCCTCGGTGATGGTAACTGCCAACCTGCCTGCTTTTGCGCAACCAGGCCAAGCCATTGACGTGACCGTGTCCTCAATTGGCAATGCCAAAAGCCTGCGTGGCGGTATGTTGTTGATGACCCCTTTGAAAGGTGCGGATGGCCAAGTGTATGCCCTTGCGCAAGGCCAGTTGATTGTGGGCGGCGCGGGTGCGTCGGCGGGCGGCTCGAAAACCGTGATCAACCACTTGTCTGCAGGTCGTATTCCAGCCGGAGCTTTGGTTGAACGTGAAGTGGCCACGCCGTTTTTACTGGGTGAAACCTTGCAGTTGGAACTGACCAGCACTGATTTCTCAAATGCAATTCGTGTGGCCGAGGCAATTAATAACAACATGGGGCCCAATGTGGCTCAAGCGCTGGATGGCAGAACCATCAAGGTGCGTGCACCGTCCAATCCCAATGACCGTGTGGCGTTTTTGTCGCGTGTTCAGGAATTGAGCATCAACAAAGCCATGGCCAGCGCCAAAGTAATTGTGAATGCGCGCACTGGGTCAGTTGTCATGAACCAGGCCGTGATGCTTGAAAACTGTGCTGTTGCGCACGGCAACTTGACTGTAAAAATTTCATCGACACCGGTTATTTCGCAGCCAGCCCCTTTTTCACAAGGTGAAACAGTGGTCACTGAACAGGCCGATATTCAAATTTCCGAAGCCGGGGGGGAACTGATTGAAATCAAGGGCGCCGCGCAGTTGTCTGATGTGGTGAAGGCTCTGAATGCCTTGGGTGCAACGCCAAGCGACCTCATTTCCATTTTGCAAGCCATGCAAACCGCAGGCAGCCTGAAAGCAGAACTCGAGGTGATTTAAATGACGCCACTGTCCAACAAGCCTTTGGATACCCAACAAATGCTGTCGATGGATTCTCGCAGCCTTGAGGGCCTAAAGCGTGGCGCACGCGCAGAACGGGGCAGCGAGGAATTCAATGCAGCAATCGACAAAGTGGCCGTGCAATTTGAATCCATTTTTCTACAAATGGCCTTGAAAAGCATGCGCGATGCCACACCCGAAAGCGGCCTTTTTACTGATTCCAGTACGAAAACTTATCAAGGTATGTATGACCAGGAACTGGTTCAAAAATTATCAGGCAAAGGCTTGGGCCTGGCCAGTGAAATTGCAAGGCAATTGAAAGCCGGTGCCGGTGTGGGTGGCGAGCAAACAATTTTCCCACCCGGACAGGTTAAAAAAGAGTTGCCCTCAACTTTCCCGAAAACTGACCGTTAAGTCGTTCAAGGCAATAAAGGATCCTGAATTATGTCGAACTCGGTCTACGGAATTGCGCTCAGCGGCCTGAATGCGGCCCGGGCGGGGCTATCCACCACCTCGCACAACATTGCGAACAGCAACACTGTTGGTTTTAATCGTCAACAGGTGATTCAGCAATCACGCCCATCTACGGGCAGTGACATTGGCTTTATCGGTCAAGGTGTTGATATTGCATCGGTACAGCGAGTTTACTCTGACTTCATTAACTCCCAGGAACAGAAGGCGACCTCCGACGCCGCATTTTTTCAGGCCAAAGCCCAACAAATTGCACGCGTCGATGCGATGATCGCCGACGATGCTTCGGGTCTTTCAAGTGCTTTAAGTATTTTCTTCGGTGCAGCGCAAACCCTGTCGACCAATCCCGCTGATTTGGCTGCACGCCAAAACTATTTATCCTCTGCTGAAACCCTCAGTTCGCGTTTTAACGGTTTGAATACCGTCATGGATGAACTTCGCAGTGCCACCAATTTGAAGGTACGCGACACGGTTGAGCAATTGAACAATGCCACATCGCAAATAGCTGCATTGAACAATCAAATTGTGACTGCATTGAACCAAACTTCGAATGGCGGGCCACCCAACGATTTGATGGACCGCAGGGACAAACTGATTCTAGAGTTGTCCCAGCAAGTACAAACCACCCGTGTGGACATGGCTGATGGTTCTACCAACCTATTCCTTGCGAACGGGCAATCGCTTGTGGTGGGTACAACACAATTCCCGGTACAAACCCAGGTGGATCCGCAAGATCCACAAAACCTGCTTGTAGGCATGACGACCAAGGTCAACGGTCAAGATCGCCTTCTGGCCTTTGATTCGGATAGCCTGGGCAACGGCGCATTGGCTGGTTTTTTGAGTTTCCGCGAAAACGAACTGACTGAATACCAAAACACCATCAGCCTGTTAGCTGCCCGAATTGGTCAGGCGGTCAACAATATTCAAACGGCGGGTGTCGACCTTGACAACAATCCGGCCAACGCACTGTTCAGTTTTGGCAGCAGCGGCAGTTTTGTTGATGACATTTCCCGTGTTGTGCCCAATATCAACAACAGCACGGCAAATCCCACACAAATCACCATACGTGCTCTGGATTTGTCCAAACTTGGCCCTGCGGAATACGAAGTGCAAATTGTAGGCAGCCAGCCTCGCTACCGCGAAGTGGGTTCCGATGGTCCGTTTGTCCCCGCCAGTTTGGTCACCGATCCCGGTGGCGATTACTACGAAATTCGCGACCCTGCAGGCGCACCTTTGCTTAGCTTCCAGCTTGACAATGCAGCGCCACAGGAAGGCGACCGATTTGTTTTGATGCCTGTGCGTGAGGCGGCACTGAATATGCGCACCGCAATTAATCGCCCCTCGGAAGTTGCGGCTTCGTCGGCGGTAAACCCCAGCATTGGTAACAACGAAAATATTCTGGCAGTGGCTGCGTTACAAAATGCACGCACGTTGTTCCAGTCCAATAACTCGGCAGGTGTGTCCATTTCCGACGGCTTTAACCAGCTGGTTAGCCGTGTGGGTAACAAAACACGCGAATTCAATTTGGCTGCTGAATCGCGCGAAACGGTGTTGAATCAGGTATCGGATTCACGCGACGCTTTGCAAGGTGTCAACATGGACGAAGAGGCTGCTAACCTGATCAAGTTTCAGCAGGCCTATCAGGCTTCGGGCCGGGTTATTTCATTGTCCAAAGAATTGTTTGATCAAATCCTCAGCATGTTCTGATCGGGTTTTAAGGAAAAATTATGGCAATCGGCAGAATCAGCACCAACCAGTACTTCAAGCTTAGTACTGACCGCATGAGTAAACAGCAAACTGAGTTGGTCAAGCTTCAGGGGCAGTTGGCAACTGCGCAGCGCGTGTTGAAACCATCCGACGACCCCTTGGCCATGTCCGTTGCGCTGGGTGCGAAAGCGGGTGTTAAAACCATCGACAGCTATCAAAGCAACATTACTTATGTGAACAATCAACTCGGTCAAATGGATGTGGCTTTGCAGTCCGCTTCTGACATCATGGTTTCGATCAAAGAAGCCTTTTTACAGGCGGGTAACGCAGCGCTTAGCCAGGCAGACCGAGAAATAATTGCCCAAGATATTGAAGGCCGCATGGAAGAGTTACGTGGCATTGCCAACCGTACCGATGCAAATGGTTTTTACATGTTCTCCGGCACCTTTCAGGATCAGGAACCTTTTCAAACTCCCGGTGGTGCAATCACTGGTACATTCCTTGAAACCACCACCGCAGCCGCTGGCGAGGCAGTGGTTGGCCGGGAAATTCAGGTCGCGAATGGCCGTTTTGTGAACCTCAGCATTACCGGTCAAGACGCATTTGTAGATCCCAATACCAATGAAGACGCGTTTGCCATTCTTCGTGATGCTGTGGCCTTGTTGCGCAACCCTGGCTACCCAAATGGGCAAGAGGGCGCCACGCCGCAAGACACCTACCTGAAAGCATTCAATGACCGGGGTGCGCAACTCGATGATATTTTCGATCAAGTTCAAATTTCCCGTACCAAGGTGGGTGTTCGCTTGCGCGAAGTGGAAACCCTGCAGCAAATTAATCAGGCAGCCCAGTTGGAACTTGAACGCGTTGCTGGCGAAGCAGTGGGGCTGGATTATGCCAAGGCCATCAGCGAACTGTCACAGGGGCAATTACAGCTTCAAGCTGCACAACAAAGCTTTGCAAGTACTTCGCAATTGACCCTTTTCAACTTTATTGGCTGATATTCGAATTAAACCAATTTAATTTAAATGGCCCGCTAACGATCAGTTTGCGGGCCTTACTTTTACTATAATTTAAATACTTTAACCGATTCGCTCAAAGACAAAGACGAGTCACTGATTTGCTCTGCAACATCACGATTTTGTTGAATCGATGCCGTATTTTCCTCGGTCATTTGGGCTACCCTTTCCACATTGCGGCCTATTTCAAAACTCACGTTGGTTTGCTCTTTCATTGACACTGCAATTGCCTGTATGGCTTGGTTTACGGCTTCAGCATTCTGTCGAATGTTGTGAATTGTTTCGGATACCGTATCAGCCTGGGTAATACCCTCTTTGACGCGGTTTACAGACTCATCCATCCGCTCACTGGCCTCTTTGGTGGTCAGCTGAATATGGCCTACCATACTCGAAATCCGGTCTGTTGCCCCTTTGGTTTGCTCGGCAAGTTTACGAACTTCATCTGCCACAACTGCAAAACCTCGGCCGCTTTCACCTGCACGAGCCGCCTCAATCGCCGCGTTTAAAGCCAACAAATTTGTACGATCAGCAATTTCAGTAATCGTCGATACAATTTCCGATATTTCTTCTGACTGCTTGGCAACTGCTTTGACCGATTCAGCGCTACCATCTACAGCCTCAGAAATACTGCGAATGCTTTGCACCACATTATTCAAGCTCTTCATTCCTTCATCCGCTGACTGTTGCGCCTCTGTTGCCGTGGCAGATGCCTCAGTGGAGTTTTCTGTAATCTGCCCAATGCTCACGCTGAGTTCTTCTACCGCAGCCGCCATCGATGATGTTGCATCAGCTTGCTCGGTGGCTGCCTTACTCATTTCTTCAGAGGCGGTACGCAGCGAAGCAGAGTTGTTGGTCAGTGACTCAGTAGAATGCAATACATTCTTGATCAGTCCACGAAGGCTGGTGCTCATGGATTTCAAACTCTTCATCAGCTGGCTGATTTCATCATTTCCCTGCACTTCAATGGTACTTGTCAAATTACCCTGACCAATTTGTGTGCTCACTTCGACAGCTTTTCCAAGCCCACCCAGTATGTCCCGGATTGTTTTGATGCCAAAAAACACAGTGATTGCTGTTAATCCAAGCATGATTGCGATCGTCGAAAGCACTAATTTGCCGATGTATTTATCCTCTTCAAGCACCTTTTCATCATAAATTTCTTCCTGCAATACAAGCAGGTCATTAAGAGCCGTTATTGTTGCATTTGCAGCAGTAAAGCACTGGGTCAAAAGCAAATCAATGGCGGTTGAATTGTCGCCTGCCATGGTGGCGGCTTCAACTTTTCCAACCACTGTTTTCAAGTCAACCCAGCCAGCCTTGGCAGCATCCAGCGCTTTTTGTCTTCGTGGTGCATCAACTACCTCATCCAGCGCTTTGAACTTGTCATCTGCATTTTGTGCCATTTCCCGGTAGGTATTTTGGAATTTTGAAATTTCACTTTCTGGTTTATTGGCCAACTTGGCGAACAAGGCATCGCGCAAATTCACCCTTGCGCGGTAAATCTCGCCGATCAGCCCACCAATGATTACCATGGGCTCCACGTTGGTTTCCGATAAAGAATTGGTAAACTCAGTTTGCTGCCGGGTTTCAATTTTCAAGAGTGCCAGCACGATGAATATTTGTACAACCAGGGCACCAAAGCACAAATACAGTTTTGTAGAAACTTTCATGTGATCACCTTTGTTATGTAAGCGAGTTGTTATTCGCATGCACTTTTTTTACATCGACAACTTGACAGGTGCATGTCTACAGCGCGGAGTGTGCGCCAAATGTGCTCAATTACCTATGCCACAAAAGAGTTGAATAGCCCTATGAGTAGTCTGGAAATAGGCGTCAAATCGTGCTTGTAACCTTGCCTATTTGACGTTATTTAACATTCATGGGCGCTTGAATTATTTGATCAGATTCGAGTCTTGATCCATTTACGGGTCGAATTCTTACCCAAGTGCTGCGTTGCACAGCACTTTCATTTAAACGGCTTAAAAATCAGATCAATCCGTTTTCCAACGCATACCGCGTTAGTTCACCATTGGTTTTCATGCGCATTTTTTCAAGAATCCGCGCGCGGTAAACGCTCACTGTCTTCGGGCTAAGAGAAAGCTCATCTGCAATTTCACTCAGCTTTTTACCTGAAGCAATCATGCGAATGGTTTGAAACTCTCGATCACTCAGTGCAGCATGCAGCGGTTTCTCCGAGTCTTCTGTAAGGTGGCTCGCCAGTGATTCCGCTAACTCAGGGGTAATGTATTTGCGGCCTGCCGCAATCACTTGAATGGCGTCCACCAGTTTTTCAGGCGCAGTGTTCTTGGTCAGGTAGCCCGATGCACCGGCCTTCAGGCAGCGCACCGCGTATTGGTCTTCCGGGTGCATGGAGAGCATCAGGATTTTCAGGGCGGGGTATTTGTCTTTCAGAATTTTCACAATATCCACACCGTTTTTACCCGGCATTGAAATGTCCAGAATGGCCAAGTCAACCGTATGGGAGTTCATGGCCTTCATGATTTCCGGGTATTCGCCCGCTTGGGCAACCACTTGTACAAATCCTGTGTCATCCAGCAATTGTTTCAGGCTTCCCCGAAGCAATGCATGGTCATCTGCTAGCAGCACCTTAATCATTTCCCGCCTCACCTGTCTGAATACTTCGTGGTATTGAAACCATGACTGTTGTTCCGGACCCCGAGGATCCGCTGACATCAACCCAACCCTCAAAAGCAGCAATTCGTTCTTGCATGCCGCGAAGGCCAAATGATGTCTCTTTTAATTTATCAGTATTCTCGATTCCGCGACCATTGTCACGAATCTCCAACGTCAACTCACTTTCCGTGACAAACAACTCCACGTCAACCTGCGTGGCCTGGGCGTGTTTTACAATGTTCGTCAAGGCTTCCTGCAAAATACGGAACAAGGCAGTACTCTGCTCACTATCCAGGTCCAGTTCTTCCACATTGCACCGGAAAGTGCCTTCAATCTGGGTACGTTTTTGAAAATCGGTCATCTGCCATTCAAGGGCAGGAATCAGGCCGTAGTCCAGAATGCCGGGTCGCAAATCCTTGGCGATACGCTGGCTGCTGGCCAATAAATGTTCAATGAGCTCAAGCATATCGTCGAGCTTGTCCTGCACTGCAGCATTGGTGGGCAGGTTCTTATTTAACCAGGCCACATCAGCTTTTAGTTTTGTTAGCGACCCACCCATGTCATCGTGAATTTCGCGGGCAATTGCGCCTCGTTCCTGTTCACGTCGCTTCTCGAATTCCGTTGTCACCAGGCGCAACTCGGTCTGGGCATTTAACAGGCGTTCTTCAGCTTGTTTTCGGTCCGAGATATCCAGCAGTACACCATCCCACACAAACATGTTTCCGCGTGGTTTTGCCACAGCATTCATGTACACCCAACGCGATTCGTGCTTGCCATAATTCTTGATTCTGCCTTCCCAGCTAACAGGCACACCCGGCTTTGGCTGTTCCATTAATAATTCAAAAAGCGTGGCAGCGTCTTCGACTTCAAATTGCTCGAAAAAATAATGTGGGTTTTCAAGAAAAAGCCTGGTTGGTACGCCAAACAGTCGCACCACACCCTCGCTAACGAAAGGCACCATAGGCCGCGGCATGGACGGCCCCGACTGCATTTGAAAAATAATACCCGGGATGTTTTCCGCAATGGCTGCAAATCGCCTCTCGCTTTCGCGCTGTGCCATCTCGGCCGCGGCCAGATTTCGTCGTTCATTTGCAGCCCGCAGTGAGCGCTCAATCGCTGGTACCAAACGCGCCATTTTGTCCTTCATCAGGTAGTCGTCAGCGCCAGCACGCATGGCTTCCACCGCCACATGTTCACCAATGCTGCCTGACACAATAATGAAGGGTATATCCAGCCCAGAGTCGCGCACCACGCGCAGGGCTTCCTCGGAGCCAAAGCCTGGCAGGTTGTGGTCGGAAATCACCACCTGCCATTCATCGTGTTCAAGGCACTGCCGTAAATCCTCTATCCGGTCTACCCGCTTCGCCTTGTACTTCAAACCACCTTGTTTCAGGCGGTAGCACATCAGTTCAAAGTCCGAGTCATTGTCTTCTACAACCAGAACTTTCAAGCCATCATCTGAAAAGTTACTGATGTCCAGCAATGAAGGCGGTAGTCCTTTCGAATCACTCATTGTCGGTTCACTTGTTATTGGCTTTTCCTGCTTCATGCAGGATCAAAGCGAGAGATAAAGCCTTTTCAAGGTTTTAATCCTTGCATTCTTTTGCTCATAGTATCGGAACATAGCAGGGTATAGAACTCATTCGCATAGGGGCACCTCCCAAATTGTGTTAACCCCGCGACAAAGGACCTGATGAACCAACCGCCAGTCAAGTTTGAATTTTCCAAAGCGCAATACGCCAACGATGCAGTGGCCGGTGCCAAGCAGGCCGCTGCGGCAGTCAATCGTAGCTTGTTAAACGATGACAATGCTGATCGGGAGTTTGAGTTCAATGACAAGGATTTCGCCCGTGTACGCGCACTTATTCTCAAAATTGCCGGTATTTCACTGGCACCGAGCAAGCAAAGTATGGTGTACAGCCGATTGGCCCGCCGCTTGCGCGCGTGTAATCACAGCCGTTTTTCTACCTATCTTGATGCGCTTGAATCCAATTCAAACAATCCCGAATGGGAGCATTTCACCAACTCGTTGACCACCAACCTCACTTCTTTTTACCGTGAGGCACATCACTTCGACATTCTGAAAAAGCAGTTGCAATCCCTGTCTCGCAACGCTCGAATCGACTTGTGGTGCAGTGCCGCTTCCACTGGCGAAGAGCCCTACACCATGGCCATTACTGCCATGGAGGCCTTTAACAGCATGAATCCACCCGTGCGTATTTTGGCCACCGACATTGATACCAAGGTACTGGAGCACGCCAAAAAAGGCGTGTACCGCATGGATCAAGTCGAGAAAATTCCCGAGGAAATTTTGCGCAAGTATTTTTTGAAAGGAAAAGGTGAAAGCGAAGGCCTGATTCGAGTGCGTCCCGAGGTGCAAGCATTGTTGACATTCCGAAAGCTCAACCTGATGGACAATGTGTGGTCCATGAGGCCCGGCTTTGATGCCATTTTCTGTCGAAATGTGATGATTTACTTCGAGAAAGATGTTCAGTTGCAAATTTTGAAGCGGTTTGCCCCCCTGATGAATCCGAATGGTTTGTTGTATGCGGGGCACTCCGAGAATTTCGCCATGGCTCGCGACTATTTCACCCTGCGTGGCAAAACCGTGTATGCCGTAAACGCCGACAAGGCTGCCAAAACCACCACCGGCGGAGAAAGCCAGCCTCGATGGGGCAATTCATGAATGCTGCGCTATTAAAACCTCCTGCCACAGCATACGGCGCACCGTTGATGCTCAAGAAAATCATATTGCCTGGCGAGTATTTTGTATCGTGGGCGCCCGCCGAAATAGCCACTTTGCTAGGCTCGTGTGTCTCGGCTTGCCTGTGGGACAGTCATCGAAAAATTGGTGGCATGAATCATTTCATGTTGCCCGATTCGCCACAGGAGGCCCACACCCTTGGCGAAAAAACGAAATCCCTGCGCTATGGTTTGTATGCCATGGAATGCCTGATCAACGACCTGCTGACCATGGGCGCCAAGCGAGAACACCTTCGTGCCAAAGTGTTTGGCGGTGCCAACATTACTGGTGCTTTGAACACCCAACACATCGGGCGTAGAAATGCAGAATTCGTGATCGACTTTTTGCACAAAGACAAAATCAAAGTGGCAGCGTCCGATTTGGGTGGACCACACAGCCGCCGTGTTCTTTTTAATACTCAAACCGGTGCAGTGCGTGTTGAACGCGTGGCAAGTGCCAACTCAGCCGCTTTGCAGCTAGAAAAACGTTACAGCGAAAAGATCAACAAAGACCCCGTCAATGGCGACATTGTGTTTTTCTAAGGGCTAGAGAAATGAATAAAATCAAAGTATTGGTGGTAGATGACTCGGCCTTGATCCGAAATTTGATGAGTAAAATTATTAATTCGCAGCGTGACATGGAAACTGTGGCGACCGCCCCCGATCCATTTATTGCCAGAGATCAGATCCGGAAATTTAATCCAGATGTGATAACACTGGACATTGAAATGCCCAAAATGGACGGCATCGAATTTCTGGAAAAAATAATGCGTTTGCGGCCCACGCCGGTGTTGATGGTATCTACATTGACAGAGCGCGGAACTGACGTGACTTTTCGAGCGCTTGAACTAGGAGCTGTTGATTTTGTGACTAAACCCAAATTGGACATTAGCCAGGGCATGATCGATTATGCCAACGAAATCACCGATAAAATTCGCGCCGCATATGCTGCACGTTTTCGCCTGAATCGCCTGCCGCCAAAGCCGGCAGTTCAGCCTACCGCAGCACAAACTGACCCGGTAACCGGCATGGTTGTGCCAGCACTTGCTGCCAAGCCTATACCCAGCAACAATGCTTTGGGTAATCGTTTTGCAGCCACTGAAAAGCTGGTGCTGGTTGGCTCGTCCACGGGCGGCACCGAGGCTATTCGGGTAATTCTTGAGCAATTGCCCAAAGACAGCCCTGCCATCCTGATTACCCAGCACATGCCCGCTGGTTTTACCAAAAGTTTTGCGGACCGCTTAAACCAGGTTTGTAACATCACGGTGAAAGAGGCTGTACATGGTGAGCGGGTATTGCCAGGCCACGCCTACATAGCGCCTGGTGACAAACACCTGCTGTTGGGGCGCAGCGGTGCCAATTACATTTGCCAGCTGTCTGATTCAGAGCCGGTCAACCGCCATCGTCCATCGGTGGAGGTTTTGTTCAAATCGGGGCAAGAAGTATCGCCGCGTAACATTGTGGGCATCATGCTGACCGGCATGGGCAAAGACGGCGCTCAAGCAATGGCGGATATGAAAAAAGCGGGTTCCTACAATATTTGCCAGGACGAAGCCAGTTCTGTGGTGTTCGGCATGCCGCGGGAAGCCATTGCCTTGGGGGCTGCGGATGAGGTGGTACCGCTGGATCAGATTGCCAAACGTTTGCTGGACTATCTTTCTAAAATTGGTGGGCGTTCAGCCGTTCGAATTTAAACGGGCTTTTTTCGTTTCGTTTAGCCACTTGGAGAGACTTTCCATGTCCAATGGATGACAAAGCCAATAGCCTTGCAGCCTGTCACAGCCTAATTGAATCAGGCTGTCTCGCTGCTCAGCGCTTTCAATGCCTTCAGCGTGTACAACCAAACCCAGTGCGTGCGCCAGGTCAATCACTGCTTTTACAATCATGTGGCTGTTGTTGTTCTCCAGCAAATCCATCACAAAACTTTTGTCGATTTTCAGCACATCCACAGGCAGTTGGCGCAGGTAGTTCAATGAGGCATAGCCTGTACCAAAATCATCCATAGCAATCGGAGAGCCCTCAGATTTCAGCTTTTTCAGCGCCTCCACTGTGCGACCCATGTCATCGATCGCTGCAGATTCAGTGACCTCGAACTCGATCCATTTGGGGTCAAGTCCTGCATTGCGAATTGTTTGGTGGGCTTTTGCCGGAAACTCGGGATTCAGTAGCTGTCCAGTCGAGCAATTGACTGCACACCACAACATATGACCTTGCTGGTGCAGTGCCAGCACCTTTTTACTGCTCGATTCAATCACCCAGTCACCCAAGGCATCAATCAGCCCCGAATCCTCTGCAACGTCGATAAACTCGCTTGGCATTATTCTGCCCAAATCCGGGTGGGTCCATCTGACCAAAGCTTCCACCCCGCAAATACGGCCAGTTTTAAGGTCTTCAATGGGTTGAAAGTCCAGCACCAGCTCGTTGCTCTCAATGCCTTTGGCCAAACCCAGCTCAATCGTTTTTCGGCGCTTGGCCAGTTCATGTACTTCGTTATCCAGAACGTCCAGAAGTTCAAGGCCGCGCGACTCAATCACATGCGCCACCGATTGTGCATGCGTTACCAGCTCAGCAGCATGTCGGCCGTGTACCCCCGGACGTGCCAATCCCAGGCGCATGTTAGGGCGCACCGCGATGTTGTAAATTGTGAACACACGGTTCAAGCTGGCTTCGAGTTCGCACAGGGTGTCTGCAATCACAGCGCGGTTCGCGTTCCAGTCAAGCCTGTTAGTCAACACCACCAGCACATTGTCTGACCACCTGCAAAGAATATCCTGCTTGAATGTTTCCCGAACTCGCTCCGCTATTTTCTCCAGCATGTTGCGCCGAATGCGCGGATCCACCTCTGGGCGTCGCGACTGGTTTCTCGATACATTCACGCTTAGCAGGCACAGGTCGTTTTCGTTGTCTGAATTTGTGCTGAGTCCCGACAGGGTTTTCACCAATCCCTCTCGGTTCAAAAAACCAGTGGCTGTATCAAAGTAAACCGCGCGCCTGTGGGCTTGTTCGAGCAATAACTTTTCCCTGCGAAGCCGATGTGTGTGAATCTCGCGGCGCACCGCGGGAATCAGTCGCTCGGGTTTCGACTTCTCAATATAATCACGCACGCCCTCGTGCATCGCCTGCACACCCAAGGCTTCACTGGCAAGTCCCGAAAGCAATATCATGGGGGTGTCTGGCCGCAGCGCCTGAACCATCTCAATGGCTCTTTCGTGCGTCATTTGTGGCATCGAATAGTCGCAAATCACCAAGTCTGGTTCAATGTCGTCCAGCGCGGTCCTTAGTGTCTCCTCGCTGTGGGCATGGCGAACAATTGCTGTGTGCCAGGTATTGATCAGCTGACGCTTAATCAATAGGAAATCATCGTCGCTGTCGTCGACAACAATGATTCTTGGCGCTTCCTGTTCTGTCGTCATTGAAGGTTTTATGATGATGTTATTGGCAAATAAACGACTGCTTTACGGTATCCTGCACACTTCTGCAAAGGCTGTCTAGTCGGGCAATTCACGAGAAAAGACATGAACAAGGCGTTTACCAAAGAAAATGATTCAGAATTTGAGGACGATGGCCCGGATTCGGGGTCAACATTACCTCAGGGTTTGAAAAATTACATCACACCGAAAGGTTATCGTCGTTTGCGTGATGAATTAACCCGACTTGTGAAAACTGAGCGCCCGGAAGTGGTCTCGGTGGTGTCCTGGGCGGCGTCCAATGGTGATCGTTCTGAAAATGGTGATTACCTTTACGGTAAAAAACGTCTGCGGGAAATCGATCGTCGAATCCGTTTTCTCACCAAGCGCACAGAAATTGCTGAAATAGTCGATCCCGCCACACAACAAGGCCTTGAAAGCATTTTCTTCGGGGCTACGGTCACTTACGTTAATTCAAAAGGTGAAGAGTTAACCGTAAAAATCGTAGGTGTTGATGAAGTTGACACCGCCAAAGGGCATATCAGCTGGATTTCTCCGGTGGCACGTGCCTTGTTGAAAGCCAAAGAGGGCGATGTAGTGCAGTTGATGACCCCTGCCGGGCGGGACGAACTTGAGATTATTGAAGTGCGGTATTTGATCGAGTGATCTGCTGTTTTTTTGTTCAACTCAGCGTGGGTTACTTGTACCGCACTGAAAACCGCCGTATCCCTTTTCAAACGGGGCGGTTTTCTTGAAGTGCAGTCCAAGCAATCCCACTGCCGAGTTGGCAGACAAGCCGGCGAAAGATTGAAATCCGCGCACAGTGGGCAAAATAAAAAAGACGATCAGTGGGTGGTAGTATCCGCCACGGGCAAACGAGCTTTCGCAAAAGCCCTGCCTTTCACGCGTGTTACTCGCTCCACGTATTCAAGCCTGCGCAGCGCCATCAAAATGCGGGCCAAATGCACGCGGTCAGTCACCTGAATAGTGAAATGTAACAGCTTGCGATAGGGGGTTTCATCGCTCATGGTGAGGTTGGTAATGTTGGCCCCGGCATCCGACAAAGTGGCTGCAATTGTGGCCAAGGCGCCTTTCTCGTTCACAGCCTGCAAATCCACATTCACATCGAATGGCCGTGTAATTTCGGGCGACCACTGAACATCTGTCCAGCGCTCGGGTTCTTTGCGAATCTGCTTGCGTGCGGTTTCACACTCATCCGTGTGAATGATCAGGCCAGAGCCCTTGCGCAAGTAGCCAATAATATTGTCACCGGGAATTGGCAGGCAGCAGGGGGCACGTTGCACCGACATGCCTTCACCACCGTGAATCATGATTGGGGCTCGGGCTTCCCCCACATTGCCGGAAGAAGGCGCATCCACCCGCGCATCAGCACGGCCCATTGCAATCAGCACGCGTCGCGCAACAACTGGGGCCACGCGTCGACCCGCACCAATATCTGCCAGCAATTCATCCCGTGTGCTTACTTGCGAATCCTTTTGCAAGCGGTCCCAAACCTCGTTGCTCAGGTTGTCCAGTTTTATTTGGTCTGCCTCAAGTGCCTGTTCCAACAGCCTGCTGCCCAAGCGCACGGTTTCTTCAAGGTTCATCGACTTTAAATAGTGCCGAATCTCCGAACGAGCCTTGCCTGAGCGCACGAAACCAAGCCAAACCGGGTTCGGGCGGCTGTGTGGGGCGGTAATAATTTCGACCACATCTCCACTTTTCAGAATGGTGCGCAGGGGCTCAATTACCTGGTTTACCCGCGCAGCCACACAGTGGTTGCCCACGTCGGTGTGCACGGCATAAGCGAAATCGACAACCGTTGCACCACGCGGCAGGCTCATAATTTTGCCGTTTGGCGTGAACACGTAGACAGCGTCGGGGAACAGGTCTACTTTAATGTGTTCCAGAAACTCGGCTGAATCGCCAGTTTGGTTTTGAATGTCGAGCAGGCTTTGCAGCAAACGGTGGGTTTGCGTTTGAATGGTGTTCAGCGCTTCGCCTTCGCCCTTGTACAACCAATGCGAGGCCACACCTTTTTCCGCCACTTGGTGCATTTCTTCCGTGCGAATTTGGAACTCAACTGGAGTGCCATAGGGGCCGAGCAGGGTTGTGTGCAGGCTTTGGTAACCATTTAGCTTGGGTATTGCGATGTAGTCTTTGAATTTACCCGGTACTGGTTTGAATAGCTGGTGCAGCATGCCCATGGCCATGTAACAGCCTGGCATGTCTTTAACCACTACGCGGAAACCATACACATCCAGCACCTGAGAAAAACTCAGGCGTTTCTCGATCATTTTGCGGTAAATGCCGTACAAGGCCTTTTCTCGGCCATACACCTGGCATTCAATATTGGCATCTCCCAGGCATTTCTCAACTGCCTCCAGAATTTTCCCAACCACTTCGCGGCGGTTACCGCGCGCAGCCAACACGGCCTTTTTAAGCACTTCGTAGCGCATGGGGTAAGCATGCTGAAAACTTAGTTCTTGTAGTTCACGGAAAATTTCATTCAGGCCCAGCCTGTGGGCTATTGGCGCGTAAATCTCGAGGGTTTCAAGTGCAATGCGGCGTTTTTTGGCAGGGCTCATAATGTCGAGCGTTCGCATATTGTGCAAACGGTCGGCCAGTTTCACCAAAATAACCCGCAGATCACGGGCCATGGCGAGCAGCATTTTTCGGAAGTTCTCGGCTTGAGCTTCCTCACGCGAAGAAAACTCCATTTTATCGAGCTTGGAAAGCCCATCCACCAAATCAGCCACCGAGCCACCAAAGCGCTCAATCAAGTCTTCTTTGGTGGTGCCAGAGTCCTCCATCACATCGTGAAGCAGGGCGGCCTGAATGGCTTGGCTGTCAAGGCGCCAGCTGGCGCAAAGTTCAGCCACGGCGATCGGGTGGGTTACATAGGGCTCGCCAGTGGCGCGAAACTGCCCCAAGTGCGCAACGTCAGAAAACTTGTAAGCCTCGCGAACACGCCGGATCTCGGCCTCAGGCAAATAGGTCGAGGCCAGTCCAATGAGCTGTGCGATAGAGACCACATCGGGTCGGTTTGGCTCAGGTTGAAGTTCTCTGGCTTGCATTGCCCCCCGCATTTTGTACCACTCTTACAACTAAAACTTCGATCTTCTATTGTGCAGTCTTACTTCTGGTCCGGCAAGACGATATTGACTTCCAACATTTCCATATTGCCTTGTTTTTGAAGATTAAATTTAATGTCTTCCTGATCAATTTTGACGTATTTGGCGATCACCTGCATCAATTCGTCCCGCATTTGGGGCAAAAAGTCAGGGCCACTGTCGCCTACACGCTCTCGCGCAATAATCAAGGACAGTCGTTCTTTTGCAACATTGGCTGATTTTTTCTTTTCGCCAAACAACATGCTCAGTAGTGACATGGACTCAACCTCCAAACAAACGCTTCAGCAGACTGGGCTTTTCATAGTCTACAAAACGCAATGGTTTGGTTTCACCCAAAAAACGAGAAATACAGTCTTGGTACGCCAAGGCCGCGTCATTTTCCTCGGCGTGAATCACTGGCATACCTTGGTTTGAAGCTTGTAATACTGTTTCACTTTCAGGGATAACCCCTAGCAATGGCACGCGCAACAGGTCTGCCACGTCGGTGTAGCTAAGCATTTCACCATCAGCGGCGCGCTTGGCAGAATAACGCGTAATGAGCAGGTGCTCTTTCACTGGTTCACCACCTTCTTTGGCGCGCTTGCTTTTGGCTTGCAAAATCCCAATGATACGGTCCGAATCGCGAACGGAAGACACTTCCGGGTTGGTGACCACAATGGCTTCGTCTGCAAATGTCAGGGCCATCACTGCACCACGTTCAATACCGGCAGGGCTGTCGCACACAATGTATTCAAATCCCATTTCGATCAGGTCTTTGATTACTTTTTCTACACCTTCCTCGGTCAGCGCGTCCTTGTCACGCGTTTGTGAGGCGGGAAGAATTGACAGCATGGGGCAGTGTTTGTCTTTGATCAGGGTTTGCTGCAGCGTTGCTTCACCATTAATTACGTTGACCAGGTCGTACACCACTCGGCGTTCGCATCCCATGATCAGGTCCAGGTTTCGCAAACCCACGTCAAAGTCAATTACTACAGTTTTAAAACCACGCAAGGCCAGGCCCGCAGAAAAACTTGCGCTGGTGGTTGTTTTACCAACGCCACCCTTACCGGATGTAACAACAATGACTCGACTCACAAATGGTCTCCTAGCGGATGTTGATGGCTTTAAGCCGCAGTACTGCGGGCTCTGTGCCATGGTCAAGATGAATTAATGTGGGTTTGGCGCGGTTTTCCTCGGGAAAGCCGCCCTCGAATGTTAAATAGTAACCAGCAACGGCTACCAGTTCCGCCTCGAAACAGGTGGAAATAATCCTGGCTTGGGTGTCTCCACCAGCGCCAGCCAGTGCGCGGCCTCGCAATACTCCGTAAACGTGCACATTGCCATCGGCGATGACTTCAGCTCCTGCTGAAACCTGGCCTAACACGATAAGGTC
>JAJTEM010000001.1 GCA_021299735.1 Burkholderiales bacterium | reverse complement strand
TGCCTGTTGTAGTGTAGCCCTGTTTCTTCGTCGTGGTATTGCCCTTGAAAGCGCAGTGGGTTGTCCACTTCGTTCACATGCGCTACGGCCAGTGCGCCGTAGGTTTTGAAGGTGCTGGACCACACCACTTCTGCGCGGGCGTTGGTGATTTCTCGCGGCGTGCCAATGTGGTCGGTGTGGTAATGAAACACCTCACCGTTTTGAACCAAGGCCAGCGGTTTGAAGCTGAAGGGTTCGAACAAATAGGTGCGGCTGGGTTTGGTGTTGCCGACACTGCTGGTGTTGCTTACACCCTCATTGATTTCACCCAACAACACATCACCATTCCAGTAAAACGTGGCGGTGTTTTGTTGCTCGCCATGCTGGCTGATTTTACTAATCCGCCTGCCCAGTGCATCGTAGGCGTAGCGGGTTGTGGTGGCGTTGGTGGTGGCGTTGGTGCTGGCGTTTGAGCCAACACCTGTGCGCACTTCAACAAGCTGGTTTTGTGCGTTGTAGCTGTAGCGTGTTACCTGCCCCCGGCGTGGGCCGCGCTCGATTATTTCTTCTGTGCGGTTGCCACGTGCATCGTACGTAAAACGCCGGTTGCCTTGGCGCTTTAGCCGGTTGCCCGGGGTTTGTTGGGGCCTGCGTGCATTGGGGCTGGTCGGTTCTGGCAGGGCTCGGCTTTCTTGCGCATCGGTGGCTTCTTGCCCTTCCAGTGCTTCCAGCAAGTTGCTGGCCGGGTCGAACAAAAACGCTTCCGGTGTGGGGCCTTCTACTACGCGCAGGCGATCGAGCAAATCGTAGTGGTACAGGCTCGTGCCGTGGCCCTGGTCGTCGATGCGTACCAGTTGGTTGCGCTGGTTGTAGCAGTAGCGCCTGCGGGAAACGGTGGGGGAAAGTTCATCGCCTTGTTCGGTTTTAGAGCCATTTGTTCTTCGATTAACTTGCCCCACCAACCTGCCTTGTGGGTCGTACAGGCTTTGGGTGTGTACTTTGTTGCCGAGTTTGCGAAGCACTTCGCGGCCCAGTGTGTCGCGTTCAAATTGAGCGAGCAGTTCGCCATTGAAGTTGATTTCGCTAAGCAAACCCAAGGCGTTGTATTGGTATGCCAATGCACCCGAAGGCAGGCCAACACCCATGCTGCCCCAGGCGGTTTGTTTTAGCCAGCCTGCAGGGTTGTAGTTGTGTTCTATGCGGTGTTGGTCTTGAAGCTCTGCAAGCACGCGGCCTTCAGCATCCACTTCCCATTGCAGCGTGCGGTGCGAATTTTCGGCACGCACCAGTTGGCCTTGCAGGTTGTAGGCAAAAGTGGCTTCTTCGCCATCGCTGTGTTGGGCTTTAAGCAGGCGGCCCAAGGCGTCGCGTTTGTAGCGTGTATAGGCCAGTGGCTGGTCGGGTATTTGGTCCAGATACAAACCATTGGCTGTGCTGTGCAACACGCCCCATTCCTGCTTTTCAAGTAGGTGACCTGCCGCATTGTATTGGTAGGTTTGTACGCGCCCATCGAAGCCGCTTTCTTTAATCAGCCTTTCTGCAAGGTCGTATTCGAAATGGCAGCTTTGGCCATTCTCGTTTTGCAGTTCAACAAGGTTGCGTTCGCTGTCGTAGCGGTAACGAAGGGTGAAGCCTTGTGCGTCAATTCGCGCGGTGGGCTGGCTTAGTTTGTCGGCGTATTCATAAACGGTGCTGCGCCCGGTGGGGTCGGTAATACTTTGAAGTTGGCCCAACGGGCCGTAGCTGTATTCGGTGATCAGGCCTTCGTGGTTGCTGGTGCGGGTGCAGCGGCCCATCAGGTTGTAGGCGTAGTAGGCGCTGCGCCCTTGTGGGTTGGTAATACTGGCCAGGCGCCCCCAGGCATCGAACTGATAGGTGCTGCTTTGCCCCAGTGCATTGGTTTGCGCCTGCACTTGGCCTTGGGCGTTGTACAACATTCGTGTGCTTTGGCCCAGTGGGTTTGTTATTACACACAGCAAACCCAGGCTGTTGTAGCGGTAACGATTGGTGGCACCGGTTGCGTCGGTGTGGCTGGCCAAGAGCCCTTCTGCGGTATAGGTGTAGCTGCGCACAAATCCTGCTGGGTCGGTGTGCTTGAGTACCTGGCCTTGTAGGTTTAATTCAAACTGGTGCGCCTGCCCCAGCTTGTTGGTGTAGCCAATCAAATGGCCTTGGCTGTTGTACTGGAATTGCTCCCGGTGGCCTAGTGCATCGGTGCGTTCCAACACTTGCCCATTGGGGTTGTAGCGTGTGCGTACAATTGCACCTTCGGGGCCTTTTTCAAATACAGGCAGGCCTTGGGCATTGAACTGGTATTCGGTGCGGGCGCCGCGGCTGTCAATTGCAACATTAGTGGCGGCATTGGTCACCGAGTTGGTGGCGGCACCACCCGTGCCGTGAATATCCCATTCAAACCGGTAATGGTAAGTTGGCTGGCCCTGCACAGGGTCGCCCCACTGGCGCATGCAGCGGGAATTTTCGCCCACCTGCTCCCATTCAAAGTAAATGTTATAGCCACTTTTCAGGGTGCGCTGTACCAGTACGTTGCGTGTGTTGTAGGCGTAATGTTCTTCAAAGCCTGCAGCATCGGTTGCGGCCACAAGCTGCCCTTGTGCGTTGTACCGGTATTGCATCAGTACCAACTGGTTCAGGCCCAGGTAGTTTGCTGTTTCGTCAGCCTCGAGACTTAGGGGCAATTGCGGCAGTTGCGCAATTTGTGCAAGCAAGCCTTGTTCGTTGTAACCCAGCACCCAGGTGCTTTGGCTGCTGCGCACGTGTGTGGGCAAGCCTTGTGTGTGCTCGATTGTAAGTGTATTGCCGAAAGCGTCTTCAATGCGAACCAGCGAGAAGCGCTGTAATTCATCGGGCGTTGTTTGCAGCTGTTCAAAATGCCATGCCAAACCCAGACCATTGCTGGCTTGCAGACGGTAGGCAATTTCAGTGGTGCGGGTAAGGGTTAAAAATTCGCTGGTGTTGGTGCAGCTTTGGCCTACCTTCAAAGGCTTGAAGTAAACCGTGCGGCCTTCTTCGTCAATGTAGTTCAGGCTGCTTTGCTGTGCACCCTCGTGGGCCAGCAGGTGCTGGCTTAATGGGTGTGCCCAACCCGCGCCCAGCCCCGCATTAAAGCCCTGCTCCGCAAGGCTACTGCGGTAGGTGCGTTGCCAGTTCAGGCCCACCAAACCGGGCAGCGAACAATCGAGCAATTGCAACAGTTCTTCACCGTTGATCATGCTGATGGGTTCGCCTTGGGTTTTTGTTTCGGCTACTTTGGGGGTATTGGCACCCTGTGTGCTTGCCCTTTGGGGGTTGGCTTGAGTGCCCTTGGAGTCGGGGGCTTTAGAATCGGGGCCTTTTGCGGCAGTGCTGTTGCCAGCCGCTTTGCTTGCTGAGGCAGTTTTGGGTACGCCTTCGCTTGCACGCAATTTTGATGTTAGTGCTTTCTCAACTGCATTTGCAAAGCGGGCCAAATGTTCAAGCGCTTTTTTGGTGAAGGGGCCAATTTTGCTGGCACCACGGGCCGCTGCTGCACCCGCACGCGCTGCGCCTGCTGCAAGGCTGCCGCCAAAAGTGGCCAATGCCAGCAATACTTCTATGCCGATGGTAACCACCACTGCAGCTGCATTACGCAGGCGGCGCAGGTGGGGCACGCTCTCGGAATACCCATCGAGAAATTCAAACAGGCCTGTGCGCAACAAACGATCAGAGCCAATCAGGTTGAACAGGCGCATGCCCTCTTTCAGGGTGGCAATCATTTCCTGTGCGGTGTTGTAGGCCGCCATGCCTGCGGCCACCAGCATTTGCTGAATTTGCGTGAAGTTGGAATTGATCAGTGTTTCAAGGCCGTTGCAAGTGGCTTTTATTGCATTGGCCGTGAATTCAACACTCACCTTGATCAGGTTCCAAATACCCTCGATAAACCCCATTGCTGCGGCACCTACACCGCTACCAATGGCTTTGCCTTCATCCCACAATTCAGCAATGCGGTGTTGAACTTTAAATTCGAGGTTTTGCGAATCGTGTTCGCGCCAGCGGGCCAGCAATATAGTTGCCATTTCTACCAGTGCTTTGCCGCGTTCGTATTCCGGTGTGCCCGGGTGGTGCGCCAGTAATTGGGTTTCGCTGCTCCAATAAATGCTGCTGGGGTTAAGCAGATCTTTTTCCGGGTTGGCAGCAAGCGGCATTTTTACAACCAGCAAGTCGCCTGTGAAGGCGGCTGTGCGTTGCCTTTCGCTACGGCCCACAAAAAAACCGTCGGCGTACAGCTCGCCCTGCACCAAGCCAAAGTGGCTTAGCACCATGCAATCTACGGTTTCGCCAGTACGGGTACGCGGAAAGCCATGCAGTAACAATTCATCCAGTTCGGTGTCATTCACCGATTCCCGATGCAAGGCCAGCCATGGCGACAACTCGGTGCGCTTGTCGAAAAAAACCCAATAGTTGCCACGAAAACGCAGCCCCAAGCCAGGTTTAACCGATTGTCCGTAGACGGGAATTTGGACGAAATTCATGAAAGCATTGCAGGCAAATAACCGTGCGAAGTTACTTGCCTGCCTGGATTTCAGCGAATTAAATCAGATTGAGTGATGTTTAATGGGTGATGGGGTGAACGCGCGGTTTTAGACTATTTTTGCGTTCCGAAACAACTGGTCAACAGTGAGGCGAGCCAGGTTGCTTTCATCACGGGGATCGGTAGAAGAGTACATGTTGACCTGCAATGCATCAAGCACAGCAAACAGGCGGTTTACGCTAATCGACCCTGGGTTTTTTTCCAAGGAAGACACCGTTCGCTGGTCAATGCCCAGCTTCTCGCCCAATTGTTTTTGGGTAAGGCCCAATTCTCGCCTGCGCGTGCGAATTAGAACGGTAACGTCGCTTAGATTTACTTTTTTCATTGCCATAGTGATTTAAATCCACCTTGTAATTACAACTTGATGACCGCCATTTTTTCCTGTGTCATGTCGTGCATGGTGTGACCTATTCCGCCAACCCCATAACCCGACTGCCGACGACCGGCAAATGGCATCCAATCAACACGGAACGCCGTGTGGTCGTTGACCATAACCGCAGTGGCATCAATTTCACGCACACAACGCATGGCCACCTTTAACTTTTGGGTAAACACCGCGGCCTGGAATGCCACCGGCAAGCTGTTGGCCTGCGCAATTGCATCGGTCAGCGATGCGGTTGCGTAAACGCAAACCACAGGACCAAACACTTCCTGGGTACTTACTTTCGCATCTCGGGGTGGATTCAGAAGCACGGTGGGCGCATAAGTTGTATTGCCCAGCCTTTGACCACCGCATAACACTTGTGCTCCGCCCGCTACCGCTTCATTTACCCACCCCTCAACGCGGGTGACTTCATTCGGGTTGACGAGTGGCCCACACTGGGTTACCTCATGAATCGCATTGCCCACATTCAGCCCGGAAGCCTTGTCAGCTATGGCTTGCGCCAAGGAAATAGCCATGCGTTCTGGCGCATAAACCCGCTGTACGCTGACGCAAACCTGGCCAGAGTGATAAAAACCACCTTTCACCAGTGCCGGGATCATGGAATCAAAATCGGCACAGTCATCCACAATAACCGGGGCAACGCCGCCATGCTCAAGCGCGCAGCGCGTGCCCGGCGCCAATTTGCTTTTAAGCCGCCAGCCCACAGCACCCGAGCCAATGAAACTGAAAAAAGCCACGCGGGAATCGGTCACCATTTGCTCGGCCACATCGCTTTTGCAAGGTGCAAAGCGGCACCATTCTTCGGGCAAGCCCGCTTCGTACAACATGTGAACAAAAGCCTGGCAACTTAAAGGCGTGGCGCTTGCGGGTTTTACCAACACCGGGCAGCCTGTGGCAATTGCAGGGCCCACCTGGTGAACAATCAAATTCAGGGGATGGTTGAATGCAGATATTGCCACCACGGGGCCTATTGGCTCGCGGGTGGTAAATGCCATGCGGCCAGCACCTGCAGCCGTCAGGTCCATGGGTATTTCAGTGCCAGTCAGGTGGCCGAGTTCTTTGATGCAAAGCTCAACGCCATCAATGGCGCGAGTTACTTCAATCCTGGCGTCTATCAATGGCTTGCCACCCTCGTTGGCAATTTGAAAGGCCAGCTCATCGAACCGTCCCTGCATCAGCTGCGCAGTTTTTTTCAGAATGGCAATACGCCTGTGCATGGGCAGCCAATTTGCCCTGTTTTTGTGCAGCTGGATGGCGGTGTTCAACCAACTGTCAATGGTGGGCCAATCAACCAGCTTTACTTCGCCAATTGCATTCAAGTCATAAGGATTGACGACTTCAAGTGTGGCGCGGCTCATATCAAGCACACCTTCGCGGCCAACTCGTCAATCAGCACACGTTTGTTTTCTGAATAGTCCACAGGCACATCCACAATGTGAACACCACCTGCCTTGAATGCCCTGTCAAAAGTAGGCACCAATTCAGCAGCGCTGCTTACACGGTGACCAGTGGCGCCATAGGCTTCGGCATACTTCACAAAGTCGGGGTTACCAAACTCAAGGCCCCAGTCAGTGAAGCCAGCGTGCTCTTGCTTCCAGCGGATCATGCCGTATGAACTGTCATTCAAAATGGTAATGACCAGGTTTAGTTTCAAGCGCACCGCAGTTTCAATTTCCTGCGAATTCATCATGAAACCGCCATCGCCACAAATGGCCATCACGCGCCTTTCCGGGTAGAGCATGGAAGCCATCATGGCAGAAGGCAAACCTGCCCCCATGGTAGCAAGCGCGTTGTCAAGCAACACGGTGTTGGGTTCATAGGCTTTGTAATTGCGGGCGTACCATAGTTTGTAAATGCCATTGTCCAGCGCAATAATGTCTTTCGCACCCATGGCGCGACGGGTTTCGGCCACCAGGCGTTGAGGAATAATCGGGAAGCGGTTGTCGTCGGCGCCTTCCTTGATGTGCAACTCAACCTCTTCGCGAATGCGGTTGAAGTAGGCCAAATCGCACTGCACTTTGCCACCCAGTTTTTGCGTCAGCTTTTGCACGGAACGGGCCACATCGCCCACTACCTCACATTGCGGAAAATATACTTGGTCCACTTTGGCGGAACGATAATTCACGTGAATTACTTTTTTACCACCATGGGCCATGAAGAATGGCGGCTTTTCAACAACATCGTGACCCACGTTGATAATCAGGTCGGCCCGCTCAATGGCGCAGTGAAGGTAATCGCCATCAGACAAAGCAGCCGTTCCCAAGAAATGGGGCGAGCCTTCATCCACCACACCCTTGCCCATTTGCGTGCTGAAAAAGGGAATGCCTGTGGTTTCAATAAATTCCTGCAAGGCCAAGCGCGCTTGTTTGCGGTTTGCACCTGCACCCAGCAACACCAGCGGCATGCGGGCCGAGCGTATCATCGATACCGCTTCGTTCAGCACCACATCATCGGCCACTGCATAGTGGCGTTCGCTGCGGGGAATAATCGAAGCCGTGGTGTTTTCAGCTGCGATGTCTTCAGGCAATTCCAGCAACACAGCGCCGGGGCGTTCTTCTTCAGCTATCCGAAAAGCCTCGCGAACCAGGGCGGGAATGTTATTGCCGTGAACAATTTGTTTGCTCATTTTGCAAATTGGGGCAAACAGGTTGACCACATCAATAATTTGAAACTGGCCTTGCTTTGATTTTTTTATGGGCTTTTGCCCGGTGATCATGATGAGTGGGAATGCGCCCAAGTGCGCATAGGCAGCAGGTGTTGTGAAATTGGTGGCACCTGGCCCCAATGTGGCCATGCACACACCAGCGCGGCCTGTTAAACGACCATAGGTGGCAGCCATAAAACCAGCCCCTTGTTCGTGGCGGGTCAGCACCAGCTTGATGCTGCTGTTGCGCAGGCTTTCAACCATGTCCAGGTTTTCTTCGCCGGGTACTGCGAATATGTGCTTTACCCCTTCTGCTTCCAGGGCTTGAACAAATAGGTCAGATGCTTTGGTGCCTTGGGTCGACATGGTCGTTCTCCTGAATTGTGAACGACCAGTGTCTTCCTCTTAGGTTTCAATATCAATAACCTTATCCCGTCTGGCTAGTAACTTCCCGACTCAATCAGGCCGCCTTCAGTGCCATTAAGCCGGTACTAATATGATCGCTTACTTTCGGTTTTACGGTTTTGCCGTTGGCGCCAGTCAGCACATATTCAGCCGGGTTGAAACGCGCAATGCGCATGCGGTACTCGGCATTCAAACCGGGGTACAGAGTGTTATTGCGCCCATTGGGGCTTAGGTACCAACTGGCACAACCGCTTTTCCACACGGTGTGTTCGCTGCGGAAATCCATGCTGTTAACAAACTTCTGTTCCACTTCAGGCTTTACTTCAATGGCTTTTAATTTGCGTTTTTGACGCAGTTTAATCGCTTGAATAACGTAGCCAATTTGCGCTTCAGCATAAGCAATCACCGAGGTGTGGCCGGGGCCTGTGAAGGGACCTACCAGGAAATACAGGTTGGGAAAGCCTGCTGTTGAAATACCTTGGTACGCTTCTGAGCCATTTTTCCACTTCTCATTCAGGCTGGCGCCACCGATACCCTTGGCATCAATCGGTGAACCCGTGTGGCGCACTTCATAGCCAGTGGCGTAAATGATCACGTCAAGTTCATGCTCTACGCCATCGGCGGTGCGAATGCCTTTTTCAGTGATGCAATCAATCGCGCTGGTTTCAAGATGTACATGTTCTTTTTGCATAGTGGGGTACCAATCCGAGCTGACCAACACACGCTTGCAACCGAACTTGAATGTGGGCGTCAGCTTCTTGCGCAGTTCGGGGTCTTTCACCTTGCGGGCCAGGTAGCTGCTGGCCATTTTCTCGGGCTGCGCCTTGAACATGTCGTACTTCAAAATTAAAAATGGCGCGGTCAATTCATTGAACCAGTACACACCCAAGCGGTTCATTTTCATGTTAAGCGGCGTTTTGCGATTCAGTGCTTTTTCGGCTTCTTCAATGTTGCGGTCAGGGCGCGGCATAATCCAGTTCGCGGTGCGCTGAAACACCACCAGGTTTTTTACCTTGTCTGCAATTGCGGGGCCCACCTGAACAGCCGTGGCACCAGTGCCAATAAGGCCTACACGCTTGCCTTCCAGTTCAACGGAATGATCCCAAGCGGCGGTGTGTACAGTTTTGCCTTTGAACTTCTCGGCGCCTTTGAATTCTGCAACCTTGGGTGCACTGAAAGGGCCCACCGCAGTAACCACATTGCGGGCCTGAATGGTTTTGCCATCGGCTGTGGTGATGTTCCACAAACCGGCCCGTTCATCGAACACAGACCCCGTAATGCTGGTGTTGAATTGAATGTAGGGGTACACACCATACTTGCTTGCACAGTGGCGAAGGTACTTGTAAATTTCGCCTTGCTTGGCGTAGCTGTTGCTCCACTCGGCCCAAGGCTCGAATGAATAGCTATACAGGCTGCTTTTAACATCGCAACCGCAGCCGGGGTAAGTGTTGTCGCGCCAAGTACCACCTACATCGTGGCCTTTGTCGAAAATCTTGAAATTGGTTTCGCCTGCTTTCAGCAGTTGAATGCCCATGCCCAGGCCCGAAACGCCTGCGCCAACAATTGCTACTTCAAGAATATTTTGCGGTTCTTTGTTCAAGTTGGCCATGTGTGTTGTCTCGCATTGTGTTGGTTTTCGATGAGGTGCAGTGTAGGCGGTTGCTTGCAACAGCCGTGAGTGTGAAAAGTGACTACTTTGGAGTCAATTTGGGCCACAACTTTCAATTGCTGTAGCACAATCAAGGTTCGCAGTAACTTTGAAGCAGGTGATGTATGGAATGGTTTCAAGCACTCACAACCCTGGCCTTGGGTGGTTTGTTCGGCGGTATTCTGGCCTTCTCAGCCTTGTTTGCACCACTGGTGTTCACCAAGTTGCCCATGGAGCATGCGGGGCCATTTATTCGCGCCGTATTCCCCTGGTACTACCTGTATGTAATTGTGTTTGGCTTTCTCAGTGCCATTTTCGCTGGCCTTGCTGGCGGCAGCTTTTGGGTGTTGTTTCCATCAGCACTTATTGGTTTGGCAAGCGTGTACACGCGCCAGGTATTGATGTTGCAAATCAATGAGCTTCGAGACCGCGAACTGGCCGGCGACAAAGCCGCTGGCGCAGAATTCAATACCAAGCACCGCCTAAGCGTGATCATCAACAGCGTGCAATTGCTGGTGGCTGGGGCCACGCTGGTTTACTGGGCATGGAATTAAAAGACCAACCGCAGCTTAGGCTGCTGGAACAAACCACAGTGGCGCAAGCCTACCCATTGTTTTTCGTCAATTATGCGGTGCAGCGTGGTTTTGCAGCCGAGCAAATTCTGGAGCACAGCGGCCTTACACTGGCCCAGCTGCAAGTGCCCAACAGCCGGATTGCCGCTGCACAGCACGGCATTGTTGTGATGAATTTGCTGGCGCTTTTTCAAAGCGAACACATTGCAATCGACATGGGTTTGCAAAGCAGCCTGACCAAAGCGGGCATGATCGGTTTTGGTTTGATGAGTTGCGCAAGCCTGCGTGAAGCGATCGATTTGGGCATTCGGTTTTTGCCGACCAAGGTGCCCTTCTACACCATAGACACCAGCGAAGACGAACGTACCTTTGTTTGCCACATTCGCGAGGCCATGCCACTGGAGCCAGTGCGCAAATTTGCGATTGAAAATTTTGTGATCGAAGTGTGGCGTTTGTTCGAAAGCCTGTTCAACCCAATGGGCAGCACCCGCGAAGCAAGCGGTATTGAGCTGTGGTTTGACTGGCCTGAACCGCCTTATTACGCAAGCTACGCCAGCAGCCTGCCCAAGTGCCGTTTCAACGCAGCAGGCAATCAAATTCGAATTCCAGCAAAGTGGCTGGACCTGCCCTTGCCCACCGCCAACGCCACCACAGCGCAAATGGTGATTCAGCAATGCGAGCAAGAACTGATTGCGCTGGGCCTTGGCGACAATTTAAGCGGGCGTGTAAAAAACCTGCTGATTTGCCGCAATGGCCACTACCCACAGCTTGAAGAAATGGCCGAGACACTTCACATGTCGATACGCACGTTGAAACGCAAGCTGCACAACGAGGGGCGAAACTTCACCGATTTGCTTGGCGAAGTAATTCAACGCGACGCTTGCCATTTGCTTGAAAGTACCAAGCTGAATGTGGATGAAATTGCGCAGCGTGTGGGTTACCAGGACCGCGCCAACTTCACCCGTGCATTCAAAAAGCTGACCGGGAAAACACCGAGCGAATACCGGGAGTGGGTAACTACGCCGTCAAAAAATGACCAACCAAACCTTGCGCATCCACATCGTGGGGCAAGCTGACATGGTTTGTGCCCTTCACTGTGGCCACCAATGGTTTCACCGCGAAATGCTGAATTAACCTCAGGGATGAATCATGCGGCACCACCTCATCGTTTTCAGCCAGCAATACAAAGGTAGGGTTGCGCACATTCTCAGCACATTCATTCGATTTGAATTTGCTGCGCAGTAACAATGACACAGGGGCCAGTGGCACCTTCTTGCGGGCAATGTTCAACAAACTGTCGTAAGGGGTGAACAGCACCAACTTGTGCACTGGCGTGCTAGCGGCCAGTTGCATGGCAACGCCGGTGCCCAGGCTTCGGCCAATCACAGAAATTCGATCGCGATCACACCAAGGCTGTTCAGCCACCCATTTGTAAATTACGCGGGCATCGGCCACCAAATGCTTTTCCATCGGCTTGCCTTGCGACTTGCCGTAGCCCCGGTAGTTGAAAAACACCAAGGGCAAATTCTTGAAACCCTGTGCCTCGCTAAGCAACCAGCGCACGTCTTCACTGCGGCCACCGAAATAAATGGCACAAGGTGCTTTGCTGCCCGCACCGCCCATACCGGCAGGCATGCGCACCCAACCTTCCAGCTCAATACCGGGGGCTACTTGCAAACGCAGCTCGGTGAATTCATGCGCATGATCGGTCTGTAAATCGTGGTGTTTCAATGCCGGGCTGAAAATATGTTTGGTTTGACTGAAGTAAAGGTAGGTCCAATAGGCTGCAAAACCCATGGAGGCTGACAGCGCCACGCGGGTTACCGCATGCGTCCCTGGTGTTTGGGCTTCTTTTTCTGGAACATACTTCATGGCTGTACTTCTTTACAAAATGGTTACGGGTCACACTGCACAGTGTATTGAAACCAAATTGTCACAAAGGTTCAAAGTACCTGCATAAATGGTGCTATATCAACGTTTGGAATGAATTGCCCACATGACCTGTCACAATGACAATTCATATTTCAGGAAATCTTCCCGAGACAAAACAGGGAAACTTCCATAGCTTTAAATGGTTGGCAGGAAGAGGACAAAAAATGAAATTCAAAACAAGTGCAATCGCCTTGGGTTTGGCCGTGGCTTTAACGGCCTGCTCCAAAAAAGAGGAACCAGTTGCCCCGGAAGCAACGGCACCAGTTGAACAGGCAACACCGCAGGCAGTGGCCTACGTGACCCACCAAGATGGCCCGGTGACCATTTATTCACTGGCAGATTATTCCAAGATTGGTGAAATCAACGTGGGTGAAGGTGGCCGTGGCGTGGGCCTGACCGACGACGGAAAACTGCTGGTTGTTGCAGTGAAAGAAACCAAAGACCTGGCCATTGTGGACACTGCCACCAACCAGATAGTACGCAGGGTGGCTGTGGGAATTAACCCTGAATTTGTACGCGTGTTGGGCAATCTAGCATTTGTGGCTTACGAGCCGGCCGCCAAAGGAGGCCCCCCACCCAAGCCCGGCTCGGCCGAGGCCAAAGCCATTGAGAAAGAACGCGAGGAAGGCGATGAGTTGCCCGCACAAGTAGCAA
Source organism: Burkholderiales bacterium (assembly GCA_021299735.1). Lineage (GTDB taxonomy): Bacteria > Pseudomonadota > Gammaproteobacteria > Burkholderiales > Burkholderiaceae_B > Limnobacter. The sequence goes on along the minus strand of JAJTEM010000001.1, from coordinate 355,837 downwards.
TTATCGATTTGATCAAGGGTGAAAAGATCAAGGAAATCACCGCTGGATTTGAAACCGAAGGCATTGAATTTTCTGCCGACGGAAAGCACATAATTGTGACCAACGAGGCCGACGAAAACGTGTCAGTTCATGACATTGAAACCGGTGAAAAAATTAAACAGATCGACACAGAAAGTTACGGTATTCGACCACGCGGTGTAAAGCGATCGCCCGATGGCGAGCAATTTGTGGTCACCCTTGAATACGGCAATAAAATGCTGATCCTTGACAAAAACTACCATGTAATTAACGAAGCACCCACAGGTGAAGTACCTTACGGCGTAACCTACAGCCGCGACGGATCCGAGATTGTGGTGGCATTGGCCAGGGGCAAAGCCATACAGGTGTTTGATGCAAAAACACTGGAGCTGAAACGCGAAATGCCAGTAGGTGACCGTTGCTGGCACTTCAGCTTTACACCCGATGACAAGCAATTGATTGTAGCCTGCGGCCGCAGCAACAATATTCTTGTACTGGATTACGCCACTGGCAAACTGATCAAAGACATACCGGAAGGCAACATGCCTTGGGGCGTGATGGTGTCGCCAAAATCGGTTGGAACGCTGGATATACCAGGTTAATAAAAAAAGGCCTTCAACTGAAGGCCTTTTTTAAGAATCTAGTGCGGGCTCTACAACGATCATTGACAAAATCTTGCTTGCATTTTCGATGAGTTGTCCTCCTAAACTAAAAAGCCACGTTAATGGATGAAATGCCAGCCCAAGGGCAACACATTTGAACATTTACAACGCTGTTTAGGAGTCACGTATGAGACGCAAATTCAATGTGATCGAAGCGAATACCCACACATCAAAACCCTCAATCAGTGCCAGAGCTTCCGCACCTAGAGAAGCCATAGACTCAGTTCAGGCGCTGTGGGCTGAAGCGTTGAGATGTGATTTCCGTCAAGACCGTGAAGTGTTGCTTTGCAAACTGTCTGAAAACGTTCAGGAATTGAGGAACAATTTTCCGAATGATCCAAAAGTGTTGTTGTGGAACGGAATTGTATTGGCAGGCTACGCGAAATGCCTGGGTGGTCTTGCAGGTATTCATTTCCAGAAACTGGCCAAAACCTCACTGGAGCACGCCATAACCATGGCCCCCAGAGATGGCGCTGCCTACCTTTACCTTGGCCTGCTGTACGACAGCGCCCCCGAAGCACCTTATGGATTTGGTGACGAAGCGATGGCCAAAGTATTGTTGGAAGAAGGCATGGCTTTGACTTTAAATACCGCCAAACAAATAAGGCAGGCGTAGAAAATATTTCAATTAAAGGCATTCCTGACGGATTATTTCCATCAGAAAATTACTTTTGAAATTGATGCAAAAAAGCTAGTCCACATTAGGCTGCAAGTGCGCCAGCGCCTCCTCCCCGTGCAGTCGGGCTGCCAACTTTCTTGCAACTGAATAATTGCTCACGGCCTCGCCTCGATTTTGAACACCAAGTCGGCCAAAAGCTTCTTTGATGTGCGCATTCACCGTGTCAGGGCTCATGCCCAACATCTTTGCAATTTCCTTGCCTGTTCTACCAAGGGACACCTGCTCCATGATTTGTGCCTGTTTAATGGTCAAAGGCTTTGGCATGCCTGGCATCTGAATCAGGCTTTGAAACTCGTTACGCTGAGCGAACGAATCCAGGTTAACCGCATCGCGTTTCAGGAAAGATTGAATTTTTACCATCAATTCCCTGTAATGCTGACTTTTTGACAGCAGCAATCCACCCGAATTGGCCACCTGCTGCTCAATTTTCATGTCATCCAAAGCGGTGAAAAAAATGCGTAGCGAACTTGCAAACCGCTTTGACACCAGCTCAATCACCTCGGCTGGCTGGCTATTGGGCAAAACCAAGTCCGAGACAACCAAGTCCACATGGGAGGGCTCTATTTTTTCGAGCTGATCAACAGAATCGACTACACGGGTATTTAGGCCTGGAATTACAGTGGCAATAATTTCCTCTACAACCATTGCCGAAGTCGGATGGTCTTCGAGTATCAATAAATTTTTCAAACCCTTGCCCCCAAAAATACGGTTGTAACATGGCGGTTTTTGATTGATTTTTTATGTGGATTGTTAGTGCGATTATTAATGGAAATGTTTCGGAATGTAAAGAACATGGTCAAGAATCGAATCGGGGTTGACCACTTTGCCACCATGTTTTTGTTTAAAGCTTTCTTCACGCAGAGGGGTTAAAACCGGTGTAATTTCCGGAACTTTTGGGGGTGTTAGCACTCCTATACGAAGAGTGCTAAAATTAATTGGAAATTGGTTCATTCATTCGGAGAAAACCGCAATCATGACCACTGCATTAACCCTTGCTAACACCCGCGCCACCGGCAACAGCCTTGCTGTGCGCGACCCATGGGCGCTGGTTGCCCGCGGCCCGCTTGGCAATCTTGATGCCTATATTTCAGCCACCCATCAAATTCCCATGCTTGCGCCTGAAGAAGAGCAAGAGCTGGGCGAACGCCTGCAGCGCGACAACGACCTGGAAGCCGCCCGCCGCCTGGTGCTTAGCCACCTGCGCCTGGTAGTTGCCGTAGCACGCCAGTACTTGGGCTACGGCCTGCCCCACGCCGATCTTATTCAGGAAGGCAATATTGGCCTGATGAAAGCAGTGAAGCGATTCGACCCCACGCGCGGTGTGCGCCTGGTCAGCTTTGCACTGCACTGGATCAAGGCTGAAATTCACGAATACATTATTCGCAACTGGCGCATGGTGAAAATGGTCACCACCAAGGCGCACCGCAAGCTGTTTTTTAACCTGAACAGCTTCAAAAAGCATGGTCAAACCCTGTCGCCAGACCAAATCAGCGAAGTGGCCACCGAGCTGAATGTACGCCCAGAAGACGTGTACGACATGGAGCGCCGCATGGCGGGCCATGAGTTCAGCCTGGACCCTGTTGTGGAAGTAGAAGGCGAAGAAAGCAGCTACAACCCCGTGCGCTACCTTGCCGCTGAAGGTGCCGAGCCCACAGAAGTGATTGAAGGCGCCAACATGGAACGCCTGCACAGCGAAGGCCTTGACCAGGCTTTGGCCAGCCTGGACGAGCGCAGCCAGCGTATTATTGCCAGCCGCTGGCTGGCTGGCGAGAACGCCAAAACCCTGCACGATCTGGCCGCCGAACTGGGTGTATCTGCCGAACGGGTGCGACAAATTGAAACCCAGGCGATGAAGAAAATGAAAACGGCCCTGCTGAAATACGAGCATGGCGAGGTTTAAATCAAACCTTAATCATTTCGGGTGAAAACTAACCTACACTAAGGGCTTGGCAACAAGCCCTTTTTTATGACCATGATTGAAGTACACCACCTGGAACACTCGCGCTCGCAACGCATTATCTGGCTGCTTGAAGAACTAGGCCTGCCCTACAAAGTAAAGCGCTACGCACGCGATGCAAAAACTTACCTGGCCCCACCCGAGTTACTGAAAATTCACCCCTTGGGCAAATCGCCAGTAATTACTGATGGCGACATTACCGTGGCCGAAAGTGGCGCGATTGTGGAATACCTGATCGACAAGGCAGGTGGCAAGTTCCGCCCGACAGCAGGCACACAGGACCACCGCGATTACACCTACTGGATGCACTTTGCCGAGGGTACAGCCATGCCACCGCTGGTGATGACACTGGTGTTCAACAAAATTGAAAACGCACCTGTGCCAGCCCTGCTCAAGCCGATTGTGTTGCCCATTGCACGTGGCATTTCGAAGCAGGTCAAAAGCAGCTTCATCAACCCCAACCTTGAAAAGCAGTTTGCTTACATTGAAAGCGTGCTGGCCAAGAATGAGTGGTTTTGCGGCAGCGAGATGACCGGCGCAGACTTCATGATGAGCTTTCCGCTGGAAGCAGCCATGAGCCGGGCAGACAGCGTGAACAGCATGCCAAAAATTGCAGCTTACGTTAAACGCATTCACGCCATGCCCAGCTTCATAAAAGCGCTTGAAGTGGGTGGCCCCTATAACTACGCTTAATTCAGATTATTGACACCGAACGCCGATGAACGCAGCCAGCATGTCGATTGAACAACAGGCAAAAATTTCCAGGATCAATGGCAATGTGCAGTTGATACGGGATGGTTTTTTCCTGCCCGCGCAAGTTGGTATGGTTTTGTTGCCAGGTGACCGCGTGCTTAGCGATGCGGCTGGCAAGGCAGTGATTGAATTCACCGGCGTGAAAGATGCACTGGTGATAGAAAATGCTGCCGCTGCCACCTTTAACCTGGAAGTGGTTGAAACAGACCAGCCCCCGCAGTGGATTGCGACTAACCTGCTTGGCGAAGGCGTTTATTTCGACAGTCAACAAGCCACCGGGAAAACCGTTGGTACCACCAACAACCCAGACCAAACTGGCTACCCTGTGTTGGAAAGCCTGGTATTTTTGGGTGCAACAGCAGCGATATACAGCGACAACGAAGACAACACTGACCAAGGCAACTCAATAGCCACGAATGAATTGGGCACGGACAATGGTAATGGCCCTGAGACGAACCCAGACACCGCCGAGCCTCAGCCCAATCCAGACGATCCCAACCCTGAACCCACACCAGAAAACAGCACTGGGCCACTTGACATTGTTCTTGACCCACTCTCGAGCAGCCTTGAAAGCTTGTTGCTCAATCTTGATACCCCCTCGCCTGTTGGGTCACTACAGGCAAACAACACCCAACTTACACCCACCTCAATTCATTCTGCACAAATACCTACGGCCAACTAATTCCGGTTCTGCACAACGGAATGTGAAATATGCATGGAACTATGCAAAGCAAGGATAAGACTCATTGACTGAATAAGATGCCTATTGAGCAACTGCAGTTAGAGGACTTACCCGAATGAATGAGAGCAAGACCTTCGAGATTGATTTTAGCGAAGCGAAGGCCATTCCCGACCTACTCGAACAAACCGAGAGCGTGGGCGCGATCAAACCCAACCGTCTACATAAAATTTGGGGCTTCAATACCCAAGCGTTTGGCGACAACGCAAGTGGTGCTGCGGCATTGGGCACCCTTCTTCATCATCATGAAATTGGCTGGAGTCACCTACCCAAGCACCAGAACGGTCGCCCGGTCAACAACCCCTACATTGCAGAAATAATTCGCTGGAGTTCCACACCAGACATTCCTCATGGCAGCTTGGGTTCATCGCCCGCATTGATACTGAACAGCCTGCGCAAAGCCAGCCTGATCGCCAATTGGTACGCTGGCAACACCCCTGAAAAAACAATGCAACTGGTTGCACACGAACTGGACCAGCAAAGGCCGGTGATTGTACTGGTCAACCAAAAGTTACAAGGCTACCCCTTGCTGATGGAATGGCAAGTGATATTCCAGATTGACCGTGCCGGAGTGCACACCAAACACAGCACAGTAGAAGACGGCACGCATGTGACGCCACGAGACGCTTTCATTGAAATGATGCTGATGAACAACCCGCAGCTCAGCTGCAGCGTGATCACTGCCTGCAAAGAATAAGCACAAGAAATAACGGCGAGTTAACGATTACTTGCCATCAAGAATTTGTTCAACGTCACTGACCACGGGCGCTGAATCTGCATTGTGACGAATCAGCAGGCGGGCACGCCCTTGCTGATCAAACACATAACTGGCCGATGTGTGGTCCATCAGGTAGCTGCCTGGGCTGCTGCCCTCTACCTTTCCGGCATACACCCGCAGCCCGGCCAACAGTGGCTTTAATTCCTCTGAAGACGAGGCAGTTAGTGCATCAAAGCTTGGGTTGAACTGAGGCACGTACTTTTTCAACAACTCAGGTGTGTCACGCTCGGGGTCGACAGACACAAACAGCACCTGCAAGTTATCACCCTTGTCGCCTAACTTGGCTTTTACTTCATTCCATTGCTGCATCGTGATGGGGCAAACATCAGGGCAATGTGTGTAGCCAAAAAACATGGCCACTACCTTGCCTTTGTAGCTTTCCATGGTGCGCTCGGTGCCAGACAAGTCTTTCAACTTAAAATTGGCCACCAGCGCCGACCCTGTGATGTCGGTATTGATAAAACTGGCCGGGCCGGTGCTGCAAGCGGCCAATAGTCCAACTGCGCTCAAGGCGAGGCATGTTTTTATCTGAGTTATAAGCAACTGATTTAAATCACCAAGCCGCATGAATACACTGCGCATACTGCTTACACCGTTACATAGTGATCGACCAACAAGGCCGCGAACAAAAATGCCAGGTAGGCAATGGAATAAGTAAATGCTTTTTTGGCCAAGGCATCACTGTAGCTTTTCCAGATTTTGTAGCCATAGCCAATGAAGATTGCATTCAGCACCACTGCGCTCACCAGGTAAATAAGTCCACTCATTTTCATGGCGAAGGGAATCAGCGTGGTGGCTGCCAGCATGATGGTGTACAAAAACACATGAAACTGTGTGAAAGCAGCACCGTGAGTCACCGGCAACATGGGCAGGCCAGCGCGCGCGTATTCTTGTGTGCGGTACAGGGCCAGTGCCCAAAAATGCGGTGGAGTCCACACAAAAATAATCAGGAACAGCACCAAGGCTTCAGCAGATACGCTGTTGGTAACTGCAGCCCAACCCAGTACGGGCGGCATTGCACCCGAGGCACCACCAATCACAATGTTTTGTGGCGTGTTGGGCTTTAAAAGCAAGGTGTAAATAATAGCGTAGCCAACGAAAGTAGCCAGGGTAAGCCACATGGTTAGCGGGTTAACGAACACATACAAAATCCAAACACCCAGGCCGCCCACCATACTGGAGAACACCAGCGTTTGTACGGAATTCAGTTCACCGCGAGGCAAAGGGCGAGCACGGGTGCGCGCCATTTTTGCGTCAATTTGCTGCTCAACCAAACAATTGAATGCCGCTGCTGCGCCCGCCACCAGCCAAATACCCAAAGTGCCGGCAACAAGTACCTGCACATTGGGCAAGCTGGGTGTGGCCAAAAACATGCCAATAACCGCACAGAACACAATGAGGGCCACGACACGTGGCTTGGTCAGGGTCCAGTACTGTTTGGCGACGTGAGACAAACTGCCCACGGCTTTAGCTTTTTCAACGGATGGCATGTTGGGCCTTATGAAATTCGATGGCGATTGCCGGCAACCCGATAGTTTACCAAGATCAAGGTGACCAACAACAGCGCCGCGCCCCCATTGTGCGCCACGGCCAACCACAAAGGCAATTGAAACACCACGTTGCCAATGCCCATGGCTATTTGCAAAGCCAGCACAGCCACCAGTTTAATCGCCAATGGCTTGGTACCCGGGTTTCGCCACAGTGCAAATGCCAAAAAGCCCAAAATACAGGTAACCACCAAAGCACCAATGCGGTGAATAAAATGGATGGCCGTTAGCGAGGCAACATTCAGTATTTCACCTTCGGGTGTTTCACCCAGGTGCCTGATAATGTGGAAAGCATCCTTGAATTCCATGTGTGGCCAGAAACTGCCCTGACAAGTTGGGAAGTCGGTACACACCACCGCCGCGTAATTCGTACTAACCCAGCCACCCAGAATAATTTGTGCTGCCACCGCAACAAATCCCACCCGTGCGAGCAAACGCAAACCACCCATGTCGCGGGGCGGTGCCACTGTGCGGGCATTGTTGGTTTGGCGCAGCCACAGCCAGGTAAGCATGCCCAGAATGGTCATGCCGCCAATCAGGTGGCCGGTCACAATGGCAGGCTTTAGCAGCATGGTTACAGTCCATGCACCAAAAGCACCTTGCAAACACACTGCAAAAAACAGCCACGTAGCCAATGCTGGGGACTGCTTCAACTCTGCCCGCTTTTTCCAGGCCATTACCATGATCCCGATAATCAGCAGGCCCAGAAAGGTGGCCACGTAACGGTGCACCATCTCTTTCCACGCCTTGGGCATTGAGACCGGGCCGTGTGTTCCGCCCTGAATTTCGACTGCCTCTGCGATTTGCTCAGCAGCATGTGTCGGCGTTAATTTGCCGTAACAACCCGGCCAATCGGGGCAGCCCAAGCCCGCATCGGTCAAGCGCACAAAAGCGCCCAACATGATCAACAGAAAGGTAAGAACTGTGGTGAATGCAACCAAACGCTTGTAACTACTCATGCTGCTCTCGTTTTATCCAATGTTTGAAGCCCACAACAGGCGGCTGATGTCTTTGCGAAACTTGTCGAATTGAAGGGTGTTGTTGGGTGGAAAACGCATCATCACGTGGCCCAAGGGGTCGGCCACAAACACATGGTCGCGCACGGTGCCAATGTCGGCACTGCCTTTGCTGCCCACGATACCTTGCTCCAGTGGTAACCAGCTTTTCAGCTGATCCTCGCTGGCGCGAACAAAATGCACATCAGGAAACTGACGAAGCAACAGGGTTTCAAGAGGACCGTCATCGGTTACAAACACCACGCGCTCAATACGACCCTGTTCCTTGCCCTTGGAGGCGCGCGCTTGGCGCTGGAAGTACAGGGTGTTCTGGCACACTTCGTCGCAATTGCTATTGATTACTTGAATTAGCACCCACTTGTCAGCCACCTGCTTCATGGTGAAATCTTCGCCATTGATGTTCTTGAACACTTCAGTGCTCACATCCACTTGCGGATCAAGAATGGTGCCGTAGTTGTTGGTGCCGTCGGGTTTATTGAAGAAGTACAAATAAAACGCTGCCACTATGGGCAATGCGCAAGTGAGAAACACCAATACGATGGTCATTCTGCCTTTGTTCAGCTTCGCGGGTGCGCTGGCTGCATTCATTGTTTATTTCCCTTGTAAAACTCGCGTCGAAAGAACTCTCGATAAACAAAAAACAGGGTTAGTAATACCAACACCGCCGACATGGTAAACCATTGAAAAGCATAACCCTTGTGTTTGGCCACCTGTTCCTGCAACGGCACAGCCAAGTGATAAAAACCACCGACGATGCTTGCCTGTTGCTGTTGCCCTGCGGTTTGCGCCACAGGCTGCTGGGTTACCACAAAATTACTCACCGGCATGCCTACCAGCTTTTCAAATTGACCCGCACTAAAATTCGACCACACCTCATAGCCATTGCTTTGTGCCATCAAAATATCTTTGGCTTCACCCAAACCAATGCCCCGCAATTCAGCTGACTGGGCAAAGCGCGGCAAAATGGTGCCCTGCAAATTAAATGGCTCGCCAGCCTGTAAGGCTTGCGCGGGCATATTTGGCGCAAGCCGTGGCTGGGCGGGGTTACGCAGCAGCAAACCACGGTCTACAGGAATTAAAAAATTCGCGCCCTCTGGCCGAAACCCCTGCACCACTTGCACGGCAGGCCTTCCGTTTATTTGGCGATTGTCTATATATATCAGGGCTTTGGCTTCGAACCTACCCTTCAATTCAATTTTCCGGTAGGACAAATTGTCCAAGTTCAATTGAGCACCAGTCGGAGAGACAGGCGCTGCCGCCAATGCGCGGGCTTGCGCTTCAAACAAGGCCTGTTTTTCCTGTGCCCGACCGGTTTGCCATTGCCCTAAACTAAAGGTAAGCCACACAAAGGAAGCCCCAAGCAACAGGGTAAAAGCAAGCTTTACTTTGCCGGGTGTTTTCACTGCATTAACCATGACATACTTCCACTTGTGTGCTGTACACGGTTGTTTTTTTAAAGGTGTTCACCATGAAGTTGATCATTGGTCTGGCGTTCCTCGGCATTCTGGCAAGCCTGGGTTCGGCTTTTTTCTTTTTGATGAAAGACAAAAGCAAATCCAGCCGAACTGTAAACGCCTTGACCATGCGCATCGGTTTGTCCATCGCGCTGTTCCTGCTGATTTTGTTCGCCTGGTACATGGGCTGGATAGAGTCAACAGGCATTCGATAAATTCAATGTAAGCTCGATGTCCAAAAAAAAGCCACCGGAGTATTCCAGTGGCTTTTTTAATTTGTGTTTTACAGCCTGCAGGGAAAAACCCCGATTAAAGCCAGTAAACCACCACGTACAAGCCCAACCACACCACGTCAACGAAGTGCCAGTACCAGGCAGCGGCCTCAAAAGCGAAATGGTTTTGAGGGGTGAAGTGGCCCTTGATGCAACGAATCATGATGAAGAACAACATGATGGCACCAATGGTGACGTGGAAGCCGTGGAAACCAGTCAGCATGAAGAAGGTTGAACCGAAAATACCGGAAGTCAGCTTCAGGTTCAGGTCGCGATAGGCGTGAATGTATTCATAAGCCTGGAAACCCATGAAGATTGCGCCCAACAGCACGGTGAGTGCCAAACCAAGAACCAACTGAGAACGCTTGTTGGCGATCAGCGCGTGGTGTGCCCAGGTCAGGGTAAGACCTGATGTAAGCAGCAAAGCGGTGTTGATTGTTGGAATTGGCCATGGACCCATGGTTTGGAATGCATCCACAGTACCGGCAGGGCCAGTGTTGGGCCAGTGGGCGGTGAAATCGGGCCACAGGAATGCTTTGTTATTCAGGTCGCCAAGCCAGGGCATTGCAATTTGGCGAGCATAGAACAGGGCGCCGAAGAATGCCGCGAAGAACATCACTTCCGAGAAAATGAACCAGCCCATGGACCAGCGGAAGGACACATCGACGCGGGCGCTGTACTGACCGCTTTCAGATTCACCCACCACATGCTTGAACCAGCCTGTGAGCACATAAATAAGAATTGCCATGCTAAGTGCGAACAGGTAAGGGCCAGATGCTGCACCGTTTACCCACTGGGACATGCCCAGCACAAAAAAGAACATGGCCACTGCGCCAAGCACAGGCCACTGGGACAAGCCGGGCACAAAATAATATGGTGCATTCGCACGCATCATGGTGGTTTCTCCTATTTCTTTAATTTAGATGCTTCAATACTGCAACAGCGAATTCCGTACGGCTTAAGCGGAACCCACCACATAGTTTACCAAGGCAAGCAAGCCAAGCACAAAGGCCGCCGCTGCCAAAAGGCCCACAACAATCACATGAACCGGGTTTAACCTTTGCATGTCTTCGGAATGGTTTTTACCCTTCCGAACACCAAAAAATGACCACAACACAGCCGACAGCGTTTGCAAAAAAGTGGCTGTGCTTGCTTTACGCGATACGGCCTCTTTGATGTCTTCCGACATTATTCTGCTGCCATGGCGGTGGCGCCGGCCACCTCAAAAAACGTATAACTTAAAGTGATGGTATGTACGTCTTGTGGCAACTTGGGGTTGATCACAAATACCACCGGGAACTCTTTCGTTTCACCAGCCTTGAACGGTTGCTGTTTAAAGCAGAAGCATTCCAGCTTGGTGAAGTGCTCAGCAGCCTTGCTGGGCAAATAACTCGGTATGGCCTGACCAGCAGTGTCGTTCTTCAGGTTGTTGTGCACCACATAATTCATGGTAACCAATTCACCGGGGTGGACCATCATTCGATTGGTCTCAGGCTTGAACTGAAACTTGCCCCGCTCATTTGCGTCAAAAATTACCTCAATGCTTCGGCTTTTGTCCACCTGGGTATTCTTCACAATTTCTGCCGCGTTTTTGGTTTGCGGTGTTAACACGTTGATCCCGGTGATTTCGCAAATGGCCTTGTAAATGGGCACCAGCGCGTAACCAAACGCAAACATGGCCACAACAATCACCACAAGGCGCACAACCATTTGTTTGTGCAAACCGCTTGTTTTCTGACTATTTCCGTTTGCCATGCTGCTTTACCTCTACTGCAAATTCATTAAAACCTAGTTCATCAAATTCAAGATACTGGGTTCCATCACCTTGCGAATCAGAATGCCAATGAAAAACACGGCAACCACCGACAACAAAATTAGCCCGGTGCGCTTGTTTTGCTTGGCTTTTTCTTTCTCTTCAGGGGTCACGCTTACTTCCTTGCTCAACTAAGTCGTTGTGTGAAAAAACCTTTTCAGGTATTTGCCTGACCAAAGCTTTTTTACACAACGGGGGGTTGGTATTAGCCAAACCCCCATTGTTAAACCCGCGAGTGAATTACTTCACTGTGGGTGGATCTTCAAACGTGTGGAACGGTGCTGGTGATGGAACTGTCCATTCCAGACCTTCTGCTCCTTCCCATGGCTTGGCAGGTGCTGCCTCGCCTTTCTGGAACATCCAGGCACGCAGTACGCACCACAGGAAGATCAGCTGAGACAAACCGAACCAGAACGCACCGATGGTGGCAATGGCATGGAAGTCAGTGAACTGTGTGGCGTAGTCGGCGTAGCGACGTGGCATACCCGCCAATCCCAGGAAGTGCATTGGGAAGAATGTAACGTTGAAGCTGATCAATGAAGACCAGAAGTGCAACTTGCCCAATTTTTCGCTGTACATGCGACCAGACCACTTGGGCAACCAGTAGTAAGTACCTGCAAACAAGGCAAACAGTGAACCCGCTACCAATACATAGTGGAAGTGAGCCACCACGTAATAGGTGTCTTGCAACTGAATGTCAACCGGGGCCACGGCCAAAATAAGACCGGTGAAACCGCCCATGGTGAACACGAAAATGAAACCCACTGCAAACAACATGGGGGTTTCAAATGTCATGGAGCCTTTCCACATGGTTGCAAGCCAGTTGAACACTTTCACGCCGGTAGGCACTGCGATCAACATGGTTGCGTACATGAAGAACAACTGGCCTGTTACGGGCATGCCGGTTGTGAACATGTGGTGCGCCCAAACAATGAAGGACAGAATCGCGATGGACGCTGTGGCGTACACCATGGAGCTGTAACCAAACAGTGTTTTGCGAGCGAAGGTTGGCACAATGTGGCTGATGATGCCGAAGGCCGGCAAGATCATGATGTACACCTCGGGGTGACCGAAGAACCAGAAGATGTGCTGGTACATTACAGGGTCACCGCCACCGGCTGCGTTGAAGAATGACGTGCCAAAGTGGCGGTCAGTCAACACCATGGTGATGGCACCAGCCAACACGGGCATTACAGCAATCAACAGGTAGGCAGTAATCAACCAGGTCCAGGCGAACATCGGCATTTTCATCAGGGTCATGCCGGGGGCGCGCATGTTCAGGATGGTGGTGATGATGTTGATGGAGCCCATGATCGAGGAAGCACCCAGAATGTGCATTGCGAAAATGGCGGCATCCATGCCGGGGCCCATTTGCACAGACAGCGGCGCATACAGCGTCCAGCCAGCGGCTGTTGCGCCACCGGGCATGAAGAATGATGCGGTCAGGATAATGGCCGCAGGCACCATCAGCCAGAAGCTGAAGTTGTTCATGCGGGCAAAGGCCATGTCAGAACAGCCAATTTGCAGGGGAATCATCCAGTTGGCAAAACCCACGAAGGCAGGCATTACCGCACCAAACACCATGATCAGGCCGTGCATGGTGGTGAGCTGGTTGAAGAACTCAGGCTGAACCAATTGCAGGCCTGGTGAAAACAATTCTGCGCGGAGCATTAGCGCCAGCACGCCACCTTCCAGCAGCATGATGAACGAGAAAATCAGGTACATGGTACCGATGTCTTTGTGGTTGGTTGCATACAACCAACGGCGCCAACCATGCGGATGGTCGTGCGCGTGGTCATGGTCGTGACCATGTCCGTGGGTTAAATCTGCCGCGGTAGTGCTCATGTAAATCTCCTAAGCAATATTAACGTGCAGCCGTAACAGCACTTGGCTGAACAACCGGGTCGGTACCTGTGCCAGCGTTGGCCCAAGCGTTTCTTGTGTATGTAATCACTGATGCAATTTCAACATCGCTCAACTGTTTCCACGCTGGCATGCCAGCGCCCTTGCCGTTCAACAGAATTGCAATTTGACCGGCCTGTGGGCCAACAACGGACGGCGCAGCAACCAGCGCAGGGAATGCACCGGGAATGCCTTCACCATTCGCTTGGTGACAAGCAGCGCAGTTGGCGTTGAAAACCTGCTCGCCTCGAGCAACCAGGTCTTCTTTGGTCCATTCTTTGGTGGGGTCGTCTTGCTTGGACTTCATTTCATCCAGCTTGGCCTGAACCCACTTGGAGTAATTTTCTTCTGACATCACTTCAACAACGATGGGCATGTAGGCGTGGTCCTTGCCGCACAGTTCAGCACACTGACCACGGTAAATGCCTTCTTTCTCGGCCTTGAACCAGGTGTCGCGAACAAAACCGGGAATCGCATCCTGCTTCACGCCGAAGGCGGGGATCATCCATGCGTGAATCACGTCGTTGGCGGTTGTTACCACCCGAACTTTCTTGTTCACGGGAACTACAACATGGTTGTCCACTTCCATCAGGTAGTTTTCACCGCGGGCAACTGCCTGGCCTTTGTGGTCGTCAATTTGATCGCGCGGTGTTGTCAGTGTTGACAGGAAGGCGATGCCTTCGCCCTCGCCGGCCAGGTATTCATAGCCCCACTTCCACTGATAACCAGTGGCTTTGATGGTGAGGTCGGCATTGGATGTGTCTTTCATGGCGACCACTGTTTTGGTTGCAGGCAAAGCCATGCCGATCACGATCAGGAACGGAACAACTGTCCATGCAATTTCAACTTTCACACTTTCGTGGAAAGAGGCCGACTTCGCACCTTTTGACTTGCGGTGTGCGTAGATTGAGTAAAACATCACGCCAAACACGGCAACGAAAATAACCAGACAGATCACCAGCATTAACGTGTGCAAATCATAGATTTGACGCGCAATTTCGGTAACCGGTTCAGCGAGGTTGTATTGCAGGGGCTGCCCAGAAACATTCTCGGCAAACGCTGCACCTCCGAAGGATGTCATCGCAACTGCAGCAGCCGAAGCAACAGCTTTGCGAATACCCAAGGACGACTTCAACATGGCGATCCTCAATCTCAAAAAAAATATCAAACTGGTGGAAGCGGCCTGCCGATAACTAGCATGCTGCCCTTGCCAACGCTGCTTTTAATTCGCGGTGTAGCGCTGACTTGTCTTTTTCGGCGATAAATTTGCCTATTTTTACTTGTTGGCCCCTGTGACTGAACAACAAAGGCGCTTTGTACTTTCCGTTATAACTTAATTTGGCCCATTGAGCGGACCATTCTATCTGGGTCAGCTTGGCGCCGTCAGCCATGACCAGTTTAAGCTGGTTCGGCTGAAGCTCGATCATTTCGTAATCGGCCGCATGCCTCGCATAAATCACAAAGGCCGTGCCCACCAACAACAACTCGATGCCCGCAAAAGGCAACACAATCCAGAAACCCGCAAGCAAAAACCCGGTGGCAATAACCAGGGTGATAGCACACAAACTAAGGTACCACTGCAAAAGTTGCTTGGGACTGAGCGAGCAATTACGCCGAAATATCCACTTGCCACTTTTCAGCGTTTGGTTTGCAACACCACCGCCATCAGTACCAAATGTATCAACAGTGCCAACTTTTCCAACGGTGCCGCTCGGTGCATTCGCTGAACTTGAAATTTCTGTAATCATGCCCATGTACCTCTCAAAGAGCAGTCATTCAGACCCAACGTACACCCAAAAGAGTGCATTAAAACCTTCGAATTATAGGCTCAAGGCTCTAAAGCAAGCAATAAGACAGGTGCAATACGTACCCGATTTCCCCGAAATAAGTTAAAAACAATGCGCTACATTTGAAAATGCTGCGGAGCAGCACGCTATTTCGTGCCTTTGCGTCCTTTGATGTCTGAAATTTTCACTGTGGCAACATCGGTTTTTGTTGTTCTTTTTACTTTCCAGGCATGCCCGTAAACCAGCTCGAGCGTAAGTGGAATGCGACCGGTTTCGGGATGACGCAGTCGCTCAAGATGCAAGGTGGCTTGCTCAAACTGGCGCGGCGTTCGCAGGCCTTTTTGGCGCGTGGCCAAGGAATTACCACACAAGGCACGCCAGTCGTCGAGCAGCTTGGATGACGAGCTGTAGGTTAGCGTAAGCTTTTCCATTTCCATCACGGGGTCTGAAAAACCCTGCTTGCTCATCAGGTCGCCCAGGTCATGCATGTCGGCAAAATCGGGAAAGGGCTCGCCCATGGCTTGGGCAAAACCTTGCAATTCACGGGCGGTGTCTGGCCCAAAACAACTGAAAAACACACCGCCTTCCGGTTTCAATACCCGCAGCCATTCAGCCAGGCATTGGCCGGGGTCGCTCACAGCGTGCAACCACAAAGGAGACCACACCATGGCCTGGCTTTCATCAGCCAAAGGCAAGGGAGCATTGATCGGCAATTCAATGGCCGAAGCAGCGTTGGGCGCAGCCCTGCCTGGCAATAACCTGGCCAGAAAGGAGGCGGCAGCTTTTTCCAGCGGCTCAACGGGCAAATTGACCGCCTTGGGTGCGAATACTGTGAATTCACGACCGGTAAACAGGGTTTTTACATTCAGCAAGGCCGCTGGGTGTAAGCAACCATGATGCACCACCCCTCCCCCGGCCGGGCGCATGATTTGCGCTCGGTTCACCATGCGCTGGTTGACCTCTTCGAGTACAAACGGCAACGGTTTTGAAATGCGCCGCAACCATTGTTGCGCCAAGGCGGTGTTTGATCGAGGAATTTTCCAGAACTGCGGGGACATTGTGATGCAAGCCATTTCAGCAAAAAGTTGGTGCGATCTATTCTATAGAACTTGCCAAAGCATGGGCGGCGCTTTGGTGCCAAGGCGCTGCATAGCCTGCCAAACGCCTTTGCACAACAAGAGACCCGGGCTTGGGCGCTTCGTGTGCGCCAGTTGCATGCCGATGATTGACCACCGGGAGGCGGTGCGCTGTAAACGGTGCGCGCTTGCGCTTGGCCCTCGCCTGCAAGCCTTTGGATGGACTCATTGCAGACACTGCAAACCCTTGGTTGAACATTTGGAATGCGCCCCACTGGAATGTGTGGTGTGCAGCGATTACGTTGCGCCATTTGATCAATGGATAGCCCTGTTGAAATATGGAAACAACCACGGGTTGGCGCGTTTTTTAGGTGACTGGCTGGGAACCCGGGTACTTGAGCTGGGCATGGACCTGCCTGATGTTTTAGTGCCACTGCCCGTGAGCCCGGACAAATTGAAGCTGCGCGGCTATAATCAAGCCGCTTTGATTGCCCGGCATTTGGGGCGGCGAATTCAACGGCCGGTGCACACACACTGGCTGACCAAAACCCGGGAACTCGGTGCTCAAGCTGCACTTGGCCGGGATGACCGACTGCGCAATCTGAACAATGCTTTCAGGGCAACGCTTTGTGTTCCGAAAGGCATTCGGATTGGTTTGGTAGACGACGTGATAACCACCGGCGCCACCATTCAAAGCTGCTCGGCTGCCCTTCGAAAAGCAGGCGCTGAATCAATTCTAACCATGGCAGTATGCAGGACCCCAGAATGATTAATGTTGTATTGGTTGAACCGGAAATTCCACCCAACACGGGCAATGTGATTCGCCTGTGTGCCAACACCGGCGTTCAATTGCACTTGGTTGAACCCTTGGGCTTTCCGCTTGAAGATGCCCGCATGCGCAGGGCCGGGCTTGATTACCATGAGTTTGCAAACATGCAGGTGCATGCAAGCTGGCAAGTATTTCTTGAGCATTGCCAACCCGACCCGCAACGCTGCTTTGCAATGACCACCAAGGGCAAACGTTCGCCATTCGATGTGCAATTTCAAACTGGCGATTACCTGATGTTTGGCAGTGAAACACGCGGGCTTTCCGAGGAAGTTCGCAACTGGTTCGCTCGCGAGAACTGGCTGCGCTTGCCGATGCGCCCTGAAAGCCGTTCGCTGAACCTGTCAAATTCGGTGGCAGTGATGGTGTATGAGGCGTGGCGGCAACTGGGATTTGAAGGCGGAAGCTAAGGGCGATTGCTCGGCTGGTTTATATAGCCCACTCGGCGCGGATTTCAATCGCAGGTTTGTATAGCTCACTCGGCGCGGATTTCAATCGCTCGCCCGAAAACCTGGTTTTCCCTTTTTGATATTCACACTGATTCAATCCGCTCGACAAAACTGAAAGTCGATCGAATTGTCAGCCTTTGGCTGAACATGGCGTGTGAATTCAAACGGGCAGGTTTTCTTGAAGGCGAAGCGATCGAAACACCGCTGCCGACTGGGCTTTGAAACCAGCGGTGATACGCGGGATGGTGGAGACACGCGAAGGTCGGCTGTGCTCTGAAATCAACCGTGAGCCGCGAGTTGCGGGGTTGCGAAGACTCGCTGGCGCCGGTTTAAGCCAACTCGGCAGCGGGATTGCTTGGACTGCACTTCAAGAAAACCGCCCCGTTTGAATTCATTCGCAGCGGTCGGCTTCATGCCGACAACAAATTCGGCCATCTGTTTTGCCGAATTTGGTGAGCAAGAATCAATTCAAAAAGGGATACAGCGGTTTTCAGTGCGGAACAAGTAACCCACGACGAGTTGGCTACAAACTGCAGTACGAGCATAATTACACTGCGTCTTCAGACTTGGCCTCGCGCGAGAGCAAGCGCATGACGCCCTCCCCGGGGCTTAGCCCGTCGAAGAGCACGGCGTTAACCGCCGCAGTAATTGGCATATCGACACCCAAGCGAGCAGCCAGTTGCATAACCACGGGTGCACATTTTACACCCTCGGCAACCTGGCCTAGCTCAGTCAAAATACCATCGAGAGTTTTGCCTTTGGCCAACATCAAACCCACCCGCCGGTTGCGCGAGAGGTCGCCGGTACAAGTAAGGATGAGGTCACCAAAACCAGAGAGCCCATTCAGCGTTTCAGCTTGTGCACCCAACGCCACAGCAAGGCGCTTTATTTCAGCCATGCCTCTTGTAATCAACGCTGCACGGGCATTCAGCCCCAGTTGCATGCCGTCGCAAATGCCAGTGGCAACCGCCATGATATTTTTAACGGCACCACCCACTTCGGCGCCCACAATATCGTCAAGTTCATAGACACGCAAGGCAGCGTGGTGCGCGGCACGAACCATAGCCATGCGCGTGGATTCATCAGCACTGGCCGCCGTAAGGGCGCAAGGCAGCCCTCGCGCCACTTCGGCTGCAAATGAGGGGCCAGTTAAAGCGCCACCATAAGGCTTGCCCAACACCTCTTCAACCACCTGGTGGGGCATTAAACCAGTGCCCACCTCAAAGCCCTTGCACAACCAAAGCAATGGTGGCCACTGTTCGATTGGAGCCATTTCAAGCAACTGCAACAGTGTTTGGCGCAAAGCGCCCATGGGCGTACCCAGCACCCAAAGCGCATCGACTTTCCCAAGGGCATGCCGAGCGGCCAATGAAAAATCAGCTTGCACTTTCAGCGCGCGAGAAAGCCTGATACCAGCAAGGTAACGCGGGTTTTCATGCTGGCTTGCGATGGATTGCAACACAGCGTTATCGCGCCCCCACAACACCACGTTATGCACGAAAGACATGTGGGCAGCCACTGCGGTGCCCCATGCCCCCGCACCGAACACGGTGATGTTCATGCGCGCGGCCAATTACGCTGTGGTGATAATGCCGGAGCCGTTTTGCTTCGCAGCCTGTTCCTGAACCGCGGCCAAGCGCTGCTGATAAAACTGTTCAAAATTAATATCGGACAAATGCACGGGCGGGAAGCCGGTGCGGGTAATGAGGTCGGCCACGTTGGCGCGCAAGTAGGGATAGATCATGTTGGGACACAAAATGCCCAACAGGGGATCAAACTGCTCTTCGGGTACATTTGAAATTTCAAAAATACCGGCCTGTTTGCACTCAACCAGGAACGCTAATTTGTCGTCAATTTTGGCTGTTACTGTCACTGTAACTTCTGATTCGAAAATATTTTCGGCCAAGCGTTGAGCGCCCACATCCACAGCCACTTCAATTTTTGGCGGGTTTTTCTCAAGGAAAATTTGGGGCGCATTGGGCAGTTCCAAAGAAGCGTCTTTGATATACACGCGCTGCATTTGAAACACTGCTTCTGAATTCTGTTCGGCCATTTGCTGGCTCCTATGGATTGAGTAAATTGATTTTTACGGTTATTTCAGCCAAATCAGGCCACTTGTTCCAGCAATGGTATCAGCTTGCCTGCGCGATCAAGGTCGTACAGGTCGTCGCAACCACCCACATGCGTGCTGCCAATGTAAATTTGCGGAACGGTTCGGCGGCCGGTTTCGGCCATCATTTTTTCTTTCTGGGCAGGATCGAGATCTACGCGGATTTTTTCGATGTGTTGCACACCACGCTCGTTTAACAAGCGTTCGGCACGCACGCAAAATGGACATACCGCACTGGTGTACATGCGAACAGGGGCTTGAATGTTGCTCATGTGTATTCCTTGACTGCTGATTTTGGTATTACTTGGCTGCTTGTTTATTGGCCTTGGGTGCTTTGACTTTGGGCGCTGTGTCGGCGACGGCATCTTGTGCCTTCTTGACCGGCAAACCAGCTTCCTTCCAGGCGTTTAAGCCGCCATCGAGCACAAATACGTCGGTGTAACCAGCCGCTTTTAAAACGGTGGCAGCAGCGCCCGCACGTGCACCTGTTTGGCACAGCACGATCAACGGGGTTTCCTTGGTTTTTGCAAGGGTAGCCGCTTTTTCTTTGAGGTCTTTGATGGCCATGCGCTTGGAGTTGGGCACTACACCAGAGTTTTTAACAAGGTCATCGTCGCGAATGTCAACCAGCACGGCTTTCTTTTGGTTGATCAGCAACGTGGCTTGGGGCACGGTGACGCGAGTGCCGCCGCCTTTGGTCAGCGATGGCCAAATCAACATGAGGCCAGAACCAACGGCCAAGGCGATGAGCCAACTGTTTTGAATCAGAAATTCCTGCGACATAAATCCTGCAATGAGTGGGTCTTGATGGATTGCTCATTATATCCCCTTGAATCGAGGCTAAAATGGAGGTTTGCCTAATTAGACAGCAACTTAAAGGCCACAAACATGTACAAACTCGTATTGATGCGCCATGGCGAAAGCCAATGGAACCTGGAAAACCGCTTTACCGGCTGGGCCGACGTGGACTTGACCGACAAAGGTCGCGAGGAAGCCCGCAAGGCTGGCGACCTGCTGAAAGCAGAGGGCTACAGCTTTGATGTGGCCTACACCTCGGTGCTTAAGCGCGCCATTCGCACCCTGTGGATTGCTTTGGACCAAATGGACCAGATGTGGCTACCTGTGGTGCATGCCTGGCGCCTGAACGAGCGCCATTATGGTGACTTGCAAGGTTTGAACAAATCCGAAACCGCCGCGAAGTTTGGCGAGGAACAAGTGTTGATTTGGCGCCGTGCCTATGCCATTGCGCCCAACCCCCTGAAAGTGGATGATCCCCGTTTTGCAGGCAACGACCCCCGCTATGCCAAGTTGAAGCCTGAAGAAATTCCACTGACCGAATGCCTGAAAGACACCGTAGACAGGGTAATTCCTTTGTGGAAAGACGGCATTGCTCCAGCCATCAAGGCTGGCAAGAAGGTATTGATTGCAGCGCACGGCAATTCGCTGCGTGCGCTGATTAAATATCTGGACAACCTGAGTGAGGACGAAATCCTTAAAGTGAACATTCCAACCGCACGCCCGCTGGTGTACGAACTGGATGAAAACCTGAAGCCAATTCGCAATTACTATTTGGGCGACCAGGCTGAAATTGAAGCGGCCATGGCTGCCGTGAAAAATCAGGGAAAGGCCAAGTAAGCACCGGTGCGTAACTACTCCTGCTTGATTCGCTGTGTTTGTGGTGGGCTTGGCGCTGTAATGGCCGTGCTCGCCCTCACAGCCACGGAACCCGCGCGGGCGCAAAGCGGCTTGCGGGACCCGGCAGGCGTGAAGCAGGAACGCGATGAAGTGCGCCGAAAACTGGATGCATTGAAAAAAGAGATCAATGAAACCAGCGGCGAGAAAACGCAGGCTGCAAAGGCGCTAAGCCTGCTCGATGCGCGGCTTGAAAAAACCCAAAACCGCCTGAAAGCCTTGGACCAAGACCGGGATGCGCTTGAAACAGACATCAAGAAGTTGAGCGAAGATGAGGCTCAGCTTCAGAGAGACTTGGAGAGCACACAGGCGCGTTTGGCCGAGGTAATGCGCAACCAGTACCGCAGGGTGGAAGTGAACCCAACGCAAGCTTGGTTGGCTGGAAAATCGGCCAGTGAAGCGGCCCGAGAAAGTTATTGGTATGAAAGAATTTCAGCCGCTGAACGTGATTTGGCTACACGGCAGGCTACACAAGCGCGTGAATTGGAGTCGATTCGACTGGGGCTGGAGAAAAAGCAGGAAAAGCTTGAAAACACGATCGCTGACCAAAACAAAAGTCAGCGGGAATTGGTGGCACAGCGTGAGGAACGTAACCAGTTAATTGCCGACCTGAATTCAAAACTGAAAAACCAGGAGCTTGAACGCAAACGCCTGCAACGGGATGAATCGCGGTTGAGCAATGTAATTACTGAATTGACCCGCGCCATTGAAGAGGCAAAACGCAGGCAAGCCTTGGCTGCGCAGCAACAAAAGCAACAAGCCGCACAAGGCGGGTCATCCAAGTCGACCGGCAAAGCAACCGGCAAGCCTGAATACTCGCCCCCCCCGCCTATGCCCAGCACGGGTGAGTTTGCAAAACTTAAAGGTCGCTTGATACTGCCTGTTCAAGGCACCGTGGCTGGTCAATTCGGACAGACTCGATCAAAAGATGGGCAGGGTCCGTCATGGAAAGGCATTTTTATCGCCACTGAGGCCGGCCAGGCAGTTCGCGCTGTGGCTTCAGGGCGCGTGGTTTTCTCGGAATGGCTTCGTGGCTTTGGCGAGATTGTAATTATTGACCACGGCGATCAATTTTTGAGCGTTTATGGTAACAATGGTAAATTAATGAAAAGATCAGGGGATTCCGTGAAAGCGGGCGACACCATTGCTGAAACTGGTAACAGCAGTGGTAATCTTGATACAGGTTTATATTTTGAACTAAGGCATCAGGGACAACCCTTCGATCCTATTTCTTGGACCAAAGGTCGGTAGGAATTATGCGTCAAAAATTGCGGCAAATCAGTTTGGTATCCGTCGGTGTAGTGGCCGGCGTGTTGGTCAGCGTGGGTATTAGCGCGGTGGCCCAACGGCAGCAGCCCGAAGCGTTGCCATTGAGTGAACTGCGTCAGTTCACGGAAGTGTTTGGCGCGATCAAGAGCTTTTACGTTGAACCGGTGAGTGATGACAAGTTGTTCGACGGCGCTATCAGCGGCATGGTGGCCAACCTGGACCCCCACTCCAGCTATCTGGACGCGGAAGCCTTCAAAGAATTGCGGGTTGGAACTCAAGGCGAGTTTGGCGGCTTGGGAATTGAAGTGGGTACCGAGGACGGCTTTGTGAAGGTTATTTCCCCGATTGAAGACACCCCCGCGGCGAAAGCTGGCGTGAAGGCTGGTGACTTGATCGTGAAAATTGATGACAAACCGACCAAGGGCATGAGCTTGTCCGATGCAGTCAATTTGATGCGAGGCAAACCAAAAACCGAAATTCGCCTGACCTTGCTGCGCAAGGATGTAGAAAAGCCAATTGAAGTCAAAATTGTTCGTGATGTAATTCGTGTTCAAAGCGTCAAGTCCAAGATGCTGGAAGACAACATCGGCTACGTTCGAATTACACAGTTTCAAGAGCACACAGGTGAGTATCTGGTGAAAGCCATCAACACCCTGCAAGCCAAAACACCCATGAAGGGTTTGGTGCTGGATTTACGAAATGACCCAGGTGGCCTGTTGAATGCCGCAGTGGGCGTTAGTGCAGCGTTCTTGCCACAAAATACATTGGTCGTGTCTACCGATGGCCGCACCGAAGATTCCCAGCGCAAGCTGGTGGCTGGGCCAGAAGACTACCTGCGCGGTCGAGAGAAAGACTACCTGAAAGAACTGAACCCGATTGCCAAGACCGTTCCCATGATTGTGGTGGTCAATGGTGGTTCGGCATCGGCCTCTGAAATTGTGGCTGGCGCCTTGCAAGACCATGGCCGTGCAAAAGTGTTGGGTACTCAAACATTTGGCAAGGGCTCAGTACAAACCATTTTGCCGCTGAATAACAACACGGCGATCAAATTAACCACCGCGCGCTATTACACGCCAAACGGAAGAAGTATTCAGGCCAAGGGCATTGAACCTGATTACCTGGTCACAGAAACCCCCACCGGTGATATTGTTGAGCGGGTGCGCGAAGCTGACCTGACACGTCATCTCAGCAATGACAAAGGCGAAGAAACACCGAGCGAGAAAAAAGCGGACGGCAGCAAAAACGCAGACATGAAACCGATTGTGTTCGGCGAAAAGGACGACTATCAGTTGCAGCAAGCCCTGAACTACCTGAAGGGTAAACCTGTGACGCAGAACCTGAAGGCAGTACAAGCTGCAAAGTCAGTCAAATAAACCACCGGTTAAACGGCACAAGCGTGGACCTGCGAGACTTGAATGACGAGGAGTTACTTCGGTACTCCCGTCACATTCTTTTGGATGAAATCGGGATTGAAGGGCAATCGCGCATTGCTGGTGCCAAAGTGCTTGTGGTGGGCGCGGGTGGTTTGGGCTGCCCCAGTGCTTTGTACCTGGCCAGCGCGGGTGTAGGTACCATTTACATTGCCGATGACGATGAAGTTGACCTAACCAACCTGCAAAGGCAAGTGCTACACACCACCGCACGCGTGGGTATGGCCAAAGTTGAATCTGCAAAAACCCAGCTGAATGAATTGAACCCGTGCAACACTGTTGTACCGATTGCGCACCGCCTTGAAGGTGAAGAACTTGAGCAACTGGTTGCCCAAGTGGACGTGGTGCTGGACTGCTGCGACAACTTTAAAACCCGCCATGCGGTAAACCGCGCTTGCGTGAAGTATCGCAAGCCCTTGGTTTCCGGTGCAGCCATTCGTTTGGACGGTCAGCTTGCCGTGTTTGAATTGAACAATCCGGAAGCACCCTGCTACCACTGCCTGTTCCCGGAAGGCGACGATGTAACGGAAGTGCGTTGCGCCACCATGGGCGTTTTTGCGCCACTTACCGGGGTAATCGGCACCTTGCAAGCCAGCGAAGCACTGAAGATTCTCGCCGGCTTTGGTCAGCCCTTGTACAGCACGTTACAAATTTATGATTCGCGCAACTGCGAATTTACGAAAATGAAAATTCGCAAAGACCCCAAGTGCAGTGTGTGCAACGCTTGAAATTTGCGAAATTCAAAATTTTGCAGTGCGTATGGCTTCAAACTGACGAATGCGGTGCTTCACCTTGCCAGTCAGTTGTCGGGGCTTAAAACCCAACCCCGGAAAAGTGATCCAACTGGTTTGGATACCATGCCGCGCTGCTTGCTCCAAATGCCCGTAAGTGTCATCGACCAGCAAAGCCCGCTTACCTTTTAATTTGCTTTTCAGGTTAGGCCACAAAATACCTGCCGGTTTTGGCCGCCAGATTTGGTGAACCACCATGTCCTCAATGGCAATTAGGGCATGCAAGTGGCGGTACAAACCCAGTTCCTTGCACAGGGCCACAGCATAGGCACGCGGTGCGTTGGTTAACATGATTCGAAGGCCGGACAGCTTGCCCAAACGGTGAGGGACGCTGCCATGGCGCGAGCTTAGCTTTTTCAAACCCTCGAAACGGTGCGTGCTGGCCAAAAAATGATGCGGGTCGGTTTGATGATGGCGCATCATGCCCAACAAGGTTGCGCCATAACGAAGCCAGTATTGGGTGCGCAACTCGCTGGCCTGTTGGTGGTCCAATTCAAGGTGTTCGACAAGGTAACTTGTCATTTGCCTGTTGATCTCGGGCAGAATGTGGGTAGATGCGTGGTGCAGGGTGTTGTCCAGATCGAGCAGATACACTTTGCCAGACAAACCCGCATGGGGACGACGAATATAACGAATGCGCAAAACGAATGAACCTGAAGTTGAGTTTTCATCCTGAATTTTGTCAGGACACCTTGTGTCATTCTGACACCGCCTTGCGGTGCGGTCTAGACAACAACTGCCCACCCGAGTTACAGGACAACCTGTGCAGGCTTTCATGCCTGTTGGCCGATATTCAAAAGTCCCTGAATATTCGCAATGGTGCGTTAAAGGTGAACAGTGGTTTCAGGGCACCAGCCCTGAATGAGAAGGTTGGGGGAGTACCTAACTCGCAACACTGTCTGGGTTTGGCAGCCGATGTGGTGTGTCCTGAATTTGGCAGCCCAAGCGAGTTGGCGTTGGCAATTGCCCAATCGCCATGTGAGTTTGATCAGTTGATTCTGGAGTTTGGCAAATGGGTACATATTTCGACCGCCCCTTCGGGCCAAACACCCCGGCGAGAATGCTTGAGCATTTTCAACAAAGAAGAAGGTTATCTGGAAGGTATTGTAAACAGATGAATAACGCCAGAAAAACATGGATTAGGACTACTGCTGCGGCTGCCCTGCTCTACCTGATTAGCACGGGCGGTGCGTGGGCGGCCGATGCGATTTGCAAAGGCATGGGCAAACAGGTGATTGATTCAGACCTGCGTTTTTCTCTGTCGCACAGTCAAATTCCCGGTGAGTTGGCAATTAGCACCCACAAAATGCGTGTGGCCGGTACGCAGTACAAACTTGAGTCCAACTCGCAAGCAAAAGGTTTTTTGGCTTTGCTGTATTCAGGCCAATTAACCCAGAAAAGCGAAGGACTTGTTGATGCCCAACTGGGTTTGACACCCTTTTACTATGCTGAACAGCGGGGTAAAAAACCGGTGGCCGAGAGCATGTTGAATGCAGAAACACAGCAGATCGTGTTTAAGCGAAATGGGGAATCTGCACCCTATGAAAAAGGGCTGCAAGACCGAATCAGCATGATTTACCAAATTTCCGCACGCCTGCGCTGCAACGCCAATTTGAAAGCAGGCGACACTTTGGCCATGCGCGTTATGAGCACCGGGCGCGTGGGTAACGAGGTGTTTGTACTGAAGAAAATGGAAGACCTCACACTCGACCTTGGCAAAGGCGATCGCAGAGTAAGTACCCTGCAATTTGAGACCAAACCCGAAGAGGCTGGCGATGAAATTGTGCGTATTTGGTATGCCAAGGATTTGAATTGGCAACCTGCGAAAATTGAAATTCGGGATGCAGAGGGCAAAGCCTTGACTCAAACCCTGATTGGCGAGGGCACTTAACCGTTGGCTGGCACGCGACGCAACAAATTGGGGTCAGCCTGAAGAACCGGCAAATTAATCTGGTGACGTTGACCGCTACGACGCATGACTGCGAAAGTTGCCCCCACCTCCTCCAGGGTCCAGCCGTTGGCCACCTCGTCGCCTACACGTTTTGATTGAGCGGGCTGCCCCTCTATTGACATGACCGCAGCACCTTTGCCTTCACTGTTGGCAAAAACGCCCAACAAAGCGACTGAGGGCGGAGTTAGGCCACCCGCAGTTTCAACACCCATTAGCCTGGCTTCAGCGGACTGATCAATTTGATAATTCGCCGAGGCCTGTGCAGGCATGGCTGGAGCAACCACTGGCGCGGGTGCAACCAACTTGATTAGTACCCATACAGCCAAGCCGACAGCCCCCAACCACAACGCAACGCGCAACAGCTGTACTAGCCATGGCGAGAAGCTGAACTGAACCACGGGTTTTCTCAATGCAAGTTTCATGGGGCTATTTGAAATGACTCATGGGCAAACATCATAACCTGCAAGCTGGAGCATATTCAAAAAAAAACCGGTCAACCCGCAAGGGCGACCGGCTTTTAAGCCATGCTTCAAGGGTTGTCGGCAATCTAAATTGCCCACATTGCTAGTATGCGTACGCTATTACACCCAAGAAAGACCCTATTTACGTGACAAAACTAGGGGTTTTACCGATTACTGAAAAACAAGGGGTATTCTGCCGCCACTTGCAACAGCGGTGCGGGCTGCTGTCAAATTTTCATAAAATGGGTGTAACCTTCAGCAAGGATAATTTTTGTTCTTTTTACGGTTGTTTATGAAAAAATTAAATTCGCTTCAGGGCAAAAAACAAAACAAAGGTTTTACACTGATTGAAATCATGGTGGTGGTTGTCATTCTTGGTATTCTCGCCACGCTGGTGGTGCCAAAAATAATGGGCCGCCCGGATGAGGCGCGGGTGGTTGCTGCCAAACAAGACATTGCGTCAGTGATGCAGGCCTTGAACCTGTACCGCCTGGACAACAGCCGCTACCCGACCACGGAACAAGGCTTGCAAGCCTTGGTAAGCCCCCCAACCACTGAACCCGTGCCACGTAACTACAAGCAAGGGGGTTATTTGTCCCGCTTGCCAGTAGACCCATGGGGTAACAGCTACCAGTTTTTAAGCCCAGGCATCAATGGCGAAGTGGATGTGATGAGCTTTGGTGCAGATGGCAAAGCGGGTGGTGAGGGCATGAATGCCGACATTGGTTCCTGGAGCCTCTAAGCAGGGATTCACCCTGCTTGAATTGCTGGTGGTGATCGTCGTGTTGTCGATCGCCGCTGGCCTTATTGTAGTGCGCGGTACGCCTGGCGATTCAAATTATCTGGAATCAGATGCCAAAAAACTGTCGCAACTGCTACGCATTGCCCAGCAGGAGTCGCTGCTGAAATCCAAAGACATTCGATTTATGGCGGGCAACGAAGGCTATACCTTTGAGGAGTTCACCGGCAGCCGCTGGATACCGGTGACCACAGAACCCCTGCTGCGACCGCGTCAATGGGACAACGGTCCCTTCAAGGTCACCTTGATGAATGAGGGACTCGAAAACAAATTCCTGATCATTGAAAGTCAAGTTGGCCTAAAACGGCAGGCCATTGTGCTTCAACGCAACCAGGTACAAGTAGTGCTTGAAAGCCAGGCCAGCGGCATATTCAAGGTGGGCAAACCCAACACCGTGCTGAACAGGACACCACAAACCCTATGAAGCAGCTGCGCGGTTTTACCCTGATCGAAGCCCTGGTGGCGATGACGATTATCGCGGTGGCCCTGATCGCTTGCCTGAAGGCTGCTGGTAATTTGAACATTCAGCAGGATGAGATGATCAAGCGACAATATGCGCAATGGAGCGCGAAAAGTGCCGCAAACTTTATTCGGGTTGCTGGCGTGTTTCCGACTGCGCAGACAGCGCAACATGCGTGCCCACAAGGCAATTTTCGGTTTGTGTGCCGAGTTGAAATTGCAAACACGCCAAACCCGAATTTCAGACGAGTAGAGATTCAGGTACTCGACGCGTTTGAGGGCGACCAAGGCAACCAACTGGCGCGCTTGGTACTTTTTTTGAGCAGCGCGCCATGAGCGGACGCACCAAAGGTTTCACACTGCTTGAGGTTTTGATTGCCTTGGGTATTGTGTCGGTGATTTCGATTTTGTCCTGGCAAGGCTTGCAGGAAGTGCTGCGCTCGGCAAACCGTGTGACTTCAGTCGATGAACAACTTCAAACTGTATCAGCTGTATTCTCACAGTTAGAGAAAGACCTCGGAGCACTGGAATTAACACTGGACAACCCCACACCCAAAAGCGATTTAATTGAAGTTACGGGCAATGGACTACTGATTCAGTTTACACAGCGAAATACCAGTGAGCCCGCCTACCGGGAGCGCGTGGAATGGGTACTGGATGGCGCCAGTTTGCTGAGAATTTCACGACGGGAGCTGAATCCCGAACAACCCTCGATTAGCGATCCAATTGCGACCCGTGGCATGCAAGTACGCCTGCTGCGAGAACCCGGTGGCTGGAGCAGCCCAGTGGTGTTTGGTAACCACACGGTGCAAGAACGCACTGACCTTGAATTGCAAGGCCCCGCATTGCAACTGAACAACAATACACCCGCACAGCGCCCTCCGGAGGACGTAGGCGGCGGATCAACCGGCAACCCGGAAATACCCGGGGAGCAAGCTATTACAAGCTTGGTGCGAGCAGTTGAAATCAGTTTGACCCAACCCAACAACCAGGCTGTCACTCGGGTGTTTTTAACCGGTGGGGTGTACTAATGCTACGAGCACAAGCACACAAGGAAGCAGGCGCTGCAGTAGTGATGGCGCTGTTTATTGTAGTGCTGTGTACCTTGGCAGTAAGCCCTTTGATCTGGAATTTGTTTGCAACTGCAAAAACCATATCAGTTGCAGCCGCACGCGACCAGGCCGATTCGGTTAGCCGTAGCGGTGTGGACTGGGCCCGGGTTATTTTGCGGGAGGACGCGCGGGTATCTACCACCGACACATTGACCGAACCATGGGCAGTGCCATTGGCAGAAAGCCGCATCAACGAGGGTTTGATGCGCAAGGAAGAAAACGCCACCGAAATTGATGAGCGTGAGGTGGTACTGACAGGGCGTATTGAGGATGCCCAAGGACGATTCAACCTGCGTAACCTGGGTGCCGACAACCCGCGTCAGCAATTGTGGCTTGCCGGCTTTATCAAACTGAGCGACCTGCTGAGCGTGCCCGCTGAGCAGCGCAATTTACTGGTACAAACCTTGAGCACCATGTTCATGGCCAAACTGGCCAACCCCGAAGAACAAGGTATTGACCCAAATACGCCAACCATTGAGCCGGCCTTGCGTTGGGAGGAGTTTCGCGGAAAGTATGGGATCACTGAAGAAACCTGGAACCAACTGCGCCCCTACGTGGCCATTCTGCCGGTAGCTAGTGCGGTGAATGCCAATACAGCATCCGCCGAAGTACTGTATGCAGTAGTAGAAGAGATGGCTTTTAGCGATGCCCAGAGATTGCTTGCCCAACGTGAACGGGTCACTTTCCGGAGTGTTGCAGATATTCGGGCAGCCCTGAATGCAAATATAACCATAAACAATGATTTAATAACTGTGAGCAGCAATTACTTTTTGGTAGAAGGCACTGCACAGGTTGAGGAGGCGTTGATTCGGACCCGGGCATTGCTTGAGCGGCGAGACCAGCGCGTATATGTGATGTGGAGACAATAATTGAATAACAACCAACCCTTGTTGGTGATTTGGTGGCCAAAAGTTCTGGACCAAACCCGCGCAGAAGAGGAAGGCCGCATGATTCGGCTGCGCTACGACGTGCTGGCCAGAAGCGGCGACAAATTGCATGGTGGTGAAGAAGCACTGAACAAACTGCCCAAAGACATGCCTTGCCTGGTGTTGGTGAACCCCACAGAGGTGGGTTTGTTCGCGGTAACACCACCAAAGCTGACCGGCAACAAGCTTCAAGAGGCACTGCCATTTCTGGTTGAACCCTACCTGCTGAACGAGCCCGAAGAAAACCACGTCAGCCTGTGGCCCAACCTGCCCAAGCACCAAGGCGGCGCAAAACTGGCTGCGGTGCTTGGCAAAACCCGCGCGCGCAACATTGTAAGTACTTGTGCGCAACAGGGTTTGAAGCTTGCTGGCATAAGCTGCGAAACCCTGAGGGAATGCACGGGCAACGAAGGGGTTGCATGGCTAAGCGGGCAAGACTTTATTTTGGTGGATGGCATTGATACACCCCTGCTTACACCCGCGAGCCAGACCGCGGTGTTGAAGGTGATGCTGCAACGCCGGTTACAACAGCCGGGTACCCCACTAATTGAATTGAACAACAACGACTATGTTTGGCTAAACAACCTGGCTGGTGCTGCAACCGGAGAGAACAAAATACGGGCCAATGCCCGGATACCCATCGAGCCCTTGCCAAAGCTGTTGAACAAGAGCCTGCTGAACGCCGATGAACTCCGAAAAATGGGCATGCGCCCAATGGCTAATCAGGCGGGCCTTCGCAAACTGTTTGCCCCCACCTTGGCCTTGTTGACTGTAGCGGTGCTAGGCCTGAATGCGCTGGCGTTTAAAATTGAAAGTGCCAACGCCGCCGTGGAAGCCCAAATTGCCGAAACTTATTCGCAAGCCTTGCCGAATACCCCCATGGTGGCCGACCCGCTGTTGTTAATTGAACGAGAAAAACGCAACCTGAACGCAGGGTTGGACACCAGCAATTCGCACGGCGCAAGTGCCTTGCTTCATGAAGTGGGCCTTGCCATGGAGCAAGCGCCTTTTAACAGCATGGTCGATTTTGCCTGGGCAGAGAACACTCTCAGTGTTCGCTTCAATGCCAGCGTGTCGGAAGATCAGCAGGGTAATGCCCTTCAAAAACTGAAAGCGCGGCGACTGGAGGCCAAGTGGTTAATTGGCGCACAATCCAACTTGCCGGTTCTGCAAGTGAAGAAGGGGGGGGCACGATGAAAGCCAATCATCTTCTGAACCAGGCGAATGCCTGGCTCGACCAACTCAACAGCAGGGAAAGAAAGCTGGTGACCTACGGCGGCACATTGGCCGCAGTGCTTGTTACCTGGTTTGTACTGATTGAACCGGCCATGCTCACCATACAACAAGGCCCAGCCAACCAGGCCGCACTGGTAGACAAAGCTGGCCAGGTGATGCGCGCTGCGCAAGACCTGGACGCCCTTCGAGGTGCGCGTTCACGCGTGGTAGTGCCCGAAAGCGATTTGCAGGCACGCCTGCAACAGTTGCTTGACGAACAGGGAATTGCCGAACAAGCCAGCCTGCTGCGCACCGAAGAAGGCGATATCCGGGTCGAATTCAACAACGTACCAGCCAGCGGTTTTTTGGCCTGGCTGGCCAGAGCCGAGGCGATTTCAAGCGTGGTCCTGAACCTGGCCGAGCTTGAAAAAGTGGAAGCTGGCGTGTTGAAAGGTTATGTCACCCTGTTGCCTTCCAGCCAAGGAAATACAGGCACGCCTCCATGAAACGTTTGAAAGGGTTGTGGCTTTTTGCTGTGGTGGCCTTGGCAGTACTGGTATGGAATTACCCTGTATATGCCGTGTCTGGCAACATTGAATCTGCAAGCAAAGGCAGGGTTCGGGTATTAAGCAGCAACGGGTCGGTGTGGGCTGGGCAAATGCAACTGGGTTTGTCGGATGGCGCCAAGGTGTATGCCATTCCGCAGGCCATCAGCTGGCAATTGAAGCTGGGCAGCAGTGCCGGCTGGCTGACCATTGAAATAAGACACCCAAATTTTGTACAACCTCTGCATCTGGGCTTCAATGGCGCAGGTATTACATTCAGTGGCGGCGAGCTTCGAATGCCTGCGGCTTGGCTGGGTGCAACGGGCGCGCCGTTTAACACCATCCGACCCGAGGGGCTGTTGCAGTTAAGCTGGCTTGAATGGCAAAGTGGCAGCGACATAAATGCCACAGTGACATGGCTGGACGCACAATCAGCGCTAGCCAGCATTCGCCCCTTGGGTGAATATGTCATGACCGTGACAGGAAATCCTGATAAAAGAATAGACATGACACTGGCGACCAACAAAGGCCCATTGATGCTTGAGGGAAATGGTCAGTGGACAAACGGACAACGATTTGTATTCAATGGGTATGCCAGTGCGCAAGAACGCAGCAAGGATGCGTTGACAGGCCTGCTCAGCCAAATGGGACGACTTGAAGGCGATCGCTATCGCCTGGGTGTATTTTGATGAAAGAAGCAAAAATAAAAGGAACAGTGAGCTTGAACACTGCACGCATGGGACACATGAAACGCTCGCTTTTGAGCATTGCGCTTGCCTCAATGGGCTTGGGTTTGGGAATTGCAAGCCATGCACAGAACCTGAACCGCCAAGGCTCGATGCCCGTACAAAACAGCCAGGAAGACCGGTTTGCATTGAACTTTGTGAATGCTGAAATTGACGCGGTAGTGCGGGCTATTGGATCGTTTACCAATCAAACTTTTGTAGTGGACCCCCGGGTGCGCGGCACCATTTCGCTGGTGTCTCCCGAACCTTTGAGCGCCAAAGATGCAAAAAATGCCCTGCTTGCCGCCCTGCGCCTGCAAGGCTTTACGATTGTGGAAAGTGGTGGCGTGGCACGCGTGTTGCCGGAAAACGATGCCAAGGTACAAGCCGACAGTGTCGACCCACGAAAAGCCATGAACCAAAGTGGCAACGCAATCGTGACCCAGGTGTTTCAGCTGAACTATGAATCGGCCACAGCACTTGTGCCTGTTTTGCGCCCCTTGATTGCACCCAACAATACAATTGCCGCCTACCCCAACAACAACACCCTGGTGATTACTGATTACGCAGACAACCTGCAACGAATCGCCCGCATTATTGCGAGCATTGATGGCCCTTACTCGGGCGACCTGGAAGTAGTGCCCCTTGAACACGCCCTTGCGGTGGATTTGGCGGCTATTCTGGGCCGCATGCTGGATGAAGGAAACCGGGGCACGGGTGCTGCCGTGGACGCGGGCCAGCGCCTGTCGGTAATGGCAGACCCCCGTACGAATTCCCTTTTGCTGCGCACGCCCAGCAAAGCACGCCTAAACTTGGCCAGAGCCTTGATTGCCAAGCTGGACCAACCCACCAAACAACCCGGCAATGTTTGGGTGGTGTACCTGAAAAACGCAGAGGCCGCCAAGCTGGCGAAAACGCTGCAGGCAGTGCTGAGCAGCAGTCCGATTTCTGACAACAGCAGTTCATCTGGTTTGGGTTCAATATCAAGCGGTGGCTTGGGCGGTACAGCGAACAGCAACAGCAACAGCAGCACCGGTAACATCACCAACAGCAGCCTTGGCGTGGGTGGCACCACCAGCGGTCAGCTCAGTAGTGCCTCAGGCAGTATTGAATTAAACAGTGGTGGCATAGTACAGGCCGACCCATCCACCAATTCGCTGATTATTACCGCACCCGAACCCATTTACCGCAACCTGCGCTCCATTATCGAAAAGCTGGATGTGCGCCGCGCACAGGTGTTTGTGGAATCGCTGATTGTTGAAGTATCAACTGACAAAGCCGCCGAGTTTGGCATTCAGTTTCAGGGTTTGTCAGGTGTTGGCAGTGATGGGGTCAGCGTCATTGGCGGCACCAACTTCAATGCCCCAGGTTCGGGCAGCAACATTCTGGGGGCCGCCACCAATTTGGGTTCTGTGGGCAGGGGATTGAACATTGGCGTAATCGATGGGCAAGTGAACATTCCCGGTGTTGGCACCATTTCCAACCTGGGCTTTTTGGCCCGCGCGCTGGAAAGCAAGGCCAACGCGAATATTCTTTCAACACCCAACATTCTTACTCTCGACAACGAAGAGGCCAAAATCGTAATTGGCCAGAACGTACCCTTCATTACCGGGCAGTTCACCAACAGTGGGGGCAATGGTGCCACGGTTAACCCCTTCCAGACGATTGAACGGCAGGACGTTGGCCTTACCTTGCGGGTGAAACCTCAGGTGTCTGAAGGTGGCATTGTGAAGCTGGGTATTTTTCAGGAAGTGAGTTCAGTGGTGGACAGCACCAATGTGTCGGGCATTATTACCAACAAGCGTTCAATCGAAAGCAATGTGCTGGTTGAAACCGGCAACATCATCGTGTTGGGTGGTTTGGTTGAAGACCGCGTTACCGGCAACGAAGAAAAGGTGCCAGGCTTGGGCGATGTACCCGTATTGGGCCAGTTCTTTCGCTATGACAACCGCCGTCGCCAGAAAACGAACCTGATGGTATTTTTGCGGCCCGTGGTAGTGCGCAACGAAGACCAGGCCCAAAGCATAGTAACAAACCGATACGACTACATGCGCCAGTTACAACAGGAAAACCAGCCCGAGAAACGTTTTGGCCTGCCCAACATGGAAGCACCCGTGCTGCCCAGCCGCCGACCAGCTGACATGGCGAAACCCAACGCAGTGACGCCAGCCCAAAGCAATAGCGATTCAATCAACCTGACTCCCAGTAACCGTATTCTGGTTATTCCACGTGCGGGTGAAAGCAGTAGCAATTCTGATGTAGGCCCAAATGGCGGGCGCATCATTCGCGGCCGAACTTCAGGAAATACACCCTGATGGAACTGCGCTTTAATCCACAAACAGTAGGCCGCCTGCACTATGGTTTTGCCCGTCAAAACCAGGTGCTTTGCCTGGATGCCCAAGGCGAATTGTGGCGCCTGGCTTTTAGCCCACGCACACCCAGCCATGCACTGATTGAAGCACAGCGTGTAGCACCCTGCCCCATTGACTGGGTATTTTGCGAAGACGCAGTGGCGCTGGAAAAAATCATTAACCAGGCTTACTCAAACCAGGAAACAAGTGCTGCCGCAGTGGCCGATGAAGTGGCTGGCGATCTGGACCTGGACCAGTTAATGCAAGACATTCCAGCGGTTGAAGACCTGCTGGAAACCGAAGACGACGCACCAATTATTCGCATGATCAACGCACTGCTGACCCAGGCCAGCCGCGATGGCGCATCGGATATTCACATTGAAGCATTCGAAACCCACTCGGCCGTGCGCTTTCGGGTAGACGGCACTTTGCGCGATGTGCTGCAGCCGCGCCGCGAACTGCACTCGGCCCTGATTTCACGCATCAAGATTATGGCGAGCCTGGACATTGCAGAAAAGCGCCTGCCGCAAGATGGCCGCATTACCCTTCGTATTGGTGGCAAACCCATGGACGTGCGGGTTTCCACGCTGCCCACTGGGCACGGCGAACGTGCCGTGCTGCGTTTGCTCGACAAAGAAGCAGGCCGGCTTGAACTAAGCCGCCTTGGCATGCCTGAACACACCCTGAAAGAAATGGACCGCCTGTGCAACATGCCGCACGGCATTATTCTGGTTACAGGGCCCACAGGCTCGGGTAAAACCACCACCCTGTACGCTGCACTTTCCCGCATCGATTCTTCCTCCACCAATGTGATGACTGTGGAAGACCCGGTGGAATACGATTTGCCGGGCATTAGCCAAACCCCTGTGAATGCAAAAATCGACATGACATTTGCCAAGGCCTTGCGCGCCATTTTGCGCCAAGACCCGGATGTGATCATGATTGGCGAAATACGCGACCTTGAAACTGCGCAAATTGCAGTACAGGCTTCGCTGACAGGCCACTTGGTGTTGGCCACCCTGCACACGAATGATTCCGTGAGTGCAGTAACGCGCCTCGTCGACATGGGTGTTGAACCATTTTTGTTGTCATCAAGCCTATTGGGTGTATTGGCTCAACGTTTGGTTCGCAGGCTTTGCCCCCATTGCAAAACCAGCACGATGGATGAGCACGGCCACACCCACTGGCATGCCAATGGGTGCGAACAGTGTGGCCACACGGGCTATATTGGCCGCACAGGCGTGTATGAGCTGTTTACCGTTGACGATGAATTACGCGCCATGGTTCACAATGAAAACTCGGAAGCCGAGATGCGCCAACGCGCACAAGCCAAGGGTATGAAGAATATGCGTGAAGACGGTCAGCGCTGGGTCGATAGCGGCACCACCACACTTGAAGAATTGCTTCGAGTCACGCGAGACTAAGTAAACATGGCAGTTTTTCGATACGAGGCATTGAATGCCCAAGGCAAAACAGTCAAAGGCTCGATGGAGGCAGACTCGCCCCGTGCAGCCCGCAACCAGATGCGCATGCAAGGCATGACTCCCATTGAAGTACTGGAGGTGGGCAGCGAGAAAATGACAGGCAAAAAGGCCGGGCGTTTTGACCGTGAACTGAGTAACCGTGAAGTGGTGCTGTTTACCCGTCAACTGGCCAGCCTGCTGCAAGCGCGCCTTGCTTTGGCACAAGCCCTGACAGCATTAGTTGAACAGGCTGAAAAACCCCTGATTCGAGAACGCATCAACAGCATTCGTTCCGAAGTGGTTGCAGGTACGCCTTTAAGCCAGGCACTTGCACAATACCCAAAAGCCTTTCCTGAAATGTACGTGGCCACCGTGGCTGCAGGTGAAAACACCGGTGATTTGGGTGGAGTGCTGTCCAAACTTGCCGATGCACTGGAGGCCCGCCAAGCCCTGCAACAAAAGGTGAGCGCTGCATTCATTTACCCGGCCATTGTTACCCTGGTGGCCTTAATGGTGGTGATTGGCCTTTTGACCTATGTGGTACCGCAAGTGGTGTCAGTGTTTGAAAGCAGCAACCAGAAATTGCCCACCTTAACTGTGGTGATGATTGCCTTGTCCGACCTGCTTCGCGATTGGGGCTGGCTAATGGCCATGGTAATCGCAATTGCTGTTTACCTGTTTCGCAATGCGTTGAACAACAAAGCATTCAAACTGAAATTTGATGAATTTGTGTTGACCATTCCCGTGGTAGGCCCATTCATTCGCGCCGTGAATACAGCACGTTTGGCCTCGACACTGTCGATTCTGGTAGGTAGCGGCGTTCCCATTCTGAAAGCATTGGCTGCGGCCAACCGCACACTGGGCAACAGCGCATTGCAGCTGGCCATGGTCGATGTTCAAGAACGTGTGAAGGAAGGCAGTGGCTTGAGCAAAGCCATGGGAAAAAGTGGTTTGTTTCCGCCCGTGCTCACCCACCTTGTGGCCAGTGGTGAAGCCACCGGCCAACTGGCTGCCATGCTCGAACGCGCCTCGGAAGGCCAGCGTGCCGAAGTTGAACGCAAAGCCATGTGGCTGACCAGCCTGATGGAACCCATACTTATTTTGGTGATGGGTTTGATTGTGTTGTTAATAGTACTGGCAGTGATGATGCCAATTATTGAAGTCAACCAATTGATTCAATGAACATACAAAGTAAAACTGAAATTGGGCAAGACACCATACGCGTCATGTTGGTTGACGACGACGAACTTATTCAGCAAGCCTTGCGCCATGCAATTGAAACGCACCCTGAGCTGAACCTGGTGGGGCAGGCCTTCACATTAAAAGAAGCCTTGGGGTTGGTTGAAAAGCTGCAACCAGAAGTAGTGCTGGTAGACCTTGGCCTGCCCGACGGAAGTGGGCTGGAATTAATCGCCCACATTCACCAACACATGCCTGGTTGCGAGAGCATGGTGCTGACCGTATTTGGTGACGAATCGCATGTTATTTCAAGTATCGAAGCGGGGGCCACAGGCTACCTGACCAAAGACACTCGCACGGCCGACATCCTTGATCGACTGAAGCAACTGCGCGCGGGTGGTTCGCCAATTAGCCCGGTTATCGCACGGCGCCTGCTCAAACGTTTTCGCGGAGCATTTACACCAGATCAATTACCAACCAGCAAAACTGCTTTGAATCAAGAATTCACGCCTTTGTCTGAGCGTGAGCAACAAGTACTGGAAATGGTGGCCAAGGGGTTTATGCAAGCTGAAATTGCAGATATTCTGGGGGTATCAATCAACACAGTAAGCACTTACATTAAACGGATTTACAAAAAACTTGCAGTCAATTCCCGCACCAGTGCAGTTCATCGCGCAAATGCCTTGGGGTTAATTAGCTTGAAAGACTGCTAAAACAATGCCCGGTGCACAAACAAAGCCCGCATCAAGCTGGGCAAAACAAGTTGGCCTGTTTTATGTGCAGGCTGTACTTATTGCATTCCTGGGTGCGGCACTGCTTTATTATCAAATTTCCCAAGCAACGCCAACAGACCCCAGTGCGATTGAATTAAGCACTGCCCGCTTTGCAATGCACGTTGATTACCAGACCAAACCGCCTGCGCACCTTGAGAATGCGCCAGTAGTACCACTACCACACCGAATTGATGACAAGCTGCGCGGCCCGGGTGGCTTTTACTGGTATGAACTCGATTTCACTGTGTTGCCCGACAGCCGTATAGAAACCGTTTACATACCGCGCTTTGCCATGAATGCCGAGGTGTACCTGAACGGGGAACGGATTGGATACTATGGCCCCATGACAGGTGAATATGCTGAACGCAATTGGAATCGCCCCCAAATAGTGAACCTGGGCGGGCGCTTGTTGCGCACCGGTAAAAATACCCTGGCCATTCAAGTGCGTGCCTTTCCTGATTACCTGGCGGGTTTGTCCACAATCTGGCTAGGCTCGGATGAAAACCTGCGGGAGGCCTATCGCGCACGTTATGAGGTACAGGTCACTTCGGTTTACCTGAGTACTGCTTTCGTGTTGGGGGCTGGCATTGTATTGACAGTTTTGATCGGTATGGGCAAAACACGCAATGGTTTATTGATGTTGCTGGCGGCCACCTGCTTTTTGTGGGGCATTCGGAACCTGGCGTTTTTAACTACCGTGCCGCCGTTTGAACACGGGCTTTGGATTCAAATTACCCAGGGCGGTTTGCTGGTGTTTGCCAGCGTGATTGTGTTGTTGATTCTTTTGTATTGTCGGGTACCCAAACACCGGCTTGAATGGAAAATATGGGGTGCCTACACCCTTAGTTTTCCCGTGCTGCTCATGATCAATGAAAACTGGGCACTGCGCCTGGTCGGTTACTACGGCATTCTCGGTTTGTGCATGTACAGCTGGAATGTGATTCAACTGATGCGGTATGGCAACAGCAAGCAATCACTGGCACCACACGCATTTGGCTTCGGTTTGCTGTGTTATATGGCATTGAGTGTTTCAGACCTGCTATTTCTTGCCGGTATTTTGCCCTTCGATGGCTACTTTTTGAACCAGTACCTGGGCATTGCCATGTTTTTGGCCATGAGCTACTTTTTGATTGAGCGATACAGCAATATGCTGGCTGAATCAGACAGCTTCAATGACACACTTCAAAGCCGCCTTCTGCAACGCGAGGCCGAACTGGCACAGCAATACCAGCGTATGCAAAAAATTGACGAAGACAAAGTAAAGATGGCTGAACGCCAGCGCTTAATGGCCGACATGCACGATGGCTTGGGCGCACACTTGGTAGCGGCCATTCACCACCTGCAGTCCTCCAACTTTAACCGCAAAAATACCTTGAACCTGCTCGAATCAGGCTTGCGGGATTTGCAGCTGACGATTGATTCCCTGGAACCAATAGAACAAGACCTGACCACCTTGCTGGGTGCATTCCGTTACCGCATTGCAGACAATATGCGCAGTGCGGGCATTCGGCTACATTGGGTTATTGATGAAAACATACCCCCAATTCCTTACCTGGATGCTCGCAATTGCCTGCATGTGTTGCGTATTGTTCAGGAAATTTTCATCAATATTTTGAAACATGCCAATGCCAGCGAAGTAAGCCTTCACGTTTCACGGGGACTAAAATATGTGGGTGTTCAAATTCAGGACAACGGCGTAGGATTCATCATAGAGAGAAGTCAAAATGGAAAGGGTTTAAAGAATCTGAAACAACGTGCCAACGCCTTGGGCGGCACTATCGACATTCACTCTGAAGCTGGGCAAGGTTCCCGCTTTTTGCTCAAATTACCTTTGGATATTTAACCCGGCCAATCATGAACGCGCGAGACCCAGACCACACTGAAGAAAAACCAGTCGGAGTGATATTGGTCGAAGATGAACCGGCCACACAAGACCACCTGATTCGAGTGATCGAATCGTCTCCAAAAGTTGAATTGCTGGGTACTGCCAGCAATGTGCAAGACGCGTACTCACTGTTGTTCATGACCAACCCGAAGGTGGCTCTCATTGATTTGGGATTACCCGATTCATCGGGTATTGAGGTAATTCAGTGGCTGAGCAAACACAAACCAGACACTGAATGCCTTGTGATTACCACCTTTGGCGATGAAGACCATGTAGTGAGAAGCCTGGAAGCAGGTGCAAGTGGTTACCTCTTGAAGGATTATTCAAACACGGAATTAATTGAGCATATTCTTGAGGTAGCCAACGGCGGTTCACCCATCAGCCCACTGATTGCTCGCCAGTTGCTGTCAAAAATGCAAGTACACCGGCAAGCCGTAACCAATCAATTACAGAACAAAACCGAACAGGAAGATTCACAAAAGTCCTGCAACATAACCGACCGGGAATTGACGGTGATACAGCAAGTGGCCCGCGGTTTTACGGCGCAGGAAATTGCAGCGCAAATGGGGATCTCAACCCACACCGTGGCAACTCACGTGAAGCGTATTTACAAAAAGCTACATGTACACAGCAGATCTGAAGCGGTCTATGAAGCCAACCTTCTGGGACTGCTTGACCTTTGAACGCGGAACCTGCCGATCGCCTTTTTATCGGGCGTTTTTTACTTCTCTTCGGGCTCACGCTCATTGCTGCAATTTGGGGAACTTTCAATACACAGATAACCTCAGTGGCTAGCAACAGTTCGAATCAGCAAATTTATTTGTTTGAACAGGCCAAGGTACTTTTCTCCAGCGACAACACCTTACTCGCCAGCGATGTTTTATCGCTGAATGCAAAAAAAACCGTGAGGCTACCCAATTCATGGGACAACACACAAGCTGATTTTGAGGGCCAGGGCTGGTATCAAATCGATTTTCGTCTGGACCCTGGTAAACCGGCTCCCAATGCCGTGTTTATTCAAAGGGCCATCATGAACGCACATGTTTATATCAATGGCCAATGGGTTGGCGGACTGGGCACGTTGGAAGGTGAAATTACCCGACACTGGAATTACCCATACCTGTTTCAGTTTTCATCCGAGCTGATCACTCCAGGCAACAACACATTGTTGGTTCAAGTGGCAGGTTACAAAAACTACCGAAGTGGTTTGGGCAGAGTGTGGCTGGGACCAAGCAAAGTGCTTGAACCTATGTATGACTCATCTTACCGCTGGCAGGTGACCGGCTCCATGCTGGCCACCCTGGTGGCCTTTGCCAGTGGGCTTTTGTTGCTGCTGTTTGCAAAATTTTTCCAGGAACAGGAGGGTTTCTTTTTCTTCAGCCTGGCCGTCATTGTTTTTGCCATTCGCAACATTGGTTATTTCACGGACTGGACTCCCCTGCCACATGCACAGTGGGGGCAACTGATCCATAGCCTGCATGCCTGGTTTGCAGCCCTATACGGGCTGTTCCTGATTCGCTACATGAATCTGGGCTGGAACTGGATCCCCAAAGGCCTGATGGCCTACGCAGCAGCAGTTTCGCTGATCACCTTCACGTTCAACAGCGATCAAATTCTGCACTTCACATTTTGGCTGTTGCTACCAGTAATCCCCGTTGTTTTTGTACTCAATGTGCTACTACTGAGCCATTCCTGGCGTACACGCAATTTTGAAGGCGCCATACTGGGCTGCAGCTCATTGCTGTTTGTACTGCTTAGCATTCGTGATTTGGCCACCATGCTGAACTTGCTGCCGCTGGAGTCGATATTGCTGTCTCAGTACACAGGCATTTTGTTATTTCTGTCGGCCTGCTGGATTATTTTCAGACGTTATCTCACCCTGCTGCAAGAATTGAAAACATCCAATGAATCGCTGAATTCCGAACTCGCCATTCGCGAGCAGCAACTGTTTCACCAATTCAATTTGTTACGCAAAGTTGAACAGCAACGCGCCCAAGATGATGAACGCCGGCGGATTATGCAAGACATTCACGATGGGGTGGGTTCAAGTTTGGTGTCAGCTCTCAACTTGAGTGAAACAAAACCACTAAGCCAAGATGAAATGCGTGACGTGTTGCAGGAATGCCTCGATGACCTGCGCATGGCGATTGATTCTCTTGATCCACAAAGTGACGACCTTCTTGCGCTTCTGGGTAACTTTCGCTGGCGCTATGAGCGCAGATTGAAAGCCAGCGGTGTCACTTTGCTGTGGAGTGTGGCCGACATTCCAAAACTGGAAGGATACCGCTCCCGCGATCTGTTTGACTTGCTGCGAATTGTGCAAGAAATTTTTGCCAACAGCCTGAAACACGCCAATGCAAGCACAATTGAATTAAGCGTGCGCTGGGATGAAATCAACGACAATGTGCTATTGAATATCAGCGACAACGGCGAGGGCATGCCAAGCAATACACTTGGCCGGGGGCGTGGTTTGGCACACATGAAGATTCGGGCCAGAGCCATTCGCATTGAACTTTACATCGGGCGCAATCCGGACGAACGAGGTGTGGCTGTATTCATGACCATTCCCAGAATGCGTAAAACGTGACAGTCGAGCCCACAGCCTGCTGAAAATTTATTGAAAACCCATTGCAAACTCAAGCAGTGGTTTCTGCATTCAATTTATTCCACACAGCGCGGCCAGCACGGCTAATATAAGGCTTGCCAATGCTGCCCGAAATCCATGCGCCGGTTTGCACCAGTTTGTTCAGGTCCAGCCCGGTTTCAATACCCATGCCTTGCAGCAAATACACCACGTCCTCAGTGGCCACGTTGCCGGTTGCACCTTTCGCATAAGGGCAACCACCCAGGCCGGCAATCGAACTGTGAAAGGTAGACACCCCCAACTGCAAGGCAGCCAGAATATTGGCCAAGGCCTGACCATAGGTGTCGTGAAAATGGCCTGCGACGTTTTGCAAACCCACGCTGAGACCCACCGCCTCGAACACCTGGCTTACGCGCAGTGCAGTACCCACACCAATGGTGTCGGCCACATCAAATTCCTGCACGCCAATTTGTTGCAAACGCAAAGCCACTTCAGCAGCACTTTGCACGGGCACCTCGCCTTGATAGGGGCAACCCAACGCGCATGAAATGGAGCCACGCAAGTGAATGTTGTGCGCCCGGGCCAGTTCAGCCACGGGTTTAAAGCGCTCAATGCTTTCGGCAATGGTGCAATTGATGTTTTTTTGAGTAAACGCCTCGGAAGCCGCAGTAAACACCACCGCTTCATGCACACCCGCCTCGATCGCAGCTTCCATACCCCTTAGGTTGGGCACCAAGGCCGAATAAGAAACAGCGTGGCTTTTCAATTCTGGCGATGCTTGCAGGCCAGCCAACACATCGGCGCCGTCAGCCATTTGTGGCACCCACTTCGGAGACACGAATGCAGCAGCTTCCAGCCTGTGAACACCTGCCTCAATTAACTTTTTGCACAAGTCAATTTTGATGGCAGTGGAAATGGGTGTTTTCTCGTTCTGAAGGCCATCGCGTGGGCCTACTTCTACAAGGGTCACCTGGCCTGGAAGTTTGATGATGCTCATTTTGAAACGTCGTCTTCTAAAAAATGAATAAGCTCAGTGCCCTCG
The DNA here is from genome assembly GCA_021299735.1 of Burkholderiales bacterium. Lineage (GTDB taxonomy): Bacteria > Pseudomonadota > Gammaproteobacteria > Burkholderiales > Burkholderiaceae_B > Limnobacter. The sequence continues at coordinate 311,347 of JAJTEM010000001.1, read as the reverse complement.
GTCACCTGCTCACCCACCGGATGCGGTATCGCTTGCACCACACCATCACACGGTGAGTTCAAGGTGTGTTCCATTTTCATGGCCTCCAAGCCAATCAAGGGCTGCCCCTTTTTGACAGTGTCGCCCACCTTCACAAACACAGCAAATACTTTGCCGGGCATGGGCGCAGCAACACCGTGTGCATCGTGCCCTTGGTCAGCACGAATGTGTGCCGGGTTCTGCCATTGCAGGTTGATCTGCTCATTACCCACATGCACGCAGAGGTTGTCGCCGTACCAAATCAAGTCAAATAATTGACCCGTGTGGGGACCACTTTCAATGCGCCCTTTCAAGCGCGGCAAAGCACCCAGTTTTTCCTGCTGACCCAAAGCAAACTGCATAGCCCAAGTGGCACTTTGCACATGGGCGTGCTCACCACGCAAAAGCACATGAGTGTGAGTGGTCAAAGGCACATCGCGACCCAACTCGCGACCAAGCCAGCGGTCTGCGCGCAAAGGAGGCGAGCTTGAATAAAAGCCATCTGGCATTGCTAGCGGATCGCTGCTGTTTGTGGCGTTTTTGTTCACCGCATACTGATGCAAGGCCCAACGCGCAAGGCCTACTAAGGCCTGTAAGGTGTTGGCCTCAATGGCGCCTGCAATGGGTGCCGAATTGGCTTGCACGGTATTTCGGTCGGTCATTCTGTCGATCAATCCAGTATCGTACCCACCAGCCGCAAATTCAGGGTTCAAGCAAAGGCTGCGCAACCAGGCCAAATTGTTTTTCACACCCACACAACGCAATTGCGCCAAGGCGTTGGCAAGCTTGTTCAAAGCGGCTTCACGCGTGGGTGCCCAGGTAATCAGCTTGCCCACCATGGGGTCGTAATATGGCGACACAGCCAAGCCTGAGCGCATGGAAGAATCCAGGCGAATTCCCGCAGTGCGGCCTGCGTGCGTACCTGTACGAAACTCGATCGCATCGGGTGCTTCCCACAATTCAACTGTACCAATTGCTGGCAAAAAGCCCTGCTCCGGGTTCTCGGCATATAGGCGTGCTTCAAAGGCATGGCCATCGATGTGTATGGTTTCCTGTGTGGCGGGCAGCGGCAAACCAGCAGCAATTTCAATTTGCCATTGCACCAAGTCAAACCCGGTGATCATTTCGGTCACCGGGTGCTCCACTTGCAGGCGGGTGTTCATTTCCATGAAATAGAATTCGCCGCGTGCATCGAGCAAAAACTCAACAGTGCCCGCGCCCACATAATTTACCGCCTTGGCCACTTGCACTGCTGTACGGCCGAAGGCCTCACGTTGTTGTTCGGTGAGCCCGAATGCAGGTGCTTCCTCAATTACTTTCTGGTGTCGGCGTTGTGCAGAACAGTCGCGTTCAAACAAATGCACCACATTGCCATGAGTGTCAGCAAACACCTGCACTTCCACATGGCGTGGTTTGATGATCTGTTTTTCCAGCATCACGGTGGCGTCACCAAATGCATTTTTGGCCTCGCGCTGGCAACTTTCAAGTGCAGCCTGCAAATCACTTGCACTGTTCACAATTCGTATGCCCTTGCCACCACCGCCGGCCACAGCCTTGATCATCAGCGGAAAGCCAATTCGTTCTGCCTCCAACTGCAAAGTATTCAGCGATTGGTCTGCGCCAAAGTAACCTGGAATCAGCGGCACACCTGCAGGCTGCACGCAAGCCTTGGCCTCGCTTTTGCTGCCCATGATCCGAATGGCGTCTACGCCCGGCCCGATGAAGGTGATGTTTGCATTTGCACAACCCTGCGCGAATGCGGCATTTTCGGACAAAAAACCGTAACCCGGGTGTATCGCTTGTGCGCCGGTTTGCTTGGCAGCAGCAATTACTTTGTCGATGTTCAAGTAACTGTGTGCGGCCTCAGGCTCGCCCAGGCAAACCGCCTCATTGCATTCCTGCACATGCAAGGCATGCGCGTCTACACTGGAATACACAGCCACGGTGTGAATACCCATGGCCTGCGCAGTGCGGTTGATTCGACGGGCGATTTCGCCCCGGTTGGCAATCAGGATTTTTGAAAACATTCTGGCGCATGCGTCTTTGGAATTCAGGTTTCCTGATTATAGGATGAAGCCGAAGAAGTCACCGCAGCCCACACGGAATTGGAACCACCATTATGAAACGTCACTTCAACTGGTTAATTTGCGCGGCAATTGCTTGCAGGCGTTTCAAGGCAACTTGCCCCTCGGGGGTTTGCATGGGCATTTGACCTGCAAGATCAATCAGCACTTCGGTGATCAGGCCCAATTGCCTGCCATAACTGGCAATTTCAAAAGCTTTCTGCTCCAGCTCCGCTTTGCCCGACTGCGGATGTATTCCTTTGAAAAACCACTCCAGCTCTGGCCTGATCTGCTGCTGCACATGACCGCTAAAGGGAAAATGAAGCTGGGGTGCGTACAACCACATCCATGGAAACATGGCTTTCTCCACGTTAAAAACATAAGCCTGCCATGCTTTGGAAACAAGTGAAACCAGTACCTTGGGTAACCGGGCACACAGCCAGACCGCACCTACACCATGAACTTTCCTGGGAATGCCGTTACCGAACTGATGAACCAACAACACCAACGACCATATTTTCAAGATGCCCAATACAACATTCGTCACTACATTGCTCGCACTTGTTTTGGCAAGCGCAAGCAATGCCGCCGCTGCACACGGCAACCACACAACAAGCCAGGCCAAACCTTCGCCTTTTATTGGCATTACGCAAACATCGCTGAAAATAAAACTGGACACCCTGCCCAACGCCACCTGGAAAGCGGATGCAATCGGCGTGAATGCCGGCCTGCCGCTGACGAATAACATCTGGCTTGAAGCCAAAGGGTTGAAAGGCACCAACAGCACATCAATCAACAACACACGCAGGGAACTGGACCACTACATCGGCCTTAACCTGGTGGGCCGGCTACCTATTATCAGCACGGGCTTTTCTCTTTACGGATCTGTTGGTGCAGGGCAAACCAAACTGAGCACAACAGGCCCCGGTATTCAAACCAGCGAATCCAATTCAAGTTTGGGCTATGGTTTTGGTGTGATGTACAACACCGGGCCTTTTAATTTTCGGGTTGGCTATGAAAGCCTTTTCAATGATGACGGCATTGAAATCGATGGCATGAATGTGAGCGGGGGCTATCGCTTCTAGGTCGCTTTCAGTGGCTTGTAGCCCCTTTAATTCATCCAGGCTGGTTTGCGTTTTTCCATGAATGCCATCATACCCTCGGCAGCCTCGGCACTGCCGCGCACTGCTGCAAGGCGAGCTGCAACTTCGGCGTGTGTTTCATCGGCTGTAATGTCCATGCGGGAAACATCGCGTACCAGTTTTTTGCAGGCGGCCATTGCATCGGGCGCGCAGCTATCAAACTCGGCAAGAATTGATTCCAGTTTGGCATCCAGCGTGTCAGGGGTGGTCAATTCATGCACCATGCCCAATTCATAGGCTTTCTCGGCAGTGAATGTTTCGCCAGTAAGAAAATAGCGGCGTGCTGCCTGCACACCCATGGCTTGCACCACATAGGGGCTAATGGTGGCGGGAATCAAACCACGCTTTACTTCCGGCAAGCTGAACTTCACATTGTTGCTGGCCACAATAATGTCGCTTGCGCTGACCAGCCCAGTTGCACCGGCCAGACACAAGCCATGCACACGGGCCACCACAGGCTTGGGGCATTCCGCAATACCGCGAAACAAACTGGTCAAGGTAATGGCACTTTGCTGGTTTGTATTGGAAGCAGCAGTGGCCTGCTGCGCCATTTGCATCATGTAGCTTAAATCTGCACCCGAACAAAACGTATCACCGTTGGCAGCCAGCACAATGGCACGAGTATCCGCATCGGCGCCCAAGCGTTGAAAGGCTTCCACCAGCATGGCAATCATTTCGCCGTTCATCGCGTTTTTAATGTGCGGGCGGTTTAGCGTTAACCACACCGCCTTTCCCTTGCGGGTTTCAATCACAGGTTTGTCGTTTGTTTGTTCGGTCATGGTGTTGTCTCCGTTTTTATTCTTGTACACATTCGCATTCGCGCATTTACATCCGCGCACTTACATCCGATATACGCCAAACTTCGTCTCAGGAATATCGGCATTCAGGCTGGCTGAAATGGCCATGCCCAAAATGCGACGTGTATCGGCTGGGTCGATTAAACCATCGTCCCACAGCCGCGCTGTTGCGTAATAAGGTTGGCTTTGCTCATCAAACTGCTTCAGCGTGGGGGCCTTGAATTCAGCCTCTTCTTCCTTGCTCCAGCTACCACCCTTGGCTTCAATTTGATTGCGCTTTACGGTGGCCAACACCCCAGCGGCTTGTTCACCACCCATTACGCTGATTCGGGCATTCGGCCACATCCACATAAAGCGCGGGCTGTAGGCACGCCCACACATGCCGTAGTTGCCTGCACCGAATGATCCACCAATCACCACTGTGAATTTTGGTACCTTTGCGCAAGCCACTGCCATCACCATTTTTGCACCATGGCGTGCGATGCCTTCGTTTTCTACTTTCTTGCCCACCATAAAGCCAGTGATATTTTGCAAAAATACGAGCGGAATTTTGCGCTGGCAACACAGCTCGATGAAGTGCGCTCCCTTCTGGGCCGATTCTGAAAACAAAATGCCGTTGTTGGCCACAATGCCCACTGGCATGCCATACAGGCGAGCAAAACCGCACACCAGTGTGCTGCCGAAGCGGGCCTTGAATTCATCGAATTCGCTGCCATCCACCAGGCGGGCAATGATGTCGCGTACATCAAAAGGTTTTTTCGCATCGGTGGGCACAATGCCGTAAATTTCTTCGGCGCTGTAAAGCGGCTCTTTCGATTCGCTCAAAGCCCAGGGGTAACGTTTCTCGGGGCGCCCCAGATTGGCCACAATGCGCCGTGCAATTTCCAAGGCATGTTGATCATTCTCAGCCAAGTGATCGGCCACGCCGGAAAGCCTAGTGTGCACATCAGCACCGCCCAATTCTTCCGCACTTACAATTTCACCCGTGGCAGCTTGCACCAAGGGTGGGCCACCCAGAAAAATCGTGGCCTGGTTTTTCACAATAATGGCTTCATCGCTCATGGCGGGCACATAAGCACCACCGGCAGTACAACTGCCCATCACCACCGCAATTTGCGCAATGCCCTGCGCACTCATATTGGCTTGGTTGAAAAAAATACGACCAAAATGATCGCGATCAGGAAATACTTCGTCCTGGTTGGGCAGGTTGGCGCCACCGGAATCCACCAAATAAATACAGGGCAAATTGTTCTCGGCAGCCACTTCCTGCGCACGCAGGTGCTTTTTCACAGAAAGTGGATAGTAGGTGCCGCCTTTCACCGTGGCGTCGTTGCACACAATCATGCAGTCCACACCACTTACGCGGCCAATACCTGCAATAGCACCCGCCCCGGGCGCAGCGCCGCCATACATGCCCCAAGCGGCCAAAGGCGCCAGTTCAAGAAATGGCGAACCAGGATCGAGCAACCCGGCCACGCGTTCGCGGGGCAATAATTTGCCGCGGGCAGTGTGGCGTTCATTGGCAACCTTGCCGCCACCTTGCGCCACCACTGCCAAGTTGGCTTTTAATTCATCCACCAGTTTTTTTAGCGCTGCTGAATTGGCGGCAAAATCGGGGCGGTTTTTTACATTGTTGGAATCGAGAACAGCCATGTTTAAAACGGCCCCTCTACAACCCAGCGGCGCAATTGTTCCATGCGGTCCTGGCCCCAGAAGGCTTCACCGTCCACCACAAAATACGGTGCGCCAAACATGCCAGCATCAATCGATTCCTGTACTGCATTTTTCATTTGTTCTTTGACTGTGTCGTTTTGAGCACCTGCAACTAAAGCTGCACCATCCAGCCCAATCGATTGGGCCACTTCGGCCACCACGCTGTCCTCAGTAATATCCTGACCGGTCACGAAATACGCTTTGTACAGCGCACGGGTCAATTCGCCCGCCTTTTCAGGCTGAGTGTTCAACACCTGCAAAATGGCACGCGATGCAGTGGTGGCATTGATCGGGAATTTTTTGGGCCAATTGATTTGCAAACCATGAAAACGCGCAGTACGTGCAAAGTCTTTCGCAGAATATTTGCCCTTGGCCGGGTTCATCATTGGGGCGGTGTTGCCCGTGCTTTTGAACACAAAGCCCAACAAGGTGGGCTTGTAATTCACCTTGCGTTTGCCTGCGGCGGCAATTTCTTCGATTTGCTCGGCAGCCACATAGCTGTAGGGGCTAGTCAGGTCGAAATAAAAATCAATCGTTTGTTTGGTATTCATGGTGCTATTCGGCTCCATATTGGGGGTGTTCCCCTGATTCTAACGAACTTAGGGGATACTTCACGAGGTAGCTTGCGCCTTGTCAGGAAAAAAGCCAGCCCAGCCACTGACTAGCCCACGGCTGCCTTGAAATCCACATGAAAGCCGCATAGCCACCCCACCACAACAGCACCACCAGCAAAGCGGCCAGCACGGTGAACACGTAACCAGCCAGCACCAGCCTGCCATCACGCACCCGTAAACCAAAGGTAATGCTGACCATGGCGGCTGCCGGCAGCACATTGTCAAATGAGGCAAAAGGCACCGGTGCTGCCATGGTGAGCCCCGCGAAAGCAAGCACAAGCCCGTTGAGCGGGCGCATACGCGGGTGGCTCATGATAAACAGGCGCGGCCTGCTGTAAGGCGCCACCCGGCGAATGAAAACGCCCAAAATGCTTTTAAGCACACTGGCCGCTTTGGGCGGTAAACGTTTTTCACCAATCGACTTGGGAATGGGAATTCCAAAACCCAGCGCATAACCCAGGCCCAGCAAAAAAGTAAGGTATCCCAGAGTGGTGGCCACACCAGGAATACCAAAAGGCAACAACAAAGGCAAAGCCGCCAGGCCAATCCAGGTTAACTGCTGCTTGGGGTTGCGGCCAATTGCATCAGCCACCTTGGCTTGCGCCATATTGTCAGCGAACACTACCACCCGGCGCCAAGCGTAGGGCAGGTCCTGCAAGTCAGTGTTGATTTGCTGATTCAAGGGAATAGCGCCGTATTTTGTATTCATTTCGAAAGATAACTCGCCAAACACTCCCCCCTAGAATGAGGGAATGCCTGATGGACAGCAAGTGATTCGTGCTTTATAAATAAATCACCATGAAAGCATCACCCAAAATAGTTAACATGAACAAACAAGGAAGGTTGCCATGCTAAATCGTATATTGCCATGTATCACTATGTTGGCCAGCTCCCTGATTGCTCAACCTGCCTTGGCTGAGCGCTTTCCGGATGTACCGCGTCCCATCGACTACTTTGTAAACGGCGAGGAAATTCTTGCTGTCACTACCCTTCGCGATGAAATTCGGGCACAAGGCAATTTTCCTTTGGCCAAAGCCCTGCTTACAGTTGGCCGTGAAGACCTGCTACAACTGAACCGCAGCCAGGACAGCTTTGACACAGGCACAGTTGAAACACCCCTTGGCGGCGAATTTGAAGTGGACAAGGAGCAGGTGGCTGAATTCCGCACTGCACGCGCACAACGCGCCAGCCGTGGTTTGAATAGCGGGTTTGACACACCCCTTGGCGGGAACTTCAGCGAAGGCAGTGACTTCGAACAAGCGGTTCAATTCCGCAGTGAACGCGCAGTGCGGGGTACGCAAGGATTAAACCGGTTGGGTTATAGAAGTGGATTTTAACGCGACCTGTTGAACCTGAAACCTGTAGTGAACCACTACTACAGGTTAATGGATTCAAACGTAGGTTGTAAGCGAATGCCAGGTTCAAAAATTGAGCAAGGAAATAATGTTTCTTCCGAAGTAGCGCAGACAAGATTACGTCAAACCGCACAACCCAACATCCGGAAAACGGCAGAGTCCCTGTCCTCCATACTCAGACTAAATACCAACGCAATTGATATCCATGCAAAGCAAAGCCAAGTCGCAATCAAGGCTGCCCTTGAAAACAGTGGTCTTGTTGAAAACAGGAAACTTCAGATCACGAGAATCAATGGAGGACACCCAAAACTAAGCAAGGGTGTTGCCTCGTCGGCCCTTCGCTCGGCAAAACTTGAATCACTGAAACTGGAGCAGAAAGAAACAATACTGGTCGAAAATTTTGGACAGAAAGTGTCAGTGGGTGTTACTGCAGAGAATCTGAAAGTTCCTGCATTGATAAAAACCCAAGCCACATCAAACCAGAATATGCATTCAACGCATTATCACCGGGATGACTACACGCGAATAAAACAACTGATCGAAGACATTGTTGAACACCCAGCAGTCAAACAATCAATCTCGCTCAACATACCGGTCTGCGAAGATCGGTTTGGTATGTTTGTGCGGCTGGTTGGCTCTGCTGATTTTGCCCAACGTTACAATCTTTTTTTCAATTCATACCTACCGCTGAACAGCGGTGGAGCCGTTCAGTTCCGTATTGCAGATGGCGTTCACGCTTTATTGATTCCGTACCATGACGGCCTGCTTGAAAAACTACCCGAATATTGCAACCGAACCCAGCTTGATTCCATCTATCACTATCTTGGAGGGCCTCCATCCGTTGGTGCCTTAAAAAATGCAATTCATGCTTTATCGCAAAACCGTGTCGCGCAGCCCTTTATCTCACCGGGCAAAACCGAAACAGCAAGTGACACATCGTTATTAAAAAGTCTCTCGTTATTGAAAAGTACCTTGCGCAATATGCGCCCCGACACAGCATTGTTGGGAGAAATCGCGCTCTCGCTGGTTAACGATCTGATTGAGAGCAAATTGGAGGTGAACCAGCACCAAGCCAGCAAGGATATTTACAGGCAAGTATCCAACTACCTCACAGGGATCTCTCAATCACACGAGAATTTCGGTTTGTGTCATGAATTGCTTGATTCAATTTTCGAAGAAGTAAACCTGCTGCTTAACTTGAGCAAACCCTACAAACTGCAAGAGGCGCACTTGCTACAGCAGGAAATCTACTGCAAAGAACTTACCTGCCTTAACCATATCAAGAATGTGAATATTCTCTCACGCGCTTTCACAGGCAGTGGCATGCAAGCAATTGGCGTCGCACTCGAACATGTTATCAATTTGCAAAAAAGCCAAAATCGTTTTCATGGGATCAGGCAGCTAAGTGAGCAGGGGCCGAACTATTATGAAGTTCCCTTGTTAGTCAATGCGCTATTGACAGAACAACCAAGCAGTTTGATATTGGCAAACCTGAACCCGTCGTCCTGGGTTGCAAACAGGCAACCCCATCAAATTGCAAATGAAGTGCTGAATGCGGTAAAAAAATTTGCGGTGAAGGATAAGCCCGTGTACTTGTTGATGGACACCACCATTGACAGCGGAAACGGCGATTTGAATGCTGTGGTTGGACGCCTGCTCGAGCCGCTGAAAACAGGAAAGCTATGCATATACCTGTGCAAAAGCTACCAAAAGTACCCGGCCTTCGGATCGGGGAAAATCAGTATGGGCAACGTCACTGAACTGGGAGCAAGGAATGTTTCAACCGCCTTTAATCTCAAGAGCATGCTTGCTTCAAGCGAACATTTTCACAACAGCAACGGACAATTCCTGACTCATCTTTTGCGTAACAACCACCTGAGCATAAAGGTAATCAAAGCCGCAGCTGATAACGCCAGGTTTGTAAGCCAATTTTGTTGGCCGGTTACCCACAGAGATCCTGCAAAATACATGACCGCCGTCATGAATGGTTCCACTGCACTTGATGACCTGCCATTTCTGTTCAGATCAGGAAACCCAGACCGCGGCACCCTTTACTTGATGGCCACGCAAGGAGTCAAATCCAGATTAACCTTTGGCTTTCTTGAGTCCTCGATCTGTCCAATTGGATATGAATACCGAATCAACACTGGTATAGAAAGCCGTGAGCGACTTGTAGAACAGTTTTTTGCGACAGGGCAAATATTGGGGCGAACAGACTTTTTCGAACCAGCCCTGGAGGCCATAGAACAACTCACAACACCCACTGCGACTGAAACACTGCTGGCGCAAGAAGCTGGGTTCTCAACGCAAAATTCAGCAATTACTGCTTGCGACTTTTTTTACACGGATCCGAAAAATGGAACACGCCTGAAAACGGTCAAATTCATCCAACAGTACGAAGCCAATATAAAGGCTTCGATCTTGCTTTTAAGCTACGCCTACGATCTGTCCGGCATTCCCATAACACAGAATGCATTGCATGAAACCAAAAAATTAATTGACAGTCAGTTCAAAGGCAAAGCCCCTGGTAGCTGCACTGTCAGCATTCAGGCCCGGCAATCGCTGCTGGAAAACTACTTGTCAAGAGAGTTTGAATATCTCGATTTGCACCAACTGAATGAAACAATCGCATCAGATTTCTGCAGACTCATCGATCAATGCAATTCAACAACTCGACTGGGGCTGCTGTGCGAAAGCTTACCCGACTCGTTCTTCCGTGAAACCGCGAACCGGCTTGAACAAATTTGCCGCGACACGGTTATTGAGGCCCTGATGAAGAACATTCAACCAGACCTGCTTGCAGAGGCCGCTCATCTTCGCTTGATGAAACACTCCTCGAATGATGGATCAGTCGGGATTAATCTGGCGAGAATAATTGCAAACAGACTGGAGAAAACCCTCAATTGCCCTGCACTGTTGCCCGACTTGATGGAGGACGACTTTCAAGAAATTTCCCGTTCGGTGAGAGACAAAGAAATATTGGCATTCAACAAACTCAAGGGTGCCATTCAGTTGCATGTCACCCTTGAAAGCAGATAGGCCTTAGGGCACAAAGGCCATCAGTCGATCAAACTGTCAGGCATTCGAAAACATCAACACGCCATCTTCAATTTTGCCTTTCTTTAATACCGGCCTATCAGCCAGGTAGTTATTCACCACAGTCCATGGTGCAGCTGGGCCTTGCTTTGGCAGGCGATCAGCTGCACGCTTCATGTAGCCGGCCTCCAGATCAAACATGGGGGTATCATCCGCCTCAACACCTTCGGCATTGGGCACTACTCGGGTGTAACCGTGTTTGTCCATGTGGTTGATCACGCGGCACACGAATTCAGCAGCCAAATCTGCCTTCAAAGTCCACGACGCATTGGTGTAACCAAACACCATCGCAAAGTTGGGAATGCTGCTCATCATCACGCCTTTGTAGCTCATCACTTCGCCCACATTCACGGGTTTGCCATCCACATGTGCAGTCAGGCCACCCAGAATTTGCAGATCCAGACCAGTGGCAGTGACAACAATATCGGCTTCCAACACTTTGCCGCTTTTCAGCTTGATGCCATTTTCAACAAAGGTGTCAATGTGGTCGGTCACGATGTCGGCCTTGCCTTTTTTCAGCACCTTGAACAGATCGCCATCCGGCACCACACACAGGCGTTGGTCCCAAGGATTGTAGCTGGGGGTAAAGTGCTTCATGTCGAAATTTTTGCCCATGCGCGCGCGGGTGGCTCCCAACAACAGGCGTTTAATTGCCTGTGGGCGCTCTTTGCTTAGCTTGAAAATTAAACGCTGCAAACCAATGTTGCGTGCACGGCCAATGTTGTACACCCAGGTGTCAGGCATGAACTTTTTCAGCACCACAGAAACCGGATCTACTGAAGGAATGGATGCGATGTAAGTTGGCGAACGCTGCAACATAGTGACGTGACCTGCCTTGTCCGCCATGGCAGGCACCAGCGTAATGGCAGTTGCGCCACTGCCTATCACCACCACGCGCTTGCCAGAATAGTCCAGGTTCTCTGGCCACTGCTGTGGGTGTACTACGGTGCCCTTGAATTTTTTGATTCCGGCGAATACAGGACTGTAGCCCTTGTCATAGTTGTAATAACCAGTGCAACCCAACAAGAAGTTGCTGGTGAACACCTGCTTCTCGCCGGTTTCCTCAATAATGCCCTCCACAGTCCACTGGTTGGCTTTGGAGTCCCAATTGGCCGCAGTTACTTTCAGGCCAAACTGAATGTCTTTGGTCACATTGTGTTCTTTGGCGGCTTCAGTCACATATTCACGAATTTCCTGACCATTGGCCAAAACTTTCTCGCCTTTCCAAGGCTTGAAGCTGTAACCCAGCGTGAACATGTCGGAGTCTGAACGAATACCGGGGTAGCGGAACAAGTCCCATGTACCACCAATTGCTTTTCGACGTTCCAGAATTTTGATTGTTTTGCCTTTGCAGTTTTGCTTGATGTGGCATGCGGCACCAATGCCAGACAAACCTGCGCCAATAATCAGTACGTCTACGTGTGGATTTTTCATTGTTTTGTCCCCGTGGTTTGACAGCTCATGTGACTTTTTATATTGTCAGTTGAGAGAATAGTGGCGAGCCGGGCCTGTTGGCTAGTAATAAATACTCTAAACTGAGCCAACCAATTCACAGGACAAGGAAAAATGGAATTTCTGGAAACACTGAAAAAGCGCCACAGCGTGCGTGCCTTCGATGCCAAACCAGTGCCAGAAGCCGTGCTGGAACGCATACTTTCACAGGCTGCACTGTCACCAAGCTGGTCCAACACCCACCCTTACCGCATCGCACTGGCCACAGGTGATGTGCTGGAAAGTTTGCGCAGCGAACTATACGAACGTTTTCAGGAAACCATCAAACTGCAGCGCGGCGGCAAGCTTGCGCAGCTTAAGGGCCTGCTTACACGCAGCAAGGGCATTCCAGACGGCGACGTAAAACCTGTCGTGAATTACCCCAAAGATTTACAAGCCCGCCGGGTTGAATGCGGCAAAGGTTTGTATGGCGTACTGGGTGTGGCCCGCAACGATTTGAAAGCCCGCGACCAAGCCATGGCAGAGAACTTTCGCATGTTTGGTGCACCCGCAGCCGCTTTTGTTTTTGTGCACAAAGACGTTGGCATTTACAGCGCACTGGATGCTGGTATTTTTCTGCAAAGCCTCATGCTTGCGGCCACCAATGAAGGCGTGGGTACCTGCGCGCAAGGTGCACTGGGTCTGTTCCGCTCGCCATTGGACAAACACTTCAACATTCCCGCGCAATACCACTTGCTGTGCGGCGTAGCAATTGGATATGAACTGGATGTACCAGTGAACAAATTTCAGCCCGAGAAAATTACAGCAAGTGCTTTGATACTGCCCAAGCGGAATTAATCGTGCAGCCAGAAAAATTAAAATTCTGCAGAATTTCCGTTCTGCAGGATTCCGTTCTGCTCAACCCAACCCCAATGGAACCAATGAACTGAATTGCTAACGTAGTGCGTCGCAACACTTTAGCTGGCGCACTTAGTAAGTGAACCCAACCGTCACACTCATTGATTCCTGCTCCATATCTATAGACTCCACAGGCCCCGGTACTGGCAGCGCAGAAGCACCGCGCACCCGCACTGTGGGCGCTCGCATGTAGTGGCCTGAAATTTCCGCAGCATCACTTAGCCGGTAGGTCGCACCCACGGTGTAATGCTTGGTCACCACGCCCGGCGCCAGAATATTGAAAGTTACGTTTTCTTCAGTCACCGGGTTATCACCCTTGTTGTAACCGGCTCGCAGTAGCAGCTTTTGTGTAGCCTGGTATTCAATGCCGAACTTCTTGGTAGTTACATCGCGCCAGCCGAACCCGGGGCCGTCATCATTGCCCAAACAATTACAGCCCGGTGTGGCTGTTCGGCTTGAATTGCCCACTGCCGGTACTTCACTGAACTTCACTTTTGTCAGGTCTGCACCAACCTTCAATTTGCTGGTGGGGCGCCAGGAAAAACCAACTCCATGGTTGGTCGGAATATCAAAATCGCCCTGCCCTGCAAACAGGCCCGCGTATTCGTCGAACTTATTCATGTCCACACGCGGCGAATAAGCAGCGCCCACCTGCAAGCTGCCAAAGGTGCCGAAGTAACCCACGCGGTAACCCCGGCCATTGCTGGTACTTGTGCCCTCGTTGGTCAGCTTGTCAGCATCGCTGCTGTAACCAAAGCTGCCGAACAATTGCAAACCTTCCGCATAAAAACGCTGATACACAAACAAAGGAGAAAATCCAAACGCGTGGTTTTCATTCAAGCGAAAAGCCAGCGTGGGTGCGATCACCAATTGTTCCAGGTTCACACCTGCCGGGCCTTGGCCACACAAAGGATTACCTCGCCCACTGGGCAAATTGGTCGCGCAGGCGGTGCTGTCACCTTCCTGATAATCGGTATTCAAGCCGCCATTGCCGTACACAGTCAGGCCCAGGGTTAGCGACTTGCTAAGTTTCTTGCTCACGCCAAAATCGGGAATGATGAACAAATTGCGGTCGCTGCGTTCATTGAAATTGAACTGCCCAAAAGGGCCGTTGGCGCGTTCTGCGCCGCGTCTGGGCACAAATGCCTCAAAGCCCGCGTCAATTCTGTCGTTCAAATCAGCAAACAAAGCAGGGTTATTGGCGCCGGCCATGGTGTCATCGGAAATAGACAAAGACACCCCGCCCCGGCCCTTGGCCTTGGTGCCATAACCATGAGAAAAATAACCATTGGTGGCATGCGCAACTGACCACGACAGCGCCAAAAGCGTGGCAACGGTGATTTTTAATGTCTTCATGGGTACTTCTTCCGGCGAACTACGGGCAAACATCACCCGAAATAGGTAAATCAAAGTCACCGGATTCTAGAACCAAGGGTTATAACGTACAACGATTAATTTGTAATTTGGTTATAACCACTAACCATTCAAGACTTTTTAATGAAACGGTTGGTAAACCGCACCGCCTCGGAGTAAGGGAAAATATCTTCGATATGCCCTTGAGTAATTCGGTCTTTGCGTTCTTGCCAAAACTCGTATTCAAGCAAATCGCGGTGCTTGCTCAAAAAAGCCTTGCGCACCCGTCGGTCACCCAGCAAGAAGTGCCCGAACTCCTCGGGAAACACATCTTTCGGGCCCACGGTGTACCAAGGCTCGGATGACATCTCGGCCTCGGGATTGGGTGCATCTGGAATGCGGCGGAAATTCGAATCAGTCATGTATTCAATTTCATCGTAATCGTAGAACACCACACGGCCAAGACGCGTTACACCAAAGTTTTTGAACAGCATGTCGCCAGGGAAAATATTCGCCGCAGCAAGTTGTTTAATGGCATTTCCATATTCAGTAACACCATGCTCAACTTCAGCGTCGGTGCCTTGCTGCAAATAAATATTCAGCGGAGTCATGCGGCGCTCAATGTACACATGCTTGATCACCACGGTGTCGTCTTCGAAGGTCAGTGAACTTTCGCAAGTGTCCTTCAAGTGATCAATCAATTCCTGAGAAAACCGGTTCAGCGGCAAACCCACATGGCTGTATTCCCAAGTATCCGCCATACGGCCCACACGGTCATGTTCTTTCACAAGCTGGTATTTGCGCATAACACCTGCGCGGTCAATTTCCTTGCTCGGTGCGATTTTGTCTTTGATCAGCTTGAACACATAAGGGTAAGAAGGCAGCGTGAACACCGCCATCACCAAGCCCTTGATACCGGGCGCCACAATAAACTCATCGTGCGAATGCTTCAGGTGATGCAGAAAATCCCTGTAAAACAAAGTTTTGCCCTGCTTGTGCAAACCCAGCATGGTGTACATCTCGGCCTTGGGCTTGTTGGGCAACAGCGTGCGCAAAAACTGCACATAAGCACCCGGTGTTTCCATGTCTACCAAAAAGTAAGCGCGGGTGAAACTGAACAGGGTGGCAATTTGCTGCACATTGAACAGCACCGTGTCGATGTACAACCTGCCAGTTGAATCCCGAAGAATTGGAATCGCAAAAGGCTGCGGCATGTTCGCATTAATAAACTTGCCAATAATGTAAGCACCCTTGTTGCGGAAAAACAGGCTTGAAAGCACCTGAATTTGGCAATCTGGGTCTACTTTGATGGGCCTTGGCATTACCTGGCGGGCAGCATGCACCACGTAGCGCAAATCGCGCTCCAAATCCACAAAATCGGCCTTCAGTGAAAAGTCTTGAATCAACCGCCTCAGTGTTCTGCGCAAGCCACCACTTTTCGAATTGGCCGGGTAATAGCTGCGGTAAGAAGGTGGGTCACTTTCCACATAATCCGTGCTTACCGCAGGGCGTACAAACAAAAACCGGTTGTGGTAGTAATCGCGGTGCAAAATTTTGGTCACCGCAGAATTGAAAAAGGTTTCTGCCAGCTCGGGCTGTTTGTGGTCTACAAGGTAAGTCACAAAGCGGGTTTTGATTTTGGCCCAAACCGATTCGCTCATTAACAGCGAACCATAGTTGCGCCGGAGCAGGTCCACGGCTTCTTTCACACGCTCATCGTAAAAATCAATACGATCGCGGGCCAGCTGTTGAATCAAATGCCAATCGCCTTCCTCAAACAACTTTTTGGTTTGCTGGGCACAGTAGCGAAACAACCTGTAGTGTTTGTCAAAGCCGGCCAGAATGTCACTGGCCACTTTTTTGGACAGCTCGCGCTCCTCGTCCTCGCTCAAGTGGCTTGTTTCACTGAGTTCACCAAAATCCTCTTCCAGGGTTTTCAGATCCAAAGGCACGCTGCTCATAAGCTGGCTTCACTCCATATGATGAACCTCCGATTCTACGAGATCCAATCCCCATTTGCCCAAAAAAATCCAAAACCTTCGTTGGCTTAGTATCATTGCTAGCTTGTTCAAGGAAGTAGTCATGCGAAGTTTTTCTAGGTTGTCATGGTTGTTTGCGCTGCCTTTTCTGGCTTGGGCCTGCACCGGAGAAGACAGTTCTCTCGACTCGGCCGGCACATCAACCCGCAATTCCATTCAATCCTCTGAAGCCTTTGGCTGGCCAGCATCTGTTCAAGGTGAGGATCCGCCCACAAAACTCACTGAAAGCCCGATTGAAGGCCCGCTTCCCACGGCACAGGCCAGTGAAGATGTGCTGTTTCAATTAGGCATGGTCAGCGACATGCTGCCACGCCAACAACTGGCTGGCGTGGCTGACCCAATTGCCCTGGGTTACACGCTCAGTGACATCACCGACCCTGCACTGCTTGAATTTCAAATTCGCGCGATGGCCGCTCAGCTCAACGACGGATCTCGAATTAACCAGGTTTTTCACTGGTACGGTCACCCCGAAAACAACAAGTCAGTGGCCTTGGTGTATGTGGAATTTAAAAACCGCTATGGCACCAGCCTGCACGGCGAAATTGTGTTGCCCAAGCGAGGGCAAACCCAAGCCACCGCCCAAAAATACCCGGTGATTTTGGCGCTGGAAGGCCTGAACACCAACACCGCCATGTACCGCTGGTGGCATCAGTTGTTTGCAGATGCGGGCTACTTGGTGTTCGCGTTTGATTTCTCCGGCCAAGGCCGCTCAGATGATGAGGTACAAGGCGACCCTGGCAACAACATTGAAGAAGCACAAGATGCACTTTCCTACTTGCTGAACAACTCGCCTGTGCGCCAGTTTATTGACCCTGCACGCATTGGAGTTATTGGGCACAGCATGGGCGCAATTGCCACCATGGGCTTGCAGGCGGTAGAACCGAGATTGAAAGCCGCTGTGGCTGCCGCACCCATCAGCGAAATTCAATCGGTATTCGACAAAAATCCGATCCCGGTGATGATTCAAACTGGCGACTACGATGGCCCAATTGCACCTATCGTGGCCGTGAACCCCGCTGTGGTGCGCCCGGTGTACAACAAGCTGACCAGCGACCGCGCCTTTATTGTGGCCGATGCCGCCACGCATGCACAGCACACCAATTACCCACTGCTGCCCACGTCCACCTGGGGGCGTGAAATCGCTGCGCAGTATTCACTGGCCTGGATGAACTACCATTTGTTGGGCAACAGCGAGGCGCTGAAAGTACTTCAAACCCCGCACCCCCGGCTAAGTTACCTGTGGGCCAGTGAAGTGGTGATCGGGAAGACCACACATGTATTCAAATCTGTGGGGCCTGCACTGCCTAAATAAGGCAACTTGGTACCTCACTGGGCAGCTCGCCCATGCTTACATGGTCTCTGAGAAAAGCTCCCGACCAATCAACATGCGGCGAATTTCACTGGTGCCTGCGCCAATTTCATACAACTTGGCGTCGCGCCACAGGCGACCACACGGGTATTCATTGATGTAACCATTGCCGCCTAAAATTTGAATGGATTCTCCCGCCATCCAGGTGGCTTTTTCAGCCGAGAACAAAATGGCGCCAGCACAGTCTTTGCGAAGCTTGCGCACTGTGTCGGGTGTCGCTTGGTCACAGGCCTTGCCCACCTGGTAAGCATAAGCACGTGTGGCCATCATGGTTGAATACATATCGGCCAGCTTGCCCTGAATCAGCTGAAACTCACCAATGCTTTGACCAAACTGTTTGCGGTCGTGCACATAAGGCACCACCACGTCCATGGCCGCCGCCATGATACCCAGCGGGCCACCCGACAGCACTGCGCGTTCGAAATCCAGACCGCTCATCAGCACATTCACACCGCGGCCCACTTTACCAAGAACGTGGGTTTCAGGCACCTCACAGTCCTCAAACACCAACTCACCCGTGTGGCTACCACGCATGCCCAGCTTGTCCAGCTTTTGTGCGATTGAAAAGCCCTTGAAGCCTTTTTCAATCAAGAACGCGGTAATACCATGTGGCCCTGCAGCCAAATCAGTTTTGGCATACACCACCAACACGTCAGCATCCGGCCCGTTCGTGATCCACATTTTGTTGCCGTTCAGCACGTACTTGTCGCCTTTTTTGTCGGCACGCAGCTGCATGCTGACCACGTCCGAGCCCGCACCGGGTTCACTCATGGCCAGGGCGCCAATGTGCTCACCGGAAATCAGCTTGGGCAAAAAGGTATTGCGTTGCCATTCGTTGCCGTTGCGGCGAATCTGGTTCACACACAGGTTGGAATGGGCACCGTAGCTTAAGGCAACAGAGGCACTGGCCCGTGAAATTTCTTCCATGGCTACGATATGGGCCAAATAACCCATGCCGCTACCACCCAGTTCTTCCTCTACGGTAAGGCCCAGAAGCCCCATATCGCCCATTTTTCGCCACAAATGCATGGGAAATTGGTCGGTTTTGTCCATTTCGGCCGCCAAAGGCGCAATTTCCGCTTGGGCAAAGTTTTGTACTGCATCGCGCAAAGCGTCGATGTCATCCCCAAGATCGAACTGAAGTCCTGGCAAATTCAACATTACATTCTCCGGTAAATTCCGTTTTTCAGAATAATGCCTGAGATTACAATGAATCAACGCGTTTTGGGCTTAAAAGTACGCATCACCAAGACCGTTAAAGCTGAGCAAATTGGGTGCAAGCAAAGGAAGTTGCTGAGGCTCGACACCAAACCAAAGCGCCAGTTTTGCAATCAATTGATCAACCGACGTGGTGGGAATTAATCGGCCACCGCGAATATTGTTCTCGTCTTGCACTGTAATATCAGGCGCTGCACCGTAGAATCGCTGACCACGAATAGCACCGCCCATCAAAAAGTGGTGTGAACCCCATCCGTGATCTGACCCATCCCCGTTCGAAGCCAGAGTTCGGCCGAAGTCAGATGCTGTAAAAGTAGTCACCGAGTTTTGAATACCCAATTCCACTGTGGCTTCATAGAAACTGGCCATGGCATCTGCCACTTTGCCCAACAAAGCCGGATGATCACGGTTAAGGAAATCGTGATTGTCAAACCCGCCAAGCGAAACAAAAAACACCTGTCGCTTTACACCCAAAGAATTACGACAAGCAATCGTTTTTGCGACCGCCTTCAACTGCATGGCCAAACTGTTTTCAGTATTAAAAGCTGTTGTCAGGTTGATGCCCCCGAACGCTGTTGAGAAGCTACTTTCCGATTGAATTGACCGCAACGCCACCTGATTAATTTGACGTTCCATCACACTGCTGCCTGTTTCAGTCATCAAGCGACGAAGCAATGCGCCGCACTCGCTTGAGGAATTCAATTGACTCAACCCCTGCACAGCGATGGCGCCATCGGGGCTAATTTGATAACCCACAGCATCACGCCCCGACACAAACAGCGAACTTCCAGACACAGAAATACAACTGAAAGTGGATCCGCCATTGCCGGACAACATCAGATCACCCATTTTCCCACCCCAGCCCGAAGTGGCGCCCTCAGGCATATTGGACTGCCAAAGTGACTGCTGGTCATTGTGCGACATCAGCTTGGGTGGCAAACGCACCGATTTTTGGTTGTAAGTGTTTAAATTGGTCGGCTCAATCAAAGGCCCAATATTCAGTTGCACCCCCAACTTGCCAGCATTAAAAAGAGGAAGCAACCGAGCCATCTGGGGTGCCAAAGCCATGCGCATGCCGGAGGGCAAGGCATTGACAGAATTCAATGTTGTTGCAGCCAACTGATCCTGCGGCGTTGCAATGGCTCCGCGAATTGCTTGGTACTTGCCATAAAAAACATTATCAACAGGCACCACGGTGTTGTTGTGGTCGTTGCCACCCGCCAGAAAAACACACACCAAGGCTTTGTAATCCTGCGCTCCCGCTGCTGCGGCCTCACCCATGCCTGCAAGTGTCATCAAAAAGGGAGACGCCATACCCACACCTGACAACTGTGCTGTTCGGTGTAAAAACGCCCGGCGGCTTAAAGAGTCGAGTTTGCTCAATTTCATGGTCTTTTCTTATTTTTGAATCAGATACTGAGGACTGGCCAAGATCAATACAATCGCGGAGTACAAACGATTCCTCAAATTGGCGTTCCTGTTCATTTCAATCGAAATACTGCCAACTGCCCGAACAATCTCCTGCTTGAGAGTATTCGACATCTGGTCAGCTACAAGCAAAAACACGAGTTGATTAACCAACTCAACAGGATTCGCTGCCAATTCAAGCCAGCCAGAATAGGTCGACCGCAATGGTGTTTTGTTGGAGACCGCCTTTTCCATGAAATTGACATAGGCAGCAACAGTTACCTCACTGAGCAACTGAAACTCTGGGCCAATCATCCCGCGAGATGAAAACTCAGAACCCGAGGGCACATAGTTGGGCCGGAAAAAATTGAATACACTGGGCGACCGGAATGGACTCTGCCCAAGCTGAGTCGACGGACTTGAAGTCTGTGGAATTCTCCATTTGTCGTCAGCCGGCCTGGCGTTGAAGGTTCTGGCCCACTGAATATACCTGGCAATCGGCTCACGCAATTTGCCGAAATCAGGATTGGAAATCAAACTGGGATCTCGTGCCTCGGGGTCCAGTAACACGGCAGTAATAAAAACCCGCATATCGCCGCGCACACCATTGCCATTATTCTCAAACGCTCGCGCAACCCGCTCCACATAATCTGCACTTGGGTTGCTGGTTACCATCATCTGAATCAATTGCCTGGCCCAAAAAGGCGCCACATTCGGATGCTGGAACAGTGTTCTCAATGCCATGTCCAGCGCCTGCTCACCAGGTGTATTTGCAGGAATGGTGCTTCCAAGAAAACTCACTGCATCATTTGAATGATCCGCAGCAACCAAGCGCATCGGATTTCGGTGCACCAGCTGTTTATCTGCCGTGCTGTTGCGGTTATCAACAACCCAGCCTGTAAATACCTTCGCCAGTTCTGTGACATCTTCCTGGCTGTAGGTTTCGATTGGCTGGCCTGAGGCGTTGCGCTTCAAAGAACCGTTCAAATTCAACTGAAATAAACCGAGCGTGAACAATTGCATGACTTCACGGGCATAGTTTTCGTCGGGCTGTCGCCCTGTAACAGGGTCAGCCTTTTTGTTACCCGAAGTATTCAGATATCGCCCCATGGCGGGGCTCAAGGTAACGGCTTTTAACAAATCAAAAAAATTGCCAAATGCATGCTCATTCAACAAATCCCAATAGGCTGCAATCTGCAGTGCGCTTGCCAAAGAATTTTGGGACACCACAAAAACCTCTGACAAGATCAACGCCACTCTTTTACGCAGAGTATCTGGCGCAGAGATTAAGTCCTTCCAGCACAAATAATCGGACGCGACTCCCCTGAACTCGAGAGCGTTATAACCCTGCTCAAACAACCAATCCCAACCCTTTTTTTCAATCGGCATGTTGAACTGGGTATTCAGCCAATTCGTGTACCCCTGATCAAGCAGAGCATCAATGTCTGCCTGTGTCGCAAAAAGTTGAGCTTGCCCCAAAAAACGGGAGGCATGAACAGGTGTCATTTCGGCAGGCATCACAGGTGCACTGGCTCTGCCAACCACACCATTGGCAGAGCCCTCACCCCCTCCACAAGCCGCCAGGGAAAGCGCTGAGGCAGACACCAGTAAGGAAACACCTGCGCCTGACTCGTCCTTCCCTTGAGGCTCAGCCCCACTACAACACACTGCTGAAAGATGTTCCAAAATTAACTTCCGGAGAATTGAGATATCCGATGAGTTAAACCGGCCACTATTTAAGTTCCCTGTAAATACAGCCTCCCTTTCGGTGAACAAAGGGGTTTAGTTGAGAACTTGTGCAATACATGTGAAATATCTGCAGATATTCAGAAATCGGGATTTTTTTATTCAGTTGCCCTACAATCAGCCCCTTCACCGACAGAAATGACTGGAAAGTCAATTTAAGCCATATGGGAATTGAACGTTTGTTTGAACCGCCGGTTTTGGGTCAACCCACACCCGTAGCGCCAGGTGTTCTGTGGCTGCGCTTGCCGCTTCCTTTCGCACTCGACCACATCAACGTGTGGCTGATCGAAGAAAAGGACCAATACACCCTGGTGGACTGTGGTGCGGGACTTCCCAACGTAGCCGCAATATGGGAGGACATTGAACAAACCCTGTTCAGCCAAAAACCACTTGGCCGCATCATTTGCACCCATGCCCACCCCGACCACATTGGCATGGCCGGCCCCCTGGCCCGCCGCCACGGGGTGCATGTGCACATGTCCACAAGCGAATACTTCATGGCACGTGGCCTGTGCGCCAACCTGCCGGGCTTTGATGGAAACACCCTGGGCACATTTCTGGCCAGCCATGGCCTGGTGAACGAGAAAAAAGCCGATGAAACCCTGGAAGCACGCGGCGGCATGTTCTCCCGCCTGGTGCCTGAACCACCGTTGAACTACCAACGTGTTCAGCATGGCGATGAAATTGAAATCGGTGGCAACCTTTGGCGCTGCCATACCGGTTTTGGGCACAGCCCGGAACACATCAGCCTGGTTTGCGAGAGTTTGAATTTAATGATCAGCGGCGACATGCTGCTGCCCACCATTTCGACCAATGTTAGCGTGTACGGCATTGAGCCCGAAGGCAACCCGCTGTTGTTATTCCTGAAATCAGTTCAAAGCATGGCCCAGTTGTCGGATAAATTAGTGGTACTGCCTTCGCATGGCGTGCCCTTTAAAGGAGTACACGACCGCTGCGCGCAGCTGCTACGCCACCATGACCACCGCTTGAATGAACTGCTTGAAGCCATCCAGGAAAAACCCTTGAATGCCCGCCAGGCCATTGCCGTACTGTTCAGACGGGAAATGGATGGGCACCAAATGAGCTTCGCCATGGGCGAGGCCATCGCCCACCTGCACTACCTGTGGTACAAAGGCATGGTAAAGCGCTTGGCAGTTGATGGCGTGTGGACGTTTCAGGCGGTTTAATTTAAAACCTGATCAACAACCAGCTTACAAACCAAGCCTTTAAATTTGGGCTATTAACCCCATCTCACCAATCGATTTATTTTTTGCAGTACACAGCACCATGAATAAACCAGCCCACAATATGATCCCAGTTACCATTCTCACCGGCTTTCTGGGCAGTGGAAAAACCACCCTTCTCAACCGTATCCTGAAAGAAAACCATGGCATGAAGATCGCCGTGATTGAAAACGAATTCGGCGAAGAAGGTGTCGATAACGACCTGTTGATGCAAAACGAGCAGGAAAATATTGTTGAAATGAACAATGGCTGCCTGTGCTGCACAGTGCGTGGCGACCTGGTCCGCATTCTGGGCGAAATGGCTGCCAAGCGCCTTGCGGGTGAAATCAAATTTGATCGCGTGGTCATAGAAACAACCGGCATGGCCGACCCCGGCCCTGTGGCACAAACCTTTTTTGTTGATGACCTGGTTGCTGAAAGCTTTATTCTGGACGCTGTTATCACCGTTGTTGACGCCAAACACGGGATGAAACAGCTGGACGAGCACCGCGAGATTCAACAACAGGTTGGCTTTGCTGACCGAATTCTGTTGTCGAAAACCGACCTGTGCTCCGAAGATGAAGTGACTGCGTTAAAACGCCGGCTGGTTAAAATGAATGCACGCGCGGAAATGATGATTTCCGAATTTGGAGTGGCTCCCATCGACAAACTACTGGATGTACGTGGCTTTAACCTGAATTCAATTCTGGACATTGCGCCTGATTTTCTGGACGAAGACAAACACGTTCACAACGATGAAATTCAAAGCTTTGTGTTCAAAAGCACCAAACCGTTCGATGGACAAAAGTTTGAAGAATTCATGGGCTCGGTCACCCAGGTTTACGGCCCTGACATGTTGCGCTACAAAGGTATTTTGAATATCAAAGCGAGCGACCGCCGTGCATTGTTTCAGGGTGTCCACATGCTAATGGGACTAGACTGGGGCAGAAAATGGGACAATGCTGAGAAAAAAGAGAGCAAAATTGTGTTTATTGGGCGTAAACTGCCCAAGGAATTCATCACCCAAGGGTTGGAGCTATGTCTAGCCCGCTAGCGAATATACTGGTATATAGTCAATAAAAAACGAAAGGACTAGAGGCTGTGCTATGACCACTGAAAAAACGCCCCTCATCACCGAGAAGCAATTGCTCGCGATGAAAGAAGACGATTACATGAACGAGGTGCAGCTTGCCTTTTTCCGCCAACGCCTGCAAGACATGGAGAAAGAATTGCTGGCCAACGCGGGCGAAACCACTGAGCACCTTCGCGAAACTGTTGTGGTCCCCGACCCCGCTGACCGCGCGACCATTGAAGAAGAGCATGCGCTTGAACTTCGCACCCGTGACCGTGAGCGAAAGTTGTTGAAAAAAGTGCAGCAATCGCTGCAAAAAATTGACAACGGTGAATATGGTTGGTGTGAAGAAACAGGCGATCCGATTGGCGTTGCCCGCTTGCTGGCGCGCCCCACTGCTACGCTGTCACTGGAAGCACAGCAGCGCCGGGAACTAAAACAGCGCATGTACGGGGATTAATTTCCTCGATTTGCTGATGGTGCGAAAAAAGGCACGTTGACCTTGGGTTAGCGTGCTTTTTTTACGTTCTCGATAGCCGCTTTTTTGGCCCAATCAGCCCGTATTCCGATCTCTCGCCTGAAAACCTGTTTCTCCCTTGCTGAGCCTTGCGATGCCTGAGAACGACCCTCCTAAAAAACGGGTCGGGCTCGTTCTCTGTGCCCTTACCGGGCAACGCCGGCCCTGCTCGGCACACAAGGGCAGGTTTTCTTGAAGGCGAGGCGATCGAAACATCGCCGCCGATTGGGCTTTGAATCCAACGGTGAGCTGCGGGTTGGTGAAGACTCGCGAGCGCCGGTTTAAGCCAACTCGGCAGTGGGATTGCTTGGGCCGCACTTCAAGAAAACCGCCCCGTTTGACTTTATTCGCAGCGGTCGGCTTCTAGCCGACGCCGAGGCTCGGCCCGCACTTTTGCCGAGCGAGGTGAGCAAGAATTAATTCAAAAAGGGATCAAACGGTTTTCTGTGCGGAACAAGTAACCCATGCCGAGTTGGCAAAAAACTCCCATGCGACGCTTCAAATACGGCCCCTGTCACCAAAAAGGTGACGTAACCACCCCGCCATCACAGTTGCATCATCAATTTTCCGCCACAAATATTTCATCAGTTATTTTTTTATTAACAATCATTAACTTACATGCAAAACACGTCAAAAAAAATCAGTTTTTTACTGATGAAATGTAAGTAATATGCCAATTGCACCGGCCAATCGTTCTCTGTTGTTATTACGTAGGCAGCGCAAATTGCCTATAAAAAACTAATAACTATTTTTAATCATTTCAAATGACGGAGAGAGCATGGCCCTAGACGAATTGAAGAACGGCATTGGTGCCGTACCAGTAGCTGGCGAAATTCTGGTTGGCGCATTAAACACCTTTACTGGCGCATTGCCAGCCACCCCAGAACTACCAGGCGTGGACGCCATACCCGGTTTGGGCGCATTGCAAACCACTCCCGAAGGCGTTCCCGGTCTTGACTCACTGACTGGTCTGCTGGACAGCGGTTTGCCAACACCCCCAGCCGGCATTCCAGGTTTGGACTCAATTCCTGGCTTGAACGCCCTGCCAACCAGCCCCGATGCGATCACTGCTCTGCTGGCCGGTGGTTTACCAGAAGCCCCCTCCATTCCGGGCCTGGACACACTGCCTATTCCAACCGATGGCCTGCCTGAAGCCCCAGCCCTACCCGGCCTTGATGCTATTCCTGGATTGAGCGCACTGCCGCTACCCACAGACGGTGCCCCCAACCTCGATACGCTGACCAACTTGCTCAGCGGTGGTTTGCCCGATGCACCAGCACTGCCTGGCCTCGATGCCATTCCTGGTCTGGACGCGCTGCCAATTCCAGCAGACGGCCTGCCTGGCCTGGAATCGCTAACTGGCCTGATTGGGGGCGATTTGCCCAGCCTGCCTGGTGATGACAACACAGACGGTAGTTTGCCTGCCAGCCCAATCAGCTTTGAAGACGGCACATTCACACTGGCCCTGCCAGAGGGATCGCCAATTTCAGCATCGGTCAGCATCAGCGGCCTTGAAGTGCCAGAGGCAGGCTTACCGCTGCCTGCCTAATTAATTTATAAGCACCAAGTTAAAGGCACTGATCAACAACACAGCGATTAACCGCACACAGTGGTTTGGCCAGCCTTCGGGCTGGCTTTTTTATTGCCCAGCATCCTTCAAGGCCAAAGCCCGGTTATACACCGTATTTTTGGCCATTCCAGTGGCCTTCACCACCACCGCCACTGCAGTTTTCAAAGGCAATTCTGCCAACAGCAAACCAAGCCAGGTGTCTAAATTTGCACTGGCCTGCTCGGTTGCAATATCACTGTCTGCAACAGGGTTACCGCCAATCACCCATGCCCATTCACCACGCTCGGCGTTTGCATCCAGGCGCACCTGTTCAAAAACCTGCTCCCCCTTGCCCCGGTAAAAAGTTTCGAACTGCTTGGTCAGCTCACGCCCAGCACACATGTCGCGCCTACCCATATCCAGGCTTTCAAGGTCATTCACCAGCTGCATTACTCGGTGGGGTGCCTCAAACACCACTTGGGGCTCTGCGCAAGCCAACCATTTCTTTAACTCATCTAGGCGGCTTTTCCCTTTCGCAGGCAAAAAACCCCGAAAAGTAAAAGCCCCTTCCACAAGCCCGCTAGCTGCCACCACAGCCAATACACTGCTGGCACCAGGCACGGGCACCACAGAGAAACCCGCTTCGGCCACACAGCGAACCACCACCGCACCGGGGTCTGATACCGCAGGCGTGCCGGCATCGCTCACCAAAGCCACAGACTCACCCCGCTGCAAGCACGCCAGCACGCCCTGCGCACTTTCACGTTCGTTGTGCGCGTGGTGGGCCATCAAAGGTTTCTTGATACCCAAAGCATCCAGCATGCGGGCTGTGTTGCGGGTATCTTCTGCGGCAATGCGGTCTACCTGCTCAAGCACCGCGCGGGCACGCAGGCTTAAATCACCCATATTGCCGATGGGGGTTGCCACCACATAGAGTGAAGCTTCTCGCCTTGTGTAGGGCCTCGCATCAGAATTCTCAGCATCATTCAATTCAATTCCCTCACCGGCGTTTTGCATGGCGCTCAAATCCAAATCCAAAGTTGCTGAATTGTCCGGCATTCCATGGGCCACACGCAAACCCCGCACACCAAAAGCCAAAATTCCATGGCTTGAACCCAAAAAAGTAACCAGCACTGACCATAAAACAGCACCTGCACACAAACTGGCATTGCTGGAAGAAGGGCAACGGGCTGAAACCCAAGCCTTACGCCTGCTGGAACAACAAGGACTGATGTTGGTGGCCAGAAACCACCGCTGCCGCTGTGGCGAAATCGATTTGATCATGGCGCAAGGCAGTACCGCAATCATTGTCGAAGTACGTTTGCGCAACAACAACCGTCACGGCAGTGCGCTTGAAAGCGTATCCACCCACAAACAGGCACGTGTATCGCGCTGTGCAAAATTATGGTGGGTGCAAAAGGGTCAACGCCAATTCAAGCACCTGCGTTTTGATGTAGTCGCGCTAGAACATGGCACCGAACCAAAATGGGTACAAAATGCGTGGCAAATCAGCAACTAAACCGGGATCAAACCGGTGTGCCATGCAAATCGCCTGCAACAGGGTCACCTATAATAGGGGCTTGAGATAACTGCCGGAAGGCCTGTCGCCATGGACTTGATCACACGCATTACCCAACAATTTGACGAAAGCATTGCCGCCAAACAGGCCGCAACCGAAGAACTGGCGGGGCCAATTTCCGAGGCAATTGAGCTAATGGTGAATGCACTCACCAACGGCGGCAAAGTGCTGGCCTGTGGCAATGGCGGCTCAGCTGGTGACTGCCAACACTTTGCTGCTGAACTGGTGGGTCGCTTTGAGCGTGAACGCCCGGGCCTTGCGGCCATTGCACTCACCACCGATTCTTCAGCGCTCACAGCGATTGGAAACGACTACAGTTTTAACGAAATTTTTTCAAAGCAGGTTGCAGCCATTGGCCAACCAGGTGACGTGCTGCTGGCCATTTCAACAAGCGGCAACTCGAAAAACGTGCAATTGGCCATTGAAGCCGCACACGCCCGCGACATGACCATTGTTGCACTTACCGGCAAAGGTGGCGGTCAAATGGTGCATCAGTTGAAAGAAGGTGATGTGCATGTGTGCGTACCCCACAACCGCACAGCCCGAATTCAGGAAATACATTTGTTGGCGATTCATTGCATTTGCGATGGCATCGACCTAAGCCTACTTGGAGAAGAAGAAAATGAGTCGTAAACCCCGGTTTTTTACCCGCACACGTTCTTCAGCCATCAGCGCAGTACTGGTGGCCTCGCTTGCGGCGCCACTGCTGGGCGGCTGTTTCGCTGGCGCAGTGGTTGGCATCACAGCAGGTTCTCTGGCCGCAGCCGACCGTCGCACCGTGGGCACACAAGTTGAAGACCGTAGCTTGCAGTTAAAAGCCGAAAGCGCAATTCGAGAAAATTTTGGTGAAAACGTGCATGTGAATGCCACCGCGTACAACCGCCAAATTCTGTTAACTGGCCAAGCGCCCGATGAAACCACCGTGCGCAACGTGGAGGCCCGTGTTGCCACACTGCCCAACATTCGCCTGATCGTGAACGACATTCAGGTGGGCTTTAAAAGCTCACTATCTTCGCGCTCCAACGATGCATTCATCACCGGCAAAGTAAAAGCATCGCTGCTGGATGCACAAGACATTTTCGCCAACTCGTTCAAGGTAACTACTGAGGCTGGCGTGGTTTACCTCATGGGCCTGGTTACCGAGCGTGAAGCCAACCGCGCAGCCTCAATTGCAGCTGGCGTACCTGGCGTAGTGAAAGTGGTCAAGGTGCTTGAACTGATTTCTGAAGCTGAACTTTCTCGCCTGTCGGCCACTCCAAATAACGGAACACCGCCCGTAGAAAACGGCCCCCGTTAATCAGCTACTTAAAAGCCGGCAATGATCAAAAAATTTCTTTCCCTGTTTTCAACCCTTGCAGTGGTTAGCATGCTAGCCGCCTGCGGGGGCGACAAAGCACCGCAAGTGGATTACATCACCATCAAAGGGCAAACCATCAAACCCGCCGACTATCAAGGCCAGGTGATGCTTGTGAATTTTTGGGCGACCAGTTGCACCACTTGCGTGAAAGAAATGCCAGACATTGTCGACACCTACAACAAGTTTAAAGACCAAGGCTTTAGAACCATTGCGGTTGCAATGAGCTATGACCGCCCCGACTATGTGGTGAATTTTACAGAAACCCGCAAGCTACCCTTTGATGTTGCGCTGGATGTAAATGGCAATATTGCCAAAGCATTCAAAGACGTGAAAATTACACCGACCACTTACGTAATCAACCGCAAGGGCGAGATTATCAAAACCTATGTGGGCGAACCCGACTTCCCGGCCCTGCACCAACTGATTGAAAAATCACTGGCCGAAAAGGTTTAACTGAACCGGCAGCCACACAGTCTGCGATTAAACAGCCTGCAATTGCACGGTTATTCATCTCCCCACTTGAAATCTTCCATCACACGGCGGTCCCGCTTGGTGGGCCGCGCCTTGATCTCCAGGGCGGGGTCTTTCATCAACTTGCGGTTGGCTGCGCGCTCGGCACGCTTTTTCGCACTTTCAATTGTTTCTTCATAAAGCCCTTGCGCAATGGAAGCACTGCCGCGCTTGTCACCCAAGCCCTTCACCACCAACACCATGTCGTCCCAACCCACTGGTACGGTCAGCACATCGCCCACCTGCACACCATACGCAGGCTTCACACGCTCATCGTTGCACTTTACCTTGCCACCTTCCACCACCTCAATAGCCAGTGAACGGGTTTTGAAAAACCGGGCTGCCCACAACCATTTGTCGATGCGTACCTTGGCACCTGGCGCTGAAAAATCAGTTTTGCCATTTGGTGTTTTTACAGGCTCCGGGTTTCTGTTTTTACTGCGGCTCAAACTGACTCCATCGGGGATTCCCACACTGGTTAGCCTACCTCGGTTCAGGTAGCCTCAACGGCTTCCATGAATTCAAACAAGGAAAAGGCTGTGAAACACTCCATCGCAATCATTCCCGGCGACGGCATCGGTCAGGAAATTATGCCAGAAGCACTGAAGGTGCTGGCTTGGGCAGAAAAAACCCACGGCATTGCGCTGGATTTGCATCACAAGGACTGGGCACACTGCAACTACTACCTTGAACACGGCACCATGATGCCCGAAGACTGGAAGCCCCAACTGGAAGCCTGCGAAGCCATTCTGTTTGGCGCGGTGGGTATGCCTCATTTGGTACCCGACCACATTTCACTGTGGGGCTCGCTGCTGCGCTACCGCCGCGAATTTGACCAGTACGTGAATTTGCGCCCGGTGAAACTGCTACCCGGTGCGCCCTGCCCCTTGGCCAACAAAAAGCCCGGCGATATCGACTTTGTGGTGGTGCGCGAGAATACAGAAGGCGAATACTCGGCCGTGGGTGGCCGCATGTTCGAAGGTACAGACCGTGAAATAGTGCTGCAGGAAAGCGTGTTCACCCGCCATGGCGTAGACCGTGTGCTGAAATTTGCATTCGAAATGGCCCAAAACCGGCCACGTAAAAAACTGACCGCCGCCACCAAAAGCAATGGCATCGCAATCAGCATGCCCTATTGGGACGAGCGCGTGGACCTGATGGCCAAGGGCTATCCCGAAGTGAGCTACGACAAACAGCATGTGGACATTCTGGCCGCACGGTTTGTGATGCAACCCGAGCGTTTTGATGTGGTGGTAGCAAGCAACCTGTTTGGCGACATTCTCAGCGACCTGGGGCCTGCATGCACTGGCACCATTGGCTTGGCGCCTTCTGCCAACCTGAACCCGGACCGCAAGTTCCCCTCGCTATTCGAGCCCGTGCATGGCTCTGCCCCTGACATTGCAGGTAAAGGTATTGCCAACCCAATCGCGATGATTTGGTCAGCCGCCTTGATGATCCAGTTTTTGGGCAACAGCCCGGCAGTGGTGGCAGCAGGCCGGCAAGCCAGTTACCAAAAAGCACACGATCAAATACTGGCTGCCATTGAAATCGTGCTGGAAAGCGGAAACCCCGACGTATTAACTGCTGACCTGAAAGGAAAAGGCACCACCAAAACCCTTGGCGATGCCATCGTTAAAGCTTTGGAATAAAGCCCCACTTAGTAAGGTTATGAAAAACTATTTCGCCCCATTTTTAGCCAGGTACCAGCCAGTGTTGGTGGGGCGAAGTGCCATTTCAATCACAAAAGTTGGCTGTAAAGTACCCGCCACTGCCGTGCCAGTGCTCAAAGTAAACACAGAGGGGTCGAAGGACTCCACCTTCAAATTCTTGAAATGATTCAGCATGTGGGCGTCTTTCAAGCTGGCCTCAAAGCGCGCTGAAACAGCGTCTTCTTGGCCAAATGGCTTGTTTTGAACATAGTCGACTGTTTTCTCAACCCACAGGCGACCGAAACACAGCGCCTCATTGTCACCCTGCGGGCCTTGGCGAAAGTGAACACCTTCAAGTTTCTTCAAACCACTTGAAGGCATGATCACCCAGCGACCATCGCGGGTTTGAAAAATATCCAGCAAACCCGACAAATCCCAAGCTTTCACTTCGCGGGCCACCGCGCTATTGGCAGGCACTTGGTCACGGGCATATTGCTCAATGGCTTCTGGGCTGGGCAAACGGGCACACAAGGCGCCGTGGCTCAAAATAAAGGTTTCAGCCCTTGCACCCTTAAGCAAATTGTCTTCATTCAACATGGTGCGAGGGTTACAGGCAGTCAGCAAACCTGCAAACAAGGCCAGGGAAATCCAGTTAAAAACAGGGCGGATCATTCTTAGCTTCCTTTATCACTTGCAAACATTGTGAATCTTTGTAAGACAACTGAAACCTCAAGAAAAGCCAAAAAGGCATGCCTATTTGCGCGCATGCCCCAAAGCGCGTGGCGGTGAATAACCCAGTTGCCTGGCCTTGGCTTCGGCCTGGGCAGCCAACAGGGGTTGTGCCGCTTCCCGGTAGTAAAGCGCCAACTCATAGCTTGCAATGCCGTTGCCCAAGCCGCCAGCATACTGCAACCAACCCACATAGCGCAGTTCGCCCTGCACGGCGTCCAGTTCTCGATGCAGGCGGGCAATTCGTGCGGCGGCGTCTTTGTCACCGCGTGCCGCGCGAATCAAATCTGCACTGCTATCGGCCTTCATCTCAGAAGGCAAACGCTCAGGCAATACAAAACTGGTTTTAAAAAGCTTCACTTCTTTGCTTCGCAGCACTTGCAACGCTTGCTGTGCACCTGCCTGATAAACATTCACAGACCTGGCCTGAATGCTGTTCGGGTATGATTCAAGAAACGCCTGACACAAACGAAGTAAATCAACAGGCCACTGCGTGGATTGAATCGACTGCCAGGCAGTTTCCTCCTGCGGCGACATGCGAGGCTGCACCACCGCACCCGGTTCAACAGAAGCCACCGCCAGCGGTACCTGCACGCGTGCATTGTCGGCAATGAACGGGTTTTGTGCCAAACGGCGAATCGCCGAAAGTGGGTGGTTCAACATCGTGCTTTCGACATCCTGCTTCACCATTCGAAACAAGTCATTGAATGTGACATGCCCTGCTGACTCCCTTAGCAGCTTCACCAAAGCGCCGGTGTAAAAAGTATTTTGATCGGCACTGGCTGGCGACACAGCCGGCTTACCAGCACCTGTTGAAAAACAGACCATGCTGCCCACTGGTGCCTCAACCTGGTTCAAGCCCTCGCCGTCGCCAATTGAATTGCGTAAATCAGTTCGGCAGGCATCAATTACCGTAATGTTCAATGCTTCGGGTCTTGGGGGCAAGGCTGCCAATAGTTTTTGCTGCAACACCAGCGAACGTGCCAGCAAATCCCGGCGAGGCGATGTGGGGTTGGTACCCGAGCCCAAGAGCAAATTATTCGAATCCAGCTGCAAACCATGGCCTGCATAATAAAACAGGGTCACCGCATTGGCAGGGGCTTGGGCTACGCGTTTCACAAACTCGTTCACAGTGGATTGAAGGCTGTTTTCATCCAGGTTCATGGCTTGGGTTACATCAAAACCCCGAGAAACCAATGCTTCGCCAAGGTCCATCACATTTTTGTGGATGGGTGGTAAATCGTGGGGCACCGGATAATCGCCGTTACCGATCAGCAAAGCCAAACGGTGCGTGTAAGGTACCGCCTCGTTAGCCGCCTGCGCAGGCCGCAGACGGAAAACAAACGAGGCGGTCGAAAGGACGCCTGCCAAGCCCAAAAAGGCTTGAAGCGCGCTTCGCCGCCCCGGGGAGTGCTGCGTTTCAGTCGTAGTGATAAGTAAATTCCTGAACATCCGTGCTGATACTCAATTTAGTCACAGGCTTGCCCAGCAACGTTGCCTGTAACAACTGGCGGCTCACGGTGGGCAACAAAGTGTTGCTCAAAATAGTGCCAACCATACGCCCGCCCGAGTCGGCCTCGTTACAGCGGGCCACGATTCGATCAATTACCGAATCATCAATGTAAACATTGATGCGGTGGGTACTGGCTATGCGTTGCTGAATGCGCTTTAACTGCAAGCGAACAATATTGGCCAACATATCGCTTGAAAGTGGGTAATACGGCACTACTTCCAATCGACCCAGCAAAGCGGGTGGAAACACTTGCAACATGGGTGCCCGCAAAGCACGCACAAGTTCCTCGGGATCGGGCATTTGGCCGGAACTCAATCCGCCTTTACAAAGCGCCATCAATTCTTGGGTGCCCACATTCGTGGTCAGCAAGATCAAGGTATTGCGAAAGTCGATACGGCGCCCCTCACCATCTTCCATCCAGCCCTTGTCAAACACCTGGAAAAACAGTTCATGCACATCCGGGTGAGCTTTCTCGACTTCATCCAGCAGCACCACACTGTAAGGCTTACGGCGCACTGCCTCGGTCAACACACCACCTTCGCCATAGCCCACATACCCAGGGGGGGCGCCTTTCAGCGAAGAAACTGTGTGCGCCTCTTGGTACTCGCTCATATTGATGGTGATTACATTGTGCTCGCCACCATACAAATTCTCGGCCAGTGCCAACGCTGTTTCGGTTTTACCCACGCCCGACGTGCCCGCCAGCATGAATACACCCACTGGTTTGTTCGGGTCGTCAAGCCCAGCCCGGTTGGTTTGAATTCGCCTTGCAATCGTTTCCAGTGCGTGGGGCTGGCCCACAATGCGGGCACCCAAAGTATCGGCCAGGTTCAGTACATTCTCGATTTCATTGCGAACCATGCGCCCCACGGGAATACCAGTCCAGTCAGCCACCACAGACGCCACACACTGGGCATCAACCTGCGGATGAATCATCGGTGTTTCACCTTGCAGGGTTTTGATTTCAAGTTCCAGAGCCCTGAGTTGCTCAAGGTTGGCCTGTGCCTGACCACTGCTTGTTTCATCGGCATTGGTTTGATCTACAACTTTTCGCAGGGCCAGCAAGGAATCGAGAATCCGCTTTTCCTCAAACCATTGGGCCTTCAGCTTTTCAACATCGGCATTCAGTTTCGCCACAGATTCTTCGATTTCACCCAAACGCACAGCATGCTCACGCCCAAAAGCAGACTCTTTTTCAATGGCCTCGCGCTCCACATGCAGCGCATTCAGTTGTTTCTGAATCAGTTCAATCGGTGCGGGCGTTGCATGCTGGGAAACCGCCACACGTGCACAGGCAGTGTCGAGCAAGCTGATTGCCTTGTCGGGCAATTGGCGAGCTGGAATATAACGGTGCGACAAACGCACCGCCGCCTGCACTGCTTCATCGAGCAACCACACACGGTGATGTGCCTGCATGGCTGCAGCCAAACCACGCAGCATGTCAATGCCTTTGGCCTCGGAAGGCTCCTCGACTTGCACCACCTGAAAACGACGGGTCAGTGCCGGATCTCTCTCAATGTACTTTTTGTACTCTGCCCAAGTGGTAGCACCAATGGTTCGAAGGGTGCCGCGCGCCAATGCAGGCTTCAGCAAATTCGCGGCATCCCCAGTACCCTGGCTTCCGCCCGCACCGACTAGGGTATGCACCTCGTCAATGAATAAAATGGTGCTTTGCTCACTGGCCTGGATTTCATCAATTACCTGGCGCAAGCGCTGTTCAAACTCACCTTTCATGGACGCACCAGCCTGCAACAAACCCAGATCAAGTGTCAAAATTCGAACATTTTTCAAAGCTGGCGGTACATCGCCTGCCACCACCTGCAAAGCAAAACCTTCCACCACGGCAGTTTTGCCAACACCCGCTTCACCAGTAATCAAGGGGTTGTTTTGCCTGCGCCGCAAAAGAATATCCACAATTTGTCGCACTTCCAGCTCACGCCCGGTTACAGGGTCGATCTCGCCCTTGCGTGCTTTCTCGGTCAAATCCACGGTGTAGCGTCTCAGGGCCTCTTCACCGCCCAGTTGCGCAGCAGGCATGGCCCCACTGGCCTCGCCAGGTAAAACACCTTGTGGAAGATCACTGTTCTGTAAAGCCTGCTCGGCAGAGTTCTCAAGCAGCTGTGCAAAATTCTCGCTCAACTGGTGTTCACGAATCTGTTTGAATTTACTGGAAATTCGAAAAAGCTCTTGCGCCAGAAAATCGGTTTTCAACAAGGCCAGCAACAAATGCCCTGTGCGCACTTTTTGCGCACCATACATCAGCGAGGCATACACCCAAGCGCGCTCAACTGCATTGGTCACTGATTCCGACAAGTCGAAAATACCCTGCGCACCACTTGGCTGGCGTTCAAGTGTGCGTTGTACATCAGCGAGTAATGCACCCGCATCAATTTCAAAATGGCGCAGTATGTGATGCCAGTCGCTGTCGTCTTGCTGAAGAATTTGCGCAACCCAGTGCACCAATTCCACATACGGATTGCCGCGCAGTTTGCACAGCACCGTGGCCCCCTCGACGGACTTGAATGCGATGGGGTTTAACTTTGCAAACAGCGAAACACGGCTAATGTTGCTCATACAGAACTCCGGGACAAAGATGAAAACGGTGGGACAGGTGGACAGCTAAAATGCGCTCTCGCGGGTTGCCCCCGCCGCTTGTGCGTTCGCATTTCACCCAGCCAGCTGGTGCGCCCCAACTGGGCAGCACCATTCAGGCGAGCCTGAGGAATTTGTTCAGGCTTGATTTGAATTTCGTACACACAATCGAATTCAAGACCCAAATACGCATGTGTAGCTTGCTGCAATTGTTTGCGGCCCGCAGTACCCGGCAACAACTTCAAATAAGCCGAATATTGCATCGGGCCAATATCGATTTTTATCTTGCTTTGGGCACACCACACACGGCTACCCAACATAGCCCCCATTCCCAAAGCCGGTTGATTGGCCAGCCCGTTCGACTGCGCATTGCCATTGTGTTGCAACCGCAACCACTGGGCCTGAAATGGATGCACCGAAACAACCTGGCCTGTGCAGGCCGACAAAGCAGCCTGCAAACCTTCTTGGGTTTTGGTGTGGCGGCTGAAATGGCCTGCCAACCCTGCCCTAAAATGAGTGGGCAGCTGCTCACGTCCCCAACTGGTTTGCATACCGTGGCCCACCAGGCTGCCTAGGCGTTGGGCAAACGGATTGTGCGCCTTGCGGTGAAAACCAATATGAGGCTGCGACTCGGCCCAGGCACGGTAAAAAAGTAAATACGCCCGGTGATGAAACACATCCAGAAACTCAGAGAATGTGTTGTCATTCCAATGGTGAATCCGGCTGTAAGCATGCTCCGTGTAATGCAAGGGCAAAGCACCATTCGGACCAAGCAAGCCAAAATTTTGGACATATAACTTTTGAACTGCGCCCAGTTGCCCGGCCTGAATGGTTTCCTCGCGCTGAAAGTCTTGCGTGGCGAAATCAAGATGCGGATGTTGCCCCAAGCGCACGGGGTCATCGCGCAATCGAAGCGAAGTCCCAAGCAAAGGCAACGACGGGTTTGCATGCTCCACTTGACGAAGCAATGCAAAGAAATTCGGAGCGGGGGGAGGCAACGGTTTACTCATGAGCCAAGCCCGCCTCACAACAAGGGGCGATTACCCGACATGGCGGGGAAATCAACAATGGCACCGGTATTGTGTTCTTTCACGCGGGTTTGAACAAACGAGTTCACGGACACATGTGCAGCAAGATAACGTGCAAGAACAGCACCGAGAACAGCCACTCCAGCGCCCTGCATGGCCAGCTCGTCGATGGTGATGGTGACCTGTACGCCACGAACCACCGCAGGGCGTCCTTGCCGCACAATTCGTGCAACGGTGGTGAGGGACTCAACACCTTGTATTGCACGCGCCATGTGCTGGTGAGCCAGTTGGGATGGGTCAGCGTGCAAGCGCAAGAGTTGGGTTAAGGCAGCCGCGCCGTTGCCCGTGAACTCATCACCCTGATCCATCAAGCCAAGGTAGTTGATCGACAAATGCTCAATCAATTGCCAACAATTCTGCCCATTGTGCGTGGGTGCCTTTGGGCGACTGGGCCCCCGTAAAAAACGAATCGATTTCAAAGGTAAATTTCCTGGCCAAGCCAGGTCCGTTGGCCCTTGTCCAACAGGCATTAACAGTGGCAAATCACGGTTGGTGCACAAGGCACGAACAGCCAACTGTTGAAAACCATGGTTCGTCACAAGATCACCGGTGGGCAATGTCAGCCCCAAAAACACTTCACTGCCGGTGTAAGAGGAACGGCCACCCTCTCGCAACTGTTTTTCCGAAACCATGGTCGGCGTGCGCCGTGACACAAAGTGCGGTGCTGCAACTTCGCTGTTCTCCGCCAAGCCATACAAAGGTAGAACAGTTTGAACCTTGTTCTGCCCTTGCCCCTGTACACCCAAAACGCTGTGTACTTCAAAGTCAAGTGGCTTGCTTCGATTCGGTTGAACATGCACTTCGTGCAGGCGATCATCCAGCAATACGCGATCACAATTGTGCTCGAACAAATTCACCACCGGTGTGCAATTCAAGGCAAGTGAATCAGGACCAACCACCCGATCCAGTTCAGCATTCGAATCCAAAAAACACAAAGCCAGTTCAAATGAGGATTGACCGGAGTTGGATAGGTGGCGATTCAAACCCTGAATGCGAAAAAACAGAAAACGCTGGGGGAACGCAAAAAATTCCTGCAACAGACGTGTACCGCTGAACTGCCTTGAATCGGCGGGCAGCAAAGCCTCGTCGTTGTTCAGACCAATCGGGCTTAACTGCTGGGCGGGTATGTAACTCCAACTGCTTTGGCCTTCGGTACGAATGCCAATTACGGCAGTTTGGTAAGTTATTCGCTCGAATAATTTAAAGGCATATTCATTGCCGCAACTGACATGAAAATCAAGTGAATCAAACTGCAAATGTGAAAGAGGCGACTGCGTCCCATTTTCAATTTTCAAATGCAGTGCAGAACGCACAGCCCCCTTTCCGCTCACCTTGGGTGGCGCTCCTTTGAAAGGGCCGTGCTCGATGGTTGAAATAAGCAAAGGCCAAAGCGTTAATGTATGCCCTACTCTGAATTTGCATGGCGTTTGTATACCCTTTGCCACCTGGCTTTGCATCACCGTGCCCGCTTTCACTTCAATGCCCTTTTTCAAGGCAACATCGCTAATATTCGGATTCAATTGAACCACGCCCATGGCAGGTACTGGCGCTAGAAAATTAGGGCTGATCCGGTTAAGCAGTTGTTCAGTGAATCGCGGAAACTCCTCATGCAAGCGCAGTTGAACACGTGCGGTGAGAAATGCAAAGCCCTCAAGCAGGCGCTCAACATAGGGGTCATGAACCTCGGTTGCATCCATCGCCAGGCGAGACGCAATTTTCGGAAATCGCGCGGCGAACTCGGCCCCTGCATCGCGCACGTGTGCAAGTTCCTGGATGTAAAACTGAAGCAGGCGCGGGTCCATGTTTTATGTGAATCGCTTATTAAAAACCCGACAGGGGCATTAACAACACCTTGCCTGTTTCAAGATCGACTTCCGTTCGTAGCATCAGCTCGATGGGATAGGGCTGCGCCCACAGCAGACCGGAAATTCGCAAGCCAATCACGTTGTGCAAATGCATCAGGCCTTGTTGGGTTTCTGCCTGAACTTTCAGTGACTTGCCATCTATTCGCGGCTCAAAACGGCGAATCAGATCTGCCACAGTGCGCTCAAAATCTTTCACATCAATCATGGACGCGATTTTACCGGCCACCGGCGGCATGCCGTAAGCCAGCACAGAATCGAGCAGACTGGGCTCTTGTTGAAGATACTTGCTGTCGATTACACGGGTGGCATTGAGTAACTGCTCAAGATCGCGAAGCACCATATGACGCAGCGCCTCTTTGGTGATGAAACGGCTGCTGGATGTTTCAGTTTGACGCGCTGGCTCATCGTCTTGAAGACGATCAAGCAAAGCAGGCTGCAACGCGTCACGGGCATTACTCATACACGTCGATGTAGGTGCAGGCACCCGCCTTCAAGTTGGCGGCTGACTTGGGCGTGTAAACCACCTCAATTTCCTTGAATGCAATTGAAAATGATTCACTGACCTGACGGCCTTCGCTGGCACTGCCAGATATTTCATAATCGCAAATTCGGGCCTTGCGCAAAGTGATACGCAAGTAATCAATGGTCGCTACGCCACCGGGGTCGCGGCAGGTCAGCACAACCTTGCTCAGAATTTCTGCAGACTTCAACGCACTCATGATCGCAGTGCTGGAGCTGTCGATGGCTTTCTGTACATTAATGGTTCGTACCGAGGCCTTGGATGCCAATTGAGACGACGAGTGGACTTGCTGGGACATTCCCCAGGACCAGCCCGCAATTTCTATTTCACCAACATGACCACTGACCTGGCTTTCACCCTGAATGGCCCCTTGACGGGAGCCATCCAGGGCCAGGAACATATCGACTTTCGACATTGTATTTCCTGGCTTTCCGATTACTTCTCGGAGTTGGTTGCAATGTTGAATGTGGCCTCAACTTTGCCATCTGGGCCGCCGTCTTTCTTCTGGGGCACATACACGTAGCTGAACTCGGCGAAGTTCAGGGTCACGGTTTCAGTCAGGCGGTCTTCACCACCAGAACCACCCTGGCTTACATTGGAAATGATCACATCTTTCATGGTCAGTACAACGTATTCCAGTGGCTTTTCACCTGCCTTGCGAACGGTCAGTACTGCTTCTTCAAAGTGCTTGCCATTGCAACATGCTTTGATCAGATTGGGTGTAGCTTTGTCAATGTACTTGGTGAAGCTGATGTCTTGAACGCTGACTTTGCCTGCACCGCCACCACGACCAACGTGGGTTGTGCCCGATTGGGACATACCCCAGCTCCAGGCGGCAATGTCGATTTCCTTTGCATGTACGCTATCTACGGATTCGCCATCCACACCCTTGATTTTCAAAAACATGTCTACTGACATTTGATTTCCTCTGTAATAGGTTGATTAATAGTTCAAGTTTTAAGACGCTTTGGCGGATGGCAACTTGCTGACCAAACGCAAAGACACTGTGAGGCCCTCTAGCTGATAATGCGGGCGCAGATAAAATCGCGACGCATACATGCCAGGGTTGCCTTCAATTTCTTCAACAACCACCTCAGCTGCTGCAAGCGGGCGCGAAGCCTTGACTGCCTCGGAAGAATTCGCGGGGTCACCATCCACGTACTGCATGATCCAGTCTTGTAACCAGCGCTGCATGTCGGCGCGTTCTTTGAAAGAACCTACTTTGTCGCGCACGATGCACTTCAAGTAATGCGCAAAACGGCAGGTTGCAAACAGGTAAGGCAAACGTGCTGCCAGTTTGGCGTTGGCCGTTGCATCGGGATCTTCGTACTCGGCGGGTTTGTGCAAAGACTGGGCACCAATAAAAGCAGCCAGGTCACTGTTCTTTTTGTGAATCAGCGGCAAGAAACCGCTTTTACTCAGCTCGGCTTCACGGCGATCAGAAATGGCGATTTCGGTGGGGCACTTCATATCAACGCCACCATCGTCGGTGGGGAATGTATGTGTAGGCAAATTGGGTACTGCACCGCCTGACTCAATACCGCGAATACGGGAACACCAGCCATATTCCTTGAATGAGCGGTTGATATTCACTGCCATGGCATACGCCGAGTTGGCCCAAGTGTAGCGATTGTGGTCGGCCAGACCTGTGTCTTCTTCAAAAGCAAACTCTTCAACCGGATTGGTTTTTGCGCCATAAGGTTGACGCGCCAGAAAGCGTGGCATGGTAAGGCCGAGGTATTTAGAATCGTCGGCATCACGCAAGCTACGCCATGCAGCATAATCGGGTGTCGAAAAAATTTTGGTCAGATCGCGAGGATTGGCAAGTTCTTGCCAGGAATCCATTTGCAAGGTGGCTGGCGATACTGCTGACAAAAATGGTGCGTGTGCAGACGCGCTTATCTTTGCAAGCTCACCCAGCATTTCTACATCGGGAGGTGAATGGTCAAAGTAATAATCACCCACCAGGCAGCCGTAGGGCTCACCACCAAACTGGCCATACTCGTGTTCGTAAATTTTCTTGAACACCGGGCTTTGATCCCAAGCCACGCCTTTGTAACGCTTCAAGGTTTTTGCCAGTTCGGCCTTGGACACGTTCATGAAACGAATTTTCAGGAACTCGTCGGTTTCGGTGTTGTTTACAAGGTAGCTAAGGCCACGCCATGCACTTTCCATTTGCTGGAAATCGCTGTGGTGA
Source organism: Burkholderiales bacterium (assembly GCA_021299735.1). GTDB lineage: Bacteria > Pseudomonadota > Gammaproteobacteria > Burkholderiales > Burkholderiaceae_B > Limnobacter. Next base: position 269,108 of record JAJTEM010000001.1, on the reverse strand, counting down.
ATGATTTCATTGATTTGAACCGACAGCTTCTGGTCAATCGCCGCGATCATGCGCTCAATTGAATCCACCACGTCGTCGCCAACCAACTCTACGCCTTCAAGGGCCTGTTGTGCCAGCGTCAGGACCGCTGACTCCACTTCAGACTTGGCTTCATCAGTTTTCGGTTTGAATTCCTTTTGCAGCAGGGAAGAAAGCTCGCTGCCCTCAAGCTCGATAACATCGAGCGCACGATTTTGAAGTTGTTCAGACATGATTACTCACCTACAGAAGAAGTTGGTTCCGCTGGCTTCACGCTGGCGGACAGGCTTTTCAGCAATGCGGGGTCGGCAAGCAGCTTGGCCAACAGTTCTTCGGCACCATTTTTACCGTCCATGTAAGTCAAAAGATTGGACAGTTGCTGGCGTGCCTCAAGCAATTTGCGCAAAGGCTCTACTTTGCGAGCAATCGCAGCTGGGCTGAAGTCGTCCATGGATTCGAATGTGATGTCGACAGCAATGTTGCCTTCACCAGTCAGATGGTTTGGCGTATGGAAGGCGACGCGTGGTTTAATGCTCTTCATGCGGGCATCGAAATTGTCCACATCCACTTCCAGAAAATCACGCTCAGCAACGGGTGCCAAAGGTACTTCAGACTTGCCTGAGAGATCAGACATCACACCCATGACAAATGGCAGCTGTACCTTTTTCTGTGAACCGTAAACCTCGACGTCATATTCAATTTGCACGCGCGGTGCACGATTACGTCCTACAAACTTTTGTCCGCTCATTGATCAATCTCGCAAGTAAGAAGAATGGGTAAACGCAGGGCGACTTTAGGCATCTTCCTGCTCGAGAGAATCGGGATTAACTCCCATGATTTTTGCAACTTCTGCCAATGCGTCAGGTGCAAGGTCTTTCATCAACTGCATGAAATTTTTGTCGATCAGGCGGCGCGCTCTTCTCAATAGAAGCTGAGCTGGGTTTGTTGGCTCGGCGCTTTCAAGATAGGCACACACCTGATCAATGGCTGCCAATGCCTGTGCTCGTGAGTGAATGCCCGACTGAATAATCGCCGGTGACCCACCAAGCTGCGCGGATGCGACCGAATCGAACAAAGCACTCTGTGGTACAGATGAGAGAGTTTGTTCCATTGCAGGTTCTGGCAGGCAAGACAAGGCATGACCAAGCAATGCAAAAAACTCGGCAAGTTGAGGCAGTCGGTCAGCCTCAATGTGCAAGGCCATTTCGCCGAGAATTCTTTTCAATGCGCACTGGCAGGCTTCCAGTAAGTTACGCAGTGCGTCAGCCTTGCCTTCAGGCGAGCGGAAATACAGTTCGATTTGCTCTCGCGACACAGACAGTTCTGTGCCAGGCGCGTTGCCAGTGAGTGCTTCAAAGTCTTTCAGGCGAATTTCACCAATTCGCGGATTTCGCATCACAACACAGTTGCGCAAGGACTGAAAAAACGAACCGCCAAACCCGAGGCTTTCGATTACGTTAATACGCGCATAGGGATCGCCATCATCCAGGGGGGGATTAACAAGGGGCCATGCGGTCTCGAGCAACTGTGCGATTGCACACAAACCTTCTGGCAAGGTTTGCAAACCGCCCAGATTCAAACGGGACTCTGCCCACAAAACCACCAAGCGTAAGTCTCGGCTGCGCTCAAGCAATTGCAAAGCGCCTGTTTCTACGGCATTCCAATCGGGTGGTGTAGCTGGCTCGAACTGGGTTTCAGGCTTCCCACGCGCTGCTTGATGCAACTCGAGAAAAGTATTGTCATATTCCAGATCCGGGCCGCAATCGCCCGATGCAAAGGGTGTGGCCCATGATGGTGCAACCGATGCATCAAGTTCAGCGGATGCTGCCGAGAGCGGAAAAAATTGTGAGGCTGACACGGTGCGCAAGGGTCCAGATGCTAATACCACGCCGGACTCTAGCAACGGAATTTGAAGTTGACGATTGGTCTAACCCGACAACGATCACCAGATGTGATTAAAGAGGTAGGCCCTCACCCCAAACTTATGCAGATGTACCCACGGTGCGACTCAACTCACGCAACAGAACCCACTCCTCGGCAGAGCTGGGATGAACTGCGATGGTTCGGTCGAAATCGGCTTTGGTAGCACCCATGGTATACAACACGCCCAGCAGTTGGATCATTTCGGGCGCATCGTCACCCAACATGTGAATGCCAAGCACCCGATCACTCGCATCATCAACCAACAACTTCATGTAGGTTTTCTGTTCACCACCCGAGAATTTGGTTTTCATGGGCGTGAATTCAGTTTCGTACACACGAATTAATGCGCGCTTTGCAGCCTGCTCTTCGGTTAAACCAACGCTGCCAATCGGCGGCGATGTGAAAGTGGCTGTGGGTACACTGGTGTGGTCAACGGTGAGATCCTTTCCATTAAATTCGTTTTCAGCCAGTGCACGACCTTCCGCAATCGCCACGGGCGTCAGGTTCACACGGTTGGTGACATCGCCCACAGCGTAGACTCCCTTGATACCCGTGTGGCTGTATTTGTTCACTTCAATTTCACCGGCAGGGCCTGTGCGAAGGCCGATATTTTCTAGCCCCAAACCTTGCGTGTTGGGGCTACGGCCTGTGGCATTCAGCACAAAATCAAATTCATAAGTACCAGCTGCTGTTTGGAGTTTGAATTTAGAGCCTTGTTGGCCAAGCAATTTGAAATCAGTATTTGCGTGAAGCTGAATGCCCTGTAGCTTCATGGCTGCAACCAAGCGACTGCTAACGCTTTCGTCGAACCCACGCAGGGGCAAATCACCGCGATAAAACACGGACACCTCAGAACCCAGGCCACGCAAAATACATGCGAACTCCAGCGCAATATAGCCTGCACCAATTACACCGACACGTTTGGGCAAAGTTGAAAGGTCGAGCAGCTCATTGGAAGTGGCTGCAAGCTCAAGCCCGGGAAATGCGCTGCGATTGGGGGTCGCACCACTGGCAATCAATATGCGTTGGGTACTCAACACGCGATCGCCAACCTGAACTTCGGTGGTGGATTTGATTACGCCGTGACCTCGAATGGTTTCAACTCCGCTGGTTTCAAGCATGCGGGCGTAAATACCTTCTAGCCGGTCAATTTCCTTGCCCTTCGCTTCTTGCCACTTTGCCATAGAGAATTCAGCTTGCGCCACTTGCCAACCGGGCTGCAAACCCTCACGCAGGGTTTGGCCAAACTGTGCAGCGTACATCATGAGTTTTTTTGGCACACAACCTCGAATGACGCAGGTGCCACCCAATCGGCTTGATTCAATGAGTGCCACTTTGGCACCGTAACTGGCTGCGCGACGGGCACTGGCCACTCCGCCTGAACCACCGCCGATGACAACGAGATCGTAAGGTGCGCTGGATGTACTCATTGAATTCTCCTTGGGTGTTGCATTGGAGTTTTATTGTACCGCGGGGAAGTTAAGGCGATGAATGTGAGTGCTCTGGGTTGATTTTTGTTGGGAATTCGGTGTGGGTTAATTACCAACTTGGCGTGAGTTGCTTTTACCGCTGAGTTTTTAGCCCAATCGCCAAGCATGGTACTTGCCCAACCACAGCAGCACTTTCTCGGGTGCATGCGCACGCTTCCACTCACCTGCAGCGTACTTGTTCGCCTCGGCCAAGGTGGGATAGGTGTGAATGGTGCCTAAAATTTTGTTCAGCCCCAAACCATGTTTCATGGCCAATACGAATTCAGCCAACAAGTCGCCCGCGTGCACACCCGCAATTGTTACACCCAGAATTTTGTCCTTTCCCGGCACAGTGAGCACTTTCACCACACCATGGGCATCGCTGTCAGCAATTGCGCGGTCCAGGTCGTCGATACCATAGCGCGTTACCTCATAGGCAACGCCCTGCTCTTTGGCGTCCTGCTCATTCAAGCCAACGCGGGCTACTTCGGGGTCTGTGAATGTGGTCCATGGAATCACGGAATAATCGGCCTTGAATTTTTTCAGGTGACCAAACAAGGCATTCACTGAGGCATACCAAGCCTGGTGTGCAGCCACATGCGTAAACTGGTAAGGACCAGCCACATCGCCTGCAGCAAAAATATTGGGGTACAGCGTTTCAAGATATTCATTGGTGACCACGGTGCGGTTGGTTTCAATACCCAAGGCCTCAAGGCCATAACCAGTCAAGCGGGCTTTGCGGCCCACCGCACAAATCAAATCGTCAAATTCCACTTCCACAGTGTTGCCTTTGTGTTCGGCGATCAGCACTTTCTGCTTGCCCCGGTGTTCGATTCGAACAGCTTGATGCTGCGTCAAAATATTCACACCGTCTGCGCGCATGGACGCCATGGTCATTTCTGAAATTTCAGCGTCTTCACGCGGCATGATGCGTTCGCCGCGTTCAATCTGCGTAACTTGTGACCCCAAGCGTGCAAAGGCTTGCGCCAGTTCACTGCCAATTGGGCCGCCACCCAGCACCACCAGCCGCTTGGGTAATTCTTCGCGCTTGGCGAATTCATCCCATAGGGTATCGCTGGTCAGGTAAGCACTGGTTTCAATTCCGGGCAAGGCCGGGACCACGGGCTGTGCGCCTGCTGCAATCACAATACTGCGTGTGGTCAGACGGCTGGTTTCACCGCTGTTGTGTTTTATTTCTACTGTCCATGGGTCAACAATGGTTGCGTAACCCTGGATTACGTCTACACCAAGGCCGGTGTAGCGTTCTACGCTGTCGTGCGGTTCAATGGCTTTGATAATGTCGTGCACTCTGGCCATTACTGCCTTGAAACTGAAGCTTGGCGTTGCTGCATGCAACCCGTATTTATCGGCATGGCGCATTTGGTGGGCCAGCTTCGCACTTTTGATAATTGCCTTGGAAGGCACACACCCAAAGTTCAGGCAGTCGCCACCCATTTTATGCGCTTCAACCAGCGTGACTTTGGCTTTCACTGCTGCTGCAATGTAGGAACTGACCAACCCCGCAGCACCAGCACCAATCACCACCATGTTGCGATCAAATTTAGCGGGCTTGGACCACTTGGCATACACCTTGCGGGCTTTGATTTTGTCAGTGATTTTCTTCGCGATTAGCGGGAATACGCCCAGCAACACGAATGAAAGAATAAGACCGGGCGAGAGAATGCCTGAAAGGCTGTCAATTTTTGCCAATTCAGTACCTGCGTTCACATACACCACCGTGCCTGCCAACATGCCCAACTGGCTAACCCAAAAGAAGGTGAAGGCCTTCATGCTGGTTAAACCCATGAGCAGGTTGATCAAGAAGAACGGGAACACGGGCACCAAGCGCAAAGTGAACAGGTAGAAAGCGCCCTCTTTCTCAACGCCTTCGTTAATGGCTTTCAGGCGATTGCCAAATTTTGCCTGTACGGAATCGCGCAGCAAGTAGCGGGCACCAATAAAGGCGAGCGTGGCACCCATGGTAGATGCAAAGGACACCAAAATTAAACCTTGCAGCAAGCCAAACAATGCGCCTGCCGCCAGGGTCATCACTGCGGCACCAGGAATTGAAAAAGCAGTAACCACCACGTAGGCTAAAAAGAAGACACCTGCAACCAAGGCTGGCGATTCAGTTTGAAATTCACGAAACTGCTCGAGACGTGCTTTCAGGCTGTCGAGAGTTAAAAGACTGTGCAGGTCGAAAGCAAATACAGCCACGACGGCTGCAACAATGAGCAGCAGAACAATTTTTTTCATTTGATTTCCTTGATTTTCTACGCAGTGTGTTGCCCATCATGCATGGTCTAAGCAACTTGTACAGTTAGTTTCGACGAGTTGTACAAAAAAGTTACCTCGATCTGTAAAGTTCTTCGGGTTAATCTGGGGAATATGCAACACAAGGTTTGATTCAATCATGACCAATAAAACCATTCATTCAATTTTCATAAGCCACGGTGCACCCACTTATGCGCTAAAACCGTAAATTTCTGGCGCACCCGAGCTGGCCAAGCAATTGGCTACAGCGCTCACAAACCAGGGTTTATCAACCGAACTTCGCCCACAACAAGGTTTCGACCATGGTGCATGGGTGCCCTATATGCATCTGTTTCCGAATGGTGGCCCCAGCATGATTCAATTGAGCATGCCAGTGAACTGGACCGGCGAAACAGCACTTTCTGCGGGAACCATAGTGGGTGAGTTCGCGCGTTCGAACCATGCGGTGGTGGTGGGTAGCGGAAGCCTCACGCACAATTTCAGAGATATGGACATGGGCAGCGCCAACCCGAGTAAGGCAGACAATGCAGCAGCCCTTGCGTATGTGAATGAATTCAATGCGTGGATTCAACATGCACTGACAACGGGCAATACCGATGCGATCGCGCGTGCTGAATTCAAGGCTCCGCATTTTGCGCAGGCTCATCCGGATAATGACCATTACCTTCCACTACCTTTTGCAGTGGGTGCAGCCCCGGCAAATTTTGGAGTTGGTGTGCTACCGGAAGATGTGCGGTATCGCGCTTTGTCGATGCAAAGTTTTGCTTTTACAAGCTGACGTATAGCCAGTATTTCCAGTAAGAGGTGCAATGTTACAGCGAATGGTTTCTGCTCGATTTGTAAGCACAATCGAATCCTTTCTGCAGAACCGATTAACTCAGGCTACCAATTGAACTTCGGCATGCCCTGATTTACCTAATTTTTTCTTTGCGAGAAGGGTATACCTCATGCCGACCATTCGCGTTGCCGATTACCTGACTCGGGAAATCGGTATCAATCCAGGTAAATGCCGTAAGCGAGCAAGATAGGAAACTGCTTATCAAGCGCTACGCTCAAACACATGGCGAACCGCAGTTAAACCGAAAGATTCAGCAGGTAAATGGACAAGTGGTACACGACATAATCGAGAACAACCATGGACAAAGTAACCGCAGTAACACGTACGAATTCATTCGATGCAGTTGCAGATTTACCCAAACCAGTATCGCGCGGCGACCTTTCATCACAAAACGTACTGCACAAGCTACACCTGAATCGCGATACGAATCAGGATATTTCCTGGGTTGGCCGGCTAGACCCTTGCAATCGCTCACATCAATTGCCACTGCTGTTACAGGAACTTCTTAAGCAACTTGATTCAGGCCACCTCAACGCTGAGCAGCGAATGCTTGCTCGGCATGATTTACAAATGATTGCAGTTCGCTGTTTTTGTGAAGGTCATGTAGGGCAGGGTCATGAACTTTTGGTGACATTCCAAGGGAAAACACTTCAACTTGATGGCGTTCACTTGGCTCAACTGTTACAGAATTCACCTGATGATTTGCCAGCAGGAAATGCATTCCATGACATGGTGTCGCAAGGTGTGCATTTCCCTGCCAAAAACCAGGCAATCAAACTAATCAACCCCGAGCAATCGCCTAATTTGCAAAGCAATCATCGCAATTTTTCTCCTGCAAACAATTTTAAAGGTCCCTTGTATGCTGAAATGAAAATGGGAATTGCCCATTCTCCTTTACCTAACTTTGATTCGATACAGAAAAATTATGCAAAACAGGTAATAGACCGCTTGCCCCTTGCAAACCAGGGGAAACTTCGCGGTGTTCCGGCGCAACTTATTGGCGTGGATGCGTACATTGAAGTATTGCGAGCTGCAGCCCATGAAAAAAAGCTGCCTAGCCCCTTGATGGAGTTTCGTGAAAGTTGTGAGGATGACAATGCATTAAAGCGTGCCATTTATGCGAACCCGCACATTGCTGCACGTATTTTGGGCTTATCCCTGAACAGTACACCCAACAATCAGGAAGCAGCCTCATTGATTGCGCGCCCAATCGTACAGGCGATTATTCCGCATCCAATACAAGCTTCCAGCTTCACCAAGTTCTTCCAACGTATCGCCAATTTTGGAAAAACTGAAACAATGCGACTGGTTGGCCAGGCTTTCAAAAAACTGGATGAGTTTCAGGGCTTCGATCTACAGGAAATGGCAGAAGTTCCAACCTGCTTTCCCGATATCAAATGCCCGCAATCTACCGCAGTTGATTTAAACAGTAGCCATTTTCCACCACTCAAGATTCACGCGAACCGCGTATCCATGGGTAACGGCAGGTACGCAATTGCTGCCATGCAACCAGTACACAGCGACGAGGGCAACTCTTCTAACCTGGCTGGGTTTTATCAGCTGCTGGCAGGCACAGCCAACGCAAACGGGGCTCAAGTTATTGATCTGCGGTCCGGCAGCGATTTTCAGAATGGCAGTTATGACTACTGCCCGCCGCTGGGTGAAAGTCGTTCAATCCAAATTCCTGAGAGCCAGCAAACCATTCGTGTAAGCACGCTGGCAGAGAGAGACCTACCCAAGGCAAACTGCAAGGAAATTACCGTCAATATTCAAATTGATGATCACCCACCAAAGGAAATTAAGGTGGTTCAATTCAGGCACTGGCCTGACCACGGTGTGATTAAACCTGACGAACTACGAGCATTACGTCAAGTTGCTGCTCAGCCCTTGGAAAAGGGTCAAAACCTGATTACACATTGCAGGGCAGGTGTGGGGCGCACGGGTACTTTGCTTGCTTATGAGCACTTGTACAACGACTTAATTGAGCATGGCCATGGGAAGGCGCTGATTGATACGAATGGAAAGGTCAATCGAAAAAGGCTGTTGCTGGCTATAACGCAAGTGGTGGCGCAAGGACGTATTGAACGTGGGCCTTACTTTGTTCAAAAAGAAGACCAGTTTAAATTGTTGTATACCACGTTGAAAGCAGACTTACTGGCCAATTCAAACAATCTAAATTCTGAAACAACTGCCCGGAAGGCCTCCACGACAGAAACTACGCTAGCCAGTTTGCCAGGGCAAACGATCAATCTGGATCACCAGACAACTGCCAATTTACTTGCTGAGCCCGCCGACCTTGAAGTAAGCCAACAACACTGGAATGCCATTTTGGAAAGTGGTGAAGACGTAATTGAAATGATTTCGACACCATCACGGTTGGTGGGTGCAACGAATTCGGCATCAACTGGTTTGGGTTTGATTTTCAATCAATTGATACTCGCAAAACAACACGGGGACAATATTCAGAATACGCAGTTTGGCAATCATCGCCTGCTGGAAATTATTCCTGTTGATGCGAAAAAACCCCTCAAGGAGGGTCAGCTAATTCATAGCCAACAGTTTTTAATTCGATACCAAGCTGAAGGAGAATCTGAGGTTAAGTCTATTTCCTACACTCAGTTTTTGGCACCATTTGATGGAAAGAAGTTAACCGCAAAACAACTGAACGATACCTTGGAAGAATTGAATCAAAATGACGCCACGCCCAAATTGATTTGTAGCACCAAAGGTATTGGACGCCCATCTGCTTTGCTCGTTGCTCAAGCCATGCAGGCAAAAATTCGAGAGGGCGCTATCAATAACGACAAACAGTTAATTGACCAAATTGATAAATGGGCAAAAGCTGGCAGGAGTGAATTCGGCCCCTTGTTCATCAACAGCCGCGAGCAAAGAGAGCAATTAATTATTCTGGGTCAATCTTGGTTAGCCAACAAGAAAGCGGGAGAAAAAATTACATCCAGGGTTACCACGTCGAATGAGGACATTGAGCGTTCCAAAAAACTGAAAGCCTATATGTCGGCTTGAGGAATCAGCATACTTGATGAAACAGCGAGCTTGCCATGTTTATGAAAGCCGGGTGGAATCGCAGTTGATGGTTTCGGGTAGCACTCCATCCCGAATTGCTTTTTTAAGCGACTCAACACCACGATTCCACAGCGGCACCTGTGCGGGCTGCCCCTGCACGGTTGGCACGGTGAGCTGTTCTTGCTTGGTTTCATCGTACTGATTCATGGCACGCATCAAGTCCAGATGCCGCACCCATACCCACTGACTGCGTTCAATATCCACACACTGTCGGGTTTGGGCTATTTCATCAACGGGTTTGAATGGCACTTCAAGTGAATACAAATGAAACGGTACGCCGGTTGAAATTGAAGGGCCCTTGAGCTGACTGATATCAATTTCGGTACCACGGTAAGCGCAATTGGATTCTTCAGTGAATTCTCGCAAGGCTGTTTGCGCGGGCGACTCGCCCTTCTGGGCACCGCCTCCCAAAGTGGCCCACGCTCGGCGTGAGGGGTGTGGATCAAAGGCCATTAAATGCAGCGCCTCGCCAGCAACACAACTGTATGCAATTACCCCTGCTGGAGGGGCATTGCTGGACGTACATGCAACAAGGCCAAACAACAGGGGCACGGCAAAAAACACACGCATGATTGGGGCTATCCTGAAAACGGATGGTTTCACTTCAGTGAATCGATGTTAGCGCTTAATTGCACAAGTTCTAAAACCAGACAGAATATCTTGCCGATCAGGTTGAAAGTAGTTTCTGTATTTGGGATGAACCATTTCAGGCGATGTGGCCCAACTTGCGCCCTTCAACACTTTTCGGTCGTGAAACCAGGGTTTGGAGTAATCGACATAGGGGTGCATTTCAAACCCGTCGAACGGCAAAAAGGTATTGGCAGTCCATTCCCACACCTGCCCCCACTGCATGGCGGGTTCAGTGTGTGCGGCATATTCCCACTCGGCTTCTGAAGGCAACCTTCGGCCAGCCCATGCGCAATAGGCCTGGGCATCCAGCCAACTAATATTTTCTGCCGGGGCATTCAGGTTCAGCGGCATCACCTTACCGAAGCCAAGGCTTACCCAGCCTTCGTTGCGGAATGCGACAAACGGCGGCAAGGCATGCCGGGTGTCACGAACAAAGTTTAAATATTGCGCCCAGCTGACTGGGCGTGAATCAATACGGAACGCATCAATTTGTACTTTGTAGGCAGGCACTTCATTGTCGAATGCAAAGCCCTCGCCGTGCCAACCCAGGGTCCAGTGGCCGGCAGGAATTTGCAATTGGCTTGATTCGCCGCATTCTTGAACGCCTGGGCGACACGCATGCTGAGGGCGCAATTCAATGTTCAGCAACCTGGCCATGAACACAGCCGCCTCGTTGTGCATTTGTTCATGCAAGGCACTTAAACGAAAAAAATAAAGGTATTGATCCGTTTTTGATGGATTCTTTACGCACAGGGCTTCTGCCTGCTCAAGTAACAGCAGCGTGTCTTTTAACGAGGCAGCCAGATAGTCGCGCGTGCCCTGTAAATTGGGCAAACCAATTTCCCAGCGGGTGTCGTGTGCAATTGTGCTGGAGTTTAAACGTGCATCCGCGTTGGCCAGGCGTGATGGCCGCCTGGAAATATCCGGGCGGCAATTCAAACCCTGTGCCCAATCGGGGTTGCGTGCCAGCCACCAGTCTTGAAACCAGGCCACATGGCACAACTCCCAAAGCGGCGGGTTTAATTCGGGGCGACACGGCACGCTGCATTCTTCACCCAAAGCAGCCACGTAATCTTCAAGCAAACCCAAAGTACGTTCACGGGCTCTCAACAAGACATCGCGTAAAAAGGTGGCATTGGCGATTCGGGCTAATTGGGCTGGGTTGATACGGCTATTCACGGTTTGAGACGGTAGTACAGACTAGGTTAGCTTACAGCAAGTTAAGCACACTAGTTGGAACACCTTCCTAAATAGGACGTGGCCATGAATCAAGGACTAGCCAACTACGTTCATCGCTCATTTTTACCAACAGGCTTTGATAATCGAGATAACTACCGTTTTTAATTTCATCAGTTAGCCAGACAATCAAATATTGCTCGCCGGCGCCCTCCTCCCTGAATTGAAGAACTGGCCTCAACTCAAACCGCATGGATTCGTCTACATACAAACAGGTTGGTGTGTTACTGGGCTTGGTTTTAAGCAGCTCATTTAGCGTTACAACGCCCTCTTGCATCTGAGGGCGCAGAGAGTGGGAAAACGTGCTCAAGTCAAGCTGACTGCATAAACCAGATGAGATTTTTTCGCCTTCGGAAACTAGTCTTTTGACTTCGGCACCTTGCTCATGCGCCTTCAGTAGCCTCTTTAAAGCTTCACAAGCTTGGTAGTGCTGTTCAACAAGTCGCTCGGAACTCACCGCCAACACCTCACTACTTTGCATGGCCTCTAAATATTCATCGCAACCAGTCACAGTTCGGCCACTTTCAAAGTTTAAAGGCTCGAGAACTGTGGAATATGCTCTTTTTATGTCGTCAGAATAAATAGGCAAGGTCTCGTGCAACACATAAACTGTGGAATTGCCTTTCTGAACAGAACAAGACACCGAGAGGATCGCAAAAACTGAGACCAAGATAAAGCGCAGTGGTAGGCTCATTTGACAATTTCCCTGAGTAACTTCGCTTCCTGTTTTCTTCGTGCTTTGTATCTATCACCGAAATTTTCAAGTACAGCCACCACTTTCCCCCAGTCTTGCTCTAAAACTGCACTCCAGAAGAATGGTGTTTTAACGCGCGGATCACCGTATTGATAAGACACTGACATAATGACCGTTTGGGCTTGACTTGGTAGCTCTTCGAACTTTATTTTGCCCGCTGCTATGGCAGAGTTGTAACGCAGAGTGACCTGAGAGGCAAAATGGGATTTCAAGGCAGCGTCAACCTGATGACATTCTTTCAACGTAATTTTCATTGGATTCTTTTTGACAAAGGCCAGTGCATCCATCCCTTGCAAGCCAAGATACGGCCTAAAACGTTTGAGTAACTGACCATTTATTCCCAGTTTCTTTAGATCGTATTCATTCCGAGCACCCAAATCAAACCCAGTGGAAATGGTGGGCCCGCTGTTGCTTCCCTCAGGGTCTGGAACATACACATTCAATTTGCATTCGCCTTCCATCCGAGCGAGGAACTCATAATCAATTCTTAAAGTCATTGCTAACAAATTGTGTTCAGTAAAAGGCCATTAGACTAAGCTTGTTTGTTCGGGTCGGGAAACTGAGGGATAGCGCATATTATGTCGAGGGATAGATTTTTGAAATTTTCTGCTTTAATTAATTTATACTGGTATGATCAGTTGACCAGTCAAAAACAATTGCCATTCAAACAGGTAATTCATGGAAATCATTCAGAAAACCTCGATATCGGAACAGGTTTACCTTCAGCTTCGAGACCGGATTCTTAAAAAGGTATTACCAGTTGGGGCGGAATTGCCCTCCGAGCGGGAACTGTCTGAAACATTGGGGGTGAACCGGGGTGCGGTGCGTGAAGCCATTAAACGCTTGCAACAGGCGCGGCTGGTGCGGGTGCGCCACGGTGGAGCCACCCAAGTTGAAAACTTTGAGGCCGAAGGTGGCCTGGAACTACTCCCCGGGCTGATTGTCAATGCACAAGGCCAAATCAACCTGGAAGTGGCACGCGGCATTGTGGCCCTGCGCAAAGCGTTGGCACCAGTGGTAGCCGGGCAAGCGGCACTGCATGACGGCAAAGCCCTAGCTGAGGAATTAAAACCCTTGATTGCCGAGATGCAAAACACCTGTGAGCTACCACGGCTTCAACAACTGGCCTTCGATTTTTGGGCTTTGGTGGTGCAAGGCAGCGGCAATGTGGTGTTCAAGCTGGCTTTCAATTCCATGAACCAAACCTACCTGGCCGCCTGGCAAACATTGACCCTAGTGATGCAGGACGAATTTCGCGATGTGAATACACTTGCACACCTTGTGCAGGCCATAGAAGCCGGGGAACAGCGGCGTTGTGAAGTGCTGGCGCGGCAACATGTTGAATTGGGCAGCCGCGCCTTGAATAGCGCGCTAGGCAAGCCCTGACAACAATTTCAAACCGGAGACACACATGCTGGGAATTCCTTTGGAGCTGTTAACCGCCAATGCCGTTGAATAAGGTATGCCGCCGAAACCAGAATCACTGGGCAGTTTCGCCTCCAAGCCGGCAGCACAGCGCGCAGCGTAGGCCTGTGACATAATCAGTTCACTACAAAAGGGAGAACTGAATGGGCTTGTTGATATTGGTTGCCGGGCTGGCGCTTTTTTTGGGTATGCATGCGATTCGAATTCCGGATGACCATCGCAGGTCGAGCATGATCGCGCGCATTGGCAAAAACAAATACCGGGGTATTTATACCCTCGTTTCAATCGTTGGTTTGGTATTGATTGTGGTGGGCTACGGCCAGGCCAGGCTTGACCCGGTTTTTGTGTGGAGCCCGCCGGCGGCGATGCGACACATTGCAGCGCTTCTGATGCTGGTTTCTTTCATCATGCTGGCGGCTTGTTACGTGCCGACCAACCACATCAAAGCCAAGTTGCAACACCCCATGACCTTGTCGGTGAAAGTGTGGGCAGTGGCGCATTTAATCGCCAATGGCACCTTGGCAGATATTATTTTGTTCGGTTCATTTTTGTTGTGGGCCGTGTTGCTGTTTAAAACTGCACGCAAGCGCGCAGTTCCCATGAGCTTTTCAGGTAATGGCCCCACCAAAATCGGCACGCTAATGACTGTAGTAGTCGGCGTTCTAGGTTGGCTTGTGTTCGCGGCCTGGCTGCATGTTCATTTAATCGGTATTAGCCCGTTCAGCCGATAAACAGTTTGCACCATAAAAAAAGCCCCTGTGCTTAGCGCGCAGGGGCCTTTTGTTTGGCAGCAGTAAGCCTAACCGGCGATTTACAAATACCAGAAGCAAACCGCCGCGACTGCGGTGGGTGCCAATGCACCGGCAAGCAATCCGCCAGCGGAGACAGCCTCGCCAGGAAACTGGCGCTTAAGCAGCGATAGGCCCGCTGGGTTCGGGGCATTGGCAATTACGGTAAGGCCGCCACCAGCCACCGCACCCGCTACCAAAGCATAGCGGAAACTGTCTGAAGTACCCTCAATCAGCGAGCCCAAGTAAGTGAGCGCCGCATTGTCGGTAATCGCCGTGAGTGCCATGGCAGCCATGAACAACACACCATCGTCCAACCCACTGACAGCGGGCTGCAACCACCACTGCTGCATGCCACCAAGAACCACCAAGCCAGCCAGGAAGAAGGCTACCAGCAAACCTTCCTTCAGCAACAAGCGCGACTGGAAGGTGTTGTAAGCCGCCGTGAAACCCAGGAAAAACAGAAAAATACCCATGAATACAGCTGGGTGATGCGCAAACAGCACCACCGCGCCCAAAAAGGCCAGGTGAATAACCATGGCCCACCAGGGCACGGGTGCCAAGGGTTGACCATCTTCACCCAAAGCCTCGGGCGCTTTCACTTCGGCCCCCAAATGCCTGGCTGCAAAGAAAATAAACACGGTGGCATTGATGAACACGCCAATGGCGGCTTTCCAGCCAAAAGTGGCCATCATGAAAGGGGTGTCCCAGCCCCATGTGCCGGCCACCATCAACACGGGTGGTGCTGCAAACGAGGTAAGCACACCACCGATTGAAATATTCACAAACAGCACACCCAGGCCCCAGTAACGAATGAAGTTGGGCACGGCTTTTGAGAAAAGAACATCGCGCAGTAGCAAAGCAGCCAGTGTCATGGCAGCAGGCTCAGTAATAAAACTGCCCAACAACGGCACCATGAATAGGCCCAGCCATGTGAAGGCAACGCCTTTGTTCACCGGCATCAAACGGGCCAGCCCTTCGACCAGCATGCGTGAAGCGTCCAGCACCGGGCGGCTTGCGGCAACCACCATAATGACGAATACGAACAGCGGCTCAACGTACTTGCGTGTATCGACATACTCCACCGCAGAGTTCAAATCGACCGCAAAAGCCATGGCAATAACCAAAAACAAGGCCCAAATGCCGAATACAGCCTCCACTTCACCTAACAGGTGAAACAGGCCACTGTGGTGTTTGCTGTGGTGAGCCAGGCGTTCAAAATAACTGGCCGTGAAAGTATGAATAAGCGCGCCGGCAAAAAGAAAAGCGGCAATCCATTGAATGGTGGTTGCTGTCATGTCGGTGTCTGTTTTTCTAAGGGTTAATCGAACGATCTTACAAGGGAGCCTGTAACACCATTAAAGTTCCCGAAATTCCGAATATTTCGGAAAAACCCAGCTTGGCAACCCCAGCGCTGTTAGCGCCCCACAGGCCGCTTCGCCAGCTTGCGCTGCAAGGTACGCCGGTGCATGTTCAATGCGCGTGCCGTGGCCGACACATTGCCCTCGTGTTCGTTCAATACACGTTGAATGTGCTCCCACTCTAGGCGAGAAACCGACATCGGCTGAAAATCGGAAGCCTCTTCTTCACCAGCGCGAAAGGCGCTTGCATCATCATCCAAGGCCCGCAACACCGCGGCACTATCTGCAGGCTTGGCCAAATAATTGTCCGCACCTAACTTGATCGCTTGCACAGTAGTGGCAATGCTGGCGTAACCGGTCAATATCAAAATATTGGCATTGGGCTGCAAATTCCGAAGCTGCGTGATCAACTGCAAGCCCGATTGCTCGCCCAAATTCAAATCAAGCGTAATGTCTGTGAATTGCTGTTGGCCCGCTGCAAGCAAGGCCTGCTCCCTGTTTAACGCAACACGGGCCTGAATTCCTTTGCGTTCAAACGACAGCGCCAGGGTACTGGCAAAAACCTCATCGTCGTCTACAATCAAAATTGAACGTGTCATTGGGGCAGCACCGGCAAGCTTAAGCTAGCGCATACACCAGGGTTCAAGTTGCGAAGGTTCAGTTTTCCGCCCTCACGCTCCAGCAAATTGGCCAACAGAAAAAGCCCCATACCCTGACCATTCGCCTGAAACAACTGCTGTCCAATTTTCGACAACAATTCGGGATCAATACCCCCGCCCGCATCATTCACAAAAAGGGTCAGTTTTTCGTGGTCGCATTGCATTCCCACCTGAAGTGGTTGGCTAACGGAGGCACGCTGCTGGCTTTGCGATGCGTTGTCCAGCAGGGTAATCAAACCCAGTTCAAGCAGCTCCTTGCGTACTTTGAATTCACCAGTGATTGAGGCAATGCTGGGCAGTAACTGCAATTCATGTTGCGGGTTACGGGTTCGCCAAATACCCAGTGTGGCCTGAAGCCATTCGCTTGGTTTAATGAATTCTGCGTCGGCATTGTGACGAGGATCCACTTCAATTTGATTCCGAAGTTGACCCAAGGTTTCAGTAATCGACTGCACTTGTGCGCTAAGGATATTCATTTCCCGTGTCTGCGCCTGCATGGCGGGATCACTTTTCCAGTCGGAAATAATCGTGGCGATTGTAGACACGGGTGTGCCCAACTGGTGCGCAATTGAGGCTGCCTGATTGCCCAGCGCTGCCAAGCGGGACTCGCTGGCCAGCCGCTGCTGGGCGCGCCCCAAGGCTTGATCGCGGTTGCGGATTGATGAACTAAGCCGTGCCACAAAAACAACCAGAATCAACACACTGACCAAAAAATTCAACCACATGCCCACAAGGTGAAAGTGCACGCCATCGTCAGGATTGGCCAACACCAAAGGCATGTAATTGCCCATCAACAGGGTATAGGCCACCACACTGAACAAGGCGAGCACTGCCACTTGCGCCCAAGGCAGCAAGGCGGCCGCCAAACCCAAAAGCGGCAGGTAAAGCGATACGAAAGGATTGGTAACGCCACCGGTGAAGTAAAGAATAAAGCTGAATGCAGCCAGGTCGGCAAACAACTGGGCTGCTACTTCAAAGTTGCCCACCGAATTTTCCTGCTGCAAGCGAATGAAAGTAATAACGTTGAGTAAAGCCAACGCCCCAAGGATAAAAGCCAACACTGCCCAAGGCAGGCTAACCTTCAACAGCAACCCCACCACCGCCAACAGCAAAAGCTGGGCAGCCAGTGCAAGCGTGCGCATGCGGATTACAGTCACCATTTGCTGCCGGCGAACGGATGGATCACTTTGATCCATGAGGCCTTCAGCCCAAAGGTGCATGACCGGATTATTTTCAGGAGCAGGGCTTGTTTTCATGTCCACATTTTAAGTTGCTTCTCGATTCAATGCCCTGAAATTTCAATACCTGCTGCCCGGCTGCGACAATATGCCGCATTCCCGCTGGCTGGGGCGTGGCGTATAAACCGGGCTGATCGACCTCGCCCGGAAAATACCATGCCTATTGATGCCCGTTTCAAACTGACCACCCTGTCAACAGGCCTGCTAGTGGCTTTTGTACCCATGGCGCAAACAACTTTTGCAAACCCAGCACTGGGTAATGTAGAAGTTCAGGCCCAACGCGAAGCACTGAGCGCAGCGAATGTGCAAGCGGCAACAGAAAAGCTGAACCAGATTGCGGGAGGCACGGCTGTGGTTGATGCAAAAAGTTTTGAAGCGGGCAAAGCGGTAACCATCAAAGACATGCTGGACTTTACGCCAGGTGTGTTTGCGCAAAGCCGCGTAAATGAGGAAGCGCGGCTTAGTATTCGGGGTTCTGGCTTGTCGCGCACATTTCACATGCGGGGTATTCGCCTGCTGCAAGACGGCATACCAATCAACCTTGCTGATGGCGGTTCCGACTTTCAAGACATCGACCCACTAGCCCTGCAACATGTTGAAGTGTACAAAGGTGCAAATGCTTTGCAATATGGCGCAGCCAGCCTGGGCGGAGCGATCAATTTTGTAACGCCCACGGGTTACACCACGCCCAACTGTGTGGCTCGGCTTGATGCGGGTAGCCATGAATTTGCGCGCGCCCAATTTAAAACTGGCAATGTGCTGGGCCATTGGGATTATTTTGCATCGCTGTCGCAATTGCGGTCTGATGGATTTCGGCAATTCAGCGGACAAAAAAATACACGCTTAAATACCAACGCGGGTTTAAAAATTTCGCCACAACTTGAAACCCGGTTCTATCTGATTCACGGTGACATGAACCAGGAATTGCCTGGCAATTTAAGCAAAGCGCAGCTACAAACTGACCCCACGCAGGCCAACGCCGCATCGGCGGGTACAAATTCACAACGCGACTTTTTGATCACACGTGTGGCCAACAAAACCACTTGGGTTTCACCAGCGGGTAGTGAGTACAACGCGGGCATTTATGCTGTAAACAAGAACCTGTACCACCCGCTGAGTTTCGGTTTGATCGACCAGCAAACCCGCGATGTAGGTACTTTTGGTAACCGAATTGCGCAAGGGAAGCTTTTCAACCTTCGGCACGACACCACGCTGGGATACAACCTGGTGTGGGGCGTAACCGAGGCAAGAATATTCAACCACATTCGCGGTGACCGAACTGGCCTGCGATCATATGAAGACCAGAAAGCCGAGAACATGGAGTTGTACGGTGAAAGCCGTTTGCATTTGAATGATTCACTTCAATGGATTACCGGCTTGCAGTGGACACATGCAGTGCGAAGTGTTGAAGATGAATTTTTTGGTGACAACGGCGGGCTGGATGGCAGCTATGAGCGACGCTATGCAAAATTCAGCCCAAAACTGGGTGTGCTGTGGCAGGCCAGCAATGCAGTGCAAGTGTATGGCAATTTGAGCCGTGCATTCGAACCACCCACTTTCTCGGAAACCAGTTCCACGCGGGCACTTGAAGGGCAGGAATCCACCACCTTTGAAGTAGGTTCTCGCGGCGAAACAGCCAAAGTACGCTGGGACATCAGTGTTTACCAAAGCCGATTAAAAAACGAGTTTGTTACATTCCTGTTGAACCCGTTGAACCCCTTCAGCGGTGTAATACAGAATGCAGAAAACACCCGCCACCAGGGCGTTGAAATTGGCCTGGCTGGCCCGTTTGCAAACAACATGCTGTCGCAGGGTGACACCCTGGAATGGACACTGGCCTACACACTTGGGCGTTTCCGTTTTAACAACGACCGCGTGTATGGCAACGCATTCATTCCGGGAATTCCGGAAGAATATGTTCGTGCAAAACTGGATTACAAACACCCTTCTGGCTGGTCAGTTTCACCGAACATTGAATATGTGCCGCAAGGTTACTTTGTTGATTTGGCCAACACCTTTGGCAGCGAACCGTACCTGTTGCTGGGCCTTGGTGCTTCTTACCAAGCCAGCGACACACTGCGGTTTTTTGTTGATGGCCGCAACCTGACCAACAAAACCTATGCAGCCACCACCAGCGTGACCGTGAATGCGAATGGAACAGACACCCCACAGTTTGCGCCGGGCGAAAAGCGCGGCGTGTATGC
The DNA here is from genome assembly GCA_021299735.1 of Burkholderiales bacterium. Classification (GTDB taxonomy): domain Bacteria; phylum Pseudomonadota; class Gammaproteobacteria; order Burkholderiales; family Burkholderiaceae_B; genus Limnobacter. The sequence continues at coordinate 249,207 of JAJTEM010000001.1, read as the reverse complement.
CGGGGTTGAAATCAAGTGGTAAGGCCAAACGTGAGGCAAATTAAAGAATGCTTTAACTGTTGCAACCCAAATTAAAGGATTCTTTAATTTAATTCCTGATGTGCTCAATCAAGACCGCTTCGCCATCAGCGATTCCAGCAACTCCGAACGGTGCCGGTGCGGCGCTGTAATGGCGTAAAACCGCTCTTGCAACACACTGGAATGCCCCACTTTCACCAAAGCCCCTGTTCGCAGTTCGTCCTGAACCACCACCTCGGGCAGCACGGTAAGCCAGCCACTGTCACGTGCAATCAAACGCAGCATGGCCATGTCGTCCACCTCTGCACGCAGGCGTGGGGCCACATTGGCTGAAGCACACAAGGCATCGAACTGGGAACGAAGGGCGCTGCGCGGGCCGGGCAAGGCAATGTCCAGCCCATCCAGGTCATCGGGAATATTCAATGTGACTGATTTCCATCGTTTGGCAGGGCCCACCAGGCAAATATCCTGACTGCCCAAAAACCGGCAGTGCAAGGGGCGATCCGGGTCGGCAGGTACGGTTTCATTGGCCAGCACCACATCCAGCTGGTGCTGCACAAGGCGCTCGATCAAACCCTCCAGCAAACCCGATTCAAGGGTGAGAACCACCGTGGGGTCTGCCATCAAAGGGCGTATCCAGTTTTCCTGATAGTTTCGGGACAAGGTACCCACACTGCCCACGCGAATTCGCGTTGTACCGGAAGCACTGCCCTGCAAACGGCCCAACAATTCCTGCCCCAAACCAAAAATATCCTCGGCGTACGCGAACACCAACTGCCCGGTGTCGGTTAAGGCTAACCTGCGCCCTTCCCGCAAAAACAGGGTTTCACCAATTCGTTCTTCAAGCTGTTTGATTTGTGTCGACACCGCCGACTGGGATGTGTGCAATTCAATGGCGGCACGGGTTAAATGCCCCAATTTAGCCACGCGCCAAAAATAAAACAGGTGATGAAAGTTCAGTTGATTAATCTGCATTGTTCTGTTTTATAAAACATTTAGTTTCAATCATTGTATTTTACAGAACTCCAAGATTTGCGCATCATCTGCCCCACATCAATTGAAAACACGGCTTTATGGACTCACTCTCAATGTTGCTTTCAGCCAGTGCCCTTGCACCCACAGTTTCACTGGCTGCTTTTGCGCTATTGGCCCATTTGCAACTGTTGCCCGAACGCGCGCTTTGGCGGGGTTTCCGCATGCTGATGATTCTGTTGCTGGTTTCCGTACCTCTTACTGCATTCGGATACCACCACGCACTGAACATGCCTGCGGGGCTGAAACTGACCTTGATCGGTGTGGTGATGACCCTGTTGGTGCAATTGCTGGGCACCATCATTGGCAGTTTTTCATCGCGCTACCTGCACGGCGAAGCAGGCCAATCCCGTTACCTGGCCGCGTTGGCCGCGGTGATGAGTGCAGTTCACCTGCTCCTGATTTCAGACCATTGGCTAGCGTTAATCGCAAGCTGGTCTGTGGTGGGTGCAGCCTTGCAGCACCTGCTGTGTTTTTATCCGGAACGGGCGTTCGCACGGCTTGCCGCCCACAAGAAAAAGCTGGCCGATGTGTTGGCGGATGGCTTGTTAATTGTTGCTGCATCACTGGCCTGGCTTGAAACAGGCAGCGGCAATATTTCTACGTTGAGTGGCCACATTGCGCAACACGGCATGTCAGCAACCCTGCATTTCAGCATGCTGGCCTTGGTGCTTGCCGTTATTTTGCGCACCGCCTTGTTGCCGGTGCATGGCTGGTTGATTCAAGTAATGGAAGCGCCCACACCGGTTTCAGCACTGCTGCATGCTGGCGTGGTTAACCTGGGTGGTTTTGTGTTGATACAGTTTGCACCCGTGCTGGCGCATGCCATGCCGGCACGCGCGCTGTTGCTGGTATTTGGCCTGGCCACAGCCGTGTTGGCCGGCATGGTCATGCTGACACGCATCAGCATCAAAGTGCGGTTGGCCTGGTCTACTGTGGCACAAATGGGGTTCATGTTGCTGGAATGCGCCTTGGGCCTTTACACACTGGCCGCGCTGCACCTGATTGGTCATTCCCTGTACAAAGCGCATGCATTTCTGGCAGCCTCTGCGGTGGTTCGCCAAACTCGCCAGGAAACATTGTGGGCTGGCGCGCGCCCGCACACCTTGGCCCTGTTAACTGCACCGTTGCTCACCATCAGTGCAGTTTTTGCAGTGGCTGGCCTACTTGGCAACAACCCGTGGCCCTGGTGGTGGAGCATGATTTTAGGCCTGGCCTGGGCCCCCATTCTTTGGTTTAAAACTGCACACAACGATTTCACCGGGCCCTTGCAACAAGTGGCTGCCGGTTGCTTGATCGTGTGCGCACTCACCACAGCCGCCCTTCTGGCCCACAACATTCCACTGCAAATTCAAGATAGCCACAACCCCATACTGGGCACCATTGCCCTGCTCGGAATGTTCTTGCTGTATTGCGCACTGGTGCTGATGCAAATACGCCCGCACACACTGACACGCTGGCAACGCTGGAGCTATGCCGGCTTTTATGTGGATGAAATTTACACACGCACCGCCTTGAGAATTTGGCCTACCCAATGGACCTCAGTTTTAGGACAAGGCACCGACAGCCATAACCCCCACGGAAAACTGCTGTGAGCACCGCCATGAAAAACCTCATCGAAATTGCATGTGAACAAGCCTGCCAGGCCATTGCACCCGCATGGCCACTGGACAAATCCATCGCAGTGAACCCCCACTGGTCGCGCGTGAACATGCCTGTGCGCCGCGTGGCTGCCAGAATGGCCGTACTGGGAGGCATTCAGGTTTTTCCGCCGCGTGTACAAATTCGGCAAGCTTGGGACGATGGCCGCATTCAACCCATCGACCTGAACAACGCACTACAGCAGTTAAATCAAAAGAACACCAAAGCGCTGACTGCGCGGCAGTGCGAAGACGCCCTGTATGCCCGCTCAACAACACAACAACTGCCACTGCTGATCGACGTACTCGATAACGACCCACAAAGGCACACACGGCTTTCCTGGCGGCAAGCGATTACCCACCAGGTCAGCCAAACCTGTGCTGCTTATTTTGATGAACATCAAGCCGACTGGCGGCCAAATCGCGAGCACGGGCTTTACCACTTTTGGCGAGACACCCTGAGCCACGATCACGGTATTGGGATGCTGATGGGCTTGCCCACAATTGGCCAAGCCATTGCAGCACTGCCCTCATCGGCGCAGGAAGCCGAGCAATGGGCCTTCGAACGTTTGGGCCTGCCAGAGAACGTGTGGGCTGATTACCTTGAATCGGTGTTGCTGACCGTGAATGGCTGGGCCTCATGGTGTGCGTATTTGGGCTGGCAAGCCCGCTTGCAAGGCAAAACGGATCCACACCTGCGACAACTGCTGGCGATTCGCCTGGCATGGGGAGCCATTTTGCTGGAATGCAAAGACGACGTGGCCACACGCCATGCATTCGCCGCCCTGCAAAGCACATGGCGCAACAGCGCCGATGCAATTGAACAAACCGAGCAAGCCATGGCCGTGGACGAGGTGTGGCAACTGGCACTTGAATTGGGCTATCAACGCCAACTGGCCAGTGAACTTGCGAAACATACCATGCAAGCTAAAACACCGGTTCAACCACAAGCAAAAGTACAAGCTGCATTCTGTATTGATGTTCGCAGCGAACCACTGCGCCGCGCGCTGGAGGCAGCGCACCCGGCCATTCAAACCCTGGGCGTTGCGGGTTTTTTTGGTTTGCCGGTTGATTACACCCCCATGGGCAGCAAGGCAAGCCGCCCGCAATTGCCAGGGCTGTTGGCCCCGGCCATGCATGTTTCCGACCGCGTGTTGATGGCTGGGCAAACAGACGGCGCACAGCAGCAACAAGCACAGGAAAACGCTGAAAGTGCGCGCCAGAAAAGGCTTTCACTACTTGAACAATGGCGCGCAGCGGCGCGCTGGCCCGGCGCTGCTTTTTCGTATGTGGAAGCGGCCGGCTTGGGTTACCTCGGCAAGCTAAGCCAATGGATTAAACCCACTGGCGGGGACCGTGAGAATGATGACCTGCTGGGCATTCCAGCACGCTACAAAGCGCTGTGCAGGCCACAGCTGCTGGGGCTCGACCTGCAAAGCAAAACACAACTGGCAGCCCAAGTGCTAAATGCCATGGGCCTGAAAACCCACATAGCACCACTGGTTTTGCTGGTGGGCCATGGTAGCCAAACCACCAACAATGCACATGCCGCTTCGCTGGATTGCGGCGCCTGCTGCGGGCAAACTGGTGAAGTGAACGCACGCGCACTGGCCCACTTGCTGAATGATTCACAAGTGCGCAGCAACCTTGAAAATAACGGCTTTTCAATACCTGCAAGCACCTGGTTCGTAGCCGGTTTGCACAACACCACCACCGATGAAATTGAAGGTTTTGACATCGACCTGTTGCCGGAAGATGCGCGCAAACAGTGGAATGAACTGCAAGCGATACTGATAACAGCCAGCGACCAAACCCGGCGCGAACGCGCACCCAGCCTGGGGCTCAATGCCAAAGCCACCCCTCAAGCACTGCTTGAACAGGTGAAACGCAGGGCCAATGACGGCGCACAAACCCGGCCCGAATGGGGCCTGGCTGGCAATGCTGCGTTCTTGATTGCACCACGATACCGAAGCGCTGGTGCAAACCTGCAAGGCCGCAGTTTTTTACACGATTATGATGTAACGCAAGACCCTGAAGGCCAATTGCTGGAACAACTCATGACCGCCCCCATGCTGGTCACCCACTGGATCAACTGGCAATACCATGCCTCGCGGTGCGACCCAGCCAGGTTGGGCAGTGGCAACAAATTGCTTCACAATGTGGTGGGTGGAACACTGGGCGTGTTCGAAGGCAATGGTGGAGACCTGCGAATTGGTTTATCGGAACAATCGCTGCACAATGGAAAGCGATGGATGCACGAACCGCTTCGCCTGACCGTGATTATTGACGCACCCAGCGCCATGATTCAACGCGTGATCGACAAACATGCAATTGTTCAACAACTGGTCAATAATGACTGGCTGCATTTGTGGCGATTCGCCGAAGGCGGATTTGAACGGTACAGTCATGGAAAGTGGCTATCCGTCAGCCTACTGGAACAAGAACATGAATGGATTGCTCAAACTTAGCTCAATTGCCGCCGCAACGCTGATTACATTCGCGTTGTCGGGCTGCGCCATGGTCAGCGTGGGCTCAGTCAGTTCAGAAGAATACTTGTCGGCCCGCCGGGGCGATGTACTCACCACAGGCCAACTGAGTGCATCAGCACGCACGGCGCTGCAGGTGGTGGGCACCGATCAGGAGCGCTGTAAAACCAATATTGCCGCATGCAGGCAATCACTGATCGCGTCCATCGGCTTAAGCGATGAACAACGTTTGTCTACCCTGTCTGAATTGTGGTTACAGGAAGCCTTGCAACTTGAAAAAACCCGCAAGCTGGAACCTGCCAACGACGCCTTAAAGGCAGCTGGCCTGTCGGCTTACCTGGAAAGCGCCAAGCATGCATACGCCTACCTGTTTTTCACCAAGCGCACACCCGACCTTCGCGCACTGGAAGACCGGCAAGCCCAGGTTCGTGACTACTACAATTTTTCAACACAGCAAGCCGTGGTGGGTTTGTTCAACCGCTACCGCAATCAACTTGAACAATCGGTATCCAAAGAAAAAACCTACCTGCTTGATTTCTCGCCCTGGCAAATCAGTGGCAGCACGGCGGGTATCAGCCTGAGCCACAAAGGCCAGTTACCCAATGAACTGGTGGCGGCTTCATCGCTAACCTTTAAGGGTTTGCGAAACCAATACCGCCGCGATGGTTTGGGTGCAGAACTGGTTGCTGTGTTTGCCGACAGCGTGGTGAAGCAGGAAGATGAAAACAAGCCCTGGAGCGAAACGCCGTTTCCATCCATCACCGTGATGTTGCGCTTTCCCGGCGACAATATTGAAGCAGTGCTGGCCAGCAACCGTGTAGAACTTCAGGGGTTCGACCCGCACCGCAATTCAAGCGTCGATGTGCGCGGCGTTCGCGTGCCCTTGGCAGCGAATTTCACGGCGGGTTATGGGCTATGGCTGGCTCGATCGGGCTTCGCGCAAGAAAGTTTGCTGTCGCTGATTGGCCGCAGCGACACACTGGAGAACCCGCGCATTTACTTGATGCAACCCTTCGACCCCAACCGCCGGGTTATCTTGATGCTGCATGGCTTGGCCAGCAGCCCGGAGGCCTGGGTGAATGTGGCCAATGAAGTATTGGGCGATGAAACGCTTCGGCAGAATTACCAAATTTGGCAGGTGTACTACCCCACCAACTTGCCACTGCCTTTCAACAACCACGAAATTCGGGAAGCCGTGAATGCAACCCTGCAACACTTCGACCCGCAAGGTAGCCGTAGGGCATCCAAAAACATGGTTTTGATTGGCCATAGCATGGGCGGTGTGTTGGCGCGTTTGATGGTGTCGAACTCGGGCGACCAGCTGTGGGAATCAGTGCTACAGCGTTACAACATTTCCGAACAACGCGAAGAAAGGTTGCGCCAAAAAATTGAGCCCTATGTAATTTTCGAGGCCATGCCGCAACCCACACGCGCGATATTCGTTGCTGCGCCCCACCGCGGCACACCCTATGCAGAAAACCGCTTCGCGCGTTTTGTGTCGGGCCTTATTCGCTTGCCCGCAACCGTACTGAACCGGGTAACCGAAATTGGACAGTTGTTGATAAACCCGGATGAAGCGCCTGACGAGCCTTTGGTCGGATCCATCAACAGCATCAAAAACCTGAGTGATCAAGACCCCTTTGTTCGGGAATCGTCGAAGCTGCCCATTTCAGAAAAGGTGATTTATCACTCGATTATGGGCAACGACACACCCGACGTTATTCTGGAAGCCAGCAGCGATGGCGTGGTGCCCTATGCCAGCGCAAGACTGGAAGGTGCAGCCTCGGAACTGGTTTTAAGTTCCTGGCACAGTGTGCAGGAACAACCAGAAGCGATTGTTGAAATTCGCCGCATTTTGCACGAGCACTTGAACGCGCTGCAGTAAAGGTTTTCGTTTAATTTTTGGCCACTTTGACAGGCAACCAGCGGCCATCTTGAAGCACCACCTCGTAACGGGCCCAACGCTTGAAAGCTTCTACGTTGCTTAAGCCTGTTTCATACAAATCAGCGCCCGCCACATTCTTGAAAATCACTTGCTGCCCTGCTTCGCCTTTGTACGGAGTGGTTAGCGACATGTCCAACAACTCCCGCACACACCAGCGGTAGCCCACTTGCCCATTGCTGTAGAAGGCACCCACAGTCAGGGTTTGGGGATGCGTGCTTTGCTCGTCAGCATGCTGGGTGGCGTATTCGAACAGTTCAGCCAACACATCGGCACTTACATCCACATAGGAATCCATGCGGGCAATTGCGGCTGCGAAATCTTCGTGAGTAAGGCTTGCCCCGGTTTCAGACAAAGCCTCCACCGGTTTTTTCTGTTTGCGCGCAAAGTGGTTGGGGTAACGCCGCCAGGAAAAAAGCGCATTGAAGACAAGGGCCACAAACAAAATAGCCAGCGTGTTTAACAGCACCGGGTTGATCATGTACCAGTAACCCAAATTTGAAATGGATTCACCACCCAATACCGCGGTAAGCGCAGTGGCCCCGCCCGGCGGATGAATGCAATTGGCCCAATACATAACCCCCACCGCCAAGCCCACAGCCAAAGCCGCAGCTAGGTAGGTATTCGGAATATAGCGGGCGCAAGTAACCCCAATAAGTGCCGATACAAAATGCCCGCCCATTAACGCCCAAGGCTGCGATAAGGTGCCGTGCGGCACAGCAAACAACAGCACCGCCGTGGCCCCCATGGAAGCCACCACCATAATTGCACCCGTGCCCTGCACCACAAAACTGGACACCCAACACACCGCCAAAATGCCAAGAAAGGCACCCAAACCAGAAATGGCTTTTTCACGAGAACTGGTGGAATTGGACTCGAAGCCAAGAATAGACCTCGACACCGACAGGGCACGCAAAGCCCGGATGGAGAGTTTCATGTTTGGAATCAATGGGTTTTTGTTATACAGGCCCACCATGATACGCCTGTAGGCCCAGCACTGGCACCAAGTTGGTGCAAACCGGGGCCCTCCATTTTTGCTTCGCAGGCGCCATTCGCTCGCCTTATACTTCGCACTTGCCTATTTCTGCCACGCGCCCCGAGCGTAAAACCTGTGCGTAACTCCACCATCGACCTGCTGAAAGCCCTGGCCTCGCAAATTATTGTGGTTCACCACCTGCTGCTGTACACGCCCATGTCACCTGTTCTGCAAGCCGAGTGGCCTGGCTTGCTTGGCTTTATCGCCGACGAAGGCCGCTACGTGGTGCAAATTTTTCTGGTGATTGGCGGTTTTTTGGCAGCGCAATCGCTATTGGGTTTACTTGAGAAGGGTCGACAGGTGGCGGTTTGGCCGCTGCTTAAAAAACGCTTTTTGCGATTGGCCAAACCATTCTGGGTTGCCATTGGCATGGCAGTTTTGCTGGGTTGGCTGGGTGGTCGAATTGCCATACACGATGAAATATCAAACCTTCCAGACCTTACACAACTGCTGGCCCATGCGTTTTTGTTGCACGACATTGTGGAAGTAGAAGCCTTGTCGGCTGGTGTTTGGTATGTGGCAATTGACCTGCAACTTTATGCAGCACTGGTTCTGATTGCCTGGGTAAGCCAGCGCGCCGGGGGGTTCAAATTGCTGCAAGCCGAATTGCGTCAACCCCAACACGCGCTGTTACTGCTGGCCTTTGCCATGACAGTTGCATCACTTCTGGTGTGGAACCGCAATGCCGAGCACGACGAATGGGCCTGGTACTTTTTCGGGGCCTATGGATTGGGCGTTGCAGCCTATTGGGCGCAGCGCGAGGGCAAAACACTTTGGGGCAGCCTGCTGGTTGCGGGCTTGCTTGGCATTGCACTGTGGATTGAATGGCGTGAACGCCTTCTGCTAACCGGCGCCACAGCACTGCTGTTGATGAACAGCGCACGTATTGAGAACTTTGTTTCTTTGATTGTTCAACGCCCAATACGCTGGCTTGGCGATATTTCATACTCGGTTTTTCTGATTCACTACGGCGTTGCCGTGTTTGCAAGTTCGGTAGTGATTGCTTTGGGTTTGGATAGTTTTGCGGAAATGCTGGCAGCGTTTGCTATTACATGGGTAGTGAGTGTTGCTGCGGGTTGGGTGTTGTATTGGGGGGTTGAGAAACAAGGTTAGCTTCCCACCCAGGATGCTCCCTTCTCCAGTAAAATGAATTGGCAATTGAAATTCCTTACATTAATGAAAGGAATGCAAACCAAGGAATATAAATCATGGCCACAGCCTCGGTAACATCCAAAGGACAAATTACAATTCCAGCAGGAGTACGCGCTGCTCTCGGGCTGGAAACAGGCAGCAGGGTTGAATTTGTTGAGACAGAAAAAGGAAAGTTTGCAATTGTTGCAGCAACAAATTCCGTACAAGCTCTTAAAGGCATGTTGCGCAAACCGTTATCACCTGTGAGCATCGAAGAAATGAACTCAGCGATTGCCAAGCAAGGGGCCAAAGCCCGATGATCGGCCTTGATACCAATGTACTTGTTCGCTATATCGCTCAAGATCATGCCAAACAATCCCCCTTGCCACCAAACTAATTACCTCACTTACAACCGAAAACCCCGGGTTTATTTCTCAAGTTTCACTGGTTGAATTGGTCTGGGTTATGCAAAGCTGCTACAAAGCAAGCAAGCCTGAAGTGGTGGCAATTCTTGAAACCTTATTGAGCACGCGCGAACTGCTTGTTGAGAATACAGAAACCGCAATCAAAGCACTCAAAATTTTCGAGACATCAAAGGCTGACTTTTCCGATTGCCTGATCGAGCGAACAGCAAACAAAGCTGGGTGCTTGCACTGTGTTAGCTTCGATACCCACGCCATTAAAACAGCGGGATTTAAACCTGTTTAATTTGAAATTAACCCCGCTGCGCCCTCAACATGGCCTGCTGCTTCAGAACCAGGTTGAACAGCTCGATGTCGGCGTCGTGCCAGATCAGGCGTTCACGGTTCTTGCTGAAAACCGTAGGTAGCGTCAACAACATGAAGAACGCGCGGAACGAATTCCCGAAAAGATAAAAAGATCGCTAGTTTTTACACAAAAAAATCCTCAAATCGAATAGAAATTACACAAAATAAAAATATTTGTGTTTTTTATCAGTAACTTATATAACAACTCCAAAAAATTACCCAATGAAATATCAACAACAATATCGCTAGTTTTGTGATAAATTGGCAGTATCTTACGTAGCCAAGATTCAACATGCCCAAGCCAAGCCCTTTCCCACCAGGCATACAGTCCATGGAACCCCTGCTACTGGCCTCGCGCCCAGGTGTTACCGAAAAACTGTACGGATTTGCTTCCGATTTGCTGGCCGCATCGGGCAAAGCCTACCCACAACTTCCACCCCCCATCCTGGAACGATTGGCCACGCTGGTTCAGGGTATGAACTGCTATTACAGCAACTTGATTGAGGGCCATCGAACACTGCCCATCGACATTGAGAAAGCGCTACAAGCGGCCCAAAACAAAACAAAACCGGAAACAGGCTACTCGCAAGAAGAACTGCGCACACTGGCGCAAGCCCACGTCAGCACCACCGAATGGGCAAAAACTGTGACCCTTCAACAAATGGGGATCAATAACTTCATTCTGGAAGCCCACCGTATTTTCTGCACTGCCCTTCCAGAAGACATGCTGATTATCGAAGGCACAAAAAAAACCATGACTGCGGGCCGATACCGGGATATCGAGGTGCAAGTTGGAGAACACATTCCGCCTGCCGCACAACAAGTACCACGCTTCATGGAAAGGTTCGAACAGGTTTACACCCCGTTTCTTCAAAAGAAAATGCTCGGTCAATCTCGCCTGGCCGCAATTACCCACGGTTTTATTGCACACCACCGCCTGGCCTGGATTCACCCTTTCCCTGACGGCAATGGCCGTATCTCGCGAATTTTTCTAGACAAATGGCTTTCAGAATGTTCACTGCCCGGCTTCTCTGTGTGGTCCATGTCTCGGGGGTTTGCACGCGACAGAGGCAACACTTACAAATCGCGCTTGCACAATGCAGACCAACCCCGCATGGGCGATCTGGACGGCCGCGGCAATTTGACCGAAAAGGGCTTGGTCGATTTTGTGGAATATTGCGTACAACAGGGCACAGACCAAGCCGAGTTCATGGCCGGGCTATTTCGACTAAACGCCATGATTGAAAATGCAAAACTTGCTTTTGCATTGAAGTACAAAGACCTGAAAACCGAACACTTTAAAATTTATGAACGGTTGTTGATTGATGGGCAACTGGAACGTGGCGATGCTTCAGCTGTGATCAACAAATCGAGCGCCACCACAAGAAAATATTTCAAAGCGTTGTTCGACTACAAATTGATCAGCAGCCCCAGCGAAAAAGGAATTCTTTACCCCGAATTCCCCAGTGGAATTTTGATGTACCTATTTCCCGGGCTTTACCCGCCGAGTGAGTTTATTTAGCACGGTGATCCATTAACCCCGCTGCGCCCTCAACATGGCCTGCTGCGCCCGCCCAGCCATTTCGGTGCTGAACTGATCAAGAACCCAATGAAGGGTTTGAATGTTCAGCGCTGTACCATTGATCGGCGCGCGCCCCAGAAAATCGAGCATTGAATTCACAATGGCAGATACCTCGTCTGCCAGAAGCTTGCTTGAATTGGCTGCTTTGGCCAGTACTTCAGCTAGCAGGTCCACTGCAGTGAATGCAACACTAAGCCCACCCTGAATTGTGACCAAGGCCATATGGCCCATGTCGAGCAACACGCGCCTGGTTAACTTGCCAATCAGTTCCAGCAGCTTGGCATTGAACATATTGCCGCCACCAATTCTTGCAAACTCCCGAGCCAGGTCGGCGTGATTGGCCAACACATTTGGCATTGGTAAAAAGTCGCTCCAACTGCTGCTGTAGGCCATTTTTGAGTAGCCACTGCTTAACAGGTGCGCATCAATACCCACCTTCTCGCCATGGTGCAGCAACAGTTCAGAAGAACCCACCGATGCGTGAATATAGGGGAACAAGGGCACCATGGGCACGGGGTCGCAAGGGTTGGCAACCCGGCGAATTTGGCTGATTGGAATGTGGGTGACCATGTCTTGCGCATAGCTAACAATGCCCACGCGCGGCGCGCCAATGGTGTACAGGCACACATTAAAACCCGCATCGCGCAACATACAGGCATTCAAATTGGCCAAGGCGCCGCCCAAGCTGTGGCCCATGCAGTGAATAACAGTGGGACGCTTTGCACCGCTTTGCGACACAAAATTGACCAACTGGCTTTGATAGCTTTTAAAGGTTTTCAGAAACCCACGGTGAACCAAATTGCCCCTTGGGCCAGTGCCATAACCAATGTTGGCATTGGTGCCCAAATCAAATTTGTTGTGCTCAAAATTAGTGCCGCGAGTAACCAGTACCAGCTCGTTGCTGCGGCTGCCTGTGCCGTGTGCGACGAAGCCGAAACCACTGAGGAGGTCGATGTTGAAGAGGCCGGATTTGGCGTGAAACAGGGAAACAGTCGAAGTGTCTGCACCACCCTTGCGGAGCCGCAACCTGTTGGCGATATCATCAGCAGCAGCAACGGACGCCTCGGCAACCGACTTTTGAGGATTTAATGTTTTGTAGTTTCTAAACGCAGTATCCGTGGCGTAAACCACCTCAGATAAAAAATGAACCAGTCTTGGTTCCAGCAAAAGATTATTCAAAACCTTTCTCCATTTCTGGTGTTAGTTTTACTTTGCAATCAATGATTGGAAGCCGCCCACGAAACATTTCCCTGTCTTTCACATCACAGGTCATCTGAATCACTCCGTACCCAGTCTCCACTGCTGGCGCATACGAACTTCTCACCACCGAGAACAGTGAAGTTGATTGCTTTTCCTCAACAAGATTCACATCGAGGAGGACTGTGGGGACATGAAACAGCTTCGCTAAAAAACCAAACTCTGCTGTACCGCGCACTTCCGGAAATTGAAATCGACCATCCTTGCCGGTAGTCGTGGTTTCAGTACGCGGCTTATCCTCCATATTCCAGCTAATCGTACGTTGTACTTTTAGCCCAGCAACAGGCTTTCCATGGTCAAGTATTTGCCCCTCGACTGCCGATGAAAGAATGAGGTTGTCTTGCCGCACAGCGTGGGCTCCTTTGGGAATCAGAAAAAGGAAGGGAATACAAGCAAGGGCTAGAAGCGCGAGATGACGAATGCGCACGGGAGGGCTGCCTTCAAAGGGAAAGGCTACACAGTATCAGATACGTTTGGGGCATCAAAAAAGCCGCTGATTTAGGTCACTCTTGGGGGGTAGAACTGAGCCCCCGGTCGAGATTCCACCCTTATGTGTAAGAAAACGGGATTTTTCAACATGAGACAAACGTCATGTTAAAAAAATCGGAAATTTTTAACACGTGCTGGGTGTGGTGTTAAAAACAAATTAAAACGTGCCGATCATGAGTTCTGTTGCGCAAGGAAAGCATCTAACAACGGCTGGTTTTCGGCCATTGCGACGGTGAGGAGCCTTGGTGGTCCAGGTCCGCAGCCCCGTATACCTGTCGGTCATAGCTGAAGCGTGCTATGCCTAGCCTAAGTTCAAGAAATCCTCGATAATCTCGATATTAAAATCAGAATAATTTTGAAGGTGCCTGGGCGTGAAGAGGATCTCATTCGACAAATTAAACATTGTCAATCCGAAACAGCGTAACGGACATGCAACCCTAGATGATCGCTTATTCCCCTACTATGCGGGTTACTCTAAAAAGTTTACTGAGCTGTTGCTTCGCTCTATGCCCCTAGATAGAGAGACAACCATTCTTGACCCATGGAATGGTAGTGGTACAACTACGGATATAGCTGCAAATTTAGGACTAAGGGGCATTGGCGTTGATCTGAACCCTGTGATGGTTGTCGCTGCCAAAGCGAGCCATGTTTCTCCTAACGACGCATGCAGTCTTATTCCTCTCGCTCAAACACTAATCAAGCATGCAGAGCAAAGAACAGATGAGTTAGAAAACGATCCACTTTATCAGTGGTTAATGCCGAGTAGTGCTCGTTATATCCGTCAATTAGAGGCGGAGGTGAGCCATACGTTGATATCTAACAGCGCATACCTTCCACTGATAACTCGCGATACGCTAAATCAACTATCAGCGTTGGCAGCATTCTTTTATGTTGCGTTGTTTCGCATCACGCGCCGCCTATTAAATGACTTCATTCCCACGAATCCAACTTGGGTAAAAATACCAAGCTCTCTACGGCAACGTAAGCGGCCTTCTAATTTATTTATTAGCCAACTTTTTATAGAGGAAGTGCGCTGTTTGGCTGAACAGTTATTGTGCAAAAACCTAGCGAGGTCGGATGTTTCGTCAAACATAGCTATCGGATTGGGTAACGCAGAGGATTTAAGTTGCGAAAGCTTGTCAGTTGATACGATTGTCTCATCCCCGCCCTACTGTACCAGAATTGACTACGCAGTTGCGACCGCTATTGAACTTGCTGTTCTTCGCGTTGATGAGTCCTTGTTCAATCGGTTAAGACGTTCCTTAATGGGGACATCTACAGTTGAGTCATCAATAGGGCAAATTGATAAAAACTGGGGGGGGACATGCGAGCGGTTTCTTGACGCGATGCGCCAACATGCTTCGAAGTCCTCGGCGACCTACTATTTCAAGAACCATTTTCAGTATTTTTCGGCTCTATACAATTCGATAGGCGAGCTAACGAGAGTATTAAAGAAAAATGGTTCGTGTTTTTTGGTTATTCAGGATTCGTACTACAAAGACCTGCATAACAATGTCCCCTTAATTGCGAGTGAGATGGCCGCAAATCATGGCCTGTCACTAAAAAGAAAGGTTGATTTCTCTTCAACGCGTTCAATGGCGGATGTTCATCCGCATGCTAAGAAATACGCAGCTAAGCGCAATCTTGCTGAAAGCGTTTTGTGCTTCGAGAAAGCTTAAAGGATAATATATGGCCGACGAAAAAACTGAAAACCTTGTTGTTGGATTGATTCATGAAGTAGATGCCCAACTTAAAAATGTACATACACAAAGCTTGGACATTTCTTTCAATGAATTAGCTGGGATGGTTGAAGATGGTGAGTTGGATATTAGCCCAGATTATCAACGGTTATTTTTATGGTCAGAGGGGGCTCGGTCTAGATTCATTGAGTCCCTTTTACTTGAAATGCCTGTGCCACCTATTTACGTGGTTGAAGCGGATGACAATAGAAAGCAGCTCATTGATGGTCTTCAGAGGCTGTCATCGTATCTGCATTTCCGAGGGATGCTAGATGCGCCTCATCTTAGCCCCCCGGTCAAAAAAAGGGATAAGCTAGTACTTAGTGATTGCGATATTGTGAAGTCACTCAACGGGAAGACTTTTGATGATTTGGGATTGGCCCTTCAAATAAAGCTAAAACGTTCATTCGTCCGCGTTGAGGTCGTTCGCAAAGGAAGTAACCCAAAATTTAAATACCACATGTTCAAAAGGCTGAATACGGGTGGAGAGGCGCTAACTGCTCAGCAGCTTAGAAATTGCACAATCCGGCTTCTTGACCCTAAATTCAATGACTTTGTTATTGATCTTGCCGATAACAATGCCGACTTCAAATCCTGTATAGAAACAATTTCCGAAGAGCAGATGTATGGAGCGTATGACAAGGAACTAGTTTTGAGATTTTTTGCGCTCAAAAACTGGTTGTCACGCTTTAAGCATGATGTTGCGGATTTTCTTACTGAATATATGGAGTCCGTTTCTGATCCGGATAGCACCGAAGTATTTAATTACGAAAAAGAAAAAGCCATATTCGGAAAGACATTTTCTGTGCTGGCCGGGGCTTTAGGATCGAGAGCATTTAGCCGTGCGAATAAAACACAAGACGGTCTTATTCGAGCCTTTGGTATCTATCACTTTGAAGCTTTTTGCGTAGGTATTCAGTCCCACTTAGATAAATTTGATGTGACATCTGACGTCGGGCGACAAAAGGCGCAGTCTGTTCTGACGAGTATCAAGCTGAATCCCGACTTTATAGCACTAACTACAGGTGGCGGGAAAAATAGCCCGGGCCCACTAAAAGAACGCATTAATTTTGTTAGCGAAAAATTGCAAGAATATTTATGAATGTCTCAGTCTTTCGAAGCCAACTTGAGGAAGAACTGGCTTGGCGCACAGAGGAAATTCTATTCTTCCAAAATCAGTGCGCCAATATTGATAAACAGGATCAGCAGGAAAAATTTAGACGTGCATTAGTATTGCTCTTGTATTCAAACTTCGAAGGATTTTGTGCTTTTGCTCTTCAGTTATATGTAATCGCCATTAATCAGGAAGAGGTCGAGTGCAGTAAGGCTAACTATGCAATAGTTGCTGCTTCTTTGCATAACGTTTTTGTTACGCTTCGCACTGGAAATAAAAAGGCTGAAGAGTTTAAAACAACCGCGCCAGATGACTCAAAGCTTCATTTGTTTTCTCGGGATCGTGAGTTTGTTGAAAAGGCTTACGATATCCTTAAACGGAAAGTTAAAATCCCTGAAGGTACGGTAAATACCGAGTCGAATCTAAACTCGATTGTGTTGCGTAAAAATTTGTACCGATTAGGCCTGCCACATGAGCAGTTTCAGTCGATGGAGCCTGATATTGAAAAGCTGCTTGGATTGCGCAACAAAATCGCACATGGTGAAACTAAACAGGGGGTGAGTGCCTTGCTATATGAGGAACTACGTAGTTCCGCGCTTCATGTTATGTCGGAAATCACAACGGAACTGACAAAGGCGTTTTCAGAGAAGAAGTACCTATTGCCAATGGGCAACTGATTGGTTCCGAATACAGAAGCTGTCAGGGGCGTTTAGATTTTCGGTAATTGCGGGAGTGGTCACTTTGGGCAGGGGTATAACCCACATCTTACCTAGCCAGTAGTACCAAAGCCGTCATTGGTATCGTCAGAGCACAAATGGCCGGTCTGTTATCAAAACGGGCCATTTGGGTTAGAAGTTCACCGTCCGCTTAGGGCGAACACCAGACCCCACGTCGAATTGTTTTAGAAGGTATATGAAATTGCACGTATATTTTTACTTTTTCCGACATTTTCGTATAAGGTTGTCCTGTCCTCAAAATTCACAAATCAAATTCTTCCCCTTATTCATAGCAAAGGGTACCTGCGCGCGCGCGATCTAGCGGAAATCGGCGTCTCAGGGGCTACACTTCAACAGCTGCTGCGCAGCGGGGAATTGGTTCGTATCGGTAGAGGCCTTTATGTCTCACCGCACAAGACTCTTACTGAACACGATCAGCTTGCGCAATTGGCAACCAAATACCCACTGATTGTTTTTTGCCTGCTCACGGCGCTTAAAACTCATGGACTGACAACGCAAAATCCACATGAGGTGTGAATAGCCATTTCGCCCCACGCGAGAATTCCAAGCGTTAGCTACCCACCACTGCATGTTGTGCGTTTCACAAATCTGAGTGACGGTACCGAATTTATGACCATAGATGGTATCACTCGCGTGGCAGTAACTTCCGTAGCAAAAACGGTGGCTGATTGTTTTAAGTT
This sequence comes from Burkholderiales bacterium, assembly GCA_021299735.1. Taxonomy (GTDB): domain Bacteria; phylum Pseudomonadota; class Gammaproteobacteria; order Burkholderiales; family Burkholderiaceae_B; genus Limnobacter. The sequence goes on along the minus strand of JAJTEM010000001.1, from coordinate 231,557 downwards.
CCGCAACAAGATCGGACTAGACATTGCACTTGAAGCGTTACGCGATGCTTGGCAGCAGAAAAAAGTCACCATGGATGAATTGTGGGAAGCAGCAATTCTTTGCCGAGTTGCCAATGTAATGCGCCCTTACCTGGAAAGCTTGGTGTGAAAAATAAAAATTTAGGTGCCTCCATTCGCGCTAGGTTACTGAATAAAGCCAAATCAGAGGGTGTTGACTTTCAACTACTACTGACTCGCTATGCGCTTGAGCGCTTACTTTACAGGCTCAGTATTTCCACAGAGAAAGAACATTTTCTTTTGAAGGGGGCACTACTTTTTGACCTTTGGTACGACTTGCCTTTGCGCCCCACACGAGATATCGACCTTTTGGGGTTTGGGTTGGCAGAAATTCCACACCTGCTAACAGTTTTCAAAGACATATGCGAATTGAAGGTAGACGACGGCATCACCTTTGACTCGGCCACTGCTATGGTTTATCCCTACAGGGATAAAAAGAAGCCACAAAAATCGCCCTGCAGGGCGATTTCTAACACCGCCGAAAATCCAAAAGATGCAGCAAAACCCCATTCCGGAGCAATACAACACCACTCACCTCACAAGCTCCCCAATCGGAACAACCCTTGAATATTTGGGTATACCCAACTTGTCAATTTTCGCCTCATGCACCTGCCGGGTAATGTCATCGCCTTTGATAAAAAGCTGCACCAACCAGCCGGTATTTGAATCATCATCCGTGAACCCGTTGAACACAAAATTGCCCAAGCTGTAAAAAATGGGTTTGCCTTTGTAGGTTTCAATATTCTGGGTTACATGGGGGTGGCCACCCACCACGGCATCTGCGCCTGCATCAATCATCAACCGGGCCAAGTGCACCTGCCGGGGCGATGCGGTTTTTGTTTGCTCCACGCCCCAGTGGGGATAGGTAATTACATAATCAGCACCATAAAATTCGCGCGCGCGTTGAATGCCATACACCACGTATTCGTCTTCACTCCAGGCAATACCGGGGCGGTCGGCCAGCGCTTCAAAGCTTCTAGGGAAAAATTCGTTGTACGCCAGCAGCGCAATTTTTTTGCCCTTCACGTTGAATATTTTTGGCTCGTGTGCCTGAAAAATATCGCGCCCACCGCCAAGGTAAGGCAGGCCTGCTTTTTCAAGCAAGCTGAGTGTTTCAAGAAAAGTTTGTTCGCCGTAATCGTAGGAATGATTGTTTGCCAGCGACACTGCGCTGAAATGCTTTTTCAACACGGGCAACACGCGGGGGTGGGCCTTGAAGGTATAGGGCTTTTCCTCGGGCTTGCCTTTTTTGCCAGACACCACGCATTCCAGGTTGGCAATTCGTAGATCAGATTCTGCAAGAATTTTCGCAAAACTTTTAAAGGGGTCTTTGCCCTGCTTGATGTACTGGCCCGGTGTTTCGTCCAGCATTACATCGCCAACCAACGCAATCGAAATAGTGGCTTCTTCAGCATGCACACCAACTGAAAACCACAGCAGCGCAACCAAGCCAATCTTTTTAATCATGGCGCACACCGGTATTCGCATTCATGGGAAAGGTGGTTCTCAAGGTAGGGTGAATACGCTTCGCCAACCCACAGTTTTTCACCGCACATTTTTTCGCTTAGCACTGTTTCCTGTTTTGAAATAAGCACGAAACGGTCTTTGGATTCGTAGTACACATAGCTTTTGAATTTGCTGGGTTTATCCAAAAGTATTCCGGAAAACCTGAAGCCACGCTTTGTGTCCACGCTATCCATTTTTAGGGGGTTTTCTTGCGGCTGGTGTACCGTTTGATAAGCTTCATCGCCTCCAACTATGTTGCAAACCACCTGCGGCTGCGCCTGCGCAGGGGCTACCTGCACCGCTGCGAGCACTGCCACGAAGGGGACAACGAATTGAATTCGGGTTCGAATGGTCATAATTGGTCAGGCAATTAGTCAGCCAACTGGCGAGCCAGGTCCACAAAGTCTTGCGCAACAAAATCGAACTCGCCAGCGTCCACTTTGGGCAAGGGCACATGTTCGCCAAATTCAAAAGGCCGCATCACATAGGCTGTGCGCATGCCTTGTGCCTTTGCGGCGCGTAAGTCGCTGGGGTGGCTGGCGCAAAGCATCACTTGCTCAATGGGTAGATCCAGCAAACCCGCCACGCCGTGGTAAGTTTCGGGGTCAGGTTTGTAATGCTTGAACAGCTCGGCCGACACAATGCAATCCCAAGGCAAGCCTGCATTTTTCGCCATGGCAGTGAGCAAGGAAAAATTACCGTTTGAAAGCGTGGTGATGGTGAATTGTTTTTTCAGGGCATTCAGGCCGGCAACCGTGTCAGGCCAAGGTGTAAGGCGATGCCAAACCTTGTTCAGGTTCTCGCGCTGTTCCTCATTTAATTTCGAAAGGCCGAACTGATCCACAATGGAATCGAGGATCATACGGTGCAGGCTGTCAATGTGCATCCAGGGCAGCTCGCCTTTGCGCACGCGGTCCATGGCAGGCGCATACCCCGCACGCCAGGCATCAGCGAACGCATGTGCATCAAGTTGCAGGCCCATGTGCTTTGCAATCAATGTAACTTCGCGCGCCACACTGCCGCGCCAATCAACCACTGTGCCAAACACATCGAATGCAAGTGCTTTTACTGCACTGCTTGCGTAACTCATCCGTGTCTCCTCAAGGGTTCACAAAATTGCTTGTACTAAACCTTTGGTCTTTCCAAATCAAAGTTGCTACGCGTGGTGCAATACCCATCGCCTGCAAGCTTGCCCACTGCATCGAGCAAGTCGTTGGCGATTAGGCCTGCGCGCATGGCTGCATCATTTACTTCAACACCCAGTACATCGAGCAACATCATCGAGCCGCCCATGGCACCCTCGCCAATCAACTTCACTTCGCGCAAATTACACTCGAAGCGCACCAGTGCATCTTCCACACCGGGTGCTGTCACAAGTTTGCTCAGCGATTTTTTCAAACTGGCTTTTTCAAACTCGTCCACTTCGGGCGGGTAATCGCCACAGCTTGTGTTCATTGCGTCGACCAGCACATGGCTAACAATATTCACCACGCATTCGCGTGTGGCCAGCAAATTGCTCAGGGTGTCTTTCTCGCTTCGGTCGCGCGGGTTCACTTGCACCACGCACAGAACGGGTGGCTTGCAACTGGCCACAGTAAAAAATGAATAGGGTGCCAGATTCGCAATGCCGTTTTTACTCAAAGTGCTAACCCAGGCAATTGGGCGCGGCACCACGGCACCAGTTAACAACTGATAGTTCTCGCGGGGGCTGATTTCTGCGGTGTTGAAATACATACTGCGATTACCTCCCTGCAAGATTTAATTTTTCAAAACAACCGGCTGCACTGCAGCCTCGCCCAAATAAACCATGCCTTCCTGAATGGTGCAAGCAATGTTCATATTCCGTTGGGCAAGCCCGGCCAGTGTTGCACCGTCTTCAGCGCTTAGTTGTAATACCTGTACTTTGTCCAGTTTGTTCAACCAGTCCTGGTTCTGTTTCCACCACACTTCGGCTGAACGGGTGTAGCAGTAAATCACCACGCGGTCTGAACGGCCGCAGGCTTTTCGAATTCGGCTTTCATCAGGCTGGCCCACATCAATCCACACCTTGATTCGCCCGGTGGGGTCTACTTCCCAAACCGCGGCTTCGTCTTCTGCCGACAAACCCTTGCCAAACTGAACATCTTGCCCGGCGTGCATGGCAAATGCCAGCAGGCGAACCATCATGCGCTCTTCGGTTTCAGAAGGGTGCAGTGCAAGCGTAAGCGGATATTGGGCGAAGTGGTTGCGGTCCAGGTCGGACACATCCAGTTGAACTTTGTAAACAGTGGCTCGAAGGGCCATGGGGCGGCTCGCGGTTTGAAACATTCAAACCGCGATTATCGCTGATTACTGCCGTGTTAACGACCCATTCGGCGCAAGGCTGCCGTAGAGAAGTCGGCGGGCGTGTACTTCTTGCCAAACTCGGCAAACTTTTCTTCGTTGGTCAAACCACCCACCAGGTAGCGGCGTGACTGCAGGTCATAAATAACCTCACCTGAAGAGGCAAACGCAGGGGCATGGTAGGCCTGCGTGCCAAACACTTCACGAACACGCCACAGGGTGTTGCGGCTGTCATATTGGTCGGCGTGCAATACGCCCCATGAATCTTCATCAATGTAGAAAACCCGCTTGGCGTAAATATGGCGTTTGCCTGGTTTCAACGTGGCCTCAACCACCCACACACGGTGCAACTCATAACGCACCATGTCAGGATTCACATGGCTTTTCTGAATGATGTTGCTGTACTTCAGGGTTTGATCGGCCAGCTTGTAGTTGTTGTAGGGCACGAAAACTTCTTTCTTGCCCACCAGCTTCCACTCGTAACGGTCGGGGGAGCCGTTAAAACCGTTCAAATCGTCGTTGGTACGCAGGCCATCTGCGCCAATACCTGGGGAATCGTAAGCAAGCTCTGGTGCGCGAATTACACGGCGCTGCCCGGGGTTGTACTGCCAGGCCAAACGCGGCTCGGCCACCTGGTTGATCGGCTCATGAACCAAGGCAACCTCACCTGCAGCATTGGCTGGCGCTGTGATCTGGTTCATGAAGTACAAAATACGGTTGGGTTCCGGGTTGTCCATGTGAGAAGCCAGTGACACTGTTTCAATACGCTTTCCCACTGTGAATGAACCATCGGTTTGAACCGGGAAGTCAGCGGAATAACGCGTGAAAGAACCGCCGAGATCGCGGAAGTTGTGATTCCAGATCACCTCGACGCCGCTCTTGGGAACCGGGAAAGGAATATTGGATTTCTTGATGCCTTCAACGCCGTTGCCACCGTCCACCAACTTTACATTCGGGGCTTCAGCCTTGGCATTGTCGTAAACCGACTGGCGATAACCTGCTGTTCGATGCGTTTTGTACACGTTCATTTTGTACGTGGGGTAGCGCTTCATCATTTCCATCTGGCCTGGCGTCAGGTTCGCCTTGTACTGATCCATGTTGGCAGCACTGATGGTAAACAAGGGCTTTTCGTCGGCAAAGGGATTCACATAACCTTTGTCGGGATCAAACCCCTTGGGCACAGTAACAAGCCCACCCGTCCATTCAGGAATGGTGCCGGCGGCATTGCCTTTTTTCTCGGCACCCACAGGGGTTAAACTTTTACCCAATTCAGACAGGTCATTGGCCAGTGCTGCGCCACTTGCCAAAACGATTGCTGCTGCCAGCAATCCGTGTTTTAACTTTTGCACTGCCATTTCTTTGTCTCCTGGTTTTGTTGTTGTATGTAGTGTGTTTGAGCAGTTTAGGTTAATACCAAGGCATTCATTCAAACAAGCGGAATATTACTCACAGAAACAGGCACTTGAATCGAGCCACTCAATTCGCCAGGGGTATAGGCAGAACAAGCCGCATCAAGTTAAACCGGTTAAAGCCTGTTCTGCCGCATGGCATGCAGGCGTTCTTTGCCAAGCTTCAAAGATTGCGCATTCTCGATAATGGGCGCCGGGTAACCGGCTGTGCCATATTCAGGCAACCAACGTTTTACGAACTCACCTTTGGGGTCTTGCTCGGCCTGCTGCTTTAAGGGGTCGTACACCAGCATTTGCGAAAAGTGGCTGGTGCCCGAGGCAATACGTACTTGCCCATAATGAATGGCGGGTTCGAAATCCAGAAACTGCTGCGCCAAATACAATGCCACTGGTTGCCAGGGCAAACCCAGTTGCACGCAGGCAAACGAAACCAGCGTAGCCCGCGCCCGCATGTTCAACCAACCGGTTTGCTGCAAAAACCGTTGGCAGGCATCCACATAAGCAAAGCCAGTGCGGCCCTGCTGCCAGGCATTTAAATATTCTTCATTTATTTCATCGGGCTCGTTGCTGTAGAAGGCATCGGTTTCCAGGCCGGTGTGGTTTTCCAGCTGCTGCAAATAGCCCTGCCGCCAAATCAGCCTTTCAACATAAAACCGCGCGGCGTCCTCTACCTTGGCGATCAAGGCTGCATCGCCCTGCCCGTGCACTGTGTTCACCAATGCATTCAATTTTTGCAGCACCTCGCGATCGCTGACCACGCCATAAGCCAGGTAAGGCGACAGGCGTGAACAGCCGTTCCAGGCCTTCAATGGGCTGGAAATTGAAAAGGGATAACTTTTCAGTTTCGCTGGTGTGAAAAATTTTGCAGCCACCACGCGCGCTTGTGCGCGGCCACCTTTCATGCGCAGGGGTTTGTCAGCGCCTGCGGCATGCGGCACAGTTGAACGGTTTAATTCAACTGGCGGTTTGGGCGCAAAAAAAGCCTGTAAGTTGCGCCCTGCGGGGTTTTTGATTTCTTCCTGTGCCGCACGGTCCAGGTAGGTTTGAAAATTCAGCTTTTCAGCAAATGGGTTGGCCATGAAGGTGGCACGCTGCACATTGTTCTGTGGCAATTCAATGAAGCGTACACCCGCGCTTTTGCACCATGCCGCCACTGCCTTGTCGCGTTGGTATTGTGAAAGTTGGGTAGTTTCCTGATGGGCCCACAGGTGGGTGAATTTGAACTGCGCATGCAAGGCAGCAAGCACTTGCACTGCCTCGCCCAGTTCCTCATGCAGGTAACCGCCTATATCGCGGAATTGCTGTTGCAAATCATCAAGGCACTCATGCACAAACAACTGGTGTTGGCGGGCAGTGTGCGCATCAGTAATTTGGCTGGGTTCGTGAATGTACAGGGGCAACACCAAGCCGTGGTGCTTTGCGTTGCGCATGGCCTCAAAAAGCGGCAGGTGGTCGCTTAAACGCAAATCCCGTTTGAACCACAACACCTGCATGCTACTTCCTTGCTACTTTACAAGGGTTGCAAAACCCCAGCGGCCAACAGCGCCAACACCACCACACCCAACACCACACGGTACACAACAAACAGGCCATAACCCCGTGTGCTGACCAGTTTCAAGAACCACACAATAACAGCGTAGCCCACAAAGAAAGCGATGAAAGTGGCCAGTGCAGTGTTTGCCGGACTGACCGGGCCCGCAACACCCCAGCTTTTGTACAACTGGTAAAAGCCTGAAGCAAACACCGCAGGCACCGCCAGCAAAAATGAATAGCGGGCTGCTGCTTCGCGGGTGTAACCCATGAGCAAACCTGCGGTAATGGTGCCGCCTGAACGGCTGACACCCGGAATTAAAGCCAGTGCTTGTGCAAAACCAAACACAATGCCGTCGCGCCAGGTCATGTCGCGCAACTCGGTTTGGCGTTTGCCCACTTTGTCGGCAAAGCCAAGTATTAAACCAAACACAATCAACATGATTGCGGTTAAGTAAAGGTTGCGCAGGTAAGTTTCAATCATGTTTTGAAACAACAGGCCCAAACCGGCAATGGGCAATGTGCCCAAAATAACCAGCCAACCAAGGCGAGCGTCCGAACGGGCATCTGAACCTAAAGCAGCACCGGGCCTAAGCGACCCGCACCAAGCCAGAAAAATTCGGGCAATGTCTTGCCGAAAATACACCAGCACGGCCAACTCGGTACCCAACTGCGTAATGGCCGTGAAGGCAGCGCCTGGATCAAGCCCCGAAGGCAGCATGGGGCCAATAATGCGCAGGTGCGCGCTGGATGAAATAGGCAAAAACTCGGTAAGCCCTTGGATCAGCCCCAAAATAACGGCTTCAAGCCAACCCACACCGTTGCCGGCAACAAACATGGTGAATTCCTGGTAATTGATTAAAAACAGGTGAAAAAGCGAGCAGAACACAACGGAACCAGCCATTGTGGAGTGAAATTCAATGCGCAACTATAGCAAGCCTGAATGGGGGAAAACATTTTTCTGAAGGGGAAACAGGCCTGATATTTAACAAATGATTGCGCCTGCACAGCCGGATAATGAACAAAATCAAATAGAAAGGCTTGGGTATGGACAATCGGAAAATATACGTGACGCAGCCTGCGCTGCCGCCGCTTGCGGAGTTTATACCCTACCTGGAACAAATTTGGGACAGCAAAACCCTGACCAACAACGGCCCCTACCACCAGCAGTTGGAAAAGGCGCTTTGTGAGCATTTGGGTGTGCCTTTCATTTCCCTGTTTTGCAATGGCACCATTGCGCTAATGACCGCACTGAAAGCCCTGCGCATTCACGGCGAAGTAATTACCACACCTTACTCATTTGTGTGTACCAGCCATTCCCTGTTGTGGAATGACCTGCAACCCGTGTTTGTAGACATAGACCCGGTGACCTTGAACCTGGACCCCCGCCGCATTGAAGAAGCCATAACCCCGCAAACCAGCGCAATTTTGCCGGTGCACTGCTACGGCCTGCCAGCCAACACCGATGAAATTCAACGCCTGGCCGATGTATACGGCCTGAAAGTGATTTACGACGCGGCCCATGCTTTTGGCGTGAAGCAAAACGGCGAAAGCATTTTGAATGCAGGCGATTTATCGGTGTTAAGCCTGCATGCCACCAAAGTTTTCAACACCTTTGAAGGTGGCGCAATTGTTTGCAAGGACGCCAAAACCAAGCAACGCATTGATTACCTGAAAAACTTCGGCTTTGCCGATGAAGTAACCGTGATGGCACCCGGCATCAACGGCAAGATGAGCGAACTGAATGCAGCCATGGGTATGCTGCAGCTAAAGTATGTAGACCAGGCTTTGGAAAAACGCCGCCACATACAAGCCCTTTACCATGAACTGCTGGCCAATGTGCCCGGCATTGAACACATGGCGGTGCCCGAGAATGTTCAATGGAATGGCGCCTACTTTCCAATCTTTGTGAATGCACATTTCCCCATTTCACGCGATGCCTTGTACGCAAGGCTGCAAGAACATGGGGTGAATGGCCGCCGTTACTTCTACCCATTGATCAGCAGCATGCCAATGTACCGTGGCCTGCCCTCGGCTGCACCACGCAATTTGCCCAATGCGCACAAAGCGGCCGAGCAGGTGCTTTGCCTTCCAATTTATCCCGACCTTGCACTGGAAGATGTTGCCCGCATTTGCGTAATTATTGACGAGGCCAGCCGTGGCTAAGGTGCTGCTGGTTGACACCAATTTCTCCTCAGGGCCGATACTGAATTACCTGCGCAATGCCGGGCACACGGTGATGTTTGCGGGTGGCAAGCCCAACGATTTTTTGGCCAAAGCCACACCCGGCTACCAACAACTGGATTACTCCAACCCAACGGCACTGGCCGATTTATGCACCCAGCTGGGCATTGAATACTTGGTGCCGGGTTGCAACGACCGCTCGTATTACTCCTGTGCTGAAGTATCAGACACCCTGCACTTCCCCGGCATCGACAGTTTGCATGCCACCGAGATCATCAACCACAAACAGAAATTTCGCAGCTTTGCACAACGCGAAGGTTTGTCGGTTCCGCGCGTATTCGGCAATGAAGAAACCCCAAGCTGTGCTGTGATTGTAAAACCCGTAGATGCCTACAGTGGTCGCGGTATTACTGTGGTGCAAACTGGCGAAGGCAGCCTGTTGCAAAAGGCAATTGCCACCGCCAAGGCTGAATCAAAAAGCGGGGATTGCCTGGTAGAGGAATACGTAGAAGGCCAGTTGTACAGCCACTCCGCATTCGTGGTGAATGGCCGCGTGGTGCAAGACTTCATTGTGATTGAACATGGGTCAGCCAACCGATTTGTTGTTGACACCAGCCACCTTGCAATCGACTTTCCAGCTGAAGTACACACTCGAATTCGCCGCGAAATTGAACACTTGGCCCAAAGCCTGCGACTGTGCGATGGCTTGGTGCACACCCAGTTTTTACTAAAGGGCGATCAATTCTGGCTGGTGGAAATTACCCGCCGCTGCCCCGGTGATTTGTACAGCCAGCTAATAGAACTTTCAACCGGTTTTCCTTATGTGGCCAGTTATGCGAAAGGCTTTCTGGGCCAACGCGCAGCGCCGGGCGCCCTGAAACAGAATTTCATTTTGCGCCACACCCTGACGTTGCCGCACGAAGGTTTGTTGCAACACCTGCACTTCAACCACCCGGTACACATGGAGCGCTGGGTGCCAATTGCCGCCACAGGTGATTTTATTGCACCCAGCCCAGTGGGGCGCATGGCCCTGCTTTTTGCACGCTGCGCCAACGCAGCTGAACTGCAAACACTGGCCAACCACGCCATACAGCGCAGGCTTTACACCTTCAACGGTTAAAGCCCCGTGCAAAGGACATTGAACATGAGCAATAACAAACCGCATAAACCCGCCCTTAAGCCACTGCAAAAACCCATCCGGGTTGCCATGATTGGCGGCGGCGTGAATTCAGCCGTGGGCCGCGTACATGAAATTGCCATGAAAATGGACAATGAATTTGAATTGGTGGCGGGCTGTTTTAGCCGCAACCCGGAATTCAATGCCGAGTCGGGCCGCCAATACAATGTGCCCACACACAAGCTGTACCCCAGTGCCGAGGCATTGATTGATGCCGTAGCCAACGAGGTAGATGCTGTGGTAATTGCCACACCCATCAAGTCGCATGCACAATACATTCACTTGGCACTCGACCACAACTTGCGTGTTATTTCAGACAAACCCTTGTTGGCCAATGTACAGGAATGCAAAGAACTGCTTGCCCGGGTACAGCCCGACAACACCCAAGTGTTTTCGATATTCAATTACACCGGCTACCCGGCTGTGCGCGAAATGAAGCGCCGCGTGGAAAGTGGCGCAATTGGCAGCGTGTTCAAAGTGATGGTTGAAATGCCGCAAGATTCCTACATGCGGCTGAGCAATCAGAACAAAACCCACGCCATTCAGGCCTGGCGGCTTGAAGATGGCGACATTAGCTGCGTATCGCTAGACCTTTTCGTACACCTGCACAGCCTGGTGAATTTTGTATGTGGCAACACACCACTTGCCGTGAATGCCTGGCAACGCGCAATCACCAACGTATCGCCCGGGCTAATTGATGAGGTGGATGCTGTCATTCAATACAGCAACAACCTGATGGTCAATGCCTGGTATGGCAAAGCTGTACTGGGTTACCGCAATGGCCTGCGCATTCGCGTGTTTGGCACCAAGGGCAGTTTGCAATGGCACCAGGAAAGCCCGGAAATGATTGAGGCAGCCGATGAAGCAGGCAACCGCATGTTGCTTGACCGAATTTCAACCGGCAGCGAGATAACCGCACAGCCCCGTTACAACCGGTTCAAGGCAGGCCACCCTTCTGGCTTTATCGAAGCTTTTGCCAACTACTACGCCGACATTGCACAAGCCATGCGGGATGAAAAACTAAATGCCTACACCCTTTCGACAGGGATTGCGGCAGAAGGCCTGGCACTGAGCCAGGCGATTGCGCAAGCCTCGGCCACAGGCCGCACCATTACACTTTAAGTTTGAGAATTTTAAAACCATGACCACAGCCAGCCTGGAAGAACAATTACAACCGCTGTTTGATGAGATCGACGCCAAACTTCAAAACATCGAAAGCGGTGTTTACCTGCAGCGGCAAGATGCAGAAAAAACCATTAACCAATTGGCTGTGTTGGTGAATGAATGCCAGAACAAACCCTATGCCAGCCTGATGCAATTGAATATTCAAGGCACCACTGAACTTTGCACACGCTTTGCATCGCTGTATGTGAATGTTCTGACCGATCTGAAGCACACCTTAAGCCTGAACAGTGTGCTGGTGCTGACCAAACAGAAACGCTTCATGAGCCATGTGTTCGAAGTTTCAGGCTACGGCAACAATCGCGCAGTGCTCAAATTGCTGTTGAATAAAGCACGTGAACGCAAGGCAAAACAGCTTACCGACAACCCCGCCCTGGTGCGTGCCTTGTTGCTGGCCAGTGTGGGCGACCTGGAACCTGCCGACCTGGTGGAATTAACACTGGAAAGCACGGAAACATCGGCACTGCTGGCAATTGGCCTGCTGCTGGACCGCCTGCCGCTTACACTCACTGGCGATGCAGGCCGCACATTCCTGCTGGAGGAATACAACCCTTACAGCGCACTTCGCCCGCTTGATCAATACCGCGCCCTGATTGCGAATATCTGGATGCTGTGCAGCTACAGCACCAGCCCGCGCAAACATGAAATTAAAAAACACCTGAACCAGTGGTTCAAGCGCGTACACAAGGCCAAAGGCATTCAAGCCAAACCGGTTGGTAGCGTGCGGCACACCGGGAACATCGACAACAAACCCGTGATGGCAGTAATTGCCGAAACGTTTAAATCGGTACACGCCATGTACCGTTGGTATGCGCCCATGATCAAACGCCTGAAACAGGACTACTACATGGTGATGGTGTCGATGGCAGACGATGTAGACGAACAATCCACCAGCCTGTTCGATGAATTCATTGAAGTACCCGAAGAGGAAATGAACCTTCAACCAGTGCTGAACCAGTGCACACCGGATATTGCCTGGTTCATGAGTGTGGGCATGCGTTCATGGGGAATATCCCTTGCCAACCTGCGCTGGGCGCCGCTGCAAACCATGAGCTTTGGCCACCCAGCCAGCAGTTTCAGCACTGAAATGGATTTGGTTTTTGCCACACCCAATGTGCATGGCGGGGAAGGGGTCGTATCCGAAAACATGCTGTTGCTCAATAGCCGCGTAAGCAATGTGGCCGAGGCGCACAAAGATTTAAAACTTCCGCCCCCGCCAGTGTTGAATGATTCCGTGGTGTCAATTGCAGTGCCCTGTAATGCCATGAAAATAAACCTTGGCTTTATTACTGCCCTTAAAGAAATTGAACGCCTTTCCGCGAATCCTGTGCGCTTCATGTTCTTTCCAAATGAATACGGTGTTGGGCACTTGTCAACCGAACGACGCCTGTTGAAATACTTTCCCACCGCAGTGGTAGCACGCCGCACCGGCTACGAAGCCTATTTGAATTTACTGAATCAAAACCATTTGGCGCTCAGCCCATTCCCGTTCGGCAATGCCACAAGCACCATTGACTGCATGGTGCTTGGCTTGCCCGTAATCAGCCTGATTGGCAAAGAACCGCATTCCCGAAGTGACTTCGATATTCTCGATTCATTGGGCTTGGCAGACTACTGTGTAGCGGATTCAGTTGACAACTATGTAAACGGCGTTGTGCGTTACATTAATGAACCCGGCTTGCTTGAAGAACTTCGCAGCATGGTCAGCTCCAAGAACTTTATGCATGAACATACTGTTGTTGAGAACGACTTTTCCGATGAAATGAGCGCAGCACTGAACTGGGCATACCACCACATGGATGAAGTGAAAGGGCCGCGCGGTCTGGTATTGGAGGCCAAGGGAAGGTGGCGTGCATGATGACTGAATCACACATTATTGATGATCTGTATTTTGAAGTACCCGAAAAACTTCAAAAAATTTATACCCATTTCGAACCCCTGAGCACCAAGGTGGTTTGCGAAAATTTACAGCCTGGTGACACATTCCTGGATATCGGTGCCAACTTTGGTTATTTCTCCCTTTTGGCGGCCCACAAGGTTGGATCAGCGGGGCGAGTAATTGCAGTGGAGGCATCACCCGATGTACTCCCGCATTTGAGGAAAAATCTGTCTCAATACAAAAATATAGAACTGCTGAACTGCGCTGTTGGAAAAACAAAAGGCATCACTGAATTTTTCCTGACTGAAGATTTCGTCAACTCAGGCGTGTCGCAGAGTCCGTTTCAAAACAATGGACGAAAAATTTCAGTGGCGATGGACACAATTGACCATTTACTTGAAGCGCATGGCAACCAACCCGTGCACTTTATCAAGTGCGATGTTCAGGGTGATGAAATGGCTGTGCTTGAAGGCGCTCGGCGAACTATTTCCAAAGCAGAACGCCTGAACATGATTATTGAATGGGCACCCGCCTGGATGAAAAAGGCTGGATACGAACCCAATGAATTTCCAAAGTTTCTGCAATCGCTGGGATTTAATTCACTGATGGTGGTGGACGATTATCTTCAGAAAAAAATGACCATTGCCGAAATGGAAAAGGAATTTGAAAAAGACCAAACAGGGCGACGGTTTTGTAATGTGTTGGCGGTTAAATGATCGCCTGAGTGCCACGAAACGGGAATTGAAAAATAAAATCCGTTTAAAAACAATGAATTATAAAATTCTTTGACTACCTCGATCCTTTAATAACAATATTGAGTAAATTTACTCAATATTGTTATGATGTTCAGTCGCGATCAGATATCAACAGTGTACTCCAGTATGGGTTCCACAATACCCCTGACTCATCATACCCAAACCGGTATCGACAAGGGTTGCAAGAATAAAGTAGCCTTTAACTTTTATTGGACAGTTCCAGTTGTTGTCACAGGAACAAAAATACTTCCATCCGGCCCAGCCCAAAACTTTTCGCCTGGCTTGAGCCCATAACGTAGCCTTATGTAATCGTCATCACTGTTCGCTGTGGCATTGCCAATTGTTTTACCTGACCCTGGATCCATAAAACCACTGGCTGCAGATGCTGAAACACCTTGATTAGCACTTGCACCGCGGTTACAGCCCACATGCTTCACAAGCGACGCACCTGCAAGAAACCCGGTAATTCCGAGCCCTGTCGAAACAGGTGCTTTAGACTGTGCGGCGCTCACAGCAAAAAATGCACAGTACGAAATCGTGTCTCTTAATTGTGGGGGTATGCTAACGTTACCCAATACTTCTTGAGTAACGCCCATGCATGCAATAGGTAAAGCAAGCTTTTGCATGTTTTTCATCACTTCATTTGTTGTAGCACCCAGCAATTTATCGACACAGGCGCTTGCCATTGCGTTACTGGCAAAATTAAGGCGAAAGTTACGGACGCTTTTTTTTACAACGACCGATGGCGAACGTTGAGTATTATTTTGACTGGCACCAGAGGAGTTAAAGTCGAAGGATTCAACACAAACGTTTTCATTCAACTCCCGCTGCAATCCCGAAACAATATTTTTGATGCCTGTACTTATTGCACCTGTTGCCAACCCACGGGCGACTGGTGCAATAAATCGACCTGAAGGCAAACCGGCCTCGGCTTGATTTTTTGATGTTGCTGCCGAGGCGATCAGCATGCAGGTAGATAGCGAACTAATTTTCATGATGTTTACTTCCACCCCTGTAGCCACAGCCCTTCATCTTGCAAATCACGCCAGTGAATAATTTGTATGCGGCCGGAGTGCACAGCTTCCAGCTCAAACTGCTCAATGGGCAGCTGATCGCTTTCGGGTTTCACCAAACCGCGAACCAGAAAATGCTTTTCCTTGTTCACCGGGTTCACTGCTGTCCACTTGCTGAGCAGCAACTTCTTGGGGTTCAAGCGCCGCATGGCCTAGTTGCCTTGCGGCGAAAGCTCAAGCCTGTTCAAATCAAAACCCTTGGCTTTCAAGCGTTGCAGCAAGGCATCGTATTTGGCTTTGTCCACTTGTTGTGTGCGGGCCAATACCCATAAAAATTCCCGCTTGGGTTCGCTAACCGCAACCAACTGGTATTCAGGGTCAAGGTCAATTACCCAATAATTGCCCCACACCATGGGTAACCAACTTAACCATGCCGGCGCAAAACGCACTTCCAGTTTGGGCGAATTTGCTGCACCAATTTGCCTGGCTTGGCCTTCAGCCAACTCCAATTCACCACTGGCCAAACGGCAGCGGTTCAGCACTTTCACCGAGCCATTCTGTTGCAGTGAATACTCTGCGCTGGTGTTGGCTACACACTGCTTCTGGAAGCGATTGGGGTATTTCGCAATTTCAAACCAGGTACCCATGTAGCGGGGTACATCCAGCGCCTGAATGGTTTGCAAAGGCTGCTGCGTGTCAGCAGCAAGCGCAGGCACAGTTGCACCGAAAAAAAGTACAAACGAGGCGAACGATAATTTGAGTAAAGGCGAGAGAAGTTTCATAAGCAGAAGTGTGGCATATTCTTCGTGACAATTGCGAATTCAATTGCCAGCTTATTTGCCTGAGCCAGGTTTAACTACCGGCTTGTATTTGGGTGCCACCACATTGCTGGTTTAGTGCAGCCAATTCCTGCCACGGCGCCATGCTCCAATGGCTGCGAGCCAAACCCGAGGGTGATGGCAGCACAAACAACACTGTTTCACCGATTTTTTCAAGCTGCAAACCGTATTGCACCCTGCGACCAAGAAATTCTTGCCCGGCCCGCTTACTGGTAAATGCGAGAATTTTCGGAGCGTATTGCAAAATTTTTGCATGCAATTCACTTGGCCCGAAATCAGACTTTTTAAGTGCACTGTCTGAACCATACGCCTCTTTGGCCAAGTCGGTCAGCCCAAGCCCGTACTGCGTAATCATTTGAAATTCGTAAGGTGCAATTTGAGCCGGTGTTAAGCCCACCTCAAATAAACTGCGCCAAAACAGATTGCCCGGATTGGCGTAATATGCGCCGCGCCGAGCAGACAATGTGCCGGGCGCGGTTCCACAGAACACAATATTCAACTGTGGCTGAAGAACGTCGGGAAGAATGGGCATATCTCGGCTTCAATGTCTAGACTAATCAAACCGCTGGCAGCGGCCCTGCTTTTCAAACCAGTACACCACATTGCCAACCACCACAATGCTTCCTGATATCACTGCGCTGGCTGCCGCAGTTGCACCCGCAGCGGCCAGTATGGTGGCACATTCACTGTTGGTACAACCGTGAATGGACACGATTTGAACAGCTTCAAGCTCCATGTGCTTCGAAGTAACTTTGCAGTCTTCGTCATACACCTCGGTTGTCACGGGCACAACAATGCATGCCTGCAAAAGGGGCAAAAAAACAGAACTGATTGCTAATAGTGCTGGGCGTATGGCGATCTCCTTATGCCCAATGTTGTACAGCATAGTTTATGCGAGGCACACCCCCTGAACGCCCTAACTGTCGTGAGTTCAGGCACCGGCGATGGATAAGCACTGCGGATCCGCAATTCAAGATGCCAAGGCAAATACACACTGAACGACTACAAAGTATGTTATTACACTAACTAATATTCTAAATACTCTACAGGTTTGGCCCTATGAACTCCCCACTACGAGACATGCTTGCTCAAAGCGAGCACTTTCTTCGCACGCCATTTTTAGCAGGCAGCGATATTGAATCCAAGCGGGGCGAGCTACTACAATACTTTCACGCCAGCTTTGATCGCTACGAATCGCTGTTTGAGTTGCTGACCTGCGACGAAGCCTATTACAAAAAGCCAATCAGCTTGCGCCACCCACTGATTTTTTACCTGGGCCACACCGCCACTTTTTTTATCAACAAGTTTTTGCTGGTGGGGCTGATCAACAAACGAATAGACCCACGGCTGGAATCAATGTTCGCCGTGGGTGTGGACGAAATGAGCTGGGACGACCTGGACGATGCCCGCTACGACTGGCCCACCGTGGACGAAGTACGAGCTTACCGCCGAAAGGCACGCGAAGTAATCGACAGCGTTATTCGCCATACGCCTTTTAACTTGCCAATTGGCTGGCACGACCCATTCTGGGCCGTGATCATGGGCATAGAACACGAAAATATTCACCTTGAAACCTCATCAGTACTGATACGCCAACACGCCCTGCACTATGTGAAGCAACACCCGGCCTGGCAGCCCTGCCGCACCACAAGTGCCGCACCTGTTAATGGCTTGGTGAATATTCCTGCAGGCAAAGTGGTGTTGGGCCGCTCTATTACCGAACCCATTTATGGTTGGGACAATGAATACGGCCATCACGAGGCCAATGTACCGGCATTTCAAACTTCGCGGCATTTGGTCAGCAACGGAGAATTTCTTGAATTTGTTAACGCGGGTGGCTACACCAACCCGAATTACTGGGATGATGAAGGCGCTGGCTGGAAGCAATTTGCAAAAGCCGAGCACCCCACATTTTGGGTACCCGCCGCTGGCGAAGAAAAAAGATGGTCCTTGCGCTTGTTGGCTGAAGAAGTACCAATGCCTTGGGACTGGCCCGTGGAGACGAACTACCATGAGGCACGTGCCTTTTGCTGCTGGAAAGCCGAGCAAACCGGCCAACCGGTGCGGCTTCCCACCGAGGACGAATGGAATCGAATTTACAACCATGCACAACTGGCCGACGTGCCCAACAACGCTCGGGCCAAGGCCAACCTGCACCTGGACCACTGGGCTTCCAGCTGCCCGGTAAACCAGTTTGCGCACGGTGAGTTGTTCGACGTGGTGGGCAATGTTTGGCAGTGGTGTGAAACCCCGACCTACCCTTTTGATGGTTTTGATGTACACCCGATTTACGACGATTTCACCAGCCCAACTTTTGACAACCGTCACAATATAATCAAAGGCGGCAGCTGGATTTCATGCGGCAATGAAAGCCGCCATGCTTCTCGCTATGCTTTTCGCAAACACTTTTTTCAACATGCGGGGTTTCGCTACGTGGTTACCAACACACCAGCAATCAATCCATTGTCAACTTACGAAAACGATGCGCTGGTGTCGCAGTACGCTGAGTTTCATTACGGCGACAGTGCCTTCGGTGTACCCAACTTTGCGAAAGCCATGGCCGATCTGGCCGTGGATGCGCACCAACGCCACGGCAATGGCATGCTGGGTAAGGCGCTTGATTTGGGCTGCGCCACGGGGCGGTCAAGTTTTGAGTTGGCCCGTGTATTCAACAAGGTAATCGGCATTGATTTTTCAACACTGCTGATTCAGGTTGGCGCACGCCTGAAAGAAACGGGCACCATTCGCTATACCTTGCCCGACGAAGGGGAATTGCTCAGTTACTACGAACGCCGACTGGACACTTTGAACCTGGCCCACACAGCCGAACGCGTGGAATTCTGGCAAGGAGATGCCTGCAATTTGAAAAGCATTCACACCGGCTTCGACCTGGTACTGGCCGCCAATTTGATTGATCGCCTGTATTCACCACGCCGATTCCTGCTCGATATTTCGAACCGAATTAATGCGGGCGGGCTGTTGGTACTGGCCTCGCCTTACACCTGGCTTGAGGAATACACCAAGCGGGAAGAATGGATAGGAGGCTTCAAGAAGGACGGTGAATCGTACAGCACACTGGATGGCTTGAAAGAAATACTGGGCGAACAGTTCACGCTGGTAGAGGGGCCACGAGCCGTTCCGTTCGTGATTCGGGAAACAAGGCGCAAACACCAGCACACGCTGAGCGAAATGACAATTTGGAAGCGAAAATAGGAAATGGCGCGGCTGGCGGGGATCGAACCCACGACCCTTGGCTTCGGAGGCCAATACTCTATCCACTGAGCTACAGCCGCGCAAGAAGGCGTTAGTGTACACCAGCGTCGGTATCTAGGATACTGACGGCAACTATCCACCGTATTGCATCTAAAAAAATGAAAGTCGCCAATATTGTTCGCTCCAAAGGGGTATCAATACCGCTTTTTATCGTTCTGTTCTTTTACTTGTTCGCCTGGGCAGGCTTGCCACGCCTGGTGCACTGGCAGGCAGAGAAGCAGGTGCTTGAACGCTCGGGCCACGTATTGAAAATGGGTTTACCCGAAATAAACCCTTTCAAGCTAACCCTTCGCATTCCAAACCTGAGCCTGGCCACACCCGAAGGCGAGCAACTGGCAGCTTTCGATCACTTGTTTGTTGATGTTTCTGGCACCGACCTGTTTACTGGTCTTATTGCCTTGGACCAAATTGACCTGAAAAACCTGAACCTGAATGTGGCCCTGCTACCCGACGGCAAGAATAACTTCACCGCTCTGCTGGAGGCCTTTAAAACCGAGGAGCCCGAGGAAGAGAACACTGAGCCGCCTGCATTTTTGCTAAGCCATTTGTTGATTGGTAATGCCGCTGTTGATTTCGAAGATCGTCGCAAATCCGATGGCCTGAAAACCCGCTTTGCACCGCTAAACCTGGAACTTCGCGACCTGGCCACACAGTCTGAAAAAAATGGCGATTTTGTGCTGAATGCCATGACCGGCCTGGACGCCGAACTGACGCTTCGCGCACAAATTCAGCCAAGCGACCCGTCAGCCAAAGGCGAGTTTTCGCTCACCGGCTTGAATATTGCAAAACTGGAACCCGTGTTAAAACCCTTTCTGCCCACGGCACCGCCTTCAGGCTTTGCAGACCTGGCTTTGAATTTCGATGTCAACTTGAAGGAAGAAACTGACACGTCGCAAAGCACGGAAGTTGCTTCGGGCACGGAAGCAGAGCAACCCAAAGTATTCATCAACAACGTGAATGCAGCGGTGCGTGATTTCAGCATGGCTGCCAAACCGCAAGGTGGCGGTGCCGCAGCACGGTTTAGCAAGCTGAACATCAACAACGCAAGCTTTAATTTACAAACCACCAAGGCTGAACTGGAAGGTATTGTGCTGGCTGGCCTGCAACTGAACCACAGCGACAAATCCAAGGCCATTGGCCTGGAGGCCATTGAGATAGGCCCAATCGCAGTAGACCTTGCCGAACAACATGCAGAGGTAAACGCTGCAACAGTGAAAGGCGGCGTGGTAAATGTGAAGCGCAACGCCAAGGGCGAACTGGACTTGATGGCCGCGATTAATGACTGGATTCCTGCAAACAAACCAGCGAAGCCTCAAGTACAAACACAGCCCGACACGCCGCCTACCAAGCCTTGGACCTACGCAGTCAATACCATCGATCTTTCCGGAATTAATGCAAACATTCAAGATGAAACTGTAAAACCCGCACTGAATATTGGACTGAACAACATTGCAATTTCTACGAGCGGTGTAACGCAAGAACTTTCAAAAACCCTGCCACTGAAAGCCAGCCTGAATGTGGCCAGTGGTGGAAGTATTACCGTAAATGGCGACATCAACCCCGGCACCGCTGCCACACAGATGAACGTGGAAGTGAATGCACTTGCACTGAAGCCTGCGCAACCGTTTATCGCTCAGTTTGCAAAGCTTAACCTGGTTAACGGTGCGATTAGCACCACGGGCAAAGCCACTTACAACGCCAAGGAACAAAGTTATGCCGGGAACTTGACCGTGGCAGGTTTGCGCCTGAACGAGACAGAGAGCAACAACTCGTTTTTTCAGTTTAAGAAACTTTCAACACCCGGCTTTCGCGTGAATACCCAGGGCGTGAATATTCAGCGCTTGACTCTTGACGGGCTAGACACAGCGTTGCTGATTTCGAAAGACAAATCGACCAACATCAGCCGCATATTGGTAAACAAGGAAGAATCAAAAACAGCAACACCCACCAACACGGAAAAACCGGTGGCCAGCACGCCACCCGCGTTCGCAGTCAACATTGACCGCTTCAGCATTGTGAACAGTGAAATGGACTTTGCCGATGAGTCGCTTTTCATACCATTTGGTACCCGCATTCACAGCCTTGAAGGTGTAGTGAATGGCCTCTCGAACAAGCCTGGCACACGTGGCGAACTGGCATTAAAAGGCGCGGTGGATGAATACGGCGAGGCCGAGGCGAAGGGTACCGTTAACCTGCTGGACCCCACCGCCTACATGGACATTGCTGTGAAATTCAACAATGTGGAAATGCGAAATTTAACGCCCTACTCCGGCACGTTTGCCAACCGAAAAATTGAATCGGGCAAGTTGTCGATGAACCTGGTGTACAACATTGAAAACCAGCAACTCAACAGCAGCAACCAGGTGATTGTCGACAAACTGAAACTGGGTGAACGGGTAGAAAGCCCGCAAGGCCGCGACCTGCCTTTGGAACTTGCAATAGCCATTCTCGAAGACAGCAATGGCCGTATCGATTTGGGCCTGCCCATTACTGGCAATTTAAGCGACCCGCAGTTTAGCTATGGTGCAATTGTGTGGAAGGCCATTGGCAATGTGCTGACCAAAATTGTAACTGCACCATTCCGAGCATTGGGTGCATTGTTTGGTGGTGGCGATGCCGATGAACTTGGAAAAATTGAATTCACTGCCGGGGCCAACACGCTAAGCCCTTCGCAACGGGAAAGCCTGAAAAAACTGGGCGAAGCATTAACCACACGCCCCAACCTTGCGCTAACCGTGCAAGGCACTTGGGCAGCCGTCGACAAAACTGCCATTCAAAACCTGCAAATGCGCCGCGCAGTGGCCTTACAGGCAGGTGAAAAATTGCAGCCCGGCGAAAACCCTGGCCCGCTTGCACTGAACAATGAAGCCACAAAAAAAGCAATTGAAGCCTTGTTTATCAAACGGTTTGGCCGGGCTGAACTTGCTGCACTGAAAAGCGAAAACTTTCATGCAGCACTCACGCAAAAACTGCAAGATGCTGAAGAGGTAAGCACCACGCAACTGCAAGCCTTGGCCACCGAACGCCAGCAGCTGGTGAGCACAGGGCTGGCTGCTGCAGGCGTACCTGCTGAACGCTTGAAAACCGATTCACCCAAAGAAATCAAAACCAATGATGACAAAACGGTGCCAATCGAATTGGGTGTGGCTGTTAACAAATAACTAAACCATAAACCCCGCCTTGCTGGCCAACACCTCGCGGGTCACCCGAATGAATTCACGGGTTTTGGCGGGCATCGGGTTGGCATACGGGCACACCGCAAAAATATCGGCTGGTGCGCCCGCCCAGTCGGGCAGCACGCGCACCAACGCACCGTTTTTCAGCTCTTGCTGAATGTCCCACTCCGAACGCAGCAACACGCCCTTGCCTTCCAGTGCCCACTGAACGACCACTTCGCCGTCATTTGAACTGACAGGCCCGTGCACTTTCACGCTGGTTTCCTGCCTGCCGTTGCGCAGTTGCCAGTTGTTGAAGGTGTGGTTCTCTTGCCGAATCACCAAACAATCGTGGCGAGTTAAATCGCCCGGTGTGCCTAGCTCTCCCGCCGCGGCCAGGTAAGAGGGTGCAGCACACAAAATGCGACGGTTGCTGGCCAGCTTTTGTGCAATCAGCCTTTGGTCGGGCGGCTCGCCAAAGCGCACTGACAAATCAAAACCGCCCTCGATCAAATCTATCGGGTGGTCAGTCAATTCCAGTATTACCTCAACCGCCGGGAATTGGGCGTGGTACGCAGACACCACATTGGCCACATGCTTGCGGCCAAAGCCCAGGCTGGCATTGACCCGAAGCAGGCCACGCGGTGTGTCTTGCCCGGCCCTCAAGGTGGTTTCCAGCGCGTCAATTTGGCGAAGAATGTTTGCCCCCTCAGCCAGGTAGCGTTCGCCCTCAGCACTCAAGCCAACGCGGCGAGTGCTGCGGTGAAGCAAGCGCACGCCCAGCCTTTTCTCAAGCGCAGCCAAGCGGCGGCTGACTGCAGGCGGTGTTACATCAAAAGCCACGGCCGCGCTGGCCAGGCTTTCATGGCGCAGCAGCTCACTAAAAAAAGCAAGATCAGACAACTGTTTCAAAAATTACACCATCCATTATTCGTGCGTATTTATTAATAATATTTTAAATATTGCGGCATTGTAGTTATTTTTATAATGAATACACTGGGTTCTTCCACACTTACAGCACACCACCCATGTCTTGGCTCGCTCTTCCCGATTTGCTCCTTGTGTTGTCGTTGGGCGCGGCTTTGGGTTTCTTTGGTGGGCTGTTTGGTATCGGGGGCGGCATTATTGCTGTCCCGCTTTTTATTATCGGGTTTGGTATGGACCAGGCCCTGGCCCAAGGCACTGCACTGGTGTTGATGGTGCCCAATTTACTGATTGGCTGGTGGCGCTACAACCAGCACCACAAACTTCCATGGCTGGCTGTAACGGCGATTGGCCTTAGTGCCACGGTTACCACCTGGCTAACAGCCAAGCTGGCTGTGCGCCTTGACCAAAATATTCTGCACTGGATATTCAACCTGTTCATCCTTGCGGTGGGCCTGCGCATGCTGTTGCTGCGCAACAACCCCAGCGCAAATTCAAACAACAGCGACCAGCCCCGCACAGCCGCAATGCCAATTGTTGGTGTGCTGGGCGGCACCAGTATGGGCTTGCTCGGCATGGGGGGTGGCTTGGTGGCCACACCCATGCTAACCACCGTGTTCAAGCACACCCAAACCACCGCGCAAGCTTTGTCGCTGGCCTTGGTAGCGCCCAGCTCGGTGATGGCATTGACCACATACGCCACTGCCCACCGCGTGAACTGGGAGTTGGGCTTGCCGCTGGCTTTTGGTGGTCTGTTTACCGTGTCAGCCGGGGTGGCCATTGCCCATTACCTCCCCGAAAAGGCTCTTCGTCGAAGCTTTGCGGCCGTGATGATCGTGGCCGCTTTCTGGCTGATTTTGCAATCGCTACACACGCATTAAGCTTTTCCGGTAAGAATAGGAGCTTGTTTACACTGGCCCTTGTAGTTTGATGAAACTGGCAACCCTGTTTCGCTTTGTGCTGTTTGCCACCTTGCTTGGCCTCGCTTCCAATCTGTGGATGGGCGAGAGGGCAGACCAGTTGCAAACTTCGCAAACAGCCCTGCTTACCGCGCGTTTGAATGCCATCAATCAGTTACGCTTGTTGCAATCCGAATTTGATGCGCTACAAACCTTGGTGGCTGCTTTTGTGGTCAGCAAAAACAGCCAACACTTGGTGAATTATTACGAGCTGCTGGACGCGCATGCAGGCGCACGCAAATACGCTCGCCCTGTTGACGATGTGTACTGGAGCAAGTTGATTGCAGGCAGCACCGACATTGTGCCGCTTTTGCCAGCCAAAGGCGAAACCCTGGAAAGCCGCCTGTATGCACCACAAAATGAAGCCCCCAAAGTAAATGGCGATGTAAAAGCGTCTGTCGACAATATTTTAGGGCTCAGCAAACGTTTGCGGGAACGGGAGCAAATTGTATTTGCCCTGACCCAAGGTCTTTATGATCCTGAAACGTCCAAATATGTGTCCGAAGCACCCGTTCGCGACGACCTGGCCATTCAGATGCTGTTCTCGGAAGAATACCTGGGCATGAGCAACGCCATTCGGGCTGAAATTCAGGGCCGAATTCGCGCGGTTGAATTGGGCTATCAAACTGTGATTGCAGAACAAACCTACAACATCAAATCCACGGCGAATTTCGACCTGTACCTTGGGCTACTAGTCACATTGATGGCCTTGCTGGGCCTGGCTGTGTTGCAACGCTTTGTAGTGGCACCGCTACGCGAACTGAACAAGGTGAGCAAGCAAATTGCGCAGGGCAATTACAGCGTAAGCTTGCCCAACCCACGCTTTGTGACTGAAATGGCCAACCTGGTGAAGGGCTTTGCCTTGATGATAGGTTCGTTCAAGCGCGAATTAGAACAAGGCGAAGCTGCCCGTTCTGCTGAACTGATGGCACTGGAAGCCAAAATGGGCCGCGAACGCGCTGAAGCACAAGTAGAGGCACGCGGCATGCTGCTTGCAAACATGAGCCATGAAATCAGAACACCCATGAACGCCATATTGGGTATGACAGCGCTAACCCTGAAATCGGATTTACCAGAGCAGGAACGCGGCTATCTGCTAAAGGTGCAGGACGCTGCAAAATCGCTACTGGGTTTACTCAACGACATTCTTGATTACTCCAAGGCTGAAGCCGGCATGGTCGAATTCGAGCGCATTTCGTTTACGCTCGATGAAGTGCTGGCCAATTCATTTCTTGCGGTGCAAAGCCAGGCTGCCGACAGAAAACTTTTGTTGCTGAACGAGGTTGCACCTGGCTATTCCAACCAACTGGGCCAGCGCTTGGTGGGCGACCCTTCGCGCTTGCGGCAAGTGCTGAGCAACCTGCTAAGCAATGCGGTCAAGTTTACGGAAAGTGGCTCGGTGCGTGTATTCTCAAAATTGCAAACCAATTCAGACACGGGGCTTGATTTAAGAATTGAAGTGCACGACACGGGGGCCGGGCTTAGTAAATCGCAAGTAGAACGAATTTTTGAGAAATTTGCACAAGGTGATTCAAGCGTAAGCCGGGTATACGGCGGCACGGGCCTTGGTCTAAGCATTGCCCGTGAATTGGTCATTCGCATGGGTGGCCAAATTTCAGTGGAAAGCACACCGGGCGCGGGCAGTTGCTTTTGGTTTTCTGTACCCGTGATTTACGACAATGACATTTTGATTGAACCCCGACCACTGGATTATCAAAGCGGCGTGCTGCTGCACCAGCCCGGTCCTGTTGCCGACTGCCTGATGTCAGTTTTGAATGCCACCGGCCTGGACTCCACCTTGGTCAGTGATGTAAACCAGCTTACACAACACCTGAATGACAACACCTGCGACTGGGTATTACTACAATCCGATTTTCTGGCCCCCAATCACCCATTGCCTGTCGAGTTGCTAAGACAACTGAACAACCCGGCGTTGCGTATTGTCGCAATCGACCGCGACCTTCTTTCAGCTGACAGCACTTTGTTGCAGCTGTTGCCAGCAGACTTGGCCAAGCAATTGATACACCTGTCGCACCCGGTCCTGATGCAAGACATTTGTGCGGCACCGCGCGCTGAATTGACTACTTCATCACAGTCGAATGTTGCCCAAACGTATCCCGACACATTGCGAGGAAAAAGAGTCTTGGTGCTGGAAGACCACCCTGTGAACCAGGAATTGTTGTCGTCGTACCTGAAGGCAGCAGGCATGCAAGTACACGTTTGCGAACATGGCCAGACCGCCTTGGACTTGCTAGACCCAGATGATGCACCCCACTTTGACGTGATCATTACCGACCTTGAAATGCCGGTGATGGACGGATATGAATTCACTGAATGGTTGCGTGACCAAACCCGGTGGATGGATACACCCTTGGTGGGCTTGACCGGGCATGCTTTCACGGAGGTACGTAACCGTTGCCTGGATTTGGGCATGGACGAGTTTATTGCCAAGCCGGTTGAGGCCGCCGTGTTGTACGACAAGCTAGCCCGCCTGTTGCGCGCCGATTTGCCCCACACAGTGACACCAGCCCCGGCACCAGCAGCCTTGGCCAATTTGTTCATGCAACACTGTGCCGACCTGCCCGCCAAGCTGCGTGGTCACCTTGAGCAACTGGATGAAACTACATTTGTTCGTGAAATACATTCCATGGTCAGCCTGTTGGCTTTGCTGGGCGAACAAGCTTTGCATGGTGTGTTCCGAGAGTTTGAGCAAGGCTTGAACAATCAAACCGTAGAGTCTAGCGAGGTGCTGGAGCAAATCCGGACCGTGTGGCCGGCCTTGGTGAAGAGGTATTCAGAAATGGCTGAAAAAACCACCCCCGCCTAGGGGAAACCTACCCCCTGAAATGGTGAACCTCCCCGCAAACGGTGAACCCTCACCTATGCGATGCCACGCCCTCACGATGCAGTTGACAATACTCAAACGATGAACAGCAAAGCACTGGATCAAGTATGACCATTCGAGCACCCTATCAAGTGTTGCACATCAGCCCCTACAAAAAATACTCCTTCGAACGCGAAGTATTTTTTGAAACGCTGGGAGCCTGTTGGGCATTAAGTTCTCGCAACATCAGCGGCCTGTTCGCGATGCAGTTACAAATCGATTTAAGCCGGGTACAGCTACTGTATGGCGTGCCCACTTCACAACTGCCCGAGCCCTTGTTGTTTCAATTTCTGAATGTGTTTCAAACCCGGTCACGCCACGGCTCACCAGCACAGCATCAGCAAGCCGAGCACAATGCACTTGAGCTGGTTGAAGACATGAATGAAGGGGACTTTCTGAATTTCACCACCGGCTTTCAGGATGCTGTAAACCAAATTCTGGAGCCCCTGGATTGCTGGACCAAAGAATGCCAACAAGCCCACCTGGCCCTGAAATACTATGGTTTGAACCTGGTGGAAACCGGTATGCGCGAGCAGAAATTCAAACGCACATATGCCGACCTTCTGGTGAACTACCTGCTAACCACACAACGCGTGTTCTTGCAGGAAAGCAAAACCTCGACCTACAACTTTTAACGCGGCATCAAATCAATTCCGCCGCTGGTTTTCATACCACGCGCTGGCGTAAGTGCTGGCGCAACACCATTTTCAGTTCAAGAAACACGTCGGGATCGTTGAGCAAAGTCATGTGGTGCTTTTGCGCAAAGGTAACCCGCTGCGCTTTGCCAGTGTCATCGGCCAAGGCGGAATCGGGAGTGACCAATCCATCGCCCACAGTGGTGTTAAGCCAGGACGAAGTGTGGTCGCCAATGGTAGATCCGATCAAGTGAAACATCACTTCTTGACCATCGCGGGTTTGCAAGGCGCCCAGGCCGTGATCCAAATCACGAATGCCGCGTGAACGCACACCGAGAACCCGACCAATCGGCTTGGCCAATTCAAATTTGCTGAACAATTGCTCGCCCGCAGCGGCAAGGCGAGCCAAGGGTGCGCCAGCGTGTGGAGAGCCCAAACAGACCACATCGCGAATGGCGCGTTTCAAAATAATATCGTCATCACTGAGTGCCTCAACCACCGCTCGGCTAACAAGGCCGCCCATGCTGTGGCCTACCAAGGTAATGCCCTCAACAGCCACAGGCCAGTTGCGCACAAGTTTGTTCAGTATGCGTTTGAACTGGCGGGCATTGGAATCTATATTACGGCCGGTGTTGTAACGCAGGTAAAGCGCGGTAACCGGGAAATCGTCTTGCAACTTGTCACCGTAGGGGCGGGTGGCCGGCTCACTGGGGTTGTGGTACATCTGCCAGCTGTCTTCGTTGCAACACAGGCCGTGCACAAAAATGACAAGGTGTCTTTGTGCATTGGGAAACTGCACCATCAGTGCGGCCTGGTCGGCCTGCAATAGCTGGCCGTTGGCATACAGGTTCATGTGCACCTGCATCGGGTTGCGCGTGGCGGCCAAGTGGTCGCCAAATACACCGTTGATTGCGCTTGAAATAGCCGAGATCCGTTTGTCGGTTTTTGCGTTCGGCGCACCTGGAACCGGCAAATGATCCACGTCGTCCATCAATTCACCGCCCATGGCCTGGTCGATAATTTGTGGCGAGGCCAGGCTTTGGTTTGCCTGTCGAACCACCCAGGCTGCGCCGGAAAAAACGCCTTTGCCAGCCTCTCGCACAGCACCATACACCAGGTCGGTAATTTCATTGTGAACTGATTCAACTGGCTTGCTGGCATTCAACGTGGCTGTTCCCACCGCCTTGAATGGCATGTCGCTGATAGCGCGATGAAATTCATGCACCCGCGTGGTGGCTTGGGCAATGGTGTCGCCCACAAACATCAAGGTGCCTTCCAGTTTCTCGCCGGTGGTGGGGTGTGCTTTCTTGCTCATGCGGTGTCTCCGAATCGGAATTCGACGGTGTGTTTTATTATGAGTGTACAAATGTACACTTAATTGGTTCTTGTCGCTAGAAATTCAACTCTAACGGCTTGAACACCAACGTATGAATAACCGTTTTCTTTTTATTTGACCGTTTTCGACAAACCAAAGCAATAGGCCCAATACACCAAACCGATGAACAAATACCCTTCGAAGTAAAAGCTGCGCCACTGCACATCCCCGGCCAGGGCAAGGCTTAATGCGCCAGTCAATTCAAACAGGGCCACAATGGTGACCAGTGAGCATTCCTTGAACAAGGTCACAAAGCTGTTAACAAGGCTGGGCAAGCAGGCCCGTATGGCCTGGGGCAACATCACATGCACATTGCGTTGAACCACATTCAAACCCAATGCCTTGGCGGCCTGCGCCTGCCCCAGGGGCACGGCCTGCAGCCCCCCACGCAATACCTCTGCCAAATAGGCTGCACTGAAAAAGGAAATGGTCAGCAACACACGAGTGAACAAATCAAGACCATCACCAGGTAACCACAAGGGCAGCACAAACGCAGCCAGGAACAACACGGCAACCAAAGGCAAGGCACGTAACAATTCGATGTAAGCAATACAGAGACCACGCAGCGGGGCGAATGCAGACCGACGGCCCAAGGCCAGCAACAGGGCCAATGGAAATGCCAGACCGAAACCCACCGTACTCAAAACAAGGGTGAGCGGCAAACCGCCCCACAGGTTTGTGGGTACAGCAGGCAGGCTTGCGAACCCGCCATGCAGCAGCACCGCGCTTGCAGGCACTAGAAAAGCCCAAAGCGCAACTGCGGTTTTGTTGTTGAACACCCGTGCAGCGGTGGTAAACAGCAATACCGACCACAACACCAACACGGTACCTGCGCGCCACTGTTCTTCAAGCGGATACCGACCAAACAGAATAACCCGCCATTTTTCAGCAATTACACCCCAACAGGCACCCTTCCCGGCGGCTTGCTGGCAGGCTTGCAAATTGGGCTGAAACACCGCACTTAAAACCGCCCAGTCCACAAGCGCCCAAAGTACAGGAGCCAGTAACAGCGGCAGCGCAACCCACAAAAATCGATTGAACATGACAGGGTTCACAATGCCCCCCTGTTAACGCGGGTGTTCAGCCAATTCATAAGGCCTGCCGCCACTGCGCTAAGCAAGGCGTAAGTGATCAGAATAATCAGCACACATTCCACCGCCTTGCCGCTTTGATTAATGGCGGTGTTGGCCACTGATACCAATTCCGGATAGCCCACAGCCACCCCCAGCGAAGCGTTTTTCAACAGGTTCAAGTACTGGTTTGAGAGCGAAGGCACGACCACCCGCAAGGCCAAAGGCAACACCACGTAGCGGGTTGTTTGCCTGTTGTTCAGGCCCAGTGCCAGTGCACCCTGCCGCATACCGGGCTTCACGGCTTGCACGCCTGCGCGCACTATTTCAGCCACAAAGGCGGCGGTGTACACCACCAGTGCAAGCAGCACGGCGAGGTATTCCGGGCTAAGTACCCAGCCGCCTTCAATTGAAAAACGCCCGCGCAGGGGTGCGTCTGAAAACGAAGGAAATGCCAAACCACTTTTGCTGATAAACACAATGTCGCCAAGCGACCACGCCTGGCTGGCAATGGGTAAAAACTGGGTAATGGCAAAGTAAATGGCCAGCAGTTGCAGCAGCAAGGGCACATTGCGAAACAGGTTGATATACGCCTTGCAGAGCCCTTTCACCAAGGGGTGGGGGGTTAATTGGCCCAGCCCGATTAAAAGGCCTAACAACGTACTCAGAAACAGGGCGGGCAGGCACACTTTCAAGGTGTTCAAGAAACCCGCCAGCAGTATTTGCCAATACGGCGAACTGAAAGCCACCAACAGCCAGCCTTCACTCAGGCCGAAGCCGGCGGGGTCATTGAGGAATTCAAAATTCAAGGGCATGCACCTTCAACGCAATGGGGGGGCATACATCAGCCCACCCTGAGTCCACAGCGCGTTCAAACCACGTTCAAGTTTCAGGGGTGATTGCTGGCCCAAATTGGCTTCGAACACCTCGCCATAATTACCCACTTGCTGGATAATTTTCACCACCCAATCCTGCGGTAAACCCAGTGGTTTCCCAAGGTTTTCAGCACCGCCCAACAAGCGTTGCACTGCGGGGTTTTTGCTGTTCAGTGCGTTTTCAATATTTGCTTTCCCAACACCCAGTTCTTCGGCTTCAATCATGGCGAACACTACCCATTTCACGATGGCGAAAAATTCGTCATCGCCACGCTGCACCACCGGGCCCAAAGGCTCTTTTGAAAAAATTTCAGGCAGCACCACGTAATCATCGGGCTTGCCGCTTTGGCTGGTTTTCAATCCAATCAGGGCCGACACATCCGTTGAAAAAGCCTGGCACCGACCACTGAAAAACGCTTTGTAAGCGGCCTCAAAATTGTCGTACACAATGGCTTTGGCTGTAATGCCCTGTGAGGTCAAAAAAGTACTCAGGTTTTTCTCATTGGTGGTGCCCGATTGCACACAAATTTCAGCACCTTTAAGTTCTTTGGCGCTTTTCACGCCAAATCGTCGGTGCATTAAAATGCCCTGGCCGTCGTAATAGGTAATGGCGGTAAAGTGTGCATTCAGGCCCGCATCGCGGCTGAGGGTCCAGGTGGTGTTGCGCGAGAGAATATCAATTTGCCCAGCCTGCAACGCTGCAAAACGCTGTTGCGAGCTTAAAGGGGTGAACTGCACTTTTTGCGCATTGCCCAGCACTGCGGCGGCCACTGCCCTGCACACGGCGACGTCCAGGCCGCGCCATTGCCCATCGCTACCCAATGCAGAAAAACCGGCCACGCCACTGCTTACGCCGCAACGCACAGCATCACGTTTATAAATACCATTCAACACTGGGCCTGCATACACGGTATTGGCCAACAACACGCACAACAACAGACCAAAAAAAGTGGTGGTCCGCATTCTGGGCGCCTTCACTGGCTTGCCTCTGTTTCATAGGCTTCACTTACCTTCAACTGGAAGCGGCCCAAATATTCTTTAATGGTCAGGGTGTTTTCATCCAGCGCTTGGGGCTTGGGCAACCATTCCCAGAAAGTACGGCTTTCATGGAGTACTCGAATATCGGCGCGCACGGGGTATACGGTAAAGCCCGCTTTTTCAAACCACATCACCGAACGGCCCATGTGAAAAGCGGAGGTCACCAGCGCAATATTGCGCGCGCCTGTACCCAGCAACTCGCGGGTGCGTAAAGCGTTCTCAAAGGTAGTTCGGGAGTTGCCTTCAATTATCAGGGCATTTTCAGGCACGCCCATGTCCAGCATGAATACTTTCATGCCGGGGGCCTCGGCTTCCTTGCGCGGGTCGGCAGCAAACTGCCCACCACTAAGCACCATACGCTTTGCTACACCTTGCCGGTACAGCCGCGCACCCTGCCAAAGGCGGTCACCCGCATCGTTCAGGTCTGGCAGCACGCGCACACCGTCGTACCGCCCATCAAGGCCACCGCCCAGCACCACAATGGCATCCACCTTTTTGGGCAAAGGTCGGCTGGCTTCCAGTAACCTGGCTTCCTCTTCAAGCTGGCCCAACAAGGTATCGGCCACCCACGGCAAGCTGAACACCAGCAACTGCAACTGTGCCAATACCAGTACAAGCACACGCCAATGCCTGCGGCCAAATAAACCAAGGCCCGCCAATACCGTGAGGGAAATCCACAAACCCAAAGGGCTTAAAAGCCAAATGGCGTACTTGGTCAACTCGGCAGCCACAGCTTTCTCCACAAATTATTTCAGGGTCCATTGTAGACGTGTCAATGCCACACAAGCGCGCTACACTGTTTTCTTCACTCACTCATACCCGCCCACAACCATGCCATTTCCCAACCACCAGCTCAGTATGACCGTTCTGATGACCCCCGACATGGCCAACTTCAGCGGTAAAGTGCACGGTGGGCATATTTTGAAATTGCTCGACCAGGTGGCCTATGCCTGCGCAAGCCGGTATGCGGGTATGTATGTGGTCACTTTGTCAGTAGACCGGGTGTTGTTTCGCCAACCGATTCGAGTCGGTGAACTGGTTACTTTTTTGGCCAGTGTCAATTACACAGGCAACACTTCGATGGAAGTGGGCATCAAAGTGGTTTCTGAAGACATTCACAAAGGAATTGCCACGCACACCAACAGTTGCTTTTTCACCATGGTAGCCATGAATGCGGATGGCACACCTGGCAAAGTGCCACCCCTGCAGCCTCAAACTGATGAGGACAAGAAGCGCTATGCCAATGCCGAGTTGCGCAAAATATTGCGCAAGGAACATGAAGAGCGAATGAACAATCTGAAGTAAACTTACCCAATGGATTTAAGCAATTTATCGACCGAGATTGATCTGGAAGCCACCCTGGACCGCCTGTGTGGCGACTCGGCATTGTTGCTCGAAGTTCTTGACATGTTTCTCGACGAATTCACCAATCAGCAATCGAGTTTGTCGAGCCAGGTTCATTCTGAAGATTACGCCGGGCTTGCAAGTAAAGCTCATTACTTCAAGGGTATTGCCCAAAACCTGGGACTGCTGAAATTTCTGTCAGCAATCCAGTCGCTTGAAAAAGCCGCCAAAGAACACAATGCATCAAGCTGCATTCAGGCGCTTAACAGTCTTTGTGAAATTACAGACCACATTCTAGTTTTGCGAAAGAACATTCAGGCTGCCTGACAAAAATCCGGGCGCAAGCTGATATTCAATCCGTTTTTTTCAAGTACTTGCTCAACACTTCCAGTAGCCTGGTGCGATCCAATGGCTTGGTCAGGTAATCATTCATGCCCGCAGCCAAACACTTTTTATCTTCTCCCACCATGGCATGCGCTGTCAGCGCCACAATCGGTATGTCGACATTCACGCCCGGTACGCTGCCGCTCCGAATAAGCGCTGTGGCTTCATAACCGTCCATCACGGGCATTTGGCCATCCATCAATACCAAATCAAATTGCTCTCTTGAAAGCAGGTCGATTGCTTCCTGACCATTGTTGGCCACCTCACAAACCAGGCCGTGGCGTTCAAGTACTTTACATACCACCATTTGATTCATGGCGGCGTCCTCTACAACCAGAATTTTGCCGCGAAATTGCTCTACGCGCGTTACCGCAGTTTGTGTCGCTGCCGTTGTTTGAGCCGCACGTTCACCTCCTGTTTGAGCGCACTCGGATGGCAAACCGACACACAAGGAAAAAACAACTTCAGTCCCACAGCCTGGTTCACTTTGCAAGCGAACTTGCCCACCCATCAGTTCGACTAGCTCCTTGACAATCGCGAGCCCAAGCCCGCTACCCTGAGCCCGCCGAGTGCTGGAGTTGTCTACCTGAGTGAATCGCTTGAACAGATTTTTTTGGTGCTCGGGTGCAATACCAATCCCGGTATCTTTCACAACAAACTCCAGAACAGCCTGCTGCGTGGCTCGCGACACTTCTCTGCACGTTACTTTCACATGCCCAACATCGGTAAACTTGATTGCATTGCCCACCAGGTTCAACAAAATTTGCCGTATACGCACCGAATCGCCCAGGTAAGTATTTTTCGGCAATGCCTCTGCAGGGCAGCGCAGTTCAATATTCTTGCTATTGGCATCGAAGGCCATTGCGGCTTCTACGTCGGCAAATACATCAGCAAGCTGCAACGGGCTGTTGCGCAAAGTTAAATGTCCACTTTCCACTTTTGAAATGTCGAGAATGTCGTTTAACAGGCTTAGCAAGGATGCGGCGCTGCGCTTGGAGGCTGCTGCCAGTTGTAGTTGCCCGGGTTTCAATTCTGTGTCGAGCAACAGGTCGAGCGTACCCAAAATGCCATTCATCGGGGTGCGTATTTCATGGCTCATATTGGCCAGAAAAGCAGCCTGTGTTTTTTGGGCCTGTAAAGCAAGCTCCTGCGACTGCCGCAGCGACGCTTCACTTTGACGTCGGGATTCAATTTCCGCTGCCAGCGCACTGTTAATTTGCGTCAGTTTGCCAAGATCGGGCAAGGCCATGATGTGTTTTAACTTGGGTAACAAATAAATTGCGGTAGCCACCGAAACCAGTGCGGTTACAATTTTTGCAATTCCTTGGGTGTAATACAGCGGAAACCAAAGGGTGAAAATTCCCATCACATGGGTAACACCACAGGCCAGAATGAATGCAGCGAACAGGTAATAAATGGGTTGCAGCTCAGCGTCGGGGCGGCGCTTGGCCACATACACAATCCCTATCGGAATCGAAAAGTAGGCAATTGCAATCAAAAGGTCTGAAATGACGTGCATGGCCAACAGTTGCGGATTCCATGCAATACAAAAGCCGTGCGGAAGATACTCGATCACATTGTTCATTGGCCAGTCATTCAGATAAAAATCAGTCATCGATACACAAAATCAACATGGTCTGATTTGTGTTCACGTAAAAACATCGCGTCAATATAATTCAGGTATTCGGGCGCATTAGAAACCACCGATTGAATATGGCCTTCACGTTGGGCCCAGCGGGCCTGCCCTTGCAGGGTGGTCACCAGCGATTGCTGCAAGGTCATTCGGAAGGTATATTCATGCCAGTTTTTTTCCAGGAATTCACGACTTGCCAAATTGTTTCTTAGTGCAGCCGCTTTCGCTCTGGAGGGATATTTGCGAATGTAATCCACTGCCTCACTTAACGCTTTCACAATGCCATGCACCAGATCCTTTTGTCGATATTTGAATTGATTGTGGACACTGACATTGAATGTTTGGGTATAAAGGCGTGGCGCATCTGGTTTCACAATGTCGCCACCACCAGCTTGCAGAACCTTGTCTGCCTCTGGCTCCCAAATAGAAACAGCATCAACATCACCATAAAGCAGTGCTTGAGTCAGTGCTGTGGCGTCGGTCATGGGTACTTTGACTACGTCTTGTGGATCAACCCCTTTAAAGAGCAAAAAAATATCCATGTAGTAATGCGAAGATGACTTGGGCACATAGCCAATTCGTTTGCCCGCAAGGCTCAGTTGACCCGAACTCAGCAAGTTTCGCGATACCAGAAATTTCAGATCGTCTTTGTTGCTCACCAAGGTGGCCAACACGGATATTGGATTCTCCTCATAAGCTGCGAACATCACCGGCAATTCAGACGACACGCCAATATCAGCCCTACCGTGGCACAGGGCTTTGACGCAATCCTGATCACCACCACACTCGATCAGCTGGGGTTGTACATGGTATTTTTCAAAAAACCCTCTTTCAGTGGCCACATAAATGGGCAATGACATCAGCGATGGAGGTGCTGCAATACGCACAGTAATGGTTGCTGCATTGGCATTTTGAGCAGTCAAAAACTGTGCAAGCAACAAAAAGTAAATCCATCTGCCAAGCTGGAATTGTGTCATGGTGCTTACTTTCTCGATTCAACAACGTCATTCATGTTGCATCGATGAGAACAGCAAGCATGGGCGAATAAAAGCGATCTCCACCCTCTAGTTTGTTACTTTACACAAAGTAACAATTTGACATTTAATTGGCTTGAACTCTTGTCTGCAGCTGCGTGCCCCAGCGCTTTATGGCATCCAGCACCTTGTCAATTTGCAATGGCTTGACCAATACCTCGTCCATGCCAGCGTCAAGAGCCATTTGGTGATCCGCCTCCATTACACCGGCCGTTAAAGCCAATATGGGCAACTGTCGCAAACCCAGCTGATCGCGCAGGTATTCACAGGTTTCCATGCCATTCATGTCAGGCATTTGGACATCCATCAAACACACATCGACATCGCTGTGGTTTGGCTGGTCAAGTACCTGAATGGCAATCTTCCCAGACTCAGCGAGAATAACTTTGGCACCGTGTGTTTCCAGAATTTTTTTCAAAATCATCAAATTCAGTTTGTGATCATCCACAGCCAACACAGTAAGACCAGCAAGAAACATCAATTCGTTTTGGTTCATCAAACGGTTGACCGAACGAGCTCGACCCGATGTATTACTGACGGCCTCTTGCAACATGTTTTTGAGAGAAGAGAATGAAACGGGCTTCATCAACACCGCATCTATCTGCCCCATCGAGAGCGACTCTTGCAGCTGTTCCACTTCTTTAGGCCGCGCCATCAGTGCTACCTTTGCGGCAGTTGGTCCATGCGCAGCTTTTAATTGTTCGGCAAACTCCAGTCCGCTGATGTCATTTAACTGGCTGTTCACCAAAAACAGGCGCGGGCGCAAGCCTGGGGGCATACTCAAGGCCTGCTCAAGAGTCACAAAGCTCTGGGGACTGATACCGTTCCACTCAATCATTTGAGCCACACTGTCCAGGTGTGTTTTAAAGTTGTCCACCACCACCACATCGTAAGCATATTCGTTTGCAGCAGGTACAGTTCTTATTTGAGTATCCAGGCTCAACATCAGTGAAAAAGCAAACAAACTGCCTTGCCCAGGCGCACTGACTGCCGAGATGTTGCCCCCCATCAACTCCACCAGTTTTTGGCTTAATGCAAGGCCAATACCTGTACCACCAAAACGGCGCGAAATCGATGAATCGGCCTGGGAAAATGACTGGAAAAGGCGCTTCATGGCTGCAGCATCCATGCCCAAACCTGTGTCTTGAATAATAAAACGCAGTACACAGTGCTGGGTGTCCAACTGATCCAGCGTAACACCTACTTTGACATAGCCGTTCTCAGTAAACTTGATGGAATTGCCAGCCAAATTCACCAACACTTGGCGCAATTTTGTTTCATCACCTATCAGCTGGTCGGGTACATTGGGTGCCACCGACACCACCAATTCAATTGAT
The DNA here is from genome assembly GCA_021299735.1 of Burkholderiales bacterium. Classification (GTDB taxonomy): domain Bacteria; phylum Pseudomonadota; class Gammaproteobacteria; order Burkholderiales; family Burkholderiaceae_B; genus Limnobacter. The sequence goes on along the minus strand of JAJTEM010000001.1, from coordinate 193,784 downwards.
TTGTCCGCCACGGCACCAGTCATTAAATCTGCCAACGAATCCATCAGGCGCCTTGTTGAAAAAGGTCGCTTTTCAAGCTCCATGGCACCAGCTTCAATTTTTGATACATCCAGCACACCACTGACCAAGTCAATCAAGCCGCGACCTGCATTTTCAAGCTTCTCCACAAAATCAAGTTGCGATGAGTCAAGCTTGGTTTGCTTCAAGATGTAAGCCAATCCAACCACGGCATTCAGTGGGGTACGAATTTCATGGCTTATGTTCGACAAAAACTCACCCTTGGCTTTGCTGGCAGATTCTGCCAATTCTTTGGCTTGTCGAATTTCTTCCTCAACACGTCGGCGCTCAGTAATATCCTGAAAGGCGCCCCGAATCATTGAAGGCTTGTTCAAAGCACCCACACCCTGCCAAATTACTTCGCCAAACACACGCACCCAAATCAGATTGCCTTTGCAGGTGCGTAACTGAAGCTCCATATCGAGGTCGTTTCCAATGCGGGCTGCATCGGCCAATGCTTTTGAAAGCCTGGCTGCAGAATCTTCGGGATAAAGTGCAATCGTCTCTTCCAGCGTGGGTTGGTGAGTAAAGTCCGCTTCAATAATTTCATAAATTTGTTTAGACCATTTCAATTCATGGGTATGAATATCAAGAGTCCAGGCGCCAACGCCGCACATCCTTCCTGCAACCTCCAGCAGGTGGGTAGTCGAAGTTACATCCGCCAGTCTGTTGTTCAGTTCAAGCGCCAGTGAGTCCAGCGCTGCAGCCACATCACCAAGTTCATCGCCTTCCGGCAAATTACAGCGCGCGTTCAAATTGCCCGCGCGCATGGCATTGGCCACATTTTCAATTTTTGCCAAAGGCCTCACCACACGGTAGCGAATCAAGATCAACAACAGAAAAGAATTAATTCCGAATAGCACAGCGAAGCCAAGCACTATCGCTTTGCGTTGATGTGTAAGCGCCTCTTGCCGCACATAAGCAGCATCAGAAATTTTGTAACTTAATTCTGCCAATTGCTCGGCCTCGGAAATCAAACGGTCCGTCAACACCCCATTGCGACGCTCATCCAACGCAACTTCGCCTGAAGCCAGTGTCTGCGAGAAACCGCTGAACAAGGCTGCAAGGTCTTGCAGGCGCTCCCCCAGGCGCACAGAAAGTTCTCCACTTTCATCTGAAAAGTGCAGTTGATCCAGTTCATCAGTAATCGATTGATGCACCACCCACCACTGGCGAATATTGGTATCGGTCATGTAGTCAGACGCCGTGTGCGTCAGCACCAACATGCGGGTGGAAAGGCGGGAAATCGTGCGTGCAGCAACACTTTGCTCCATCACTTCATTTCGCTTCTGGTTAATGACAAGCACCGTGGCAGTTGCCACCAGGGCAATGCCAACTAACAGCACAAGGACTATTGAAACGCCTTGTTTAAGTCGTAGCAATGGTTTCATGGGTATACAAAATCAACTGCACTGGGCTTGATTTTTCGCAACGGGCTTGAATCAATGAAGTTCAAAAACTCGGGTTCAGCCAAGGTTGGAACAACATGCCCTTCACGCCTTGCCCACCTTGCCTGGCCTTGCACCGTGCTTAACAATGACTGTTGCAAAGTCAACTCAAACTGGTAGGTGGGCCACACCGCCTTAACCGTCTCTGAATCAAGACCCACGTCACGCGCCAGAATGCGTTTTGCCTCATCAGGATTCTTTTTAATAAACTGAATGGCATCATCCAGCGCGCTCAATACTGCAATCGATTTGCGAGAATTTGCCAGTCGGTATTCATTGCCAACCAGCAGGTTGAAAGTTTGACTGTAAAGTCGGGGCGCATCGAGAACCGCCACATCTCCCCCGCCCATACGAAGTGCTGTTTGTCCCCAGGGTTCCCACACTGAAATTGCATCCACTTCACCTTTGCTCAACGCGTTGGCCAAAGCATCCACGCCCATGGGTACTGGCACGGTGCTCTTGGGATCAACCCCCTTGTAAAGCAGGAACAAATCCATGTAGTAATGGGATGCTGATTTCTCGACAAAGCCGATCCGCTTACCCACCAAAGCCTTTATATCGCCTTTGAGCGCACTTTTTCGAACCAGGAACTTCATGTCATCCTTGTTGCTTACAAAGGTTGACAACAAGCTGATTGGCTTGCCTTCGAAAGCGGCGAACATGAAAGGCAATTCCGAAGAGGTGGCCATGTCCACCCGCCCCTCTGTCAGCTCTTTTACACAGCGAGTGCCACCAAGACATTCGACCAGGATCGGCTCAATCTTCTGAGCAGCAAACAGGTTTTTCTCTTTGGCCACAAAAAACGGCAGTGACAAAGGTGTTTTTGACACCGCTATTCGTGGCTCATTGGCCCATGCAAGGGAATGCAACCCTGTGAATGCACAAAGCATGACCAATAAAAAACTCGCACTGCGCTGGCGACTGAACATAAAAACTTGAGATTCGAGTGTTAACCCGCCCACAATGCGCGCTTTACAAACAATCGATCAAAGAAAAAGGGGGCAAAGGCCCCCTTAATTTGTTACTTTACAATTTTTATTATTTTAACATTTATAACATTCTCAGTTTGACGCCCTCTGCTGCCGTAGCACCTTGGTTTCACCCACTTTTGCAGCCCGAATTTGTGCGTCGGTATAAGGCAAACGCGCCCAGTTTTTCTGTGAATACGCCTTGGTGTAGTCATCGAAATGCGGATTGGCTGGGTCAGTGGACAATGAATAAGTCAACATCGCATCGGCCTGTGGCTTGCCATTCTCATCCCAGGTCACTGCCTGAATGTAGCTGTTGCCGAAAGTTACTTTGTAGCCTTCAGAATTCAGCCGACCGGGTTCCGTGCTCACAATCGTGAAAGCACCCTCCGGGCTGGTGCCCCCGAAAATTGGCGTTGCACTGGCTTGTACTCCAGATTTCTGGATATTGCCCAAGCGCTCATCCAGCGCAAAACCAGCCGCTTGCACCGCCACAATTGCGTCAGCCAAAGCTGCTGCTGTAAACGGATTTGCCACGTTCAGTGTGTTGGGCGTGTTTATCGGGTTGGCTGCATTAAATCCATTGGCCCACAAATTGGTGGGCAGTGACAATGGCACAGGCACCTCAAACGGCAAGTGCAATTGCGGCACACCCACAGGCAGGCCGCCCGGGTTGGCGATTGCACGGCTCCAGAACTCGCGCCAAAGGTGCGCACCTTTGCTGTCCAGGTTGGCCCTGCCATCCCATGCAGCCAAGGCAGCGCAGGCTTGCGCTGTTTGCACAGGCATCAAACCAGTGCTCAACAACACAGGTACTTGGCACAGGGTATCCACCACCGATTGTTTGGCCAGCGTCGCTGAGTAAATTTCACTGCCCAACGCAATCGCTTTCAAATTGTCTTGCGTAAATTTATTGCCAGGCAATCCATCCGTACCAGCAAGCCTGCGCTCGGCCTGAAGGGTACACAAACGAGTACGCAGAGTGCGCTCGGCATTCTCATCACCAATAATCCGGTTGAAACCTGTCAACGGCTGGCGCGGGTTGCTTAACCAGTAGCTGTCGTTGCAATTGGTTACGTAATCGTTGCGTTCAAGCGTGGGCAAGTTACCCGGACCAAAAATACCCGGTGCCGGGGCATCAGGGTCGCTGCCCCATTCACAAGCTTCACGAGAACCATTCAGCACCGGCAAGCCCGGTGAAAGCTGTCCCACAACCGAATTGAAAGGCTCCGCTGCACAATCAGCAATTTTTTCATCGGTCACGTGCGGTACAACGGTAACGTCGCCGTAATAAGCGGGTTTGCCCGGACCGCTGGCAACCGTATTCACCCATGGCACTCCCAATTCGCTGCCGTGCAAACCAATAAATTCCTCAAGCGATTTCGCCAGGTTCCACTTCGCGAACTGGTTGATCAAGCGATCATTTTCAAGGTTCGCATCGCGCAGTGTAAATGCCATCAACTGGTTCCAACCCAACACGGGCACACCACTGGCCTCCAGCACCAGCATCGGGCCGTAGTGGCTGCGGTACATGGTGCGCTGCATTTTTGTAATGGTGCCGTTTGCCTGCTTCACCTCAATTTCAATTGGCAGTGCAATCATGTCGCGCATCTCACCCTCGTACAGGTACTGGGTGGGGTTGGCGGGGTTTATTTGCAACTGGTAAAGCGTAAAACGGTAAGCAGTGGAAACCGTGTGGCTCCACGCCACATGCTCATTAAAACCAATCAGCACGGCGGGCACGCCATACAAACCCACACCCATGATGTCCATGGCCTTTTCGCCATTCAATTCAAGAATGTTGTGGCTTAAATAAAGGCGCTCGGTGCCTTTCCATGGAAAGTGCGGGTTGCCATACACAAGCGATTGACCATTGGCGGTTGCATCTTTGCCAAAGGCGTACATATTGCTACCGAAGTGGTCTTTGTTTTGCATGGCTGTGAAAGGATTCGGATTTGCTTTTAGCAAAGCCACTTTTTCTTTCACGCTCAAACCTTTCGATTGCTGCGTAGCCTGGGCAGCTGGCAAGGGCACAGGCAGTGCTGGCAAGCCTGGCAACGCACCCGGGGGCTGGGCGTTGCCAATTTCAGTCACAAACACTGAACTACTGGCCAGCACCGCCAGCCGCACAAAACGGCGGTACATGTCATCGGTGCTGATCGGGGCCAGCCATTCAGCATTCGCACATGCGGCATGCGCTGGCACTTTGCTTCCATCCGCCTTTTCATACTCATGCTCGCCGGCTTTCAGTTCAGCAATGTAACGGTTCACGCCATCGGTATAGCCTTCCACCACATTTTGAAAATCAGGAATGGTTTTGTCACGGGTGCGCTGCCAGGCGTTGCGCTTAACGCCATCTGCGCCTTCTTCTTCAAAAGCGAAAAGGCTTTTCCAGAAGAAGTCGCTTGCCACGTTATTGGCCGTTGAACCATTCGGCTCAATCGTGTGGGTGCCATCGGGGCCAAAAAAACGTGAACGCTCGCCACGAATGGTCAACAGGTCTTCAAGGAACACACACAGGTTGTCTTGCGCAAAGGCATAGCCCTGCCCGTAACCCAAACTTCCGTAATCCTTGGCACGAATATGCGGCACACCATAAGTGGTTCGGGTAATGCTCACATCGTATTTCAGGTTGGGGTTCTCATTCGGATTGGTACGGCTGTCAGTACCGGCAATGTCATTGTTGTTACTTCCCAAGCAACCCGCCAACACCAACAGGGTAAAGCTGGCAGTACCCACCCACAGCCCACGCCGCAACGCGGCTTTGCTTTTCAAGCCTGTAATCACTGCTGTCTCCTCTGCTCTAATTCTGGGCATGTATCGGGGCATGCCTTGTGTAGCTAGTACCTCCGTTAACTACAATTGGATTAAAAATCAGTGCTTTACCGACAAGTCCCGGTAAATTGCCTGCGTCTTTTCCACAATCCAAAAATTTCCGAAAGCTTGGTGTTAGCACCGATTCAACACAGAAGCGGCATCGGCCACAATGTTGAAATTCACACACAAACCAGCAGGCCCAAACCTATGCAACCCGCCATGCAACCCTACAAGAACGACCAAACCGTCGCCCATTTCATCAACGGCAACACAGTGAGCATTGCTGGCAGCAAAACAGCCACCGTGTTCAACCCATCGTTGGGCACAGTAGCGCGCCAAGTTGAGCTGGCCGATGTAAGCACCGTGAACAAAGCTGTAGAAGCCGCCAAAGCTGCGCTGCCGACATGGGCCAACAAGCCCCCGCTGCAGCGCGCGAGAATCCTGAACAACTTCCTGGCCCTGATGAACCGGCATCGCGATGAACTGGCTGCCATCATCACCGCCGAGCACGGCAAGGTATTCACCGATGCGCAAGGCGAAGTCAGCCGGGGCATCGACATCATTGAATTCGCCTGTGGCATTCCTCAGTTGCTGAAAGGCGATTACACCGAACAGGTTTCAACCAACATTGACAACTGGACGCTGCGCCAACCCGTGGGCGTGGTAGCAGGCATTACCCCCTTCAACTTTCCCTGCATGGTGCCGTGCTGGATGTTCCCCGTCGCAATTGCCTGCGGCAACACCTTTGTATTGAAGCCCAGCGAACGCGACCCCAGCGCGGGCAACTTCATGGCCAGGCTGCTGAAAGAGGCAGGCCTGCCCGATGGCGTATTCAACGTGGTGCACGGGGACAAGCTGGCCGTAGAAACCCTGCTTAACCACCCTGATATTGCGGCCCTCAGCTTTGTGGGCTCCACCCCAATTGCCAAATTCATTTACGAAACCGGCGCACGCAATGGCAAGCGCGTGCAAGCCTTGGGCGGCGCAAAAAACCACCTGCTGGTTATGCCTGATGCTGATCTGGACCAGGTAACCGATGCCCTTATCGGTGCCGCCTATGGCAGCGCCGGTGAACGTTGCATGGCCATTTCAGTGGCGGTGCTGGTGGGCGATGTGGGCGACAAATTAATTCCCAAACTGGCCGCCCGCCTGCAAACACTGAAAGTAACCGACGGCATGGATCTATCCGCTGAAATGGGACCCATCGTCACAGCCGAAGCACTGCAACGCATTGAAGACTACGTGCAAATTGGTGTGGATGAGGGCGCAACATTGGTTGTAGACGGTCGCGGCAAAAAACCAGCCGGTTTCGAAAACGGCTTTTATACAGGCGGCACATTGTTCGACCATGTGAAGCCCAACATGCGCATTTACCTGGAAGAAATTTTCGGCCCGGTTTTAAGTTGCGTACGCGTGGCCAACTTTGCAGAAGGGCTGAATTTAATCAACAGCCACCAATACGGCAACGGTGTAAGTTGCTACACGCGCGATGGCAACGTGGCCCGCGAGTTCGGCCGCCAGGTGCAGGTGGGCATGGTGGGAATTAATGTGCCCATTCCAGTGCCCATGGCCTGGCATGGTTTTGGTGGTTGGAAGGCAAGCCTGTTTGGCGACATGCACGCCTACGGCGAGGAAGGTGTTCGCTTTTACACCCGCCAGAAATCAATCATGCAACGCTGGCCAGACAGCATTGAGAAAGGTGCAGAATTTGTAATGCCCACCTCGAAATAATCCAATTCGCGTAGACTTGGTTTTAATTCAACTTCGGCTGCGCGAATTCTTCCTTGAACACCGAATTCAAAGCGGGCGCACTGGTCGCATTCGGTGGTTACGCTCAAGCAATTGTGTATGGCATGTTGGCCTTCGCCCCGCTGGGGCAGGCAGGTTTGGCCTATGGCATTTATGCAGGCTTGGCCAGTGCGGTGCTGGGCGGCTTGCTCGGCGCCATGCTCGGTAAGGCACCAGTTCAGTTCGGTGGGCCACGCTCTTCAACCGCGCTAATTGTTGCCGGCTCGCTGTTGGGGTTTCTGCAAATTACCAGCAACCACACTGAAATTGTGTTGTTGCTGGCGCTTGAAATTGCCCTGGCAGGCCTGTTGATTGGCCTTGCCCAACAACAGGGTGTGGGCAAACTAATGCAGTTTCTTCCTGCACCCGTGCTAATCGGCATGAACACCACACTGGGCCTGTTTTCCGCTTACAAGTTACTGCCCGCCATGGTGGGTTTTGCGGTGTACACCACCGCCCTGCAAGCTACCAATTCCCCCGCCCTGTTTTCAACCGTAGCGCTCGGTGTGTCGGCAGTCACTGTTGTTGTGCTGCTGTACTTCCGCGCAATACGCCCCAATCCCTTGGGGCTGGTTTACGGGCTGGCGTGTGGCTTTGCCCTGCACACTTTGCTGCTGTGGGCATGGCCCGGTGCACTGCCTGTACAAACTGTGGGCACCATGCCCAGCCACCCACTGTTGCAAACCCTGCAAACCGAACCAGCACACAGCGTTGTAAACAGCATGCAGCAAATATTTGGGTTGTTGTTAAACACACCGGGATTGCTGCTTCAGGTGCTGGTGGGTGCGGCAGTCCTGGCTTTGCTTGTTGTGCTTGAAAGCATGCAATCGCTATTGCAAGTAGACCAAACACTGGGCACCCGCCACAACACCCGCAGGGAATTGAACACACTGGCACTGGCCAACGTACTGTGCGGCCTGGCCTTGGCGTTGCCCAGCTCCAACTACTTTTCCAGAAGCAATGCCGGGCTGGGCGTAGGCGCTAAAACCCGGCAAAGTGAAGCTTGGTACGTGGGTTTGCTGGGCCTTCTTTTGTTGCTCACTCTGCCAATTCTTGCGCAACTACCCCTGCACATTCTTGCCACTGCAGTTGCAGTCAGCTCCCTGTTTCTGATTCAAGGCAGCACCCTTGGCCTGCTTAAGCGTTTCATATCACCCGGTGCACGCCGTCAAATGGCACCCACAGAACGCTTCACAGTGTGGGTGGTGCTCAGCATGGTGTTTGTTACCGGTATTAGCAATTTGCTGATAGGCACCTTGGTTGGCGTGCTGTTTGTGGCGGCTTATTTTCTTCAACAACAATCCGGCAGCGGCTTGAGAAGCATTGAATTCAAGCCCGCAGCACGCTCTCGCAGCATGCGCCCACGCGCCCACCGCCAGCAACTGGATGCCGCCTTTGAACAATTGGCCTGGGTGCGATTTGAAGGCACCCTGTTTTTTGGCAACGCGCCGGCAATTGCCATTCGCCTGCAAGATGAACTGGCAAACATGCAATCAGCTGTGTTTGATTTCACACACCTGCGCTACATTGACGACACCGCCTGCAACTGCCTTGAACGGCTTCTAAAACAAAACCTGCCCTTGATTCACGCTGTGGCAGTAATACCCGCACTTGAACAGGGCATAGGCGGTGAACCATTATTGCGCAGCTGCCTCGCCAGATTGAGCATTGCCACACAAGGCCACATTGACGACGCCTTCTGGCACATTGAAAACAGATTATTAGGCCAGGCTGCACTTGAAAACAAAACCCACAGCGCCGAAGATGCCCTGAAAAACAGCCACCTGTGCGACCACATGAGCCCTGCACAAACACAAGCCTTTTGCTCACACTGGCAAACCATACCCCTGGCCGCGGGCCAGGCCCTGTTCAGTGAAGGTGCCGAGCCTTGCGGTTTGTATGTGCTGCTGCAAGGGCAGCTAAGTGCATGGCACCACACAGGCCACAGCAACGAAAGGCTAATGCGCTTTTGCCCCGGCAGCATGGTGGGTGAAATGGCACTGATTGACCGCAAGGCACGTTCGGCCACCGTGCGCGCCGACTCTGCATGCACCCTGCTTTTTCTACCCACCCCGCAATTTGATCAATTACTGGCACACCAGCCCGAATTAAGCCACATTCTGCAAAACAACCTGGCCCGCGAACTGGCACTTCGCATTCGCCTGGCCAACCAAAGCCTTGCACTGCTGCAGTAAAGGGGTGGCCACTAGAGGAATTCCTCTTTGTGTGCAGGCCCGCCTTGCCGTATTTTCTCGGGTGTGCACAACCTTGTAACACCCCATGAACAAAGCAGAATTCCAGAAACGTTACGGCAACTCGATTGGCAAACCCAAACTCAGCCTGCTTTTGGGCGAGGCCAAAACCCCGTTTGAAGCCGCCAAACTGGCCATCGGCTGGCGTTTTCTTGCCCGCAAGAATGTGGGCCAGGGCCAAACCGTGTTGTTGCTGCCAGGCTTTGGTGCCAGCTCCAGCAGCATGGCCTTCATCAAACGTTATCTGAATTCACTAGGCTACAAAGCCGTGCACTGGTCTGCCGGGTTTAACCACGGCGAAGTTGGCAAACTGCTGCCGCAGGTGATTGCTGACATCAAACAACATTCCGAGCAGGCACAGGCACCCATTAAACTGTTGGGCTGGAGCCTGGGCGGCTACCTGGCCCGTGAAGCAGCCCGCGAGACACAGCAAAACGTCAGCCGCATCGTCACCATAGGCAGCCCTGTCATTGGCGGGCCAAAATACACCGCCGTAAAAACGCTTTACGACATTCGTGGGCTCGATGTGGAATCGATCGAAAACAGCACACTGAAGCGCTTCGAGCAACCCATTGTTTGCCCAATCGTTGCGCTGTATTGCAAGAAAGACTCCATCGTAAGCTGGCAGGCCTGCATCGACCGCTTCAGCCCAAACGTTGAACACATCGAAATCGAAACCCCCCACCTGGCCATGGGCGTCAGCAAGGAGGTGATGAACCTGCTCCCCTACTCCCTCGGCACACCGCTTAAGTAAGCCACAAGGGGCTGAACATCTTTTGCAAAAACTTGAGCCTTTTCCATCCATGGAACAGACAGGTGTTCAATTGTGTCCTCGGGGCTTTCACTGACTTGAAACTTTTCGCAAGCAGCGTAGACTGAATTCCCAGTGGACGGTGCTTGCACTGCCACGACACAAGGCAACAAACCCTTGTGCCCGTACCCTCTTTTGCATGCAGTCCGTCCTGCAAATTCGCCCGCTGGCCCCAAACCTGCGGACACAACAGAATTGCGTGACAAAAGGGCATTCCAATGATCAGACAACACTACCAATCACTCGAACACATCAGCGCGGCCGCCACCGATACCATTACCGTTAGCGACCCCAGCCGCCCTTTGAAGCTGACAGCCGATTCGCCAGCTTTCGACGCCATGACAGATCTTCGGCGTGTTCACCCCGTGAGTATTTCCGGCTCAGAAACCCTTGAGCAAGCCCGAACCACCATGATCGTGTGCGGCGTCAAATTGCTATTCGTGCGCAATGGTCAGGGGCACTTGCAAGGCCTGCTTACTGCCAATGATCTGGCCGGCGAACGCGCCATCAAAGAGGCTTCGTCAAGCAACCGAAATGTACCTGAACTCACCGTGAACGATGTCATGGTGAAGCTACCCGATCTTGAGTTTCTGGAATTCAGTGCCGTTTCACGGGCCGAAGTTGGCCACATTATTGCCACACTGCGCGAACACAACAGGCAGCACGCCCTGGTAGTCGACAACCGCACTGGCAACATGCGGGTGATGGGCTTGTTCTCATCCACACAAATTGCACGGCAAATGGGTATACCGGTAATAGACCCAGTCAAAGCCAGCACTTTTGCTGAAATTGAAGCGGCCGTTGCGGCAGCTTAAAGCCTCGCCTGTTCAAGCATTTCGGCCACCAATGGGTGGTCGATGCTTTGCACATTCCATACCCCATGAATTTCTTCATGAATCTCATTGCACTGCCCCAACAATCGCACACCACTTAATGTACCGGCATCGTATACGCCCAAACGGCTAACCGGAAAAACGCCCAAACCTCGTGCCGCGAACACCGACATCAAAGCGCTATCCTCAAATTCACCCACGACGTGCGGCACAATCCCCAACTGCTCAAACCAATGGTTCAAATTCACCCGTAACCGGGAATGGCCCGTGGGCAACAGCACAGGCAAATCATTCAAGCATTGCGGAAAGTGATTCAACACTTCTTTTTTCACCCATTTCGATGCACCGTACCAATCCACCTCTGAACTCACCAGCAAACGGCTTTGCATGCGTAAATTCGGGTTAGCAGGCGGCGGTTGCCCGGCGAACACAAAATCAAGGTGGTGCAAGGCCAACTCCGCCAGCAACTGCTCAGGTTCGCCCTCGTGGCAGGTCAGGTGCAAGTTTTCAATACCTAGCACCGGTTTTAGCAAAGCATGCACAGCCAGTTTCGAGATACCATCGCACAACCCTACCTTAAAACGCCTGACCGGTTTACTGGCCACCGCCCGCACCAGTTCAGGCAAGCTTTGGCCGATCTGGAAAATTTCTTCTGCCTTTGCAAACGCCACCTGACCTGCCTCAGTCAAGGCCACGCCACGCCCTTCGGGCCTTAACAGCTGGTGGCCCAAATCCTTCTCCAACTCGCGCACTTGTGCACTAATTGTTTGAATCGCCATGTCCATTCGCTCAGCAGCGCGGGCAAAACCACCCTCCTTGGCCACCATCCAGAAGTAATGCAAGTGACGATAATTCAAGTTCATTCAAAGCCTCACGAAGTTACTTCGGAAAAACCGCATCAATAGTTCATTAAATACTGGTTTTTCCGAAATCGCAACTGATACACCATGGCGCCGTGTTCAATTCAACCCTCACGGAGTATCAAAGTGGACGTTTTAATGGAATTCATACACACCGATTTTCTTGGCACGGCCACATGGATCTGGCTGCTGTTCATCGGCATTGTCATCACCCTGCTCGCCTTCGACCTCGGCGTGCTGCACAAAGATGAAAAAGAAATTGAGGTCAAGGAAAGCCTGCTGCTGTCGGCTGGTTACATCACAGCAGCCTGTTTGTTCGGTGCCTGGGTGTGGTGGTACCTTGGCGCGGAAAGCGGCATGAACTACTTCACCGGTTTTGCGATTGAGAAATCCTTGTCCATGGACAACGTATTCGTCATCGCAATGATCTTCTCCTTCTTCGCCATTCCCCGCAAATACCAGCACCGCGTGCTGTTCTGGGGCATTTTGGGTGTAATCGTACTGCGTGCCATCATGATTGGCCTGGGTGCCGCACTGGTGAAAGAATTCAGCTGGGTGCTTTACCTGTTTGGCGCCTTCCTCATCATCACCGGTATCAAAATGTGGTTCATGGCCGACAGCGAACCCGACATTGAAAACAACGCGATCCTGAAATTCCTTCGCAAACACATGCGTGTTACAGAAGGCCTGCGTGGCAACGCATTCGTTGTGAACGAGCCTGATCCAAAAACCGGCAAAGTGGTGCGTTTTGCAACACCATTGCTGCTGGCATTGATATTGATCGAGTTCGTGGACCTGATTTTCGCGGTTGATTCAGTGCCTGCAATTTTCGCGATCACCACCGACCCGTTCATCGTGTACACCAGCAACATTTTTGCAATCTTGGGTTTGCGTGCCCTGTACTTTGCCTTGGCTGCGATGATCCACCGCTTCCACTATCTAAAGTATGCTTTGGCCATGGTACTGGTGTTTATCGGCAGCAAAATTTTCCTGGTCAACTTCATCGGAAAATTCCCGCCCGCGTTCTCACTTAGCGTAACGGTAGGCCTGATTGCTGGCGGTGTGGTGTTCTCCCTGTGGAAAACTCGCCGCGAAACCACAGAAGGCAAACTGGAACACGGCGCTGACCACAGCTAAAACGGCGGTTAGTGAATAAAACAAATGCACCGGCGGTGTTTAAACCGTGCGGTGCATTTTTTAATGTGGCTTATCGGCTTGCAGATCAAAGTATTCCCAGCGACTGGGAAATAATCGCCTTAACGCCTCTTTGCTTCAGTGCTTCAGAAAGCTGAGAAGGCTTTGCAAACATGGTATGTTCCACTTCCCCGGTCTGCGGATTATTTCTTTCCCTGATCCAGACACCACTGGGATGGAAACTAATCGTGAATTGTTGTTGTGCTGGCTCGGCCAAGGGGGCCTCGCAAATTGCAGAAAAACCAGCGCCCGGATTACTCATCGCCAAAGTATTCATCCTCATCGCAGCGCGGTAAGCCCCACCTTTGTGCTCAATAGAATGCCGGAACTGGGCGGGCGGTGTTGGCGCGGCGGGCTCGGCTGGCTTAACTGTTCGCCCTTCAATCAATATGCGTTGAATTTCCAGCTCATGACCAGGGTATTTGTTGTTAAAGGCCTCGACCACAATCGATTTCAATGCCGATACAAACTTGTTTTCGGGATCGACAGCCCGTAACTTCAGCTGCCTGTCAATCATGTCAAACAACTCGGTCGGGTTTGAAACCTGCCCAAAGGAAATCAACTCTTTCAACTTGTTGACACACTCGTACAATTTGCCCAGCTCGGGAATCGTAGGGCTAAAAACATTGATAGAACTGTAAAGCTTTCTGGGCAATTTCCCCCGGTGAACATCGACAGCCACTGAACACATGCCAATCAACATTCTCAAATCACTTGGGTTTGCGTCTTTTATTGCATCGGCCTTAAATACCGTAATTGGCAACACGAATGGCTTTCTCATGCCGCCCGGCCTCTCTGGCGGCATCACCTTCAGGTCATACATTCGTGCGGTTGTGTTCGTAACACGCGGTGTCTCTTGTATGCCAATGATCGCGTAACCATTGTCCAGTTGAATCGACGAAACTCCGGGAACAATATCCAGGGCAATTTCTACAAAAGATGCAATCGAATAGTTTCCGTGCTCGACCAACTCCACAATCTCATCGTGGTGAGCGATCGCATCTTCAAGCACTGGCTTGTACCGCGCAATCAATTCAGTTGGGGGAACGTGGTCTGAATAAGCCCTAACACCTCCCAAGCCGCGTAAATTCAGCAAACCAGCCGGGTTCCCGGCGTGGCTGGCTCGACTTGGCATACTGGCCCGCACCAAAGGGCTGGCTTTTAGCAACGGCATCATCACGCGGCTTGCGGATTTGGCGAACCGGCTTTCGGGTCGAACCTGAGGCCCGGTGCTTACTGCCTGCCTGAGCAAAGGCGCACTTTCTGACCGGGCAAACCGGGATGCATTGTGGGAGATCACTTCAAAAGACTTGTACATGGATAAACAGCCTGGGGAATGCACGCATGGCGTGTACCATGCGTTTGTTGATTACCAGTTACTTCGGCTGTTTCACCGCTTCAATGGTAATCAGCACTTTCACCTCCGGAAAAAAGCCTTTGTCCACGGCATAGCCCAGATTAAAGTCAGTGCGCTTGAACTCAGCGACTGCATCGGCGCCGCACACCTCGGCTTTTTTCATGGGGTGCATAATGCACTTGAATGTGTTGATCTTCAAGGGAACCGGTTTAGTAACTCCTTTGAGGGTTAACTCACCCAGTACCTCCACAGGCTTATCCCCCTCAAACCGCATTTTGCTGGCTTTGTAGGTAATTGTGGGGTATGCCTCCACATCAAACATATCCACATTTTTCGCGTGCTCGTTCATCTTGCCATGGCCAAAATCAAGGCTTGAAGCATCAATTTCAATGTCCACCGTGCCGGTTTTCTTGACACGGTCCAAAGCCACCACACCCTTGGTTTTTTCAAACTGGCCGCGCCACAGTGACAAGCCGCCCATGTGGTCAGCTTCGAAAGACGGGAAAGTGTGGCTTGGGTCAACAACGTAGGTGTCTACGGCAGCATTTGCCGTACCTAGCGCACTGAAAATACCCCATGCAACTGCACTGCCCAACATGGTCTTTGATACTTGTTTAAACATCCCTAACTCCTTCCTGTTGAATTTTGTTTGACTAGGTTTATATCACTTTGCAGGCATCACCATTTTGAAATCTATCGCCACCTCATCCGCCACCAGGCTGGTATCACCCCACTCTCCCTCGGCACCCACCTTGTACTCCAGCCGTTTAATCTGGGCTTTGCCAGTAAAAGTGTGCTTGCCACCCGCAGTTTGAATTTTCACCGGAAATTTCACCGGCCTCTTGATACCCCGAATGGTCAAATCGCCAGTGGCTTGCAAGTTGTTGCCACTGCCTGTTACAGCGGTGATCACAAAAGTAGCGGTCGGGTAGTTTTTTGAATCAAACCAGTCCTTGCCCGCCACCTCCTTGTTGTAGTCCGGGTCGCCCAAGTCGTAACTGGCAGTGTCCACACTCAGGGTGGCCTTGGTATTGGCGGGCTTGGCAGGGTCATACTGCACATCGCCGTTAAACTTCTTGAAATTGCCACTCACCGGCACATTGAATTGCTTGAACGTGGCTTTAACTTCGCTTTGAGCAAAGTCAATTGGCGCAGCCACTGCAAGCGAAGTAAAAACCGACAAAGCCAGGCTGGCTACCGCGGCTGTGAATGAGTAATTCATGGTGAATCCCGCAAGGCTTGAAAAGCTCAGAAATTGTTGGGTGTTAGTCAGTTTTCATTCCCGGAATCATTCGACCCAAAATACCGTCGCCATCCAGAATGTGATGCTTCAAGGCCATCAGCACATGGCCCACCACTAAAAGGACCAATCCTTTGCCAGAAAGTTCATGCAAGGTTTTAAACAGTTCTTTCAGTTCCGTGTTTTTCTCAATTACCACCGGCAGCTCAACAACACCAAACCACACCACCGGGTAACCGGAGGCCAAGCTGTACAGGTAACCGAAAACCGGCACACCCAGCATGAACAGATACAGAGCCAAATGGCCCATCCTGGCAAAAAGTACCGTGTTACGTCCCCAATGTGCTGGGTACCTTGGGGTTCTCGACGCAATACGAACCACCATCCGAAACAACACCAGCGCAAACAAAGTAACGCCCAACCATTTGTGCCAATTGAACAGTTTCAGCTTGAATGGTGTAATCCCGGGAATGTCCACCATGTACAAACCCATGCCAAATGCCGTCAAAATGCCCGCCGCCATTAACCAGTGAACCACCACCATGGGCAAACCGTAACGGTGGTTTTCGCTTAATGCACTCTTCAAATTCTTGTTCCTTTGCAATACAGGCTTGCATTTTCAGCAATAAATAGTTGGGTTTAAAGCTTTTTTCAAGATACAATTTACAGTTGTTTTGAAGCTGCGTATATGCCGTAGGGCTTAAATGTTAGGCGAGCGGTCAAGCAATTGCTTACCAAGCCTCTTCTAACAACCCGTATTGTGCAGCCCGAATAATTACGTTTCAACCAGCGCTTTCAATCAGGACGTCGTATGAGCGATTCAAACGAACACGAACTTCTTATCAAGACACCCAAGCAACTCATTTATGCCGTGGTTGCCGCGTTTGTCATCCCGATTTTCGTCATCATTATGCTGGCCTACTACGTCAGCAGCAGCGAAAAACCTGCCGCCGGCACCAATGCATTTTCTGAAGAAGCAGTCGCCGCTCGCCTTGCGCCCGTTGGCACAATTGACTTTGTTGATGCCAACGCACCCAAGGTGCTGAAAACCGGCGACCAGGTTTATGCGGCCGCCTGCGCAGCTTGCCACACTGCTGGCGCTGCCGGTGCGCCCAAGTTTGGCGACCAGGGTCAGTGGTCAGCCCGCCTGAGCAAAGGCTTTGACACCCTGTGGAAAAACGCTGTGAATGGCATTGGTGCCATGCCAGCCAAAGGCGGCAACTCCAGCCTCGACGACATTGAAGTAGCCCGTGCCGTGGCCTACATGGGCAAAGAAGTCGGCGCAGATTTCAAAGCACCTGAACCCACAGCGCCAGCCGCAGAAACGCCCGCAGCGGATGCACCTGCCGCTGAAGCTGCCAAGTAATAAAGTTAAAACAACAGAAGCCGTAAAAAACCCGCCTGGTGGCGGGTTTTTTATTTGGTTAGCAGCATGCCCACACCGCGAAATATCAGCATGGCATTTTCAACAACATCCTCAACGGGCTGCCTGCAACCGTCCATACTCCAGCGCGCAGCCATGTACAGCACCGAGCCCACCAAACCCGAGGCCAGCAAAGTCGAATCCAAACCGTTCACAGCCCCGTCCTTGCGCTGTTCA
Source organism: Burkholderiales bacterium (assembly GCA_021299735.1). Taxonomy (GTDB): domain Bacteria; phylum Pseudomonadota; class Gammaproteobacteria; order Burkholderiales; family Burkholderiaceae_B; genus Limnobacter. The sequence goes on along the minus strand of JAJTEM010000001.1, from coordinate 176,559 downwards.
ATCAAAGGTTTGGCCAATGTTTCCAGCATCTCTACAAAACTGTAAAGGGTTTTCAAACTCAACTCCTCCAGTTGCTGGTTTACCGTCAACACCTCGACCAACAAAATACGGGCAGCCTGCGGGCTCTCCTTGAATTGGCTGAAAAACACCACCAAACCGGTGCGAGTCGCATGTTCCAGGTTGTCGTCTTCCATGCTCAACAACACCTTCTGCAGCTTCTCGCGCAAGGTATCGGTAATGTGCAGGTAACAAGCAGTAAACAATGCCTCGGCATTGCTGAAACTCTCGTAAAAGTACCGCTCGGTTAAACCCGCTTCCTGGCACAACCCCTTCACAGTGGCCGCATGGTAGCCAGTCGACCCAAACACCTTGATACCGGCCTCAATCAACTTAAGCCTGCGTTCGGCCTTGCGGGTTTCATTGGACACCCCGCGATAACGACGCCCAACGGTTTTGGCAATTTGCTCTGGTGCTTTCGCGTTCATAATTTGAAGAGACACTCAAAAAATAGGCATTGACAGTATGAAGGCCCAACATTAAATTGACAACCACGATTGTCAAATTACAGCCAAAAACACAGCATATTGGAGACCGACACATGAAATCATTCAAAGGCAAAGTGGCCGCAATCACTGGCGCAGCATCTGGCATGGGTAGAACCCTGGCCCTTCAACTGGCCAAAGAAGGCTGCCATGTCTCCATCTCTGATGTGGACACCAAAGGCTTGGCTGAAACCGTAAAGCTGGTGAAAGCCGCAGCCCCAAATGTCAAGGTAACCAGCCAGCAACTTGATGTATCCAACCGCGAAGCCATGTATGCCTGGGCCGAACAAACCGCCAAAGAGCACGGCAAAGTCAATTTGATTTTCAATAATGCGGGTGTGGCCTACGCAACCCCTGTTGAGCACATCGACTATGACAAGTTTGAGTGGATCATGGGCATCAACTTCTGGGGCGTGGTGTATGGCACCAAGGCATTTTTGCCACACCTGAAGGCATCCGGTGAGGGCCACATCATCAACACCAGCAGCTTGTTTGGCCTGTGCGCCCAACCCACTCAAAGCACCTACAATTCTACCAAGTTTGCTGTACGTGGATTCACAGAAAGCTTGCGCCAGGAATTGGACATGATGAACTGCGGCGTATCCGCCACCAGCGTTCATCCCGGTGGCATTAAAACAGCAATTGCCCGAAAAAGCGTCACCTCGCCGGAAATTGAAGAATTCACCGGCACTGATTCGGAAGCCGGAAAAGAATTTTTCGAGAAGTTGTTCATCACCAGCGCCGAAAAAGCTGCAGACATTATCCTGAAAGCGGTAAAAGGCAACAAACGCCGGGTACTGGTTGGCCCCGACGCCGTGGCCATGGATGCCATGGTGCGCACATTGCCTGAAACTTATCAGGCAATTATCGTTGGCCAAATGAAAAAAATGCGCGAAAAACAAATTGCACGCAAAAAACGGAAAACCAGCGAGAAACAAGCCCAAAGCGCCTGAAGACGTATTCAGACCAGAAGTACAACACACACCACAAACGCGGTTAGTCTAAAGACTGCCGCGTTTTTTTACAGGAAACCCGATTTGAACCCAGACAATACCCAGAGAACCCTGCTGCTGATCGGCGCAACTGGTGTGGTGGGCCAGCGTGTACTGGCGCAAGCACTTGCCAACCCACTTGCAGGCAAAGTAATTGCGCTCACCCGAAAGCCGTTGTCGCCACACCCCAAGTTGCTCAACGAAGTAATCGACTTCAATGCCATTCCGGAAGAAGCACCCTGGTGGCAAGCCGATGCAGTGATTTGCACTTTAGGCACCACCATCAAGGCGGCAAAAACCGCCGAACGGTTCCGTTTCGTCGACTACACGCTGGTGGCCCAGTTCGCAGCACTGGCCGCCAAACATTCTGTGCCTTGCTTCGTATTGAATTCTTCCATGATGGCCAATCCAAAAGCCAAAAACTTTTATCTTCGTACGAAAGGCGAGGCCGAACAAGCCGTTAAAAATGCAGGCATTCCCAGTGTGGTTATTGCACGCCCAGGCTTACTGGATGGCCAGCGAGAGGAGTTTCGCCTCGGCGAGGAAATTGGCGTGGTGGCAAGCCGCATGTTCAACCCTTTATTACCCAAACGTTTGCGCAGTGTAAAAGTGGAAAAGCTGGCGTTTGTCATGCTGCAAGAAGCATTGAAAGCCGAACCGGGCGTGAAAGTTCTGGAATCAGAAATTTTTCAGTAAACACAACACGCGCAACCTTGGCTTTCATCTATTTCTCTATGATCCCGCCTTGGTCAGCAAGCCCTTCAAGGCACTTAAACGGTCTTTAGGGCTCATTTTCGGTGTGTCATCTGGCAGGTCTTTGTCCGTTTCCAGTTGCAGTTCTTTGATAAACCGCGATGGAAAACAACTCACCACTTCACGCGCTTTTTTTCGCTTTCTGCACCAGGTAATGTTCAGGCTGCGCTGCGCGCGGGTCACCCCCACATACATCAGGCGGCGTTCCTCTTCCAGCCTGTCATCGGTCAGTTCGCGGCCTTCTCCGTCACCAAAACTTGGCAAAATGCTCTCTTCGCAACCAATCAAAAACACATGGGGAAATTCAAGCCCCTTGGCCGCATGAAGGGTACTCAACTGCACAGCGTCGGGGCGGGTGCCGTCATCTTGTCGGTCCAGCATGGTCATTAGTGCAACTTTCTGGGTTAGGTCCAACAATGTTGAGCCCTCTTCCTCGCCCTTGTCTCCCATCCATTTCACAAAGTCGAGCACGTTTTGCCATTTAGCTTGGGCGCCGCGCTCGTCTTGCTGCTCATAAAGCCACTCTTCGTATTTGATGGTGTTCAGCAACTCGTTGAGCAAATCACGCGCCGGTTCACGCTGTGCCCTGTATTCCAGCTTGTTGATGAAAGTGCCGAAGGTACGCAAGGCATCCACCATGCCCGCATTCAAATGGCTTTCTGCGCCGGTTTCAAAAACCGCCTCAAACAAGGAAACACCCCGTGTGCCAGCATATGTGCCCAAGGCCTCCAGGGTTTTTTGACCAATGCCACGCTTGGGTGTGGTCACCGCGCGAATGAATGCAGGGTCATCATCCTGATTCACCAGCAAGCGCAGGTAGGCAATCACGTCTTTAATTTCTGCACGTTCAAAAAAACTTTGCCCACCACTCAAAATATACGGAATTTTCTGGCGGCGCAAAGCCTGCTCCAGAATTCGCGCCTGAAAATTACTTCGGTACAAAATAGCGTAATCACCATACTTGGCACGGCGCTCGAAGCGGTGACCACTCAACATCATGGCCACCTGTTCGGCCTCGTGCTCATCGTCGGCCATGGGGGTAATTACAATCGGCTCGCCAGGGCCATGGTCACTCCACAAAGTTTTTGGAAACAGCTTTGGATTGTTTTCAATCAAACGGTTGGCGGCCTGAAGAATGCGCAAAGTTGACCGGTAATTCTGTTCCAGCTTGATCACTTTCAACTGAGGGTAATCTTCGGTCAGCTGCCGCAGGTTTTCAATGGTGGCACCACGCCAGGCGTAAATGGCCTGGTCATCATCGCCAACCGCCGTGAACATGGCGCGCGGCCCGGCGATCAAACGCAGCAAATCGTATTGGCACGCGTTCGTGTCCTGCACCTCGTCCACCAACAAATAACGCAGGCGGTTTTGCCAACGGTTCCGTACTTCATCGTTGCTGGCCAGCAGGCGCGTGGGCTTTAAAATCAGGTCGTCAAAATCCACAGCCTGGTAAGCGGCCAGCGTGGCTTCATAGCTTTTGTACAAACGCGCAACTTGCCCTTCGTCTTCCGTGGCGGCCTGGGCCAAGGCGGCATCGGGATCTACAAGGCCATTCTTCCACAGGGAAATTACACTTTGTGCCTTGCGTATCAATTGCTTGTCTGTGGTGCCATACAGTTGTTGAACCAAGCCATAGGTGTCGGTCGAATCGAGAATCGAAAAACGCGCTTTCAACCCGGCGTGTTTGTGTTCTTCACGCAAAATGCGAATACCCAGGCTGTGGAAGGTACACACCAGCAAGCCCTTGCCCTCGCTTCCATGCAGCAATTTGGCTGCACGTTCTTCCATTTCCTTGGCAGCCTTGTTGGTAAAAGTAACCGCAGCAATATTCTTGGCACTTACACCCTTGTTTTGAATCAAGTGTGCAATTTTTTGGGTAATCACGCGTGTTTTACCCGAGCCCGCGCCGGCCAGCACCAGGCAAGGGCCATCCACGTAATTCACAGCTTCGCTTTGGGCTTTGTTCAGGCCAACCGACATACAGGGGGAAACTCCAGGGGAAGGCATTAATGTACCAGAGGGTACTTATAAATCGACCGGATCCACTTCCAAAAACCAGCGCACACTGCCGGGTAACTCGTGCAGTTGGGCAAGCCACTGAGTTAAGAACCGGTGCAAAGCAGGCCTGGACTCGCTTTCAATCAACATTTGCGCCCGCTCAATGCCACCCACACGCACAACAGTCAGCGGCACCGGATCGCACATGAAAACCGGGTTTTCGGCGTCGACCAGGGGTTCACCCAGCTCCCTCGCTGTGCTTAAAAACTGCAAACAATTGGCCAGCTTTTTGTGATCGGCCCGAATGGTGGCCTGGTATGAAAAAGGCGGCATGCGTGCATCTTTACGGGCCTGCATTTCATGGCTGGCAAAGCGTTCGTAATCATGCGCCTTCAAGGCATCAAACAAAGGGTGCTGAGGGTAACGGGTTTGCACCACCATGCGGGCATCACCGGCCCTGCGCCCAGCCCTGCCAGCCACCTGCATCAACTGGGCAAAAAGGCGTTCGGGCGCGCGGTAGGCGTGTGAATACAGCGAAGCATCCACATTCAAAGCCAATACCAGGGTTACGTTGGCAAAATCGTGCCCTTTGGCAATCATTTGCGTGCCCACCAGCACATCGGCATACCCGCTATGGGCTTGCTGCAGCAAAGCCTCCATTTGCCCTTTGTTGCGGGTGCTGTCCGCGTCAATACGCAAAATATTGGCTGTAGGCAGCAAACCCGCCAGCGTTTCTTCAATGCGCTGCGTACCGCGACCAAAACCGGTCAGGTCCTGGTTGCCGCAGGTGGGGCAATGGGTAGGCACGCGCTGGCCTGCGCCACAATGGTGGCACCTCAGCATGCGTTCATTTTTGTGCCACACCATGTGCGCGGTGCAGTGGCTACAGTTGGCCACCCAACCACAGGCATTGCACACCATTTGTGGCGCATAGCCACGGCGGTTCAAAAACACAATGCTTTGCTTGCCCGCCTCGAAGTTTTGCACCAGCGCCTGCATGGCAGGCTCGCTCAAACCCTCTTTGGCCGGAAAATTCGCGGTGTTGATCAGTTCAACTTTGGGAAGGCTTGCACCCAGCACTGCCCTGTTCTTCAAACTCAAGCGTTTGTAAGTCCCTTGTTCGGCTTTAAGCCAACTTTCCAGCGCTGGGGTGGCCGAACCCAACACAATAGGCACCTCGCGCTGTTTGGCCAGCATCAGGGCCAAGTCGCGGGCATGGTAGCGCATGCCGTCCTGCTGTTTGTACGACGGGTCGTGTTCCTCGTCCACCACAATCAGCCCGAGCCGGGGCAATGGCGTTAGCACACCAAGCCGGGTTGCAATAATCACGTCTGCCGCGCCAATTGCGGCTTCAAACCAGGCTTTGGTTCTGGTCAATTCCGCCAGGTTGCTGTGCATCACTACCACGCGGTGCGGTGCAAGCCGTTCCTTGTACAAAGCTTGGGCAGCAGGGGTCAGGTTAATCTCGGGCAACAGCACCAACACTTGCTCGCCACGCTTTAGGCGTTCTTCCACGGTGTGCAGGTACACCTCGGTTTTGCCACTCCCTGTAACCCCGTACAACAAAAAAGGCGCAAAACCGGCAGCACCAGACAACTGCGCCACGGCTTCGAGTTGCTCTGCATTTAAAACCGGTTTCTCAAGTTTGTCGATTTTGGTTTTGACAGGTTTGGCGCCAGCAGCTGAGTCATCGCGTTCAGCCAGCAGTTTTTGAGCATGCTCCCGCGCTTTGCTCACCATCACAGGCTCTTCACCACGTGCATTCAACACTCGCAATGCCTTGGGCAAAGCCTCCAGGGCAATCATTCCCAAGGGGTGGTGGTAGTACCTGGCCGCAAATTCAATCAAGACTTGCCATTGAGCGCTTAGGCACTCGCCTTCATCAAGCACCTTGTGCACTGCCTTTATGTTCTCGGCCAATTCTTGATCCGGAGCAATGCCCTGAACCAGGCCAACTCGATGTTGACGCCCCCACGGCACAATGACACGCATACCAAATTTAGGCACGTATTCGCTTTGCCATTGGTAAGTGAAGGCTTTTGGAAGCGGTGCAGCAACCAACACATTGACCAGCAATGTGTGCCCCCCGATCGGGTTAGACAAAGGGTTAGGGTTAGAGTCTGTGTTCACAGCTTACTTTAAGTTCACTGACTAGCTATCCTGAATTAAACGGAATACAAGATTTTTGACAGTCAATGTGGATAACTTTGTGGACATCCGTGGAAACAACTCACAGATGCGATACAGGATGTGAGCTTTCATGTAAAGGAAAAATTTTCAAAATTTAAATTTTTCCTTTGAAAAACAAATACCTGTATGAAAATTCTGCCTTTCCAACAGTCATGCAATGCAAAAAAGCTTTTATTTAGCCTTGCGCCAAAAATGTGCATAAGTCCAAGTTTTCACTGCCTTTGTTTGCGGCTATAAGCGTGAACAGCGTTCACCATCACTTCCACGCTGTCAGGGTTTGTGAACTGGGAAATGCCGTGCCCAAGGTTAAATACATGGCCTGCACCCGCCTGGGGCACACCAAAACTTTCAAGTGCCTTGGCTACTTCGGCCTCTATTTGCGCGGGCTCGGCAAAGAGTACAGTGGGGTCCAGGTTGCCCTGAATTGCGCAACGATCGCCAATCCGTGCACGGGCCTGCCCCAGGTTCACAGTCCAATCCACACCCACGGCGCTAGCACCACTGGAAGCAATGTCCTCCAGCCACAATCCGCCACCTTTGGTGAATACGATGGAAGGAATGTCTTCAGTAAAGTTTCCGCGGTTGACTTGCAAAGGCAAACTGGCCACAATTTTCTTAATATAGTTCAGGCTGAACTTCTGAAAAGCGCCATCGGCCAAAGCACCGCCCCAGCTGTCAAAAATCATCACCGCCTGAGCACCCGCCTCGATTTGGGCACGCAAGTATTGGCTCACCGCCTCAGCGGTTACCTCAAGAATTCGGTGCATCAAGTCAGGCCGTTTGTACAGCATGGTTTTTACCTTGCGGAAATCGCTGCTCCCGCCACCTTCAACCATGTAGCAAGCCAAAGTCCATGGACTACCCGAAAAACCAATCAATGGCACCCGGCCACCCAGAGCACCACGAATAGTGCTGACTGCGTCTGTTACATAGCGCAGGCTGGTGCCAATATCGGGCACAGCCAACTTGGCCACGTCAGCCTCAGTCACCAAGGGGCGCTCAAACTTGGGGCCCTCGCCTTCGGCGAAGTAAAGGCCCAAACCCATGGCATCGGGCACAGTCAGAATATCCGAGAATAAAATTGCAGCATCCAGCTTGTAACGCTCAAGCGGTTGCAAAGTGACCTCACAGGCTGCCTCCGGATTGGTACACAAGCCCATAAAATTGCCTGCCTTTGCGCGTGTTGCCCGGTATTCGGGCAAATAGCGGCCAGCCTGGCGCATCAACCACACCGGTGTGTACTCTGTGGCTTCCCGGCGCAACGCGCGCAAGAAGGTGTCATTTTTGACAGGCTGAAAACTGCTCATGTTTATAAGTGCTTATTTTATGAATTCAAACTAAAAAAAGACGCTGGTGTTCGGTTTTCAAACAACGGTCCATCACAAACGGCAAGCCTGCCGCACGGGCTTTGGCTTCAACCAGGTCATTGCGAATACCCTGCTGCAGCCACACGGCACCAGCACCCACGCTCATGGCCTGGGCCAAAACCTCCGGGGTATGCTCTGCTCGGCGAAACACATCCACCAAATCAATCTTCAAACCAGTTTCCGCAATCGCAGTTTTCAAATCCGGATAACAGGTCTCGCCCATCAAACCACTGGGGCGCCCCTGCAAGGCAGGGTTGATTGGCAAAATTCTATAACCTTGCGTTTGCAAGTATTTGGCCACAAAAAAACTGGGTTTGTGGGCCTGCGAGGAGAAACCCACCACTGCGATTGTTTTGGCGTTTTCGAGCAGTTGCTTCAATTCAGCGTCTTGCATGCGCATCCGTCCGGCGGTTACCCGCCCAAGCTCAAGTTTCGAAGGACTCCATTGTGCCTGAAAAACCAGTGCTTCGGATCCAGCCCAGGCCATCACGGGTGCCCGCCCTGGGGCGATACTCGCATCCAATGAACTCCTTGTAGCCAAGTATTTTCAAATGCTCATACACAGGGGCGTAGTCGCTTGCTTCTGGCTCATTGCGATGCGGCACACCTGCGAGCTGCAAGTGCTTAACCCGCCCAGTGGGCAGGTAGCTCTGTAAGGCATTCAGCACCTCCCCTTCGGTTCGTAAACAATGGTACAAATCCATTTGCACGCCTAAGTTGGGCTTGTTTAAACCAGCCAACAATTCATGTGCCTCAGATTGATAGGCCAACAGGTATCCCGGCACATCAAAACGGTTAATCGGCTCAATCAACCAACTGACTGGCTCGCCTCGTGTGCTGTCGGCAAGCCAAGCCAGGTTTTCAGCGTAGCAATCCCAAGCCGATTGCATGGCGTGCTTGTCCTTCAGGTCTACAAGCCCGGCCAATACATGCACCTTTTGCACATCCAGCACTGTGGCGTAGTTCAAGGCCTGTTCTATTGACCGCTTGAATTCATCACGCCGCGCCGGCGAACTGGCCAGACCTCTGTCGCCCCTGCTCCAATCACCCGGCGGGGCGTTGATCAGCACCCATTGCACCCCTGCCTCAAGAGCCTTCTCTCGCAGCAAGGTAGCGGAATAATCGTAAGGAAACATGCATTCAGCATGCTTGAAACCATCTTGGGCACAAGCCAGTAGTCTGTCCGGGAAACTGAATTCGGTGTAAAGCCAACTCAAGTTGGCCGCAAGCTTCATACTTCAAAAACCAAGTGCTGGTTAAAAAAGGGATTCTCAAAAACCTGCGGTGTTATTTGCACCTGACCTCGTTCCATTTTTCTGGCCTTGCCTTTTTTCCTCACGTAGCCTCGCGGATTCACCAAAATTCGGGTTTCTCCGCCATTGTTGTGCACTGTGTAATCAAATGAATCGTGCATGTGTCCATGCACCCACACATCAGCTTTGCCCATCAAATGACCAAGGTCAGATACAAACGCAGCATTGATTGGACTCAAATTAAAACGCGGATGGATACTTTGCGGGTGTGGCGCATGGTGAGTAATCACCACAGTCTTACCATCAAAGGGTGTAGCCAGAGCTGACTCCAGCCAATCGATATTCTGGTGGTGCAAGTCAATTCCCATGCTTGGTGAAAATTGCTTGCCTCGCATACGAATCAATTTGTAATCGGGCAAAAATGCCTTGGCCACCAATTCAGCACCGAAGCGCCAACCGGGTTGTATATTGAAATCGGTCCACAAGGTACAACCCAGAAACCGCACTCCCTGAATAACCACACTGGTGCGCTGCAGGTAATTCAAGTGTCTCTTCGCGGCCAATTCAAACAAATGGTCGTCCAGAATTTCAATATCGTGGTGATAGTACTCGTGATTGCCGGCTACATAAATATGCCGCTTTGCGCCCAAATCAGCCAAAGCCTGCAAGCCTTGAGTACCTTGATGAATGTCGCCAGCCAGAATAATTAAATCCACATCTTCCGCGGGTTGTGGAACCACGGCCAGAGCGGGGAAATGGTGCATCGTCTCGAGATGCAGGTCAGAATACAAAGCAATCTTCATGCTTGTATTCTAACCCGCCAAATACTCAACTTGCGTTATACGCCCTCGCTCATCAATGCACTTCCCATTTGCTCAATGCACCGAAGAATATGATCTTCAAGAATTTTGCAAGTGATGTGGCGCCAATCCAGACGATTGATGAATACCAAACAGTCACTTTTTGAATCCACAGCAAACCAGGAAGGAATTGGAGTGGACGCACCCATTTCTCGATTGGCCTGCAGCACTTTTTTGGCAGCCATCATATTGTCGAGCCTGAAACGCTTCAATTCAATGTGGATATCAACCCATGTGATACCTTCCATTTCACCTTGCTGCAGCAATACCGGCTGATCGTTGAAAAAGAACACTCTCCCCAGCGGGGTCATGCTACTTGGGCGGCTGCGTTGAAGGTCTTTTAACAAATCATCAAAATTGTTGTACATGAATGGCTCCTTGATTGCCTGTTATGTTGCGAAACCCCGTGCGGTGGTTCCACTGGCATTCATCAAAGGTTCGATCAAGAAAAAAGCCACGGTTCACACCGTGGCTTTTTTCTTGCATCAACCATTGTCGGTATCAGCGGTATTACTTAGCGTACTTTTCTCAAGCGCTTGATGGCCTGCAACTGTGCAATCGCGGAAGCCAATTCAGCTTGTGCTTGAGCATAGTCAATGTCCGCACTGCGATTGGCCAATGCTTCTTCGGCCAATCGCTTTGCCTCGGTTGCTTTGGCTTCATCCAGGTCACTGCCACGAAGAGCTGTGTCAGCAAGAACAGTCACCGCGTTGGGTTGTACTTCCAACACGCCACCGTTTACAAACACCACTTCTTCTTCAGCCTGACCCGCAATCTTGATGCGAACTGTACCGGGCTTGATGCGGGTAATCAGCGGAGTGTGGCGTGGGTAAATACCCAGCTCACCCTGCTCTCCGGGCAAAGCCACAAACTCTGCTTCGCCTTCGAAGATTGATTCTTCTGCACTCACCACGTCCACGCGGATTGTCGACATACTCATTTCCTTTGTGATGGGCACCGGCTTTGGTTTTCACCTTTGCCGGCACACGACACACCAATCGGATTACTGAATTTTCTTGGCTTTTTCGAAGGCTTCGTCGATGGTACCTACCATGTAGAAAGCCTGCTCGGGCAAGTGATCACACTCACCGTTCACAATCATCTTGAAGCCGCGAATGGTTTCCTTCAGTGATACATACTTACCGGGAGAACCGGTAAACACCTCAGCCACGGTGAAAGGCTGTGACAGGAAACGCTGAATTTTACGCGCACGGGCCACGGCCAGCTTGTCTTCTGGAGACAATTCGTCCATACCCAAAATCGCGATAATGTCGCGCAGTTCCTTGTAACGCTGCAGTGTTTGCTGCACGCCACGGGCCACGTTGTAGTGCTCTTCACCGATGATGTTGGGGTCAACCTGGCGTGATGTGGAATCCAATGGATCCACCGCTGGGTAAATACCCAAGGAGGCGATATCACGAGACAACACCACAGTCGCGTCCAAGTGAGCAAACGTTGTCGCTGGTGACGGGTCGGTCAAGTCATCCGCGGGAACGTAAACCGCTTGTACGGAAGTAATGGAGCCCTTCTTGGTCGAAGTAATACGCTCTTGCAAGCGACCCATTTCTTCGGCCAGTGTTGGCTGGTAACCCACCGCAGAAGGCATGCGACCCAGCAGCGCAGACACTTCAGTACCGGCCAATGTAAAGCGGTAAATGTTGTCCACGAACAGCAGAACGTCACGGCCTTCGTCACGGAAGTATTCGGCCATGGTCAAACCAGTCAGCGCAACGCGCAGACGGTTACCGGGAGGCTCGTTCATCTGGCCATACACCAGTGCCACTTTGTCCAACACGTTGGAATCTTTCATCTCGTGGTAGAAGTCGTTACCCTCACGAGTACGCTCACCCACACCGGCAAACACGGAGTAACCACCGTGCTGCTTGGCGATGTTGTTAATCAATTCCATCATGTTCACGGTTTTACCCACACCCGCACCACCGAACAAGCCTACCTTACCGCCTTTGGCGAATGGGCAAATCAAGTCGATCACCTTGATGCCTGTTTCGAGCAATTCTGTCGAGGGTGACAGTTCGTCGAACGCAGGCGCATTTTGGTGAATGGCGCGTGTAGCGTCGGTTTTCACGGGGCCGGCTTCATCGATTGGGCGACCCAATACGTCCATGATACGGCCCAGTGTGCCTTGGCCCACGGGAACTGAAATTGGCTTGCCTGTGTTCTTCACAGCCATGCCACGGCGCAAGCCGTCTGATGCACCCAAACAGATGGTACGAACCACACCGTCACCCAGCTGCTGCTGAACTTCCAGTGTCAGTTCGGAACCTTCCATGGTTAGTGCGTCGTACACTTTCGGCATGTTGTTGCGTGAAAACTCAACGTCAATAACCGCGCCGATACACTGTACGATTTTTCCTTCGTTTGTCGCAGTACTCATCGTTATTTCCTTAATTCAAAATCGTTCCGAACATCCACTTACACAGCCGCTGCGCCGCCGACGATCTCTGCCAGTTCTTTCGTAATGGCAGCCTGACGGGCTTTGTTGTAGGTAAGTTGCAGTTCACTGATCACATTCTTGGCGTTGTCTGACGCTGCCTTCATCGCAACCATACGTGCTGATTGTTCTGAAGCCATGTTCTCTGCCACTGCCTGGTACACCAATGCTTCGATGTAACGCAGCAACAAATCGTCAATCACGGCCTTCGCATCCGGCTCATAGATGTAGTCCCACGAAGTGGAACCCTCATCGGCTTGCAGCCTGTCACCGCCCAAGGGCAGCAATTGCTCGAACACGGCTTCCTGCTTCATGGTGTTCACAAAGCGGGTGTATGCCAAATAAACAGCATCCACTTCGCCTGCAACATAAGCATCAAGTTGAACCTTGATCGCGCCGATCAGTGCTTCCAGATGGGGCTTGTCGCCAAGACCCGTCACTTTTGAAGTCACTTCAACACCAATTCGGTTAAAGAAGCCAGCGCCCTTTGTACCGATTGCGGTTGCTCGTACCTTTGCGCCCTTGGCACCAAACTCCTGGAACTTGCTTGTCACCAAACGCAGGATGTTGGTGTTCAAACCACCACACAGACCTTTGTCTGTTGTTACAACAATCGCAGCCACGTTTTTGATTTCGTCGCGCGCCACCATGTATTCATGGCGGTATTCAGGGTTTGCCTTGGCCAGGTTGGCGCAAATGTTCCGAACTTTGTCCGCATAGGGACGAGCCGAACGCATACGGTCCTGGGCTTTGCGCATTTTGGACGCAGCCACCATTTCCATCGCCTTCGTGATCTTTCGCGTGTTTTGCACGCTCTTGATCTTGGTCCGGATTTCCTTCATTCCTGACATCGTATTTCCTCCAATGACTGGGAAGGTGCAAGACCTTCCGAGTTATGCGGTGGGTACAATCAGATCGCTCTGATTAATACGCGCCAGTTTTCTTGAATGATTTCACGGCCTCGTGCAGCTTTGGCTCATCGTCTTTCGACAATTCGTAAGTCTGCTCGATACGATCGATCAAGTCCTTGTGGCTTGTCTGCATGTATTGACGCAGAGAAACCTCGAAAGGAAGAACGTTCGATACCTCGACATCATCCAAATAACCATTGTTGATTGCGAACAATGCCAGTGCCATTTCCCATGTTTTCAATGGGGCGTACTGGGGCTGTTTCAACAATTCAACCACACGGCGACCACGCTCCAGCTGGCGGCGGGTTGCTTCGTCCAAGTCGGAAGCAAACTGCGCAAACGCAGCCAATTCACGGTACTGGGCCAAGTCGGTACGGATACCGCCTGACAGCTTCTTGACCACCTTGGTCTGCGCAGCACCACCCACGCGAGACACGGAAATACCCGCGTTAATCGCTGGACGAATACCGGCGTTGAACAAGTCGGTTTCCAAGAAGATTTGACCGTCAGTAATCGAAATTACGTTGGTTGGAACGAACGCTGTAACGTCACCGGCCTGGGTTTCAATCACTGGCAATGCAGTCAATGAACCTGTTTTTCCTTTCACTTCACCTTTGGTGAAACGCTCAACGTATTCAGCGTTCACGCGTGATGCGCGCTCCAGCAAACGGCTGTGCAGGTAGAACACGTCACCTGGATAAGCTTCACGGCCTGGTGGGCGGCGCAGCAACAGGGAAATTTGACGGTAAGCCACAGCTTGCTTGGACAGGTCGTCGTACACGATCAGGGCGTCTTGACCGCGATCGCGGAAGTATTCGCCCATTGTGCAACCAGAGTAAGGAGCCAGGTATTGCATGGCCGCAGATTCTGATGCAGAAGCCACAACAACAATGGTGTACTCCATTGCGCCGTGTTCTTCCAGCTTGCGCAACACGTTCACGATGGAGGAGGCCTTCTGACCCACAGCCACATAAACGCAAGTTACGCCGGTGCCTTTCTGGTTAATGATCGCGTCGATCGCAACAGCTGTTTTACCAGTTTGACGGTCGCCAATGATCAATTCACGCTGGCCGCGGCCAACTGGAACCATAGCGTCAATCGCTTTCACGCCGGTTTGCAGTGGCTGGTCTACTGACTTACGGTCAATAACGCCTGGTGCCACTTTTTCGATCACGTCGGTCATCTTGGCGTTCACTGGGCCTTTGCCGTCAATAGGCACACCCAATGCGTTTACCACGCGACCACGCAGCTCAGGACCAACCGGCACTTCCAGAATGCGGCCGGTACACTTGACCATGTCGCCTTCAGAAATGTGCTCGTAAGAACCCAAAATAACGACACCCACGGAATCACGTTCCAGGTTGAGCGCCAAACCAAAGGTGTTGCCTGGGAATTCCAGCATTTCACCTTGCATAACATCTGACAAACCATGAACGCGGCAAATACCGTCGCTCACGGACACTACAGTACCTTGTGTCCGGATGTCGGCCGATGATCCGAGGCCTTCGATCCGGCTCTTGATCAGTTCACTGATCTCAGAGGGATTAATCTGCATATTGATTGCTCCAATTACGTTTGAGGGCCAAGTTAGGCTGTTAAAGCCGCCTTCATCGCGTTAAGTTTGCCGCGCACCGAACTATCCAAAATTTGATCGCCCACAGTGACGCAAACGCCACCAATCAGCGACTCATCCACCTGAACTGTTACGTTCAGTTTGGAGCCAAATTTCTTTTCCAATGCGCCACGTACGTTTTGAACTTCAGCATCAGTCATGGGGAATGCGGAAGCGATAATCGCGTCTGCAGAACCTTCATGGCTGTTCTTCAATTCTTCGAACTGTCGAGCGATTTCTGGCAAGGCCAGCAAACGGCCATTTTCCACAAGCGCACTCAAAAAATTCGTTGCTTGCGCTTCCGCCGGTGTCTTGGTCAGTTCAACAAACACGCTCAACACTTGCTCATCAGTCAACTTTGGGTTGCTGACCAGCAATTTGATGTCTGCGTTGCTTGCGACTGCCGACCACGACTGTAGCCAATCACTCCACTGATTCAGGTTTGAGGTTTTTGCAACATCAAACGCTGCCTCAGCGTAAGGACGGGCGATGGTGGATAGTTCGACCATTTTTTGTTTCCTTAAGCTTTAGGCTTACAGTTCCGCTTTCAGTTGATTCAGCAAATCTGCGTGGGCTTGGGCATTCACTTCCTTCTTCAGGATTTGTTCAGCGCCTTTCACCACGAGAGTTGCCAACTGATCGCGCAACTGGTCACGGGCACGTTGTGCTTCGTTTGCAGCTTCCGCTTCAGCCTGCGCAAGAATTCTCTTGCGTTCAACTTCGGCTTGTTGTTTTGCCTCTTCGATAATCTGCTGGGCACGCTTTTCTGCTTCGGCCAGGCGCTGCTGATTTTCAGAACGGCTAGCAGCCAGTTCCTGTTCAGCTTTACGACCGGCTTCTGCCAAAGCCTGCTTACCACGTTCTGCAGCGGCCAAACCGTCTGCGATTTTCTTTGCACGCTCATCAATGCTCTTGATCAGTGGTGGCCATACGAATTTCATCGTAAAGACCGCCAGGATGAAGAAAACGACGAGCTGAGCAAACAGCGTTGCGTTTAAGTTCACGGCATGTTTCCTCTAAAACGCACGAATTGGACTTAAAACATTCGTGCGGTGTTGTTCGAAGGAAGTGGCTGTAAATTAACCAACAAATGGGTTAGCAAACGCGAACATCATCGCGATACCAACACCGATCAGGAACGCAGCGTCGATCAGACCGGCCAAAACGAACATTTTTGTTTGCAGTTCGTTCATCAGTTCTGGCTGGCGAGCAGAAGCTTCCAGGTACTTACCACCCATGATCGCGATACCGATACAGGCACCGATAGCACCCAAACCAATGATAATGCCGCAAGCAAGAGCTACGAAAGCAACGTTAGTCATGACAACTCCTTAAATTGAAAAATGAAAAATTAAAAAAACCAAAAAACTAAAAATCGATCAGTGGCCCTGATGTGCCTGGCCAATGTAGATCAAGGTCAACATCATGAAAATGAAGCCCTGAAGCAACACGATCAGAATGTGGAAAATTGCCCAAATTGTTCCGGCCAATACATGGCCCAAGAAGGCAAATGCTCCACCCAAGGACAACGCAGCAGCGCCACCCAGCAAAGCGATCAGCATAAACACCAATTCGCCTGCATACATGTTGCCGAACAGTCGCATGCCCAAAGACACGGTTTTCGCAGCAAATTCAATGAGGTTCAACACAAAGTTGGGAATCCACAACAAGGGGTTTGAACCAAAAGGAGCACAGAACAGTTCGTGCACAAAACCGCCCGCACCTTTGATTTTTACGGAGTAATACAACATGAGTACCAACACACCCAAGGACATACCCAAAGCGCCGTTCAGGTCGGCCGTGGCCACCACGCGCATGTAGGGGTCGCCAGGGTGTGCGGCAAAGCCAAGGTTATACAACAAGTGCCCCCAAGCCATGGGAATCAGGTCTACGGGGACCAAGTCGAATGTGTTCATGACCACGATCCAGAGGAATACGGTCAAGGCCAGCGGAGCGATGAAGCTGCGGTCGCCGTGAACAATGGATTTGGATTGGTTTTCAACCATTTCTACCAGCATCTCGATGAGACCCTGGAAGCGGCCTGGTACGCCAGAAGTGGCTTTTGAAGCCGCTTTGCGCAACATGAAGATTACGATTAAACCCGACAGGATGGAGAAAAACATCGTGTCAAGGTTGATCACTGAGAAATCGACGATAAATTTTTGTTTATCGGTAGCGAAATGCTGCAAGTGATGGACGATGTACTCTGAGGGCGTGGGCCCGTTCGGTGAAGATGCCATACTTATCTCAAGAAAAATGCCAAAAAATAGCTTTTGAGGGTGACTATCGCTGTGAGGATCAAGGACCACCAAACAATGTTCGGGTCAACTTGACTCGCTACAAACATGATTGCGATTGTTGCGCCAACCTTCAGGAATTCTCCGGCCAAAAACACGATGGTTCCGCCCATGGGTGTTTTACTTCCCAAAGCCAACCGTGCGGCGAACAATGTGCTCGGCAACGCAACAGCCACGAAACCCCAAGCAGCAGACTGCGCGTGAATTGGAGACACCAATAACATGAGGAGGCACACTGCCACCCCGACGACCCATTGGAGTCCGACTATTTTCCACATATTTGCTGCGCTGCCACATTTAGCCTTGGTTTGGCACCCAAATTAGGTACGTATTTTCCGTAAGGCTCACGTGTTTTTGACAAACCGCCAGATTATAGGGGTTTGTACGGCCCCTAGTCAAACAAAAACGGCTTATTTTTCACACCGATTTGGTGCAAAAGTTAAAGCTCTTCTTTGGGAAAGCCGATACGCTCCAGTACGCCGTCCAACTCATCCAAATTATTGAATTTAATAGTAACCGTACCCTTGCCATTTGCGTTGGCTTTTAACTGCACAGCACTGGCCAACCAATCGGCCAAACCTTCCTCAAGACGACGCACATCCGCTGTTTGCTTGGGCTTGGCAGCTTGGCGATCACCGTCGCTGGCCCAGTCATTCACCAACTTCTCGGTTTCACGCACCGAAAGTCGTTTGTTAACCACTTCATTGGCACAAGCTATTTGCTCTGCAACAGTTAGTGCCAACAAGGCACGCGCATGGCCCATTTCAATATCGCCAGCCAACAACATGGTTTGAACTGGCTCAGCCAGATTCAACAGGCGCAGCATATTGCTTGTTGCGCTGCGGGATCGACCGATGGCTCGCGCCGCCTCTTCATGGGTCAAATTGAATTCTCGAATCAATCGCTGAACACCCAGCGCCTCTTCAAGCGGGTTGAGATCTTCTCTCTGGATGTTTTCAATCAGCGCCATGGCCAAAGCTGACTCATCGGGCACCGCACGCACCAGTACAGGCACCTCTACCAAACCGGCAAGTTTGGAGGCACGGAAACGCCGCTCACCCGCGATGATTTCGTATTTACCGGAGCCAATCGGGCGAACCAAAATAGGCTGCATAATACCCTGGCTTTTAATAGACTCAGCCAGCTCCATGAGCGATGACTCATCCATTCGGGAGCGTGGCTGGTATTTACCTGCCTGCAACTTACCCAAAGGCAGGGTCATTACCTGCTCGCCCATGTCTTTCTCTGCATCGTCGCCAGAAGGGCCCAATAGCGCTTCCAGCCCACGGCCTAGGCCTTTGGTACGTTTAATTGCGTTCATATGTTCTTTTGCTGAATTTGGTTAGGCAATAGGTTCGGCGGCAAACAAGTTATGCAGCAATCGGCAAGCCAAGGCGGTCGACCATTTCATTGGCGAAATCCAGATAAGCCTTGGCGCCCTTGCTGGATTTATCGAACAACACGCCGGGCACGCCGTAGCTTGGCGCTTCGGCCAAACGTACGTTGCGGGGAATTATCGTTTTAAACACCTTGTTGCCGAAATGCTTTTCTAGTTGAGCGGAAACCTGCTGGGCAAGTGTCATTCTTGGATCGTACATCACCCGCAACAAACCAATGATTGTCAGATCCGGGTTCAGGTTCTTGCACACCTGCTTGATGGTATTGACCAAATCGCTCAGGCCTTCCAATGCGTAATATTCACACTGCATTGGAATCACGACTCCATTTGCACAACACAGGGCATTCAAAGTAAGCAGTGACAACGCAGGCGGGCAATCAATCAAAATGAAATCGTATTGATCATCCACTTCCGAAATGGCTTCCCGTAATTTGATCTCGCGGTCTTCAAACTCGACCATTTCAACTTCAGCGCCAGCCAGTTCGCGATTGGCGGCCAAGACGTCAAATTCGCCCTCTGCTCGTACGGTAGCCTCTGCAACACCCACCAAACCAACCAGCACCTGATAAACAGTATGCTTTACGCTGCGTTTATCAATACCACAACCCATGGTCGCGTTACCCTGAGGGTCGAGATCAACCAGCAGCACGCGTTGTTTGGCCATGGCCAAACCCGCAGCCAAATTCACTGCTGTGGTGGTTTTTCCCACGCCACCTTTCTGGTTGGCAATGCAGAAAACTTTCGCCATCTTCTTGTCCTGTGAATGAATGCTTTGATTTTAGCGTTTAATCATGAACAAGTGCCTTGCCTCGTCCAAGAATGGCACTTGAATTGGATGAAGCGCATCAATTCGCCAACCTGCGGGAACATCGCTGTCCACTTCGACCCTTCCCTTAAGTGCTGCAAATTGCCCTTCTTCGGCCAACAGGTGTTGGCTAAGTGCAATGAAATTGTCGATGCTGGAAAAAGCACGAGAACAAATCAGATCAAAGGGCGCATCAACCCGGAACTCCTCTACTCGACCATGCACTGCGCGGGCATTTTTTAATCCCAAGCTGGCAATCGCCTGCTGCATGAATGCCGCTTTTTTCTGAACCGTATCAATCAGGGTAACATTCCAATTGGGTTGTGCAATGGCTAACACCAAACCCGGAAGGCCCGCACCTGCCCCAACATCAAGAATTCGCGGCTGTTGCCGGGATTGCAGTGCAAATGAAATTTCAGGCAAAACAGCCAGGGAATCGAGTAAATGGTGGGTAATCAGTTCGCGATTGTTTCGAATCGCCGTGAGGTTATAAACCCGGTTCCACTTTTGAATCAGTTGCCCGTATTTAAAAAGCTGTTCGTGCTGTTCGGCATTCAGGCCCAATCGCAGCTGTGCAATGCCTTCGTCCAGTAATTGTTGATCCGAAATCCCAAGGGTTTCAGGACGCGGTTTTCGATTCAGTGAACTCAAGCCACCTGCTCCGTGGTTCCATCGCTTGGCTTAATGTTGTTGTTGGTAGCTACTCTGTTCAGCAAATCACGTTTTTTCAAGTGCACCAACAACAGTGAAATTGCTGCTGGCGTAATGCCTTGAATTCGACCCGCCTGGCCGATGGTTTCAGGTTTGTGGGTATTCAACTTTTGCTGCACTTCCTTGCTTAAGCCTGTTACACCGGAATAATCAAAATCAGCTGGCAGGCGAATGGATTCATTGCTTGCACCCCGCTCTACTTCCGCCTGCTGGCGAAGTACATAACCCGCATACTTCACCTCTATTTCCAACTGGGAAATCAAATCACACTGCTGCAGGGGATTGCTCAAGGCAAGCTCACCGTTTTCCTTACTCAACGTGCTAAGGTTTTGATAACTCACATCCGGGCGCTTGAGCAAATCGTACAGGTTATATTCACGATCGATGCCTTTGTGCAGCACTCGCTCGGCTTCCGCTTGCGCCACAATTTTTGGATTGATCCACGTGGAACGTAACCTTTGCTTTTCCTGCTCAACCGCCTCGCGCTTTTCCGAGAATGCTTTCCAACGAATGTCGTCGACCAAACCCAACTTCCGGCCGATTGGGGTTAGGCGCTGATCTGCATTGTCTTCCCGAAGGCTTAAACGGTACTCAGCGCGACTGGTGAACATGCGGTAAGGCTCTGCCACACCCTTGCTGGTTAAATCGTCTACAAGCACCCCCAGGTAAGCCTCGTCTCGGCGAGGAGTCCATTGGTCTTTACCTTGAACCATCAACGCTGCATTCACACCCGCCAGCAAACCTTGGGCTGCCGCCTCCTCGTAACCGGTCGTGCCGTTGATTTGCCCGGCAAAGAACAAGCCACCTATGGCTTTGGTTTCGAGCGTGGTTTTTAGTGCGCGCGGGTCGAAGTAGTCGTATTCAATCGCATACCCAGGGCGCATGATGTACGCATTCTCCAAACCCTTGATGGAGTGAAGAAGGTTTAGCTGCACATCGAACGGTAAAGAAGTAGACACACCGTTTGGATAATATTCGTTGGTGGTCAAACCTTCGGGCTCGAGGAAAATTTGATGCGACTCTTTGTCTGCAAAACGGTGGATTTTGTCCTCGATCGAAGGGCAATAGCGCGGCCCTACACCTTCGATAACACCGGTGTACATTGGGCTTCTATCCAATCCACCTCGAATAATGTCATGAGTTTTTTGATTGGTGTGTGTAATCCAGCAAGGCAGTTGGCGCGGGTGCATGGCTGTATTGCCCAAGTAAGAAAACACAGGCACGGGATCCAGATCACCCGGCTGTTCCTGCATGACAGAGAAATCGATGCTACGGCCATCAATACGCGGTGGCGTACCTGTTTTTAATCGACCCTGTGGCAGTTTCATTTCTTGTAAACGCTGCCCCAAACCAATCGAAGGCGGATCACCTGCCCTGCCCGCAGAATAATTTTGCAAGCCCACATGGATTTTGCCATTCAAAAAAGTACCTGCGGTTAACACCACAGCCCTGGCCTTGAATTTCAAACCCACCTGGGTAACTGCGCCACAAACCCGATCCCCCTCCAACAACATGTCCTCAACCGACTGCTGAAAGATACTCAGGTTAGGCTGGTTCTCCAGACGCGTACGAATGGCCTGGCGATACAACACACGATCAGCCTGTGCACGAGTAGCCCGCACTGCCGGGCCTTTTGATCCGTTGAGAATACGGAATTGAATACCAGCTTCATCGGTAGCAATCGCCATGGCACCACCCAAGGCATCAACCTCTTTCACCAAATGGCCTTTACCAATGCCGCCAATCGATGGGTTACACGACATTTGCCCAAGAGTTTCAATGTTGTGGGTCAGAAGCAAAGTTTTACTGCCCGCCCTGGCCGCAGCCAATGCAGCCTCAGTTCCGGCATGGCCACCACCCACCACAATTACATCAAACTCTTCGGGATAAAACATTATTCACTCCTGGCAGTTGCTGCCTGAATCCTTTTTTGGATTCGAAATTCAAATACCGAATTGAGCAGGGTCAATTCAGCCACAATGGCGCAATTATATGCTTTGGCATGATTTTGCCCAAGCGAACATGTTTCACGTGGAACAGAAAACAGACAAGCATGCCCAAGCACACACACGTTTACTAGCAATGCAACATTTGCCCAAATAGAAAAGCGCTTGACTGTAACGTTAGAGGGCAATTCTAGCTGCCTCGCTTGCTCAGGCGTATACCCTCTCGCGCCGAAAACCTGAATACCCCCTTGTTGTTAATTAACCGCCCTAAGCGCACCCGCTAAAAAGCGGGCGGGCTGCGCTTTCGGCCTTGCCGAACGGACGGCGAATAAACACCAAGGGCAGGTTTTCTTGATCGGCGCTGCGAGGGCTTTGCAACCTGAGCGCGCAGGCAACAAGAGTCACAAATGCAAAACGGCTACGACTATTGCTATTTCTATTGTTAGGGCTACGGACACCGGCCATGGCGATGATAAAAACGACTGCGTTGCCGATAGCGAGGGTGTGGCTCGGCTGCTGTGTCGCCTTGCCGGATTTGCAAGGCTTCCCGGCGGTTTCGCAGCGTGGGGCGGTTCCGCCAGGAACCGATGCGAAGACGCACTCGCGTTTCGCATGCCCCAAGCCAGAAGCATCAAGCCGGATCAGAAGACTTGCATAGGCAAGGCGACACAGCAGCCGAGCCACACCCTAGCCAACACCAACGTTATCATCAAAAAACCAAACAAACCCAGCTTGTTCCACGTGAAACAATCACGCAAGCCACGCTTTCAAATAAGGCCAATAACTGTCGTAACTGGTACGCAGTATCAATAAAAACACAACCGCCAACAGCGCCTTGCGCACAAACCCGGCACCTTTGCGAATCGCCAAACTGGCCCCTACCCTTGCGCCCGCCAAATTAAATAAAGCCATCAACAAACCCAGTGCCACGATCACATGCCCTGCTGGAGCAAACCACGCAAGTGAAGCCAGGTTGCAAGCGATATTCACCATTTTCGCACCTGCAGTGGCGGCTAAAAAATCGAAACCAAAAAATACAACAAAGGCCACCATCAAAAATGAACCGGTGCCTGGCCCAAAAAAACCGTCGTAAAAACCAATACTCAAACCCAAACAGCCGCCAAAAAATCGCTCGCGATTTTTATCCAATTTCGGCGCGTGTACGCTTCCAAGGTCTTTGCGTAAAAAGGTGTAAATAGCCACGGCGAGCAGTAACAGCGGCAACATCAAGCGCAACACTTCGGTGGAAATTTGAGTAACGACATAAGCACCGCAATAAGCGCCTATCAAGGCCATGAGAGTAGCGGGCATAACCGCGTTCCAAGGCACCTGGATGGCCTTGGCGTATTTGTAAGCGGCAAACGTGGTGCCTACAACGCTGGAAATTTTATTGGTGCCCAACAAGGTGGCATGCCCATGGCTTGGCATTAAACCAAACAAAGCGGGGATTTGAATTAACCCGCCCCCACCCACCATGGCATCAATCAAGCCGGCACAAAACGCTGCCGTACAAAGAGCAACCAACACCCACAACTCAATGTTTTCAAACATGAGAAATTCCGCAAAAAAGAAAACGGGCGCCTTGTGGGCGCCCGCCATAGGACTAATTCCGGAGTATCAGAAAAAAGTCAAAATATGAAAACCAAATCAAGCAGCAAGGCGGCTTGCAATTTGGGCTTTGGTTTCTTCCAGCTGAGCTGGCAAGTTGTACTTCAGTTTTTCAAACAGCTCGGCGTGCAGCTCAAGCTCTTTTTCCCAAGCGGCTTTGTCGATTGCAGTAATGGAATCGAATTGCTCTTTGCTGAATTCCAGGCCATCCCACGAAATATCTTCGTAGCTTGGCGATGTACCAAACACATGGTCAACGCCTTTGCCCTTGCCTTCAACTCGCTCAAGCGCCCAAGCCAACACGCGCATGTTTTCACCAAAACCAGGCCAAATGAACTTGCCTTCTGCGTCGGTACGGAACCAGTTTACACAGAAAATACTGGGCAACTTGGCACCAGATGATTCCAGCTTCTTGCCCAGATCGAGCCAGTGCTGGAAGTAGTCGGACATGTTGTAACCACAGAACGGCAACATGGCAAACGGGTCACGACGAACAACACCTTGCTGACCAAAAGCTGCGGCTGTGGTTTCAGAACCCATGGTTGCGGCCATGTATACGCCTTCAACCCAGTTGCGGGCTTCGGTAACCAAAGGCACAGTGGTTGAACGGCGACCACCGAAAATAAATGCGTCAATTTCAACACCAGCCGGGTTGTCCCAATTGTTGTCAATAACTGGGTTTTGCTCGGCAGCCACGGTGAAACGGGCGTTGGGGTGTGAAGCCTTGCGGCCACAATCAGGTGTCCAGTCTTGACCAGTCCAGTCAACCAGGTGCGCAGGCGCTTCTTTGGTCAAACCTTCCCACCACACATCGCCATCATCAGTCAGGGCCACGTTGGTGAAAATTACATTGGCGTTCAGGGAAGCCATGCAGTTGGAGTTGGTTTTGGTGTTTGTGCCGGGGGCAACGCCGAAGTAACCCGCTTCTGGGTTAATGGCACGAAGCCTGCCATTTGCATCAGGCTTGATCCAGGCAATGTCGTCACCAATCGTGCTCACTATCCAACCCTTCATGGATGCGGGTGGAATCAACATTGCGAAGTTGGTTTTGCCACAAGCTGAAGGGAATGCAGCAGCCACATGGTACTTTTTGCCCTCTGGGTTTGTTACACCCAGGATCAGCATGTGCTCGGCCAACCAGCCCTGGTCGCGGCCCATGGTTGAAGCAATGCGCAACGCCAGGCACTTTTTGCCCAACAAAGCGTTGCCACCGTAACCGGAACCATAGGACCAGATTTCACGTGTTTCCGGGTAGTGAACAATGTACTTGGTGGTGGGGTTGCAAGGCCATGCAACGTCTTTCTGACCAGCCGCCAAAGGCGCGCCTACCGTGTGTACACAAGGCACAAATTCACCGTTCTCGCCCAATACGTCGTACACGGCTTTGCCCATGCGCGTCATCATGCGCATGTTTACGACCACGTAGGCTGAATCAGACAATTCAACGCCAATGTGGGCGATCGGGCTACCCAAGGGGCCCATTGAAAACGGCACTACGTAGAGGGTACGACCACGCATGGAGCCTTTGAACAAACCGTTCAAAGTGGCGCGCATTTTGGCGGGGTCTTCCCAGTTGTTGGTGGGGCCGGCATCTTCTTTCTTTTCAGAGCAGATGTAGGTTCGGTCTTCAACACGGGCCACGTCTGAGGGATCAGACCAGGCGAGGTAAGAATTGGGGCGCTTTTCAGGGTTGAGCTTGCGGAGAGTCCCCGCTTCAACCATCTCTGCGCAAAGGCGTTCGTATTCTTCTTGTGAACCATCGCACCACACAATATTCTTGGGCTCGGTAAGGGCTGCAATTTCTTGCACCCAAGCCACAAGCTTCTTGTGCTTGACATACGACGGCACGGTCTGGCTGACCATAGACAGCACTGCACTCATGCTAAAACCTCCAGATAGACAAATGTAATTCTTTTGTGCGGGGGCGTTGGCGTTGCTCAACGTATTACCGGAACATGACACCAGGCACTCGGGCGATCGATTTGTCGCTTATCCGCAAACTTAGCCCTCGAGTTTAACATGTTGTAAGCAAACGGAAATAAGTTTTTCCTATAAGCATTATCACCTAATCCCATCCCCTGTTTGCTTTCCGGCACAGGCCATGTAGAGTTATAAAACCAAACCACTACGGATTCCTCATGAAGCTGATTGCAATTTGCACTGGCCTTGTTGCTCCACTGGTCTATCGAACAGCTGCCGGCGGGATCAAAACCGAGGCTAGCGGAATCAAAAAACAGGCGGTAAGCACTGAGCAGAACCCGATTTCAATTGCCCTGAAGAAACTGGGACTGGAAGGCGACGAGCAATCCAATTTGTCGGTACATGGTGGGCTGGACAAAGCGGTGTACATGATGCCGGCAGAACACTATCAATTCTGGAAAGCACGACGCCACGAAAAAAATCTGGACACGGATTTGCCGTGGGGATTTCTCGGTGAAAACCTGGTGGTTCAGGGCCTGGATGAAACGCAGGTGCGAATTGGAGATGAGTTTGAGTTGGGGGAGGTTCGGCTTCGGGTGACCGACCCGCGCGAACCATGCCACAAGTTTGCGATTCGCATGGGTTACGGCGCGGCGCCTAAACAAATGATTCAGCAAGGCAATTGCGGATGGTATTTGCGCGTGGTTCGAGCAGGGCATTTGCATGCTGGGCTTGATTTGAAACACTTCTCCAACCCTCAAGGTAAAACTGTACTTGAATCGTTTCGCTACAAAACCCAGAAGGGACAAATGGATTTGTTGTAACACACCTTAAATGCTCAGGTGTTTTTTCCAGGTTTTGACTTGAGCCTTGGCTGCGGGCAAAACCAGACGCGCCAGTCGATCGATCCACACCGGGTTGGGATCGTAACCATAGTGAGTCACAGCCAGCGTTAGCGCCTCCTCATCCCAACCGTCTTCACAATACAAATCAAATAAAACCTCAGCCAACACCGGGCTTCTGGGTAAGGCTCGCAGCCACTGCTCAGCCTGCACTATTGCATCGCGCGAACGACCTGCTTCGCGCAACATCCGGACTGCCACCACAGCCTCAAAATCATCCACTGCGGACTTGCGAAGCAACTCCGCCAACAAACGCTTTTCGCCAAGGTGTTCAAGCAAAGCACGCACGCGCAGCCTCTTCCAACGTCTATCAAAAGAGCGCCAACTAACATTGCTGGTAGGCTGCATTTCATTCATTTCATTGATTTCATGTTCAAGCAAACCCAACACCGTGTGGCGATCACACAAAGCTATTTGCTTCCACCACCAAGAAGGATCAACCAAGCCAGCCTGGTCCAGCATGGCCACGGGATATACGAGGTGAGCGCGCTCTATTGGATTCTCAACTCGTGCTGAAACAATGTTCAACCAATCACGTGTAAATTCACGCACTGCCTTGAGCAACAAACCATGCTTGTCATCTGCACCTTCGCAAATGGCCAACAATTTTTGCAAAGCATGTGCACCCAATTCCACCAACAGGTTTGGATTCTGCTGGCGCTGCAGCTCAGATTGCAACCAACCATCCAGAACCTGCGTTCGAATCGCAATGCGTTCACACGATTGGGCAGAGGGACAACGCGCCTGCCCAACAAAACGGTTAATCAGCTGTTTTAATTTCCGGGATCTGGACTTCAGCTCTGCTTCATTTTTTGAATCAAGTAGCTCACAACTACCCTCTAAAAACTGAAATGCGCGGTGCAGATCGGGTAGGTGCTGCGAGGCTCGCCCGAACCAAAGCATCCAGTCTTGCCCACTGCGCAAAGCCAACGGGGAGTTGTGCTGTTCCTTTAGCATTTCAAACCTCCCGTTTCAAGCAAACACCGAATCACTCAATGAAAAACGCAATCAGCGAATTTTGTAATGCCCTGGGGCATACGCTTTGGTGCTGGCGAAACCACGCAACTTCAAGTGTTTTGTTTTGCGGCCAGTAACACGCTCACGCCACATTTTAAAACTGCTGGATTTCATATTGGCGCGCATCAACTCAATGGTTTGCGACTCATTCAAACCAAACTGAATCTGGATGGCTTCAAATGGCGTTCGATCTTCCCAGGCCATTTCTACAATGCGGGAAATCTCTTCCTCGGACAACTTAAACTGCAAAGGTTTGGACATCTGATCTCACTGACCGCTAAACTGGAGAAAATTCAGTAATTAGTATAAGACATAAGGGGCAATTACATGAAAAGAGCGTCACTGGGCCTGATTGTGCTGATCACTTTGGTAATCACTGTTTTCTTCGGCCTTGGTCTTTACTCCGAAACCGGTACGAGATCAGGGCTAAGTAATGGCCAATTGACGCCCTGCCCTGACAAACCAAACTGTGTCAGCAGTGAAAGTGCGCCCTCCGATGATCACTCAATTGCAGCCTTCCCGATTACACCCTCCATGGGAGAGGAGCCCTTGCTGAAGGTCAAGGAGGTGGTCGAATTGCTGGGCGGCGATGTGAGTTTTTCAAGTGATCAATACATGGCAAGCACTTTCACAAGCGATCTTTTCGGGTTTGTCGATGATGTGGAATTTCGCTTAGACCAAGGCAGTGGATTGCTTCATGTTCGTTCCGCCTCGCGAGTTGGATACAGCGACCTGGGCGCAAACCGCAAACGTGTCGAGCAAATACGGGTGCTGCTCAGTACGAAGTGACGGTTTACAGATGAAACTTCGCTATTTTTATCGGGTAGTTCAAAAGTGTAGCCCCTCAAATAGGTGACAAAGTGTAAAGTGAGTACCGAGAGGCAAGAGGCACGGAGACACGTCCACAATGAGTAGTCCAAAAGAAATCAACGAGGCGGTGAGACTGACGGAACTTTACCAACTCGATATTCTGGACACGGATAAAGAAGAGTATTTTGAAGCGCTGGTGGATCTCGGTTTATCAGCATTCAATTGTGCTTTCTGTTTTATTGCATTCGTTGATACCGATAGACTGTGGTTTAAAGCCAAACGCGGATTTGAAACCCGTGAAATTCCGCGCGACATGTCCATTTGTGCTCAGACGATCCAGCACGATCAACCACACATCATCAACAACTTTCTTGAACACCCAACGCTAAAAAACCACCCACTGGCGCTTGGCAGCCCATGGATTCGAGCCTATCTGGGCGTGCCCATTCGCTCGGTGAATGGCAGCAACATAGGCACATTCTGTTTGCTGGACAACACAGAACGCAACTGGACGAAATCTGAAGTGAATATTGCAACGGGTTTGGCCAAACTGGTTGAACACAGTTTGGTTGAACGGGCACAGAAAGCCAGAGCATCAAATGAATTGAACTCACGGCAACAGCCCAACCACAACAGTCAAGATTTGGGCAGCTGGCGAAATACAGATCGCGGCGGATTCATTGAACTGTCACCTTCCATGGAAAAGTGGTTGAATCTCTCTCAAACCCGGGTAGTTCAAACCAGTTGGTTCAACAGCTTACCAATAGAAGAAGACCGGGAGATGGTCGAGAAAGAGCGACTGAAGCGAAATGGAACGGCCTTTGTGTATCGGGTACGCTTGCCAAGCGGCGACATCGTGCGCTTTGAGGAACAGGTGTATGACAACGGCAATGCAACTGACACACGCCTGTTTGGATTGGTAAAAAAAATCAGTGGGCCTTCACCAGAAACCTTTCACCAAGAAGTATCGGTTGACCCTGACAGTTTGCCCCGAATGGAGCCAAATCTGGATTTGAAAAAATTCCCCAAGTCTTTTTTAAGGGAAACAGTCAAAGGCCGGCTTGCACTGGACCATCAAGGATTGATCACCGGCCTTGCGAACTCAGGCGAAGAAGAGTTCACAAAAGTAAAACACAAAGAAAGTTTTATCGACTTACTTTACAGCGAGGACCAGGAGACATTTTCGAAAATACTCAACCATTGCCTGAAAAGCAACTCGCAATCAGAGGCCTGGGTTCGGCTGAACATGCACAACGAGAACAGCACCTGGCTTCGCATGGAGCTTTGCCCAAAAAAAGGATTCACGGCATTTAAAAAGCCATCCGTGGTTGCCAACTTCACGGCGATGATCAATAAATCGTCCTCAGTTCAAAAATCCATTTTCGATGAAAGCCTTTTGAACTTAACTGGAACCTTGGCCAAAGTAGGCGGGTGGTATTACCACCTGGAAAGTGGGTCACTGAAAACCACAGAAATGCTGCGTGAGGTACTGGGCTCGAGCAAGGACTCACTGGATTCAATTTTCCACCTAAGCTCCATTCTCTCCAGGTTATCTGGCAGAAATATCGCCGTGCTTTTTATTGAGTGTATTAACAACCGCAAACCAGCAAGCCTTGAGTTTGAATCACTGGGGCAGAACGAAAAGAAAAAATGGTTCCGGATGATGATTCGGCCCTCGATCAGCGATGAGGGAGTACCCATGGGCCTGTATGGCTCAATTGTCGATATTTCAGAAACACGCCGTGTGGAGCAGTCCTTAGAAAAAAACCTGCTGTCCTACAACCTGATTGTAGATAACCTCACGGATGGACTGATTGAAATTGACGCCAAGCTGAATGTCAGCTTTGTGAACCGTAATGCGAAAACCCTTCTGCAAAAAGACAAAGAACTTTTTGTACATGCAATGCCATTGACAGACTTGATTCCCGATCTCGAGAAAAACCAGTTCGCCGCCCTGCTGGAATCAGTCAACCAGGTCGGATTTTCTAAATCCATCGATCAGTTCGTGGGATTTATCAAACGCTGGATCTCGCTGCGCGTATTCAGATCGGGAGCCGGTTACACCATTCTGATCAAAGACATCACAAAGCGCAAAAATCAAAGCAGCGATTTGTACATGTTGAACTCGGCGATTGAACAAATCCGTGAAGTCATTATCGTGACCAACGACATTCGCAACACCAAAGATCCCTTCGGGTTATTGTATGTAAACGCAGCATTTGAGACGTTTGTCGGCCAGGGAAGAGAGAAATGGTTGGGACGTAATCCCTACCATTTGATCCATGGGCGTATTCCTACCAGGCATTATCGCCAGCTGCTGGTTGGGTTTTTAAGCCATCAAAAAATCCTGGTAACAACAGAATATGAAATTAACCCCAAGCACAAAGTGCCATGCGATATTCTGATTTCACCGTTTGTGGATACCGCACGGAATGCGCCCTGTTTTTTGATCGTATTTCGGGTTTTGGATAAATGATCGTCGACAACCAGTCTCAAGCGAGCAACGCATTAAGCCTTGAACGCTGAGCACGGGGAACAAACACCATTGCATGAATGGTTCTAACCAGATTGGTCACAGTATCCGCGGTGTCTTTTCGCAAAAACCTGGGTGCTTGCAAGGCATCTGAACGTTGCTCTGAATGGCTTTCGGCAAGCTCCAAACTCTCACGATTGCAAGACATGTAAGAGACAGGCACCGCATGCACATATCTGCTATAAAACACCAAAATGTCTTGCAAGTCTTCATGTGCGTTATCTGGAAAATGAAGATCAGACAACACCGCAGAAGGCATGGACCGCATACCTCTCTCCGCCTGATCAAATGCTGTTCGAACATCGCCGAAGCGCTCAAAAACCGTAAGCGAAATGGGCAAGTAGGTGACCTTAACTATTTCTTCAATGGCTTCTTCCACCACAAGGCGATAAAACGGTGAATCCTCAGCCACCCAAACTTCCAAAGGTTTTGATTCCGACTCACTCACAACATTCACCTGCCCCAACGGCATTTTGACTCAATACTTTCAGGTTAGTGGATGAACGGCGATCAACCATCAACACAAAGAGATCCCCCCCTATTTGAGGGAGAAATCATTTGTTGAGCATATGATTCAAATGAAGCTATCCTCCAAATGAAGGGGCATCGCATGTGGGGTTAGCACGTACTATTATGGAGATATGCCGGTAATACCGGTTTTTGTTTTTGGCAAACAAGTCAGGAGGTTGCCGAATGAACCCCAACGCCGTACTTTTGGTTGAAGATCACCCGCTGGTATCAATGATGCTGGCCGACATGCTCACCGAGCACGCGCCAGACATGGGTGTGATCAAAGTACCCACCATTCAGGCCTGCGAGCAACACGTTCATGAAAATCCGCGCCTGGTAATTTTTGATTTGAACCTGCCAGACTGCATGGGGGTCGATTCTGCAAAGCGTGTACGCGATCTATTCCCTTTCGCGCAATTACTGGCCTTTACTGGCACAGCGCACGACAACATACTGCAGGAACTCAGCGACATGGACATTCCTTGCGTACGTAAATCAGCGGACTACCATGAACTGCTTGACGCGGTCACGAAAGGCCTGATGGCAACAGGAATTAGCTGCCAGGAAGGCATGAATGCGGACAAAATAAAGTCCAAGAACGAGTTTCAGTCGAATATTATTGCGCCAGGATCAAAAAAACCACTGACTTGGCGACAGGTCGAAATTATGCGCCGCATTGCGGTGGGGATGACTGCAAAAGAAGCTGCTCGAGACATGAACCTGAGTCCAGAGACCGTTCGCGCCCACATGCGTGAAGTCCTTGTTAGACTAGGTGCTCAGAACCGAGCCCATGCCGTGTCCATTTTCACCAAAGCAGAACGACAATCACGGTTACTTGAAGAAGCACAAAGCAATTAAACTTGGGCCGAAAAGTTCCTATAACAAGGCTGGCCCATGAAACTTACGCTTCTGATTCGAATATTTGGTCTGCTCATTCTGGTGTTCTCGGTTTTCGGCATCGGTGTGAAAAGTTTTTCGATTCACCAGCAAACAGTTCAGGAAGACTATTACCGGGCCTGGGCTTCGGATGAAGCTATTCTGACCCGCACGCTTGCGGAATTCGAGGCCATGCGAAAGCTTGTGCTACTTTATGCAGCCAGCCGCAACCCTGAGTACATCAACCACTACCTCGACATCGTAGGGCTGCACAATGGCAGCCGCATATATACCACGGAGGTAAAAGCTGACTACTGGGTGGATATTATTACCGGGCAAAACAAAGAATCAGCGGTGTCATGGGGAATAGGTCAAAATCTCAGCGAAAGACTTTATTCGCTAAGATTCATCGCGGAAAATGAGCCCGCGATTGAGCGGATTCTTGATCTGCGTCACCAGCTTGAGACCAATGAACTAAGTGCATTTGCCAGTGGCATTACTCGGTTTGTCGACAAACAGGAAGGCCAGTACCTCACCCCACCTGAAGTCAAGGAAACATTCGGCGTCTTGTTTGACCGCAAACACATTGAATTAACAAACGCACTGTCCGCGGAATTGTCCTCGTTCATCGCGCGAGAAAAAAACCGTTACCTGGGCCTTATTGATGCCTCTCGCAAAGAACTAACCTACAGCGTTTACTTCGACGTTTTATTTACTCTGCTGATTTTGACGGGTCTCTTGATTGGTCTGGTGTCTATAAAGAAAAAGGTGATTGATCCAATCAACTCACTTTACAACGCCAGTGAAGAGATCATGAAGGGCGACTATACCGTGCGCGTGAACAACCGCACAGGCTCACACGAAATCAACTTGTTGATTCGTGCATTCAACAGAATGATTCGTTCATTTCAACGCGACCTGGAAAAAAGCGAACGGGTAAAACAAGCGCTGGAAGAAGTCAGCTTGGCCAACGTCGAGAAAGAACGGGCAAAAAATGAATCCAGAATCAAGAGCTCATTTCTAGCCAATATGAGCCACGAAATTCGCACGCCCATGAATGCAATTCTCGGCATGACTGCGTTAACGCTGAAAACAGAATTGAATGAGAAACAGAAAGACTACCTAAGGAAAATTCAACTGTCGGGCGACAACCTGCTCCACTTGCTCAACAGCATTCTGGACTTGTCAAAAATCGAATCCGACATGTTCAAACTAGAACAGATTCCGTTTCGGCTTGATGATGTGCTGGAAGAAGTGTTTGGCACTTTGGGCAGCTCGGCACTGAACAAAAACATTCGCTTGCTGTACACCCTGCAAGGAAAAGGTTTGCAATCCACCCTGAACCGATTGGTGGGCGACTCTCTGCGCGTGGGTCAAATTCTGAAAAACCTGATCGGCAATGCAATCAAATTTACCAGTGAGGGCCATATTAACCTGACTGTGAAAGTGCTCAAACAACTGGATGATCAGACCACCTTGCAGTTCAGTGTCAGTGACACTGGCATTGGCATGAGCAAAGACCAATTGCAACGTGTATTCGACAAGTTCACACAAGCTGACTCTAGTACCACCCGCATGTTTGGTGGCAGTGGCCTGGGGCTGAGCATTGCCAAAGAGCTGGTGCACCTGATGGGGGGCGATATTCATGCCCATTCCACACCTGGACGCGGCTCGGTGTTTTACTTTACGTTGAACCTTAAAATACAGAGCGCCGAAGCACCTGCTCGCGATCCAAACTTCTTGCACGGCCCGGATATTAAACGAGCCTATATTTGTTCGCTGGACCAAAAACTGCACCGTTCCATTTCCAGCATTCTGGATCAATTTTATCTTCCACTGGCAGTGCTCTCAGCCGAGGAACTAATCACAGATGAACATCCGTTTGGACCCAAAGACATTGTGTTCATCGACAGCGACATTGCCACCACATCGCCTGACCTGTTGTCCTTGCTGAAAGCAAATCACCTTACGCCTAACAACAACCTGGTGTGGATTTCCAATCGAAACGCCCATGAACTGCAGCGCATTCACGGTGCTGACCCCAACAACCGCGTACTGATCACACCTATTTTACCTGTACACCTGATGAAACTGGCACAACGTCAAGTGCAAGATTCGACAGTTGCCGCAGCCATAGACAAAGCCGTGTACACCAGCAATTCAGCAGCAAATAATTCTGGCCAGCCAAGATCAGCAACACTATTGATTGTCGAAGATCACCCCTTGAATATGGAGCTTTTACTGGATTTTTTGAGCCCAAAAAATTATGAGATTTGCTGTGCAAAGGACGGTCGTGAAGCGATTGAAATTCTT
Source organism: Burkholderiales bacterium (assembly GCA_021299735.1). GTDB lineage: Bacteria > Pseudomonadota > Gammaproteobacteria > Burkholderiales > Burkholderiaceae_B > Limnobacter. The sequence continues at coordinate 141,982 of JAJTEM010000001.1, read as the reverse complement.
AAAAACACACCCGAACCTTTTGACTTGATAATCTCGGATCTGGAGATGCCGTTTGTTGATGGCTATCAACTAGCCACTTGGGTGCGAGAAAACACCGTGCATGGTGCAACGCCTATTTTAGCCCTGACTGCGCATGCTTTCGAACAGACCCGGGTGCGCTGCGAAGAGCATGGTATTAACGATGTGCTCACCAAACCATTCCATGAGACAAATCTGTTCGACACCATTAGACGCTGCATGCCTGACAAAGAGGATACATCGACAAGATTTGAAACAAGGTTTGAAACACCGCGACTGCCTTTGTCCGAACACATCGCAACAGCCGTGGCACCAGCCACAGGCCCACGGAATTCACCCATTTTCAAGGTAGACAGCTTTGAACCGGAGCGAATGGCAAAGTACCTGGGCAAATTTTTACAAACCAGCGAAAACCTGATTGAGCAGCTGGAAAACTGCGTAAAAACCGATGACATTCAAACCTTCAAACGGGAAATTCACTCCATAGCCGGCGTGCTCGGCATGTTGGGCACGGAACGTGTCAAACAGCAGTTCTCAAAAATGGACAAAACGCTGGAGGATCCAGCAGCACACACCATGGTGATGACCGAGATCAAAGACGTGTGGCCTACCATAGTGGATGAAGCTGAAAAAATTCTGGTGTTGAGTAATCGTTTCGGAAAACATTAAACAAAGTCGTGCTCAACAAATTGTTTTCAAGCACAGCATGTTTTACACTTAGTTACAACATTTAACAAAATAAAAAGGTTTCGGTTATTTTTTAAGCCAGAAACTTATTCAGCGCTGTCAAAGCACTTTCAAGGGCTCATCGTGAGATTTTTTTTGCATTCAGTAATTGCCTGCCTTGTTCTTTTTGCAACGGCAGGTGCGCAAGGCGTCGCCCGCGCCGAGGTAGTATTGGTGGCCTCAAGCGGGATTCATTTCAATGAAATTTCAAAGACCAAGTTGCGCGATCTCTACACAGGTCAAAAACAAGAAGTGAATGACTCCACGGTGCTGGTTATCGATCGGAATGATGAGTTTGGTGAACGCAATCTTTTTATTTCAAATACCTTGGGTTTCACCATTGAAGAATTTCGCACCGTTCAACGGCTGCTTGAATGCATTGGGGTTAGCAAAGCACCCACCATAGCCCGTAGCAGCCAACACATGGTTGAATTACTGACGGGCAATCCAAATGCGTTGGGGTACCTTACCCGAAAGGAATTTCAAGCCCACAATCTTATGAAGTCCAAGTTGAAAACAATCAAAATACTGGCCGAATAAAAAACCAAATGAGCACATCATGGCTAAACCGGGTTTGAAATTTAAATTCAACGCTGCCTTGGCGTACCTGGGCTTGTTTTCACTGGCTTTATTGTTCGCCAGTGCGAATGCCCATGCTTTTTGTGCAGGAACACTGATCAAAGAAATCAAGGCGATCGCAGCCAAACCTGAAATTATTGAGGCAGTCAAAACATCCAACGCACGACGGCTTTCCAAGGAGCAAGTAATCGCGCTGGATGAAAAATGGATCAAGCTGCACGGGCAATTACCTGAAGCTGATCAAATCAAAAACTCCAAGACTTCCGCCCTTCTGGCATCAGAAGTGAACAGGCAAAGTTACTTTAAGGAAGCAATTTTGATCGGTAGCCTGGGTGAAACAGTTGCCATGAATATTGTGACCAGCGACTACTGGCAAGGCGATGAAGACAAATTCACCGCGATTTTTGATACCAACCTACCCTCAAGAAAACCAGATTCCCATATATCCCGCACCCGCTGGGATGACAGCACCCAAGCCATGATTGCGCAGGTGAGTGTTCCGGTGTACGACGGAGACAACATGATTGGCGTTTTGACAGTGGGTGTGGACCTTAAGCGCGTTCCACACCCCAATCATTGAAATTGAGTTAATCGTTCAGTTTCATTTTTACACTACGCTCGGCTTTCAAAAACACATTCACCGCCTGCGCTTTGTTCGACACTTCCAGACGTTTGAAAATTTCCCGAATGTGACCACGCACAGTTTCCGGACTAAGTCCCATGCGTTGGGCTACCATTTTTGCAGACAAGCCCTCAGCGGTCATGCGCATGATCTCAACTTGCCTCCAGGTCAAAGGCTTGGCTCCCGGATAGGCGACGATACCGGATTGGTATTCGTTCGCTGGCACACTGTCGGAAGAGTTGCCATTCAAAATACCGGATTTAAAAAGTACCGCTTCAATTTCATGAGCCAAAGCAGACTGGCTACAGGTTTTTTCGACTACGGAATAACCCGACTGCAAGGCCCGCGCCGACACAGTTTCGTTCACAAAACCGGTGTAAATCAAAGCACACACCTTGGGAAACATGGAATCAAGCCAGTCGATGGTATTTTGCCCTGCAGAATCCATAAGAGTCAGGTCAAAAATAATTAGCTCAGGTTTGTCAAAAACATGCTCGCGAGCTTGAGCCAAACTAGTCACAACATGTATTTGAGCGTGAGGGGCCATGTCTTTACAGACGTCCTCGATGACCATTGAAATCAGAGGATGATCCTCGAGCACCAATATTTTTTGATTTTTCATTGTAAGCAGGCTAAATGAGGCACGCTGGACCTTTGGGTCTCTTCTTCCAACCCAAGAGTACATCAATTCGAGATAACAATTAAGCTCGAATTTTGTCTTTTCTCAAGAAGGTGCTCGGCATTTCAGGGGGGCATCCGAAACAAGCATCCTCATTTCACGGAATGGGCAGGAAATTTTAACTCAGTAAGATGAATTCACATCGAATCATTTGCGGAGCACGGCATCATGACAATTGCATTGGTACAACGCCACCAACACGACAGCGAAATACAAAATGGCGGGCATCCCGAAGAGGTCATCACAATGGAACTAGGCAATGTGGCGCAAGGCCTGAATTATTTTGCTCAACAATTACGCAAAACCTACTCGGCACAGGCGCGTTTTGCCCTGATGGTTCAGATTAAAGCCTGGGTATTGAACAAACCAACTTTACAAACCCTGATGGCACAGTACCTGGACGACGTGGAACGTACTCAACAAATATTGCATTTGGACCCCGAAAGCCACAATGAATCCGTTGAGTCGCTGTGCGAACAACTGGTTTTTTTGAGTGCCGTGTTTGAACAAGAATCTGAACTGATTGATCAAATCTGTTTTACTGATCAAGAACTGGTGCTGTGCGACTGAACCTTGTGTGCCAACCTCACTTACCAATACAAAAGCGGCTGAAAATCAAACCCAACAAATCATCGGGCAACATACGCCCGGTAATTTCACCCAAGGCATCATGCGCAAGCCGCAATTCTTCTGCAAACAGGTCAAGAATTCGATCATCCTGTTGCGCAAACTCATGCGCCGCAATCAAATGTTGACCGCACACCACCAGCGCATCCACATGGCGCTGCCGCGCCATGAAACCGTGATCTGGCGTATGGGCGATACCCACCTTGGCCAGTATGGCGTCCTTCAACTGCTCTAGACCTTGACCATTTTTTGCTGAAACCAGCAATACATCCGAGCTTACACGCGGCAGCTCTGGCAATAAATCAACCTTGTTAAGCACAGTGATGGTAGGTAAATGCAAGGGTAAATCAAGGTAGTCCGCTAATGCATCTTCAGAGCCTTGAATCGCGTCCTTCAGAATCAACAACAAATCGGCTTCCGCAACCGACTTTTTGGTGCGCTCAATGCCAATTTTTTCAATCTCATCCGCAGTATCTCGCAGACCGGCTGTATCCACCAGCACCAAAGGTATGCCGCGAATATTCAATTCCTGCTTGATACGATCCCGCGTGGTGCCAGCAACAGCCGAGACAATTGCAATTTCCTCACCAGCCAGCGCGTTCAACAAACTCGATTTTCCGACATTGGGTTCACCCACCAAAACAATTTGCAGACCATCGCGAAACTTCACACCCTCTTGGGCCGCACCCAACAACTTGCGGTGGGAATTCAAAATCTCTGCAAGCTGACCTTTTGCATCGGCTTTTTCCAAAAACTCAATTTCTTCTTCGGGAAAATCGAGCGTGGCCTCAAGCAACAATCGCAGGTGAACAATTCGATCGGCCAGTTCGTTCACCTGCCTCGAAAATACTCCGCTTAGGGAAGCTGCGGCTGCCTTGGCTGTAGCCACGGAACCAGCATCAATTAAATCAGCCACCGCTTCGGCCTGGGCCAAATCCAGCTTGTCGTTTAAAAAAGCACGTTGTGTAAATTCACCAGGCATGGCATGGCGCAATGGAATATTCAACTGGCGAGCAACCGCCAGGGCTTGCGCTACTACGCCTTGCAATACAGCCTGGCCACCGTGCCCCTGAAATTCAAGCACATGTTCACCAGTGAACGACGCAGGCGCATTGAACACCAAAGCTATGCCCTCGTCGATGGGATGATGTTCAAAATCGCGAAGCGTTAACAGAGTTGCCACTCGAGGTTTGGGCAACTTGCCACAAAAGGCCGTGCAAAAAGAACTGAAGCTGGTGGAGGAAGGAAAAGAAAACCGCACTACCCCCACCCCGCCCTTTCCAGGCGCGGTGGCGATAGCAACGATTGGGTCACCGTGCTGTGGCAGGTGCAGACTCAATTTGGCGCGTAATTACCCACTGTTGGGCAATCGACAAAATGTTGTTTACAACCCAGTACAACACCAAGCCGGCCGGGAAGAAAATAAACATGACCGAGAACACCAAGGGCATGATCATCATGACTTTTGCCTGAATGGGATCGGGTGGCGTTGGATTCAACTTGGTCTGGATGAACATGGTCACCGCCATGATCACAGGCAAAATGTAGAAAGGATCGGGCGCGGCCAGATCGGTTACCCAACCCAACCACGGTGCGTTGCGCATTTCCACACTGGCCAGTAAAACCCAGTACAAAGCAATGAACACAGGAATTTGAATCAGAATGGGCATACAACCACCCAACGGATTAATTTTCTCGCGTTTGTACATGTCCATCATGGCGCGCTGAAAACCCATTTTGTCATCACCATATTGTTCTTTCAGCTTTTGCATGCGTGGGCCAACCTTGCGCATTTTTGCCATTGATTTGTAACTGGCGGCAGACAGCGGGAAAAATACCAGCTTGATCAAAATCGTCAGTACCACAATGGCCCAACCCCAGTTGCCAATGTAGCTGTGGATTTTTTCAAGCAACCAGTAGATTGGCTGGGCAATCACGGTAAGCCAACCGTAGTCCACGACCAAATCCAGTCCGGGGGACAATGCTTCCAGCACACTTTGATCTTGTGGGCCTGTGTACAGCTTGGCTTTGTAAGTGCCAGTCTGCTCGGGCGCCAAAGTACCCAGGCTACTTACGAGGCCGATGGAATACAAATTGGAATCCACTTGACGAGTGTAATTCTCGCGTGGACCATCCTGACCAACAATGGCCGACACAAAGTAATGCTGAATCATGGCGAGCCAGCCGGAGTCGGCAGTTTTTACATATTCAGCGCTGCGATCAGCGATATCTTCAAACTTGATTTTCTGGTACTTCTTTTCAGGTGTATATACAGCCGGCCCGGTAAAGGTTGCGTACAGGGAAGAATCGCTTTCCAGTGGATTGCCATCGCGGGTAATTTGCACATAGGCACTGGGGGAGACAGGTTCAACACCTGTGTTGCGTGCATTAATGACCAAATCAATGTCATAACGATTCTTGAAAATGGTGTATGTGGTTGTGCTTTCAACACCACCGCCTGTGGCTTTAAATACCAACTTCAATCGATCCTGGCCTGGTGCAAACTCGGCATTGCCTGACACCAATTCAAACAGCGTGCGATGATTGGGTGCATCGGGTACACCCACCAAACCAGCTTGCCCGACGTAAGTTCGATTGCCTGTTTGCTCAAACAATTGAACTGGCAAATCGGGATTCTCAGCGGCAGGGTGATTCAGCAATTTTGAGGTAATCAACTGCGCGCCTTGAGTTGAAAACTGAAGTTCAAGCACATCGGTTTTTACAGTAATGATTTTTGCTGCAGGCAACGCTTCTGCAGAACTTGCAGATATCCCGTTCGGATCTGCGGGAACATCACTGGCAGTTGGTGCAACTGGCTGTGGCAAATCATTGGCAACGCTGGAATTTACCGACGAACTGGCGGACTTGGCTGCGCCATTTTTATCGACAGTTTGAACACCGGTGCTCAAACCAAACAATGTTGGTTTGCCAATAGAGGCCTGATAGTTGTCCCAGAGCATGATCAGAGACAAACTGAATATCATCAGAAGGACTAGCCTGCGCGTTTCCATTTAAATCCTTAATTGCTAATCTTAATGACTAAGAGTTATGGTTGGTACGGCTTGTTTCAGGAACTGGGTCCAAACCGCCGGCATTCCAGGGATTGCATCGGCAAATGCGGCCAAAAGACAAGGCTGCACCTTTCCATGCGCCATGAATTTTAACTGCTTCGAGAGCATATTCCGAGCAACTGGGGTAAAAACGGCACGAAGGCGGGAAAAGAGGAGATCGTTGAAAAGTTGCTGGAGTTCTGTCCACCACGCTGCTCGATCTGAATGACCTACTGCACACACTGGCTTGCTAAGGCGAACCAAAAATTTGCCTTGATAGTTACCAAGTGCTTCCTGGCAGGCATGGCGGATCAAACGTTTAAGGGTATTTCGATCCACTGCCCTTTTGGCCAAGCGCTTGGGAATCAGTATTCCGAACTGTGGAGGGCTTGGTTCAAATAATGCGTGCAACATCAACCGATCTGTTTTAGCCACGGGCCTGGTTTTCAACAGGCCACCAAATGTTTCAGATCGAGTTATTTTTTTTGCATGCGACCCGGAACCCACCCTGTACAGTTCAGAATGCTCAGTGCGCCAGGCTTAATGCGCCAGACTTAAACTGACAAACGTGCACGGCCTTTGGCGCGACGTGCGCGCAATACAGCGCGACCACCACGGGTGCGTGAACGTACCAAAAAGCCGTGTGTTCTTTGACGGCGAACTTTAGAAGGTTGATAAGTGCGTTTCATGACAAGCCTCTGGCCCACATGGGCTTAAAATTTGGCGAAAAATGGGTTCAAACTAATTTGGCCCTTGGCTTGGCATGTTAAACGAAGCCCACGGAGATCGAAGCTCACGCCAAGGGAACCCAAAATTATAGAGGCAAATTGGAGAAAAACCTAGAAAAATCTGCAAGTTCGCGTGAAGGCGGCTGATCACTCACTCAATCCGTGGGGGTTTGGATACAATGGAGAGCTAAGTTTTAATTCCTGCAAAGCAGTTCATCCGAAAAATAAGGCTGTTCATAACGTGATTGATCAATTCTGGAACCACTGTGTTGAAGCGCTTCGGAAGGAAATTCCAGCCCAACAGATCAAACTGTGGATCGAACCACTTACTGTGGTTGAATTTGATGAAAACACAGCCAGTCTCAGCATGGCAGCGCCCAACCGCTTCAAACTGGATTGGGTGTTGAACAACTATGGTGGCCGATTTAATGAACTGGCAACTGAGTTTTTTGGTTGTGACATGGCAATTCAATGGCAGGTGGCAGCAAAACAGGCAAGCCCGCTGACCGCCGCCCCACCGCCTGCAACGCCCAAAAACAACAGTGAAGCGGTCTCCCAAGGCGCGCCCAAAGTTGCCGCTGTAAAACGCGATGAAATTGCCGCCACGGTCTACGAACGCAGCCGTTTGAATCGCGACCTTTGCTTTTCCAATTTTGTATCAGGCCGCGCCAACCAGCTCGCCAGGGCTGCTGCAGAGCAGGTGGCTTCCAACCCGGGTGTAAGCTACAACCCGCTGTTTTTGTACGGTGGAGTGGGCTTGGGCAAAACCCACTTGATTCATTCCATCGGTAACCGCCTGTTGGAACAGAACCCCAATACACAAATTCGCTACATTCACGCTGAGCAATATGTAAGCGATGTAGTCAAGGCCTATCAAAAAAAGGCTTTCGAGGAGTTCAAACGCTCTTACTATTCGCTCGACCTGTTGCTGATTGACGATATTCAGTTTTTCGGTGGAAAAAGCCGCACGCAAGAAGAATTTTTCTATGCTTTTGAGCAGCTGATTGCTGCCAAAAAGCAAATTATCATCACCAGCGACACCTATCCCAAAGACATTCAAGGTATGGATGATCGGTTGATTTCGCGTTTCAACAGCGGATTGACCGTGGCCATTGAACCACCCGAACTCGAAATGCGTGTGGCCATTTTGTTGAAGAAAGCGGAACAACAGAAAATATTGTTTTCCGAAGATGTGGCCTTTTTCGTGGCCAAGCACATGCGCAGCAACATTCGAGAGCTTGAGGGCGCTTTGCGACGAATCATGGCGTTTGCCAGTTTTCACAACAAACCAGTAACCATGGACTTGGTGCGTGAAGCCCTGCGAGACATGATTTCAGTGCACCATGGGCAAGTATCGGTTGAAAGTATTCAAAAAACAGTGGCCGACTATTACAAAATCAAGGTTGCCGACATGTTTTCAAAGCGTAGGCAGGCGCAAATTGTGCTGCCTCGACAAGTCGCGATGTATTTGGCCAAGGAATTAACCGAGAAAAGCTACGTGGAAATTGGTGAGCTGTTTGGTGGAAGAGACCACACCACTGTTTTACATGCGGTGAACAAAATATCGGAATTGCGAAACCAATCCTCAGAGTTGAACCATGCGCTGCATGTTCTGGACCAAACGTTGAAGGGTTGATTTAGAATTGTGGATAACTGTGTAGCAACCGTGCACAACAACGCGAGTTATCCACAGAAAAAAAGAACCAAAAAAAGCCGGAAAAAGTTATCCACAGTATGCAGATTGAGTCCCGGAAGTTCTACACCAATTTTAAAAGAACCTAAGAATATAAATTCAAACGGAAAAATAGAGTTATCCACAGAATTGAATGAACTCTATTAACTAATCCTATAAGGAAATATTAAATGGAATTAATTCATAGCTCGCGCGATGCATTGGTTCGAAAACTGCAAATCGTCAGCAACATCGTTGAACGCCGAAACACATTGCCTGTTTTGGCGAACATTCTGTTAAAGAAACAGGGGGGATTGCTTACTCTGCTTTCTTCAGATATCGAAATGCAAATTCAAACCACTGCGGAAGTGGGAGCAAGCGGTGAAGACACGGCAACGACTGTAGCCGCTAGAAAATTCCTGGATATTTTGAGGTCGCTGCCTGAAGACTCGGATGTGATGGTGAAACTGGACGGCAAAAAAATGTCTGTTCAGGCCAAGAAAAGCCGTTTTGCCTTACAAACCTTGCCAGCAGAAGATTTTCCGCTGGTGCAAGAACCCAAAGAATGGGTGACGCAAATCAGCTTGCCGCAAAAAATGCTGAAAAACCTGTTGGGCATGGTCCACTTTTCCATGGCTCAACAAGACCTGCGTTACTACCTGAACGGGGTTTTACTGGTGATTGAAAGTGCTTGCGTTCGAGCTGTCGCCACCGACGGACACCGTTTGGCCTACGCAGATGCACCTGGTCAGGGTGGTACGGCAAAGCATGAGGTAATTATTCCGCGGAAAACAGTACTTGAATTGTCGCGCTTGCTAAATGACACCGATGACACGGTGACTATTGATTTGGCCAGCAATCAGGCCAAGTTTACTTTTTCCGACATTACCCTGATTACAAAGCTTGTTGAAGGGAAATTCCCGGACTATCAACGGGTTATTCCAAAAACACACCAACACCACGTGGTCATTTCCCGAGATGCTTTGTTGCATTCGCTTCAGCGCGCTTCAATTTTGACCAGTGATAAGTTCCGGGGAATTCGCTGGGTGCTGGGTGCCAATGGTTTGACGATTGTGGCCAACAACTCAGATCAGGAAGAAGCGCGGGATGAAATGGAAGTCGAGTACCAAGGCCCCGAGATTGATGTGGGTTTTAACGTAAACTACTTGCTGGATGTGCTGAACAACCTCAAGTCGGAAACCGTGCAGTTTACGTTGCAAGACGGAAACAGCAGCGCACTGGTGACTACCCCGGGTAAAGACGATTTTAAATATGTCGTTATGCCCATGCGTATCTAAATCGAAAACAACAACAAGCTATGACTTCAGAAACACAGAATGGCGGTGACTTGCCCGTGCAAAGCAATAACGCAGAATACGGCGAAGGTTCAATCCAGATTCTCGAAGGACTGGAAGCAGTCCGAAAGCGACCTGGGATGTACATCGGTGATACGTCCGATGGCACCGGTTTGCACCACCTGGTTTTCGAGGTTGTTGACAATTCGATTGACGAAGCTTTGGCTGGGCACTGCGATGACATCGTGGTTACCATTCATGCGGACAATTCAATCAGTGTGACCGACAACGGGCGGGGTATTCCGACTGGCGTAAAAATGGATGACAAGCACGAGCCCAAGCGCTCTGCATCCGAAATTGCGTTAACTGAACTGCACGCCGGTGGTAAGTTCAACCAAAACAGCTACAAGGTTTCCGGTGGTTTACACGGTGTGGGTGTTAGTTGTGTGAACGCATTGTCAAGCTGGTTGCGTTTGATTGTTCGCCGTGAAGGCAAGGTACACCAGCTTGAGTTTGCACGTGGTTTTGTTCAAAACAGAATTATTGAGCAGGTAGACGGTGTGGATGTGTCTCCCATGAAAATTGTGGGCACAACCGACAAGCGAGGCACTGAAGTTCATTTTCTGCCTGATACGGAAATTTTTCAGCAGAACAATGATTTTCACTATGAAATTTTGGCCAAACGCTTGCGTGAACTGAGCTTTCTCAACAATGGTGTGCGCATTCGCCTGAAAGATGAGCGCACAGGCAAGGAAGACGATTTTGCGGGCAGCGGCGGCGTGATGGGTTTTGTTGAATTCATCAACGCGAACAAGAAAATTTTGCACCCGAATACATTTTATGCAGCTGGCGAACGCCCAGCGGAAACTTATGGCGGCATTCCGGGTACCAGCATTGGTGTTGAAGTATCCATGCAGTGGAACGACGGCTTTAACGAATCAGTGCTGTGTTTCACCAACAATATTCCGCAACGCGATGGTGGTACTCACCTCACCGGCCTGCGCGCTGCCATGACTCGTGTGATTGGCAAATACATTGAAGTCAATGAAATTGCCAAAAAGCAAAAAGTTGAAGTAACTGGCGACGACATGCGTGAAGGGCTGTGTTGTGTGCTTTCCGTAAAAGTACCTGAACCAAAGTTTTCAAGCCAAACCAAAGACAAACTTGTTTCAAGCGAAGTGCGTGCACCTGTTGAAGACATTGTGGCCAAAGTGCTTAGTGAGTTTTTGGAAGAGCGGCCAAACGATGCCAAACTGATTTGCGCAAAAATTGTTGAAGCAGCCCGTGCGCGCGAAGCAGCACGAAAAGCCCGCGACATGACCAGGCGCAAAGGCGTGTTGGATGGTGTTGGTTTGCCCGGTAAGCTGGCGGATTGCCAGGAACGTGACCCTGCCAAATGCGAAATTTATATTGTTGAGGGCGATTCTGCGGGTGGTTCAGCCAAACAGGGCCGCGACCGTAAGTTTCAAGCGATTTTGCCGCTGCGCGGCAAGGTACTGAACGTTGAAAAAGCGCGCTTTGACAAGCTGTTGACTTCAGAGCAAATTACCACGCTGATTACGGCTTTGGGCACCAGCATTGGAAAGGACGATTTTAATCTGGCCAAGCTGCGTTACCACCGCATCATCATCATGACCGACGCGGACGTTGACGGTGCGCACATTCGAACACTGTTGCTAACCCTGCTTTACCGCCAAATGCCTGAACTGGTGGAACACGGCCATGTGTATATTGCACAACCGCCGCTGTACAAAGTAAAGCACGGCAAGGACGAGCGTTACCTGAAAGACGATCAGGAAGAAGCGCAATACATGCTGACAATTGCCATGGAAAAGGCTGCTCTAATTCCAGGTGACGGCAAAGAAGCGATTAAAGGAGAGGCACTTGAAGAACTGGCGCGCCAGTTTGTGACTGTGGAAGCTGTGGTGCGCCGCCTAAGCCGAATGATAGACCCCGATGTATTGAACGCGATTGTGGAAGGCGTTGAACTGGATCTTGATTCTGAAGAATCATCAAAGGCCAGCGCAGCCCGTTTGCAAGCTGTGCTTGACCCAAGCATCATGACGGTGTTCTCGCAGTTTGATGAACAAACTGACAAACACCGGGTACTGATTCACCGCCGCCACCATGGCAATGTGCGCGTAACAACAATTGACCCCGACTTTGTTCACGGTGCAGATTACCCATTGTTGGCCCATGCTGCCAAAACTTTCAAAGGCCTGATTATGGAGGGCGCTGAAATACAACGGGGTGAGGGTGAAAAACAAAAGGTACAAGCAATACAAAGTTTCCGGGAAGCCATGCACTGGTTGCGTGAACAAGCTGAAAAAGCAATTACCAAACAGCGATACAAAGGTTTGGGTGAAATGAACCCACAGCAGTTGTGGGAAACTACGATGGACCCGACTGTGCGCCGTTTGCTGCGTGTTCAAATTGAAGATGCAATTGCCGCGGATCAAATTTTTACAACGCTAATGGGCGACGAAGTTGAGCCTCGGCGTGCCTTTATTGAAAGCAATGCGTTGAAAGCGGGCAATATTGACGTTTAAGAACATCTGCGTTGGCAGAAACTGGCGCAGAATTCGATGGTGCTGTATTGATGTTGCTGGCCAGCGTGCTAGCGTATAAAAGCCTGAAGCATCTGAGCGCAGTACATTAAATCTGCGTATTTAGTTTTTCTTTAAATTCCAGGTTACCCGCATGCGGGCAACAGCTTGTCCGCATGCGTTGCTAACCTCCACTTCAACCGGAAAATTAATTTTGCCAGCACTGCGAAGTGTCTGTTTTAACGGCGAAATGGCCTGTGCAACTTTGGCATGAGCTTGCAATGTGCCTAGCGCAGGGTGCAGCACTTCAAATTCAACTTGAGCCGCAACGGGCCTGACACCAAGAATTACTGAGGCGAACCCACCAGCCATGGCTGCACCAGAACAAGTTTCTGCAAGGGTGAACAACGCGCCGTCGGCAATCTTGCCAGTGCTGTCAAGCAACTCTGGTTTTTCTGCCATGTCGCATTGAGCTATACCGTTTCCAATGCTGTTTAAGCGGACACCACAGGCTTTGGCAAAAGGCACTTTTCCGTCCATTTGCATTTTGACCAAGGGCCGCATGATTAGGGTTAATAGCGAGTCCAGCATTATTGTTCCCCTTGAGACAGTTTGAATTGAATATAAAGTTCAGCCAGTGATTCATCTGCCTCGTTATTCAATGTGCTGACGGTGTGTGCCAGCGCATTTTCCAAATCAATTTGCGGCGTGGCTGTGTTAACCCAAACCGGTCCTTTGGCTGGTCGCTTATAAACAATTTCGCTGGTGTATGCAGCAATTTTCCATTTGCTGTTCTGTTGTTCAAGAGTGTGTAGCAACTTTGCCTGTGCATCGGCTTGTGCCACTGTAAAAAGAGAGCCGGCATGCAAAGTGCCAATGTGATTTTTCAGAACAGAATCAAAACCAAGTTGAAGATGTTCTTCGGAGTTTTTGTTGACTGTGCCCAGTCTGGCGAATTGAAAAAAAGGACTGCTGGCCAGCATTTGGGCCAGACGAGTGGTATTCATTCTGTGTCTCCTGTGGTTTGCGAGAAGCGTGCATGTACTGTGTTTAAAAATTTCAGTACGGTGTTGATTTCATCGGTACTAAAACCTTCGATCAGTTGTTTATTCAAACTGCTCAACAGAGGCTTGGCTGCATTCATTTTGTCTCGACCTTTGCTGGTCATTCGCAGGTGGGCCACTCGGGCATCTTCTTGTGAAACTACCCGTTCGATCAGTTTGTTGGTTTTCATGCGCTGTACCAGGCCTGTCATCGCGGAGTTGTTTAAACCGAGTGCTTCACCAAGTTGCTGCATAGAGGCTTGTGGAAGTTTATCCAGGGCAAACAACAAACTGACTTGCGCAGCTGGCACACCGATGGCTTCTTCAACGCCTTTGTCAGCGTAGCGATAAAGCACAGCGCGGGCGCGATTGAGCATGAAAAAAAGACGACGATCCATGTGTGTTCCATATATTACGCATACGTAATATATGGAAATAAAATTACCACGTCAATTATTACGCACATGTAATAATTTGCATGAATTAAAAATCAGGGCTGTTTAGTGCGGTAAATCTGGCAGTTCAGCGCGCAAATTGAAATGTACGAACACCTGGTGGAGCAGTTTTGATTATGTTGCCGTTCCAACCCTCTAGCCTGGCTGCAACTTGTGCGAGGCCTTCAACAAGCAAGGTGGGAGTGGACAACAAGAACATCAAAATACCAATATTGGTCATGGAAAAATCCACGGGAAGTTTTCCGTTGGTACTGATTGTGGAAGGGTGACCTGTGGCGTCTGCAGCTACTGGAATAAAGGTACCGAAAATAACTGCCAACAATGCACCACCAAAAAAGCGCCCCACACTGTTGCACATGGAACGCGAAGCTGGGCCTGTACCCAATGTACCGTGTATGCCAAGAGCCATGTTGTTGAATACTCGAGACAGGTTTGCGTTGGATGCCAAGACCACATTCATGTTCAATAACCGCATGCCTTCGGATATTTTTATTAATGATTGTGTAACCGGGCCGTATTGGTGAATATTCTTAGCCATGTACTGGCCGCGGAAACAGTTCTCTGAGGCCCTGGCCGGATCACTCAGTTTACTTGCCTGTTTTTTTTGGTATTCAGGCGTTGCCCATTTCCGCAAGGTAGGCGCAATTTTGGTATCGGCAACATAGTCGATTAAAGTTGCCGGGTACGCCATGGTTCTAAGAATAAAATTATGGAGTTTTGGTGCAAGAACTTCTTCGGTATAACGCCGTGCATCTTTTAGTTCTGGTGCGTGACGATAGCTAACTTCCATGTGGTCAACTGTGCTTGCCAGCGCCACGTAGTGGCTTTCCTTGGCGGTTACTGCTTTGGCATAACAGTAGCGTTTCCAGCGTGTGGCATCGTTCCCTTGCGGTTTTTCAACCTGCATGTATTCACCCAAGCTATCCTTTAGCGCCTCCATGTTCTCTATATCGCTTTTGCTCAGATCGATTGCTGCAAGCGCATTTCTTAAAATGATGGGTACACCCTCATGGTCAAGACTGTCAGATTTGATTTTCTTCTGAATGTGAAACTTGCCTTGCATGGCTTTGGCCATGACCTGGATTAGTTCGGGTTTGTCTTTGATTGATTTGAGTTGGGAGAGTATTTTTTGAAGGTTTTCGCTGATGCCCTTGGATAGCAGTTCTTTTTGCCTGGTGTTTACGTTTTGTTTTTGAATACACATTTGACTGGCCATACCAGTGCAAAAGCCCAGTAATCCCAAGGCGGAAGAAGCGACCGGAAAAGCGACGAGTAAACCAACAACGCTTTGACCCAACCATGTGGCGCTGCTGTTTGAAAGACCTTTTATCCGATTCAACAGTTCGGTGGTACCTACGCCGATAAAACCCAAAAGACCAAACATCATGACTTTGTTTTTGGTGCTTTTGTCGTCAACGCCACTTGTGCCTAAATTGCGAAAGGTGTTGTAGCTCATGCCGGTTGGGGCTGCATTGATTTCACACAAACCATGCAAAGTATGACTGACTTTAGAGAACCGCAGGGCCCACCGGTTACGTGGGGTGGTTTCCTCGCCCAGTTTGTAGTCGTAGTATTCAACGCCGTAGCGAACATGGTCTTCACGAGTCAAGCGATTTTGAACACCGTTGGAATTCCAGACCGCGCTGTCGTACTCCTCGTCGCTTAAGGTGATTTGTTGCTGGGCTGCGGTTTCCCGGGCCTTAAAGTCTTTTCGTAGAATAGCGGCCTGGGCATATTGTTTGGATTCAAAATGCGCTTTACCGACCACTTGAATGGCGCGTGTTGACGCAACAAAGTCAAGTGCCTTGTTCAGAAACTTACGTTTTTTGTAGGTATCGCCACTTACATGTTTATTGCCTGACTTGCGGGCAATGTTGTTTTTCATGCTGCGATCAAGCTCAGGCGTGATCAGCTTTGGCGAGTACTCAATTTTCAAGGACACGATTAGTCTCCATAACGCACAATTTGGGTGCACTTTTTTTTATTCTTTGACCCCTAACATGTCACAAACCGTGAATTTGTCCAAAAGCGGGCAAAAAGGTATCACTCTTTATGTGTCACTTTATTCATTAAAGTTTGACAAAACTAGGGTTTTCCCTATTTTTTGTGCACCGCAATAGAGCAATATTTAAATTCAGGGATTTTGCTTTCAGGATCGAGAGCGGCGTGGGTCAGTTTGTTGACTGCTGCCTCGGCGTAACAGAAGGGGACAAATACATGTCCAGGCGGTATTCCGGCGTCGGCCCTGGCAAACAGTTGTACTTCGCCACGGCGGGATGAAAGCCGTACGGTGCTGCCCGCTTTAATCCCCAGGGTTTTTAAATCATCAGGGTGTATGGATGCTGTGGGTTCAGGTTCAATGGTGTTGAGCGCGCCAGCCCGACGGGTCATGCTGCCGGTGTGCCAATGTTCCAGTTGCCGCCCCGTGATGAGTACAAATGGAAATTCTGTGTCGGGCACTTCTGCGGCGCTGCGGTATTGCGCGGGTACAAGTCTAGCCTTGCCATTCGGCGTCGGAAAGTGGTCGGTAAACACCACTGGCTCGCCAGGGTCGCCTTCATGGGCGCAGGGGTACACCACGGCGTGTTCGCGTTGCATGCGCTGCCAGGTTATGCCTTCGATGCTGTGCATGGCGTGGCGCATTTCATCGAACACCTCTTCTACACTGCTGTAATGCCAATTCAGCCCAAGGCCTTGGGCAATACTTTGGATAATCCAAAGGTCTTGCTGTGCCTGCCCGGGTGGGTTGATGGCTTGTTGCCCAAGTTGAACTAGGCGATCGGTGTTGGTGAAGGTGCCGGTTTTTTCTGGAAATGCGCTGGCGGGTAGTACTACATCTGCCATGGTGGCAGTCTCGGTCAGGAAGATGTCCTGCACCACTAAAAAATCGAGTGCGGCCAGCGCCTTGCGGGCATGGTTCAAATCGGGGTCGGACATGGCGGGGTTTTCGCCAAGTATGTACATGCCCCTTACTTGGCCATCTAATATGGCTTTCATGGTTTCCACCACAGTGAGCCCGGGGGTGGCGCTGAGCTGTGTGTTCCACAGGGCTTGGAACCGCGCCTGTGCTTCTGGATTGCATACCCGTTGGTAGTCTGGGTACATCATGGGTATAAGCCCAGCATCCGACGCACCCTGAACATTGTTTTGCCCGCGCAAGGGGTGCAGGCCTGTGCCGGGTCGGCCAATTTGCCCGGTGATTAGTGCCAGAGAAATAAGGCAACGTGCATTGTCGGTGCCGTGGGTGTGCTGTGAAATACCCATGCCCCATAAAATCATGGATGCGCTGGATTTTGCATACAGGCGGGCAACCGAGCGCAATGCGGCAGGCGGAATGCCACAAATCGGAGCCATGGCTTCGGGGGTGCACTGGGCTACATTGGCTTTTACTTCATCAAAACCTTCTGTGCGTTTGGCTATAAATTCCGGGTCGATCAGGTTTTCTTCGATGATGATGTGCAGCAAGGCATTGAGTAGTGCGACATCGCTGTCGGCTTTGAACTGCAAAAAATGGGTGGCGTGCCGGGCCAGGTCTGTGCGCCTTGGATCGGCCACAATTAGTTTGGCGCCATTTTTCACTGCATTTTTAATCCATGTGGCACCCACTGGATGATTCACGGTGGGGTTGGCGCCTATTACGAATATCACTTCGGCTTGGTTAACATCCATCACTGGGTTGGATACGGCGCCCGATCCAATGCCTTCGAGCAGGGCTGTAACCGACGAGGCATGGCACAAGCGGGTGCAGTGGTCCACGTTGTTGTTGCCGAACCCTGTGCGCACCAGTTTTTGGAACAGATACGCTTCTTCATTGCTGCATTTGGCTGAACCAAAACCCGCCAGCGCATGGCTTCCGTAGCTGGTTTTTATGTGTTTGAACCTGTTTGTGACCAAGGCCAGTGCTTCGTCCCAGGTGGCGGTGCGAAATGCTTTGTCTACATCGGAGGGGTCAAGCAAGCGAACCGGGTTTTTTGGAATGCCCTCGCGGCAAATAAGCGGTTGGGTTAAGCGCTGTGCATGGTGTACATAATCGAAACCATAGCGGCCTTTTACGCACAGGCGCCCTTCGTTGGCAGGCCCTTGGCGACCCTCTACGCGCAGAATTGTGTTGTTTTTAATGTGGTACGTAAGCTGACAACCCACACCGCAATAGGGGCACACGGAATCAACGGTTTTGTCTGCAGCCTGTTGTGCATCAGCCTTGGCGTGGCTGAGTGCACCGGTGGGGCAGGCTTGCACACATTCGCCACAGGCTACGCAGGTGGATTGGGCCAAAACATCGCCTTGATCAAACACAATTGAGGTGTGTTCGCCGCGAAAGGCCAGGCCAATCACATCGTTTACCTGAATGTCCCGGCAGGCTCGCACGCACCGCGTGCATTGAATACAGTGCTCCATATTCACTGCGATGGCCGGGTGTGACAAGTCGGCTGGTACAGGTTCTCGGGCTTCAAAGCGGCTACCCTGAACACCCATTTGTTGGCACCAGTGGCTTAATTCATTGTCGGCTTTCAAAGCATTTGCAGCTGCATGGCTGGGCATGTCGGCCAGCAACAGTTCAAGGACCATTTTTTGTGCAGCGGTGGCTTTGTTCGAATGGGTATGTACCACCATTCCCGCAGCGACCTGCCTGCAACAAGAGGCCGCCAGGCTTCGTTCACCCTCCACTTCCACTGCCACATAGGGCGGGCGCAGCCTGGGTAAGCCGCGTTTGCCTTCAATCGATTCCAGCATGGCCGATTCTTCGCCACAAATGTAGGCGCCTGCGCCGCGACGAAGTTCAATGGCAGGCATATTGGGCATGGGCGGGTTGGCTTTTAGAGCAGACAATTCGGCGTTCAGCATGACCCGGCAGGCGTGGTATTCATCGCGCAGGTAAATGTAAATGGCGCTGGCTTGCACGGCCCAGGCGGCTATCAGCGTGCCTTCAAGAAACTGGTGCGGGTTGTGTTCAAGGTAGGTGCGGTCTTTGAATGTGCCGGGTTCGCCTTCGTCGATATTCACGGCCATTAAACGCGGGGCTTTTTGTTCACGCACAATGCCCCATTTTTTACCAGCCGGAAAACCCGCACCACCCAAACCGCGCAGGCCTGAATTCGAGAGGGTTTCGATAACGGATTCAACGGTGCGCTGCCCCGCAATACATTCCTGAAGGATGCGATAACCACCTTTGGCACGGTACGCGGCTGCTGTTGTATAGGGTGGTGGCAAGGCCTTGGTGTGCCGGCCGAACGCAGCCTCCATAATTTCATGGTGATTGGCATAAGCTATTTCATGCTGGCCCACGGCGGCAGCGGGTGCCTGTTCACAACGCCCAATACAAGGTACGGCCTGAACCCGAACGGTGCTGCCTAATAGTCTGGGTAATTTTTCGATCAGGTCCTCAGCACCTGCTATGCAGCAGGAGGGGCCATTGCACACACGCACAGTGAGGGTGTGGGTGAGCTCATTTTTCGAGTCGACTACATCAAAGTGATGATAAAAAGTGGCCACTTCGAACACTTCGGTTTGGGATAGTTTCAAGCATTCGGCCAGTGCAGCCAGGTGGGGTTTGGGCAGGCAGCCCAGGTGGTCTTGTAGTTGGTGCAGGTATTCAATAAGCAGGTCGCGGCGCAAATCGCCATGGCCCAAAATGGCAAGAACTTCCGACACATGTTGAGGGTCTGATTGCCGACCCTTGGGCTTTGCGCGGTGTTGTTGTGCAAAGTCAACAGCAGTTGCAATCGGTATGATCGCCTGTTTCATTGGTTCTCCGCCTTCTGTTGTGAACACCATTAGGCCTCTGTTGAACTTACACGGTCCTTTCTAGGACCAAGGGTAAGTGGTGAAGTTCATCGTAAACCCGCCGGGCCGTTTGCCGTTAGTAGATTCTGTCAACCCAAGCTTGCTGCACTGCGGTAGCATGCTGTTCTTGAATTTTGTTTTTAAAAATGTGTATGAAAAACAAGCCCTTTGGCATTTTTCTAGCCTCTTTGCTGACTGTGTTGTTGTCAGCCTGTGCAACTGTGGCACCACCAGCGGCCCCTGTGGCTGAACCATTACCTGCTGCCCAAGCGCAAGACCCTGTGGCGCCGAAAACCCGCGAGCCTGTGATTGCCTTAGTACTTGGCGGGGGTGGCGTGAAGGGTTTTGCCCACGTGGGCGTGATCAAGGTATTGGAAAGCCACGGAATCAAGCCCGGCATTGTGGTGGGCACCAGCGCAGGCAGCTTTGTGGGTGCCTTGTACGCCAGTGGCATGAATGCTTATACCTTGCAAGGTGTGGCTTTGGGTATGCAAGAAGCCGATATTCGCGACCTCACTTTGAGCAGCCAAGGTTTTTTGATTGGCGACAAGTTGCAGCAGTATGTGAATACGCAGGTTAAGAACAAGGCCATTCATCAATTCCCGATTCGTTTTGCAGCGGTGGCCACTGACCTTGAAAGCGGCGAGAAAGTGGCGTTTAACTATGGCAATGCAGGGCAAGCGGTGCGCGCCTCGTGCAGTATTCCGAATGTATTTTTACCAACCCGAATTGGCAAGCGGCAGTTTGTGGATGGCGGTTTGGTGAGCCCTGTCCCGGTATTGACTGCTCGCGACATGGGTGCTGATGTGGTGATTGCTGTGGATATTTCTGCCAAACCACGTGCAGGTACAGGTGCAATGGGGTGGTGGGGGTTGCTGGACCAAAGCATTAATATTTTGAGTCAGCAAGCCATTCGCGCCGAGTTGGCCCGAGCCGATGTGGTGATTCAGCCCAGTGTTCAACATGCGGATGCATTGAACCTGGACCAACGTCATGAGTTTTTGTTGGAGGGCGAAAAGGTGGCACAGAAGCTGGTGCCCAAAATTCAGGCTGCCATACAGGCAAGCCGGGAGAGGCTGGTGGCACAAGCAAACCCAAGGGCACAGCTGTGAATTTTGGCAGTACAATGCCTTGATGATAAAAGAAAAATAAGGCATGCCGACATGGGTTCGCAGACAGAAATCCCCACGATTTTGATTGCTGAAGACCACCCGATGATTTCAATCATGTTGGCTGACATGATTGACCATCTGGTTACTCGCAGTGAAATAGTTGTGGTGGAGAACATGGAAAAAGCCAGAGCCATTCAAGCTCAACCAGACCTGATAATTGCTGATCTGGACCTTCCTGATTCGAAGGGTGTGAATACCATCAATAACTTTGCGGCTTTGTTCCCGCAATGCCCAAAATTAATTTGCTCGGGTGTGTTGGATAGAAACCTGGCGATTGAAGCGGAACGAGCGGGTTACTTTTATGTGAACAAGGCCAGCACTTACCCAGAACTGCTTCGCGCGCTTCAAAACCTGTTGACAAAGGCTGGTGTGCTGAACGAAGCGCCCAAAGGCGTTGAGAAAGTAACCAGTGAATACCATTCGAATATTTATGCTCCGGGTTCCGACAAACCCCTGACCTGGAAGCAGGTGGAAATTATGCGAAAAACTGCCGAGGGATTGTCGGCCAAGGAAGTTGCGCGGGAAATGGACATTAGCCCTGACACCGTGCGTGGGCACATCAAAGAAATTTTCTTGCGCTTGGGTGCAAAAAACAAAGGCCAGGCTGTTGATATTTTTATTCGGGCTGAACGCAAGGCCCGTTTGCTAGATTCTTGAAAACCGCTGGCTGGGAGGCCAATATGATCCGTTTGACGAGTTCCGCTTTGGCTGGTGTTGTGGCTTGGTTTGTATTGGCATTCACCGCCAGTGCCATGGCCACTACCAGTTTAAGCGGTATTTCCAGCCAGGAGGCCGTGTCGGCTTTACGCACTACACTGAGCAAGGGTGCTGATGCCGCGGTGGGCAGTTTGGGCAAAGCCGATGGTTTTCTGGGCAACCCTGCGGTGCGTATCAAGCTGCCGGAGTACCTGGAAAACAGCAAAGGGATGCTGAAAATGGTGGGCATGGGCGATGACCTTGATGAGATGGAAGTCAGCATGAACCGTGCTGCGGAGGCCGCGGTGCCACAGGCCAAAGCCGTGCTGAAAAAGGCCATTCAAAGCATGACAGTTGCAGACGCCAAACAAGTGTTGAGTGGTGGTGACACGGCGGTAACGGATTTTTTTAAAAGCAAAAGCCAGGCCGATTTGTACAAGCAGTTGTTGCCCATTGTGAAAGGAAAAACTGCCCAGGTGGGTTTGGCACAGCAAGAAGCCGTTTTGGTTTGGTGAAGGCTGGAGACGCCAATTTGGAAGGTTATGTAACCAACAAGGCGCTTGATGCTTTGTTTTTGATGGTGGCCGAGGAAGAAAAAGCGATTCGGGCCAACCCGGTTGCGGCAGGCAGCGCCGTACTGAAAAAAGTTTTTGGGAGTTTGAAGTGAAAAGAAGCATTCAACTGGCGGCTTTGTCGGCTGCACTAGTGCTGGCCGCCTGTTCTGAGCACCATGATCACGGTGCGGAATCGGGGCATTCTCATGATGCGCCGGCTGTGGTGGAGCAATCGACGACCCCTGCACAGGTACAGAACGGTGTTTCGGTTCAGAATGCCTGGGTGCGCCCTACGGTGGGCGAGCAAGACGCTACCGGTGCTTATTTGACCATTACCAGCCAGGAGCCTTTGACTTTGGTCGGCGTGGCAACGCCTGCTGCAGAAATTGCTGAAGTGCATGAGATGAAAATGGACGGCGAGATTATGCGCATGCGGATGGCTGAGCGCATTGAAATTAAAGCCGGTGAACCACTGGAATTAAAACCCGGTGGTTACCATGTGATGTTAATGGCCTTGACTGCACCCGTGGAAGCCGGGCAAGAAATTGAGTTGAGCCTGCAATTCGAGAAAGCCGACGGTAGCAAAGTAGAAATGCCTGTGAAAGCAATTGCTGCCGAGAATGCTGGCGGTGCTGGGCACCATCAAAGCAGTGGTGATCACCACCACGATGGCGGTGACCACAAACACTGATCAGTACCTCTGAACAGCGTTAGAAAGCCAGTTTCAAACCCATCAATGCTGAACGCCCACCCAGCGGTGTATAACCGCGCACGGTGTTCAAAGTGGTTGCTGAGAACGCCAGTTCATCGGTCAGGTTTTGCAGGTTGGCAAATACTTCGCCACCAGTTTGGCCCCAGGTGAATGCTTTGCCAACTCGCAAATTCACCAGTTCGTAACCTTTCACTTCCACATCGCCAGCGCCGGCTTTGCTGTCGCTGACCCAAATCAGTTCGGGTGTAATTGTCCAACCCGCTTGTGAATAGGCGGCACTGGCTACCACACGTTGAGGGCTGATGCGTGGCAGGTTACCGCCGCCGTCTGTGCGTTTGCCGCGTACAAAATCATATTGAACACCGGGTTGTAATTTGCCTGCACCCAGCGCATAAGCGGTTTGGTAACCCAGCTCAATGCCTTGAAATTCTGCAGGTACGGCTGAGAAATCAAACACCGGGACTTGATCCTCAGTGGTTAGAAGATCGCCATCTTCATCAAATATTGAATCGGCGCCCGTGCGACCAATCAATGCAATGTAATTGCTGTATCGGCTTGCAAAGGCGGTGGCATTGAATTTCGATTCCCCTTGTGCCCAATTGCTTGTTAATTCCAGGTGGCGGCCGCGCTCTTCTTGCAAATTCGGATTGCCTTTTTCATAGGCGTTCGTGGCCACGTGCACACCGTCGGCATACAGTTCGAAGCTTGAGGGTGCGCGCTCAACCCGAGACACTGAACCGCCCAGCGACCAGCCGTTGCCAATTGGTGCGCTATAACCCAAAGAGACAGAACTTGGGCTAAAACTGCGGTTAATGGCTGGCCCTGCGCTTACTCCCCCACCTGCGACCGGGCCACTGATGGGTGACAAACCACTGGTGGCCGCATTTACATCCACTTGATCATTACGCAGGCCAAATTCGAATACCCCACTATTTTTTTGTCCACGGCTGGCGCGGAAAATGGTGAACACACCGGTTTGATCGGTGCTGGTGCTGGGCACAAATGCTTCATCGCCAACGGCTGAAAATTCGGTACGTTCAAACTGTGCGCCTGCGCTTGTATTGATGCTTAAACCTGCAATTGAAAATGGTGTAAAGACCACTTCCAGGCGGCCGTCTATGCCGTCGTTTACAAACAGTGTGGCCGGTGTGCCGTCTTCAAATTCCTGGTGTTGGTAATCGGTTTTGGCCAAGCGGTATTTCACTTGCTTCAAGGCTGTGCTGTTGAAGTTTTGCTCACCTTCCAAGGCGTAGCGTTCGTTTTCCATGCCAATGCGAACATCGAGCGATTTGGGCACTCCGTATTCATTGTTGTATCGTTCAGCCGATATGCCAATGTAGCCATTGCCAGTTTGAAATGATGCACCAATGGCCGCGCCATCGGATTTCGAGGATGAGTTTTGCACCCGGTTTCCGGTAGCACCGTCGGGATCGGTGAATGTTGGGGTTTCAAGGTCGCCTGTGGTGCGTTTGAATCCATCCAGGTGAATGCTGACACCCTGCCCCAGGCCTGCATCCAGTTTGAAGCCACCCGCTGTCTGGTCGGCTGCGCCACCACCCAACAAATTCACCTCGCCTTGAAAGCCTTGGACAGGCTTGCGGGCAATGCGTTGGTCGATCAGGTTGACGACACCACCCACTGCATTGCCACCATAGGCCAATGCGGCCGGGCCGCGAAGAATTTCAACCTGATGCAAGGCAAAAGGATCAACTGGCAAGGCGTGGTCGAAGCTGAGCGCAGAAACATCGACTGTGGCGGCTGAATTGCGCAGAATCTTGATTCGGTCGGAATCTTGGCCGCGCACAATAGGGCGGCTTGAGTTGGGCCCGAAACCTGTGGCGGACACACCGGGTTGATAGCGCAGTGCCTCCCCAACGGTACTGGCACCATTTGCGTTCAATTCATCGGCTGTGATGATTGACAAAGGTTTGGTGATGGATTCTGGTTTTTCGGTTGCGCCAGTAACCACCACTGATTCAAGCATGGTGCCCTGGGCTTGTGCCTGGGTTTGTGCAATAAAAAGCAGGCTGGCCAGTGCAACAGCATGGCGCTGGAATTGATATTTGATCATGTTTATTTCCTGAAATGCAGCAAAGCACCACCCCGCCCTGTTTGATAAGTCGAGAACAGGGGTGGCAACAAAAATTAATCGGGATTGGTTGGCTTCAGGAAAAGTGGGGTGGGTCGCGCACGCGCACACGCTGCGCGAACAGAGTGTTGCGTGGTGCGGCAACGGCACTGCTTTGTGTGCCCAGTTGGGCCAGCAGTGGCGAAGCACAGCCAGTGGGTGGGTTTGAAACGGCGGCTTGCGCCGTGGCAAGACCATCGAACAGAAGGCATGAATGCAGTAAATCGCTGGTGGCGCTGCGTTCCTGATCGTGATTGTTCTCGTGGCTGTAGCCTTGCAGCGATTGTGCTTGAAGTGCTTCCCGGTGTTCAATGCTGTGGGCAAAACCAGCCCATTGCGCGGCCAGTACGGCCAGCGCGATCAGCATGTGTTGAAGCCAGCGGCTAGGCATTGGAGAAATCACTTCGATAAACTGCAATTCGAATAGTTTAACAAACCTGTCAACAGGACAGCCCAAGCGTTCGGGTGATTCTAGGCAATGGCTGCTTGTGATTCGGGGTCAGTAATCAGTGCCCTGCTTTGCGGCGCAGGTCTGCAAGGCGTTTGTCTTTCATGGTCCAAATGTCGCCAATCCAGGTTTTAAAGCGGTTCTTGAATTCAAGGTTGCCGCGGAAGTCGCCTGCAATCATGTCCTCAGGAATGGGCAAAATTTCAACGTGAATTTGCATCGTGGGTTGTTTGCCGCACAGCCAGCTCCAGGTGATGTTGCCTTTGCTTGGGCCATAGGCAATGGTTACATTCACCATGCCTTCAAACTGTTCGCCCATGGCGTTCAGTGAAGCAGACAAGCCACCGTATTTCGGGCCCAACAGGTGGGTATAAGGCGATTTGGTTTTGGCTTTTTTGGCGGCAGTAAAGCGGGTACCCTCTAGAAAGTTGATCACCGTGACGGGGCTTTCTTTGTAAACCTGGCAGGCTTTGCGGGTGGTTTCAAGGTCCTGGCTGGCCAGCGCCGGGTTGCGTGCAATGGCAGCACGGCTGTGGCGTTTCATGAAGGGAAAGTCCATGGCCCAGCACACCACACCTACAATCGGCACCCAGATCAATTCTTTTTTCAGGAAAAAACGGCCAAAAGGCGCATGGCCATGTAGCACATCGAACAACACCACAATGTCGGCCCATGCGGTGTGGTTGCTGATGACCAAGTAACTGCTGTGCGGTTTGAATTCGCCATGAATTTCAACCTGCCCTTGTTGGCCCTGCAGCAGTTTGTAAAGTTGCTTGTTTGAGCCTACCCACCAGGTGGCAATTTGCACGCAACAGTTGGATGCCACACGTTGAACCCTGTACACCGGCACCAGGCGCAGCACGATGAACGGGAACATGATGATGAACCAGAAGGTAATGCACAAGACCATCAAGGTGACGGTGAGTACACCGATGGCGGTGGCTGGAAGAATTTTGGACAGGGGCACTTTGGGGATCCGGGGCTTTTTAAGCGTTGGGGGCTGTTTAATCAAACAGCCCGGATATTACCCCAGAAACCCTTAAACGCCCAACAGGCCTGTGACCACGTCCACCGGGTAAATTCCTTGAGGGCTAATACGGTTGGCACCGTTGGCCACCTCAAAGGTGGCCGACAAGGTTTCAGATCCACCACGCTCAAGAATTGTGCTGACTGCCCAGTATTCGCAGGTGGTTTTATCCTCCGCCACACGCAGCACGCTGTAACCGCGTTCAGTCACGTTCACATGTTTGATGTGTGGGCTGGTCAGGCGAATAGCCTGAATAATCTGATTCGGCAGGTCCAGGCCAGGCGATGTCACGGAGGTAACCACGAATTCTGTGGCCACACTGCCTTGCCCGGTCACTGGGTTGTAGCCACCAGCTGCATCGATTGGTTGGTTGGGGTTGTCGGTAATGTCGGCTACCCAAGCGGTGTGTACGTCGCCAGTCAAAATCACCACGTTGTTGATGGGTTTTCCGCCATCGTCACCCCGAAGGGCGTTGATAATGCGCTGGCGTTCGGCACTGTAGCCGTCCCATGAATCACCGTTCAGGCCCGAGGGTGCCAACAGTTCACCAAGTTGTGCAGGTGCGGGGTTGTTCACACCGGGTTTGATGATCCACTGGTGAAATACAACCTGGTTGCCAATCAGCTTCCACTGGGCTTGCGATGCACGCATGCCGTTAATCAAGAAGTTGTATTGCTCTTCACCAATCATGGTGCGGTCAGGCTGGCTGGCCACGCCATCGGTGGGGTTCACCGGGGTGGCAGCCTCAATGTCGCGGTCGAACAGGCGTGTGTCGAGCAAGAACAAATCAACCATGTCGCCAAATTGCACACGGCGGAAAATTTTGGCGCGGTTGCCTGGCTCGGGAAGGCGAATCGGCATCCATTCATCGTAAGCGCGCTGGGCAAACCCTTTGCGTTCTTCCCATACACCTTCCGCGCCTTCGGTGTGGTTTTCAGCGCCATCGCGGTAGGAGTTGTTCGTGGATTCATGGTCGTCCCAAATCGTGATGAACGGGAAGCGCTGGTGCAACTTTTGCAGGTCTTCGTCGCGTTTGTATTGGGCGTGGCGGGTGCGGTAGTCGGAAAGCGTGATGATTTCAGTGGCAGGTTCATACTCGCGCACATTGCCGTACTGGCCATTGCCATATTCGTAAATGTAGTCGCCAAGGTGAATAATCGCATCGATGTCGTCACGCTCAGCCAACTTGGCATAGGCATTGAAAAAACCATGGGCCAGGCTGGAGCAGCTCACTACACCAAAGTTCAGCGGCCGCTTGTTGCCAGCAGCAGGAGTAGTTCGAGTACGGCCCACAGGGCTGGTTTTGCCGTTGCTGCGGAATTGGTAGAAGTACACCGTGTCTTGTTCAAGGCCACTGCAAATTAGTTTCACAGTGAAGTCTTGCGCCGCATTGGTTTGAAAGTCCATGGATTTAACAAACATGGTTAGCGCTTCGTCTTTGAATACGTCCACACGGCCTGCAATGGTGCGGTTGGTGTTGACAGGCGTATTCTCGGGCGTAATTCGGGTCCACAACACCACGCTGTCAAAAGCAGGGTCGCCACTGGCCACGCTGTGCAAAAACTGCACATTCTGTGTGGGGGTTACTTCGTTCGGTGAAGTGCGGCTGTTTTCAAGGTTGCTGTTGCCATCGCTGCCGCAACCTTGTAGCAGGCTTAATCCACCAACGCTGGCAGTGCCTAGCCCCAAGCCTTTCAGAAATGAGCGGCGGGTAATGCCCGGGCGTTTTTGAATTCGACTGCGTTTGCGACGTGGACCTGACATGGTGGTGTTCCTGAGTTGTTTGAATATGCTTGTTAAGCGTTAGGAAGGCTATCGGGGATGATCAGTTCATACAGCATGCCCAAACCAAGGCCAAAACCGCCTTGAAGGTTGGGGCCTCCCCGATCACTGGTGAAGTACATGCGTTTGCCATTTGGGCTAAATGCAATACCCGCAATTTCGGATTGATCTTGCCCCACAATTTGCAGCGGGGGCACAAGCACACCGTCGGGATATACCACCACCACCTGCATGTCACCGCCGTCCTCGGCGACCAACACTTCGCCAAATGGCGTCATGGTGATGTTGTCCACACCGGAAAGAATGTTGTTGGGTGCTGTGGCGGTGGCCATGTCGTACACCACTTCAATGGTTTGTGCAGTTGTGTTCAACATCCACAGGCGGTCATCGCCTTTGGTGGCGAAAAAAACGCGGTCGTTCTGATACCAAACGCCTTCACCACCATCAAACACAGCCGTTTCTGGCAGGCGGTTTTCCGTTTGGGGTGCATTGGGGTTGGCCGCATTCACCCAGCTGTAGCGCACGGGGCCATTGAGCGCGTTGGCTATATCGCCCTCTACTTTTAGCACTTGCAGCAGCCCCTGATTCATGTTGGCGCGCGCGGCACCGGCTGGCCAGTCACCAGTGGTGGGCACCCAGCGGTAAAAGCGGCCATCGGGCATGTCTTCGGTCATGTAAAACACACGGCGCTCACTGTCGATGGCCACGGCTTCGTGGCTGAACATGCCCAGTGCGGGAAGCGGGCGTGCAGCTTGAATGCCGAAGGGGTCGCATTCCCACACCAAGCCAGTTGGAATTTCTTCGCAACTTAGCCAGGTTTTCCAGGGCGTAATTACGCCTGCGCAGTTGAATGTGGTGTTTTGCAGTATTCGGTAACTGTCCTCAATCGTGCCATCTGGCCCAAAGACCAGTGCACTTGCGCCACCCAGGCCAGGAACAAAACTTTCGATTGGATTGGTTAGGGGGGCCAATTGAGGAACCTGAAAACCCAGTGTGCCGACGCCGGGTACCTCGCTGTTGGAGCAATAAATCCAGCCACCGTCTTCACGGGGCACAACGCCACCGCCGTCGTTGAAAATATGCCACGGTGTAGCGCCCGGTGCTGGCGGCAGGTTGCTGATCGCGACTACGCGGGTTGAAAAACCGGCAGCGGTGCGCACGCCATTGGCGTCTGGCTCACCCAAGGGACCAATATTGCGAAAGCGAAATTGTTGGTTGCTGAGTGCGGTGCCGCCAAACCGGTTGGTTTCAGAGGCACCCACGCGGCCACCAGTTGAACCCAATGGATTGTCTGAACCCCCACACCCTGTCATCCAAGGCAACGCACTTGCACTGGCGCCATAGAGAAAAGTTTTCAGCAGATTGCGTCTGCGAGTGCTGGGGAGCGAGGCGGTTAGATACGACATGGCGGGCATCCAGATAGAACAACATCAGGCAGTGATACCCGCCAAACTGATTTTTGGTTTTCGAGGTGGCATTCAGTGTGACGATTCTTAAATTTGTCACACGTTGCCTGAATTCTGGAAATTCATTCTTGAACCGAAGATGCTTGTATTAGGGTAAACCCTTGCATCTGTCTTTGAGTTGACTCAACAGTTGCGCAGAATAAGGCTTAGCGCTATGTTTAGCTTGGTAACAACTGTTGCACAAATAAAAAAGGGGAAAAAAATGAAGAAAATGATGCTCGCTGCTTCTGCAGCTGTTGTTCTGGCAGGTTGTGCCGCTGGTGGTATGTTCGGCCCAGCCCCAAAAGACGGTGAACTGGCCCAGCCAACCGATTACAAATCCTGGCCTGTATTCTTGGCCGGAATCGAAAAGCCCACTGGTCACATTCGTGACATTTACATCAACCCCACTGGCGCTGCTGCCAAAAAAGGCGAAGCCTTTGCCAATGGCACCGTTAGCGTGATGGAAATTTACAAAGCCACTAAAACTGGCGACAAAATGACCAAGGCAGGCTTGGAAAAAGTGTTTGTGATGTATAAGGGCAACAACTGGGGCAGCACTGCACCCGAAGGCATGAAGACAGGTGACTGGGTTTATGCGGCATTCGAGCCCAATGGCCAGCCCGCCAAAGCCGACTACGCCACTTGCCGTGGTTGCCACTTGCCTTTGGCCGACAAGGACTACATTTTCCACTACGACAAATACTTTGATACACGCAAGAGCGCCCAGATTTTGGACGGTCATGCTGGCAAGGTAGCCATGTCTGTTGAAGAAGCCCACTTGGCTGCTTTAGTTACCAAATAAGTTACCAAGTAAGAAAATCGGTAAGCCAGTAAGTCAACGGCTGATTTCGTACAATAAAAGCCACCCAAGGCAGGGTGGCTTTTTTGTTGGGGTATTCCATGCGCATGGTGCGTTTTACTTTGTACGCGGTTTGTTCGCTTGCCCTGTTGGGTTTGGGCGCACTGTTTTTTTTGTTGAAATCTCATCCCGTTGTTCAGTTTCCTGAATCCTTGAAACCTGCTCCTGCCAACGGCGTAAAAACCCTGTTTTTGGGAACGTCCTCCATGGCCTGGACTGATGGGCAAAGCACTTGGCTGGTCGATGGGTTTTTCTCACGTCAACCTTTGTCCAAAGTTGTTTTTACCCGCCTCACAGTGAATGAAACACAGGTTGGTACGGTTGCTGCGGAAATGTTCAAACGGTTGAACATGCCCAGCGTACTCAGCGGTATTGTGGTGGCGCACTCGCATTATGACCACGCCATGGATGCCCCCTTTCTTGCCAAAAAATATGGTGCGCGGTTGGTGGGTTCAGAATCGACCATGCAAATTGCCAAAGGGCAAGATTTGCCCGCAACTCAAATAGATGTGGTACCGGGCGGCGGCCAGGTGAAGCTGGGTGAATTCAATATTCAGTTGATTCAGTCTGCCCACGCACCCACCGGGTTCACCGGTGGGTTTAATATCAAACCGGTTTTTCTTCCGGCTCATGCCCTGCAGTTCAAAGAGGGGATCAGCTATTCATTTGCGGTTTCCCACCCCAGCCTGGGTAAAGGGCCATTTGCCCTGATACAGCCCAGCGCGGGCTACATTGACGGTCAGAACAAAGGCATTGAAGTAAAGCATGTATTTTTGGGCACCGGTGGCTTGGGTAAGTTAAGCGATGCTTACATTCAGAGTTACTGGCAGGAAATGGTGGTGACTACCGGTGCCCGTCATGTTTACCTGATTCACTGGGATGACTTCACCCAACCGTTAATCAATCACGGGCAATTGCGTGGCTTGAAACCCATGCCAAAGTTGCTGGACGACTTTCCAAGATCGCTTGAATTGTTAAAAAAGTTTGCAGAGCGTGATGGCGTTAACCTTCATGTGTTGGATGCATGGCAAACGATTAACTTTTGATCACGACCGCCCGTTTTTGCGTGCATACTAAAACCGCATGCAGCGTGGCATGCGTACCCAGCGCCAATGGCTAAACTGTTAGCAAATATGTCAAACCCGAGTCGCCTGCACAACGAAGCCAATACGAAAAACTTTGCGGATCTGTTTCACAATGAGGTCACAGCATGGCTGGTGTTGGCGCTTTCTCTGGTTATCACCGCGTTTGGTTGGCTGTTGTCCAGCCAAGCCATAGAAAAACGCGCCAACGACCGGTTTTCATTTGAGGTTCGTGACGCCCAAGAGCGTATTCAGACCCGAATTGGCCAGTACCAGCAAATATTGCGAGGCGGAGTTGCCTTTTTTGATGCGCACACCACAGTGAATCGGGAACATTGGCGCGTGTATGTGGCAGGGCTCAACCTGCAAAGCGAATTACCTGGCGTACAAGGTTTTGCTTTCGCCGAGCGCGTAGATTCTGAAGGTTTGCAGGAATATCAAAACCGTGTGCGCGCAGAGGGTTTTCCCAATTACGCGGTAACCCCTGCTGGCCAGCGCGAGGTGTATTTTCCGATCACATTGATTGAGCCTTTTGATGAACGCAACCAGCGTGCCTTTGGTTACGACATGTATTCCGAGCCGGTTCGCCGCGAGGCGATGAACCATGCAATGGACACTGGCGAGCCCACCGTATCGGGTTTGGTACAGTTAAAGCAGGGCGATAACAACAACCAGGCTACAGGTTTTCTCATGTACCTGCCTGTGTACACCAAGGGCATGGATTTAAGTTCTGTTAATGCACGCCGACAGGCCATTCGTGGCTTTGTATACAGCCCTTTTTTTGCCTCGGATTTGATGCAAAACGTGTTGGGCAATGAAAAAATACCCTTGCATTTTCAACTTTATGACACTCAAAGCATGGCACCGGAGTCGCTGATTTATGACTCCGCCCTTGGTGTTTTTAATCCACCGAAATCGAAATGGTTTGACCACACCCACGCAGTGACAGTGCCAGTTGAACTGTCTGGGCGAAACTGGACTGCCCGTTTTGAAAGCACTCCCGATTTTGACCAAGATGTTCACAGCACACTGCCCACCCTTATTTTAATCGCTGGCGGTGCAATCGATTTGATGCTGTTTTTAACCATTTATTCTTTGGTTCAACAACGCAGACGTGAAAGCGCCAGCAGGCTGAAAAGTCAGTTTTTGGCCAATATGAGCCATGAGATACGAACACCGCTCAATGCAATTCTTGGTTTTAATACTTTGCTGAGCGAACAGCTGAGAGACCCACAGTCCAGGGAGTATGTGAAGCAGGTTCAAGAGGCCTCTGAACAATTATTGGCCATGGTCGAAGATGTGCTCAGTTTTTCGCAAATTGAAGCAGGCTCGATCAAGATCGAGAGCGTTGAATTCGATTTGCATGAGAGAGTGCGTAGAACCCTTCGCCTGTTCACCGCCAAAGCACAGCACAAGGGTTTGGACCTTGTGCTTGAAATCGACGCCATGACACCCCGGGTGGTGAAGGGTGACCCTGCACGTTACGGCCAGGTGCTGTCGAACCTGTTGAACAATGCGATCAAGTTTTCTGACCGCGGAGTTGTGCTGGTCAAAGTGCAGCCAGACAGGCTGGATACGCAAGAGGCGGTGATTCGAACCGAGGTGCATGACCAGGGTATCGGCTTTGATGTCGGTGAATTTGAGCGGTTGACGCGCCCGTTCGAACAGGCAGATAACACCGCCACACGGCGGTTCGGTGGCAGTGGCTTGGGCTTGGCCATTTGCAAACGTTTGACTGAGCTAATGGACGGCGAGCTGTTTGTAGCCTCTGTGCCGCAGGCTGGCAGCGTGTTTGGCTTCACCTTGCGGGTTCAAGCCGTGTTTGCCCAAACAGGTAACACCGCAGCACCTTTGCCCCCAGAAGCAGTGTCACTTCAGGGTAAAAAAATACTGGTGGTTGAGGACAATAAATTAAACCAACACATGATCAAAGCCCTGCTATCGAAAATGCAGGCAGAGGTCTCGCTGGTCGATGACGGACAAATGGCTATTGATGCGGTGCGTACAGATTCAACCATTGATTTGGTGTTGATGGACATTCACATGCCGGTGATGAACGGCATTGATGCCGCCATTGCTATTCGTCAGTTGCCTGGCCCGGCTGGTCAGTTACCGATTGTGGCTTTAACAGCAGGTGCGCTTCAGGAAGACGAGAAGGCCTGCATGCAAGCAGGCATGAACGGGTTTTTAAGCAAACCTGTAGATGTACCCAAACTGCGGCAAGTGTTGGCCCGGCAATTACTTGGCGCGTACTGAAAACGCAAACATGCCTACCAACATGGCAGCAACAAAAACCAGCCCATCGCTTGCCATACTGGCCGCTGCCACCACAGCAGGGCCGGGGCAAAAGCCACCAATACCCCATCCCGCACCAAACAGAACCGCCCCCAGCAGCAGTTTTTTGTCAATTTGGGTGCTGGTGGGTAAGTTCATGGGCATGCCCATCAAGCTGGTTTTAAAGCGTTTGGCCAGCATAAATCCGGGCAAGCCCAGTGCAATAGCGCCACCCATCACGAACATCAGCGAAGGGTCCCAAGGCATGGAAAGATCAAGAAAGCCGATCACCTTGGCTGGGTTGGCCATACCTGAAACAATCAACCCCCAACCAAATACCAAGCCCGCAAGGCCGCTTGCCAATGCAAAACGCAAGTTGCTGTTTTTCATGATTTTGCTTCCTTTAAATTGCATGCATCAGTAATGAAGCCACCACAAAGCCGGTGGTCATGAAAACGCCCGTGGCGACCATCGAGCGCAGCGACAGGCGTGAAAGCCCGCACACTCCATGGCCGCTGGTGCAACCCGACCCCAGCCGTGTGCCATAACCCACCAACAAGCCT
This sequence comes from Burkholderiales bacterium, assembly GCA_021299735.1. Lineage (GTDB taxonomy): Bacteria > Pseudomonadota > Gammaproteobacteria > Burkholderiales > Burkholderiaceae_B > Limnobacter. Next base: position 107,413 of record JAJTEM010000001.1, on the reverse strand, counting down.
GCAACAATTAATGCAATCGTTCCGCGCGGGCTTTCGAATTCAAAACTGCCCACCATTGCTTGATAAAGCCACGGGGCAGCAGCCATGCCCAGAACAAAAGCGAGCCGCCACAGTGTTTCACCGCGTTGCGGTTTCATCAAACCACCCACAATGCCGCTGATGCCTGCCACGCGGCCAGTCAGCAGAATCAGCATGACCGCAGACAAACCAATTAGTAGCCCGCCGAACAAGGCTGGGTAAGGCGTAAAGGCTTCCCAATTAACACTAAACATGGTGAAGGTAATCCCAATAAAATATGATTGTTTGCTCATATTAACACGCTCAAAAAATAATCACCAGAATGGGTGTGGGTTACAATGCTGCGTCTGTATTGCTGCCCACATAGCTTCATGTCTTATTCGGAACAAGCGAGCCAAGCCTTATTCACAATGGCTTGCCCCCCTGCAAAGGTTGCAGTAATTGGCGCAGGTATTGCAGGCAGCTGCGTTTCGCTGGCGCTGTGCAGACAGGGTGTACAGGTGCATCTGTACGATTCAGCCCGCGGTCCCGCGGCGGGGGCTTCCGGTAATTGGGTGGGCGCTTTTCATCCGCACATTACCCGTGGCGATTCCCCTTTGTCGCAACTCACACGATTGGGTTTTGATTACACGCTTCGGGCTCTTCAGGATTTGACCGAACAAGGCCTGCTTGAAAAAGGCGTGGATTGGGACACCCCTGGCCACTTGCAAACCGTGCCACCAGAAGAGGCTGAGCGCGCGCACGAAACCCTCCAGCTGTTGAATTTTCCGCAAAGCCAAGTGCGTTGGGCGCGGCCCAATGAATTGTTGCCAACGCCTTTAAGCGGTATTTTTTTTCCGCAGGGCGGTTGGGTAAAACCTGCGCGCTGGGTGGTTGCCAATTTGCGGGCCTGCGGTGACTTGCTTCACACCCACTACTGCAGCATTGTTGCCGATATCACACCCTTACGAGAGCAGTATTCTGCGGTGGTGGTGTGCGCAGCTGAAAATGCACTTGAATTGGCGCCGATTCCGGGTGCCCGCGCAAACAGTGTGAAAGGGCAAATCAGCAAGCTGCGATGTATTGCGAAACCAGGCGTGGTGTTATCAGGCGAAAGTTATGCGATCGCACCCGCCGAAGAAGACTGGATGGTGCTGGGTGCCACCTATGAAAGGCCTGTGCTGCACTTGAACCCCACGGCCCTGGCTGATGAACTGAACATGGCCCGCTTTAAGGCCGCATTTCCTGAATTGCCGCTGGGCGAACTGCTTGATCACCGCTGCGCTGTGCGCTCGGTTTGGCAAGACCGCTTGCCCGCAATTGGCCCTGTACCCAACATGCCTGGTGTGTACATGAGCACTGGTTTTGCGTCGCGTGGCTTGTTGTGGGCGGCTTTGGGTGGCGCTATAGTAGCCGCTCACTGTATGGGCAATCCAATTGAATCGAAACTGCTGGGAAAAATTACGCCCCGAGCCGCGCGAGCTGCGAAAGCGTAATTTTAAAACGATTCAAGATGCCTCTTTTGCTGTCTTGGTTTTGCTTGCAGGCTTGGCCGCGGTTTTGCCCTTGGCTGCGGCTGGTTTTTTCTCCGCCTTTGCCTCGAACTCAAAACCAATTGCCCCATCGGGTTTTTTCACCAAGAAAGCCTTGAACGCACGGCGGGTTTTCGAAGAAACAAACCGGGTTAGCAAATCGGTTTTGCCGTCGAGAAGCAGCTTTTCCATTTGTTCACGGTCAATCGGTTGTTGCAGAATCACCTTGCCTGAACGGAAGTCACAGCTTTTGCTGGGGCCTACCGATTTTTCGCACACATAGCTGGTGGCCTGCTCGTACACATTGGATGCGCACTTCGGGCAGGGCCCCAAACGTGTTTCACCAGAAAAGTCGACCGGCTCGCCATTGTCATCGTCTTTGGCCTGGCCAAAGTCAAACTCAAGCTTGTGTTCATCGTTTAGCTTCAACACAGCTGCAAATGGCCGTCCCATTTTGCTGCGGAAACCGTCCAGCATAGGCAATTCACGGTCTTGCAACAGCTTTTCAACTTCGGCCACTTCAAATTGGCGCCCACCGGGCACTTTCGAAATCGAGAACTCGCATTTTGTGCAGGCAAAGCGGCGATAGTTTTCTTTCACCACGCTGCCGCAGTTGGGGCAAGGCGTAACCAGGGTGGCGTAATCGCCGGGAATGGTTTCTTCCGTGTAGTTTTTCGCGCGATCAACAATATTCTGCGTAATTTTCGCGATTTCCTGCATGAACTGCTCGCGAGAGAGTTCGCCCTTCTCCATACGGGAAAGTTTGTACTCCCACTCACCAGTCAACTCAGGCATGGTCAGTTCTTCAACATCAAGACCACGCAGAAGCGTCAACAACTGAAATGCCTTGGCCGTGGGTACCAAGGCGCGTTCTTCGCGCACCAGGTATTTCTCGTTGATCAAACCTTCAATGGTTGCAGCGCGTGTGGCTGGCGTACCAAGGCCTTTTGTGCCCATGGCATCGCGCAATTCTTCTTCTTCCACCAGCTTGCCAGCGCCTTCCATGGCAGAGAGCAGGGTTGCTTCGCTGTAGCGTGCGGGTGGCTTGGTGCTCAGGGTGTGCACATCAATTTCATCGGTGCTTACTTTTTCACCTGTCTCCACTGCCACCAGGCTATCGTCGCCTGCGGCTGCCGCTGCGCGGCCATAAATGGCCAGCCAGCCCGGTTTTACCAGTACCTTGCCTTCGGTTTTGAAGGGATGGCCTTCCACAGTCGTAATGCGGGTGGTCACGTTGAATTCCGCAGGCGGGAAAAACACGGCCAAGAATCGCTTCACTACCAGGTCGTACAACTTGGCTTCTGGCTCGCTCAGGTTTTTGGGTACTTGCAGGGTTGGGATAATCGCAAAGTGGTCTGAAATCTTGCTGTTATCAAATACCCGCTTGTTGGGTTTAACCCAGTTGTTTTTCAGGATTTGTTCGCAGAATGGCCCATAAGCACCCGCAATATGTCCAGAATCCAGACCCACAAAGCTTTTCAGGGTTTGGTTCACGGTGCCCATGTAGTCTTCGGGCAACGCTTTTGAATCGGTACGTGGGTAGGTGAGTACCTTGTGCTTTTCGTACAGCGCCTGAGCCAGTCCCAAGGTATTTTTGGCGGAAAAACCGAAGCGGCTGTTGGCTTCGCGCTGCAAGCTGGTCAAATCGAATAGTTGCGGCGCAATTTGGGTGGTGGGTTTGCTTTCTTCTTCTACCGTGCCGGGCTTTCCATCACAGGCGGCCACAATGGCTTTGGCTTTGGCTTCATCCCACAGGCGGTCGGCTCGCTGCTCAGGGTCTTCGGCTTTTTTAAAGTCACGGTCAAACCACTTTCCTTCGTAGGCACCGGCCTGCGCACCAAAGCTGGCGCGTATTTCAAAATAAGTGCGGGGTACAAATTTGCGAATTTTCTCTTCGCGTTCTACAACAATGGCCAGTGTGGGCGTTTGTACCCGGCCCACCGTTGTCAGGTAAAAACCACCTTCTTTGCTGTTGAACGCGGTCATTGCACGCGTACCATTAATGCCCACCAGCCAGTCGGCCTCGGAGCGGCAGCGGGCCGCATCGGCCAAGGGCATCATGTCGGCATCGCTGCGCAAGTTGGAAAATGCCTCCCGAATGGCTGCAGGGGTCATGGATTGCAACCACAGGCGCTCCACCGGCTTGTTGCTTTTGGCGTACTGCGCAATCAGGCGGAAAATCAGTTCACCTTCCCGGCCCGCGTCACAGGCATTAATCAAACCCACCACGTCTTTCCGCTTGATCAGTTTGTTCAGCACTTTCAGGCGCGATTCCGTTTTCGCAATCGGGTTCAGGTCGAAATGTGTTGGCAACACTGGCAGGTTGGCGAAGCTCCATTTGCCGCGCTTCACCTCAAATTCGTCAGGCGCCTTGATTTCCACCAAATGGCCTACTGCCGATGACAGCACGTAATCGTCGCTTTCAAAGTAATCGTCGTGTTTGGTGAAACCACCCAGGGAGCGCGCAATGTCGGCTGCCACGGAGGGTTTTTCCGCGATGATCAGTTTTTTTGGGTTTTCGCTACTCAATTAGTCCAACTCGTCGGTGTGTTTAATTTCAAGGCCTTGTGCGCCGAAGTGTAAGTGTCAGTCCTTCAACAAATCAAGACTTTCTCTAGAATCTTCAATTCTGGGTTTGTAGCAGCCTTTTTTAAAATACACCATTTGCGCGCACCCAGCGGTTGCCACTTTCTGCTAGCGCCAGCCCCAGCAGCTCCAGTTCGGTCAGCGCGGCCAATGTGTCTTCAGTGCCCAAACCCAATTGTTGGGCCAATGTGTCTGTGTGCACAGGGTCGTGCCCCAGCTGTTTTAGCACCCTGCCCAACTCTTCATCGAGTTCAGTGTCAGTGTCCATGTTGTAGTTCATTTCAATGTGGCAATCGCTGTCATCTTCTTGCAACACGCTGGCAATTTTGTACTCCGGCAGGCTGGCCTTGGCCTCTTCCAGCAATTCTTGGGCTGTTTCTATCAGCAAGGCACCTTTTTTAATCATGTCATGGCAACCTTTGCTCTGGCTGCTGTGTATGGAACCCGGAATGGCTCCCACTGGTCTTCCCAGTTCACTGGCCACTCGGGCTGTAATCAAAGAGCCTGAGCGCATGGCCGCTTCAACCACCAGTAGTGCGTCGGCCAGGCCGGCAATGATGCGGTTTCGCCGTGGGAAAAAGCCGGCTTGTGGCGCTGTGCCCGGCGGGTATTCAGACAGCACCAAACCACCCTGCTCCACAATTTGTATTTTCAGGCCCGCATGGTGTGACGGGTATATTTCATCTGGCCCACAACCCAGCACGGCAATAGTCGCCCCCTGTGCCTCAAGCGCGCCGGCATGCGCCGCCCCGTCAATCCCTTCGGCCAAGCCGCTCACAACAACCCACCCAGCTTGCGCAAACGCCTTGCCAAAGCCCTGCGCATTGCCCAGGCCTGCGCGCGTGGCATTTCTGCTGCCTACCATGGCAATGCCGCGGGTTCTCAGTAAATCTTGGCGACCGTCGCCAAATAGAATCAGTGGAGGATCTTTCAGTGAAAGCAAACCTTGCGGGTAGGCCGGGCTGTGAATACCCACCCAAAACCTTTTGTGGCTTTGTAGCAACCAAGTGTTGGCCAAGGCATGCCAAAGCCGAACTGCCTCGCAGGGCGCGGGTAAACTAGAATGTGGGCCTTGCAGTGCCAGTTGATAGCGTGCACGTGCCTTGATTGTGGTGTTATACGCCAGGTTCATGGCGTTGAGAAGCTCACTCATGAGAGTGGGCCTGGCAACAAGTTATGGAATTTGCGAACTATTTTTGCCACAGAAGGTATATCCTTTAATTGTTGACTGCGAAGGTTTTTTAAGAGCATGGCTTTACTACCAATTTTGCGTTATCCGGACCCGCGCTTGAAAACGGTTGCCACCCCTGTCACCCAGTTTGATGATGCGCTTGTCAAGCTGACTCAAGACATGGCAGAAACCATGTACGATGCGCCAGGTGTTGGCTTGGCTGCCACGCAGATAGACGTGCACAAACGGATCATCGTGATCGATGTCACTGACGACAAATCGGGTCTTACCGTATTCATCAACCCGGAAATCATCGACGCCAGCAAAGAATGCAAGGTTTATGAAGAGGGCTGCCTTTCTGTGCCTGGCATTTACGAGAAGGTTGAGCGCCCTGGTACAGTAAAAGTACGCGCCCAAAACGTGAAGGGTGAGTGGTTTGAAACGGATTGCGATGAATTGCTCGCAGTGTGTATACAACATGAAATTGATCACCTGAATGGCAAGGTTTTTGTAGAGCACCTCTCGCAGTTGAAACAAACCCGCATCAAAACCAAAATAAAGAAGCAAGAAAAGCTTCAAACCGCTTGATCTCTAAATCCCCAATGAATCGAACCCTGAAAGTGGGTTTCGCTGGCACACCCGAGTTTGCTCGGGTTGCGCTGGAGAAACTCATCTCTGCTGGCTACCCAGTTCCCCTGGTACTCACCCAACCTGACCGGCCAGCTGGGCGGGGTATGAAACTACAGGCATCCCCGGTTAAACAGCTGGCGCTCGAACGTGGCATACCCGTGTTGCAACCGGTCAGCCTGAAAAAAGGTGAGGAAGCCGAGCAAGCGCTGCATGCCTTGAAAACTGCAGTGCATGGCCAGCCGCTGGACTTGCTGGTTGTCGCGGCCTATGGACTTATTTTGCCGCAAAGCGTGTTGGACGCCCCACGCCTTGGCTGCCTGAACATACATGGCAGCTTGCTGCCGCGCTGGCGTGGTGCAGCCCCCATTCAGCGTTGCATTGAGGCGGGGGATTCGGAAACAGGCGTGTGCATTATGCAAATGGAGGCTGGTTTGGACACCGGCCCTGTGCGCTTGTGGCGTGCCTTGCCAATTGAACAAACCGACACCGCCACCACCTTGCATGACAAATTGGCGGTGCTGGGGGGTGATTTGTTGGTCGAGTCGCTTGACGCTTTACAGGCGGGAACGCTGCCGTTGGTTCCACAACCTGAGGTGGGTGTTACTTACGCTGAAAAAATAAGCAAGCAAGAAGGTGTGATCGATTGGGGTCGAAGTGCTGTTGAGCTTCAGCGCATGTTGCGTGCTTTCGATCCTTTTCCTGGCGCCAACACCTTGTTCGAAGGCCAGCCCTTGAAATGTTTCGATCCCGAAACTGTAGCAATCGCTGGCCTGACAGGCCAACCTGGCCAAGTGCTGACGGTTGATTCAAACGGAATTGAAGTGCAATGCGGCCAAGGCGTTTTACGCATTCGAACGCTTCAGAAAGCCGGTGGCAAGCGCCAGCCAGCGCAACAATTGGCCCAGGCTTTGGGACTTGCGCGACTGGGCAGTTGAATATTCAGTTGGTTGATGTTTGCCAAGGCGGGGTTGCTGTGGGCAAAAGGGGCAGCAGCCGATCGTAAATTGCAACGGCTTTGTCGGGCGCGTTTTTGGCAATGTATATGTTGCTCAGGTATTGCATTTCGCCAAATGCAGAAGCAAATTCTTGTTCACTCAAAGTCTGGGTGCTAAACCTGTTTTCCAGAAGGTCAACTTTTTGTTGAATTTCCTCGTCCGGCATGGTTTTGTTGTAGCTTGCAAATTGAGTACCAAGCCGGTGATTATTCTCGGTTTGGCTGTCAGCAATATCCAGGTAATTAATAAAAATTGATTTCAGGTTTTGTGAATTTGGTCTGCTGTCGGGCTCGCTAATTGCCAGCATGTGTTTGGTTTTGTTCATGGCTTGAAAGCAATTAATGGCTTTTTTACCCCAAAGCAATGCGTTGAAAAAATTATTTTGCTCGGGTGCCGTTGACGGTGATGAAGGGCGACACAACGCTTGCATCATGCCCAAGCGAGCTTTGAATACGCCGGCTTCGGCCGCAAGGAAAAGTTGACCTTTAGCCTTGTTTTTTCCGGATTCGTATTGCGACCAAGCGGTTTCACCCCGATCAACTTTGTCAGCGTTTTGAGCATCACGCCGTGCCTCTGAATCAACACTGAAATCGCTGCTGGAATCACTTTCGGACATTGCTTGTGAGGAATTTGCTCCCAAGCGCCCAGCGCTGTTATTAATCATATTTGGCAATTTTGTTGGCGCGATTCGGAATATTCTCGATGTTTTCGAAGTCCAAACGCATTTTGGCGGGGCTTAGGTTCATGCGGCCTTGTGGGCTCAACGGCCTCTTCAGTCTGGGTGTCTCTTGCGGCAAGGTGAGTTGGTTTACGTTCCAGCGCTTGCCAGCCTTGATCAGTTCATTTTCTATTTTGGTGCTATTCCATTGGCGGTTCGGATACACAACGAAGCCATGTGAGCGCATCAGGGCAAGGGCTTTGGTGAGTTGTCCTTGTGAACGGGTTACAAATACCATCTTTTTGGGGCCAATAATTGTGATTTGTTCGTCGTTCTCAGGGTGAGGGTTATTCACCTCCGGGCCGTGTTTAATCAGCACACCGGCACTGTCGGCTTTCACCTGCCCGTTCTCGTCAAAAACTTCCGGCCGCAATGACTTGTTCAGTTTGTCCGAGATAAATTCTTCAGTTCTCGTCAATGATCCTCGGCTTGGTGAAGCAATATTCCGGTCCGCTTGACCCAGAAGTTCTTTCCGTACCTTTTGGGTTACTGCTCTAATCAATTCATGTTTGATTTCCGTTGAAGATGCGTTTTTAGCTTTCAGGTTCTGAAACAGTTCGCGCAATGGCTTACCTGCAGTATTTTCAGGTAACTTGCCATTCTTGAAGTTGCTGATGTGGGGAAAGTAGCCCAAAACATCATAGTCGGCTGTCATTGGTAGCGGTGCCTGGCCCTGTCCAACTTCTTTTGAAACCACTTCAACGTTTTTCCAGTCCGAGCCCGTACTTCCCGGCAAGGCCTTTTTTTTGTATTGAACCGCAAAATTTCCGTTGTTCAAATCGTTTAGCCGAAACTCGAAATGTTCATTCAATGCCCTGTCCAGGCTGCTTGGGTTTTCCCCACCGCACACAACGCGGGCATCCGGGGTTTGGGTCATTATCCCTTTGGCAAACAATTCATTGCGCCGGTTTTCATCAATGGTCAGCGGGCTGGCCACCACGCCAGGCTTGTTGCTGTCTATTTTGTAATCGGGGTTGGCATCGGCGCTTTGTTTACGTAGCAAGTTTTCACCCGACTTACTTAGCCGGGGATCAATTGGGATGTAGCCCGCCATGGGGCCTGTTGAGGCACTTTTCAAATGCGTGTCGTCAAGCCCCTTGACTGCGGCCATGGATGCAATCAATGAAGTGGCCTTGTCGTTCACAGGCCGAATGGCCACAATGGTGTCAAGATTGCGTGCAAGGTTGAATATTGCGGTTTCGTGCCCCTTGGCCAGCCCCGAGTGCTCAAGCGCCTCTTTGCCCATGAGCATGCCCAGCTTCTTAAGTTCGGATTTCAGGTGACCCCAGCGAACTTCTTTGGCACCTGGTTGCCGCGTAATAATGTCCTCCGGCGAGAATGAAACCCGCGTTGGCGACATCCGATAATTAGCCGGTTTCAGAGGCGTGTTCATAAAAAGCCATTGGAAGCGTAGTATTCGTTTTGTTGAATTTTTCCGGGTAAAAGTTCAAAAGTAACTCCTCCGGGGCATGCGAATAAACTGTTAGACGCAGAGTCGATTAACGAGGCTGCCCATGAACCTCCCTGGGCTTGATCTGTCATACTTCTGGCAACTTGAAATCGGTCTGGTAATTCATATATCCATAGTGTTGAAGGAGTCCAACCGTTAACCAATCCCCACTTCGGAAGGAAAGTGAGAATCATGTACAACTGGATGAAAACTTTCATGTTGATGGCCGCCATCACGGCCCTGTTCGTGGTGCTGGGCGGTATGTTGGGTGGCCGCGGTGGCATGTTGCTGGCCTTGGGTTTTGCTGTGGCCATGAATTTTGGTGCGTATTGGTTTTCCGACAAAATGGTTTTGCGTATGTACAAAGCCAAAGAAGTCGATGCCAGCAACGCGCCCCAGTTTTACAACATGGTAGCCGAGCTTGCGCAGCGCGCTGGCATGCCCATGCCCCGTGTTTACCTGATCAACGACAGCGCCCCCAACGCATTTGCAACAGGGCGCAACCCTGAAAATGCAGCGGTGGCGGCTACCACAGGTATTTTGCAGTTGCTTTCCGAGCGTGAATTGCGTGGCGTTATGGCCCATGAACTGGCCCATGTGAAACACCGCGATATTTTAATTTCCACTATTTCGGCCACCATGGCGGGTGCTATTTCCGCATTGGCCAATTTCGCCATGTTTTTCGGTGGGCGCGATGAAAATGGACAGCCGATGAATCCGATTGCCAGCATTGCACTGGCCATTTTGGCGCCGTTGGCAGCTTCGCTGATTCAAATGTCAATTTCTCGCGCACGTGAGTACGAGGCAGACCGTGGAGGCGCTGAAATTTGTGGCGACCCTGCTGCCCTGGCCAGTGCATTGGACAAAATTCAACGGTATGCCAAAGGCATTCCGTTCCGTACCACTGAAGCGCACCCGGAAACCGCTCAAATGATGATCATGAACCCACTGTCTGGCCAGGGTATGGCCAGCCTGTTTTCTACTCACCCACCCACCGAAGAACGAATTGCCCGCTTGATGCAAATGGCCCGCAGCACTGGCGGTTCACGTTGAAGCCGGTGCACAGCACTCCACCCAAGCTGACGGAAGCAAGCTTGGCTTTTGCCCTGTTGAGGGCTGCTGCGGTTATTACTCGGGTATTGCGGGAAGGCCGCTCACTTGACCAGGCGCTTGCTGCTGAAACCAAGGGTGTTAAAACCCCGCAGGCGTTGGGCGCTATTCAAGACCTAGCTTATTTTGGCATGCGCAACCTGGGCCGTGGGCAAGTGCTGACGCGTTTAATCAGTGGCAAAGCCCTTCTTAGCCCCGAGCCTTTGAATGAATTGATGGCCCTGGGTTTCGGTTTGCTGTGGGACGACAAAAACCCGAAATACCCCGCGCACACCGTGGTGGACCAAATGGTATATGCCTGCACCGGCAGCGAACAGTTTGCGCGTGCGAAGGGTCTTGCAAACGCCTGTTTGCGTAACTTTCTGCGCGATGCTCAAACTTGGCGCAGCAAAGCGCTTGAAGACCCTTTGGCGCAGCACAACTTACCAACCTGGTGGGTTGAAAAACTGAAAGCCAGCCACCCGCAACACTGGGAAACTGTGTTGGCGCAGGCGCAAAGCCACCCACCCTTGGTGGTACGTGTGAACAGCCGCAGCTGTTCGGCCGAAGCATATATCGAGCAGCTGAACGCTGCTGGCATGGAGGCTCGCGTTATCGGCGAGCAGGCTGTGTTGCTGGCCAAGCCTGTGCCCGTTTCTGCACTACCTGGTTTTGATTTGGGCCAGGTGTCGGTGCAAGACAGCGCAGCCCAGTTGGCAGCCCAACTGTTGAATCCGCAAAGTGGCCAGCGCATTCTGGATGCCTGCGCAGCCCCCGGTGGTAAAACCGGCCACCTGCTCGAGTTGGCCGATATCGATTTGATGGCCATTGATTCAAGCCCGCAGCGCCTTGACAAAGTAGAAGACAACATTCGCCGCATTGCCCCCACATTGACTGGCCAATGGAATTTGCGCCTGAAGGTGGCGCAGGCTGAATTGCCTGAAACTTGGTGGGACGGCGTACCTTTCGATGGGATTCTGGCCGATGTGCCCTGCACCGGCTCTGGCGTGGTTCGTCGCCACCCCGACATTCCCTGGTTGCGCAGACCGGACGATCTTGCCAAGTTGTCGCAGATTCAACACAAAATACTGAATGCCTTGTGGTCTACCCTAAAGCCGGGCGGTACACTTTTGCTGGTGACCTGTTCCATCTTTCCTGAAGAGGGGCCCCTGTTGGCAAAAGCATTTCTCGACAATCATTCCGATGCCTTGGCGCACACTGCGCCCGGCTGGGTGTTGCCAGTTGAGCCTGCCAACCCCGATCAAGGTTTTGATGCATCTCCCGACGGGTTCTTTTACGCCAAATTTGAAAAATCACTAACCTCTTGAGGATGTGCCTTGAAATATAGCCGGGCCAACTCCTCGTCATGGACACGTGCTTTGCACGGCCTGTTGGGCCTGTTGCTGATGTGTGTGTTGACTGTGGGGTTGGCTCAGCTTGATTCCTCAACCAAGGTAACAGCAGTCAAGCTGGAGCCTAGCAAAGCACCAGCCCCCGCGGCCTGGAACCTGGCTGCGGAATTTGACATTGAACTGGGGTACAAATTGAGGGAAGCCGTGGACCGCGGCTTGCCTTTGCAGTTCACGGTCGATTTTCAGTTGATGCGTTCGCGCTGGTACTGGGTCGATGAGGAAGTGGTCAGTACCACTTACCCGCTTAACCTCTCCTACAACGCCCTAACCCGCACTTACCGTGTGGTAACTCCCCACAACACCTACAACACCCCCACGCTCGAAGACGCCATGCAGCACATGGTGAAGGTTCGCGATTGGGCGGTGATTCCCCGTGATCGAATCGAAATTGGGCAGCCCTACACGGCGCAAGTGCGCTTTCGCTTGTTGCTCACTGAATTGCCCAAGCCTTTTCAGATTAGTGCCTTGGTGAACAGCGAGTGGGATCTGTCGTCCGAGTGGCTCACCTTCGAGTTCACGCCCAAACGCGAGGCGTGGAAATGAATCCATGGTTGGAAAATACCCGGTGGTTGCGATACACCCTGCTTATTCTGGGCAGCCTGGGCGGTGTGTTGCTGTTTTTGTTGGCCTCTGCATCCTCGAATACCGATTTTTTTGAAAGCAATTACCCATTGCTGATCACGCTGAACGGCATTATTGCTGCAGGCTTGTTCAGCATTTTGGTCTTGCTGATTGTGCGCATGGTGCGCAGGTACCGTGCGGGTGTGTTCGGCTCGCGGCTTATGTTGCGCATGTCCTTGTCGTTCGCACTCATGGGGCTTATTCCCGGTTTCGTTTTATATCTTGTTTCGGTTCAGTTTCTGGCAAAAAGCATCGACAGCTGGTTTGATGTGCGGGTGGATGGCGCGCTGGAATCGGGCCTTAATTTGGGCCAAACCGCGCTGGACAGTTTGATCAATGAGCTGGCCTTGAAAGGGCAGTCCATTTCCATCGAGCTTTCGCGCGCTACACCCAGCGAACAGTTGCTCGAACTGCCCCGCCTTCGCGATGCAGCCAATGTACAGGAACTTACCCTGCTCACTGAAACCGGGCAAATTCTGGGAAGTTCTGGCGGTGCCTTGGACAGCCTGCTGCCCAGCTTGCCTACGCAGGTGATGTTGCGCCAGGCACTGATGACCCGGCCTTTTCAACAACTTGAACCCGACCCTGAAGACCCCGATGGTCGCCTGTATATGCGCGTGGTGGTGCCTATTGCACCGCCCTTGACCAGTTTCGATTTGGGCCAGCGTTATGTACAAATTATGCACCCGGTGCCCGCTACACTTTCACAGCGTGCCAATGCGGTGCAAAGTGTGTATCGCGATTATCAGGAATTGCAGTTGTCGCGTTCGGGTTTGCGGAAAATTTATGGAATTACTCTGACACTTGCACTGTTGCTTACCGTTTTTGTGTCGGTTGCTGCGGCATTCTGGCTTTCATCCAGGTTGTCCTCGCCACTGCTGTGGCTGGCCGAGGGCACAAAAGCTTTGGCCAGTGGCGATTTTAAAACCATGCAGCCAGTGAATGCCGATGACGAATTGCGGGAGTTGGTTGATTCATTCAACACCATGACCCGCCAGTTGTCGGAAGCGCAACGCCGCTTGCAGGCCAATCAGAATCAGCTGGCTGCCAACAACGATTTTTTGCAAAGTTTGCTGACCAGTTTGTCGGCTGGTGTGCTGGTACTTGATCACAAGCTGCGTCTGAAAATGTATAACGATGGCGCACTTCGAATTTTCGATCGATCCCTGGCCGAGAATCAGGGCCACCCACTTGATGACATGCCAGGCCTGGAAGGCTTTGCCATGGCCGTGCGTGCCAGCGTGGCTGATAACCAGGGCAATGAGGGTGAGGAAAGCGGCATTTGGCAAAAGCAACTGGAAATTCCACGTGCGTTCGATTCGCAAAGTTCGAAATCGATTCTTGTGCGTGGGTCCCGACTGCCTGGCGAGAAGGCGGGTTATGTGCTGGTGTGCGACGACATTACCGCACTGATCTCAGCGCAGCGCACTGCCGCTTGGGGTGAAGTGGCCCGCCGCTTGGCACATGAGATCAAAAACCCGCTGACACCTATTCAGCTTTCAGCCGAGCGTTTGCAAATGAAATTGGCCGACAAACTGCAAGAACCTGAATCCGGAATTTTGCAGCGAGCCACCCGAACCATTGTGAATCAGGTTGAATCACTGAAACGTTTGGTGAACGATTTCCGCGACTATGCCCGCCTTCCCCCAGCAGACCTGAAGCCACTCGATTTGAATGACTTGGTGGTCGATGTATTGGCACTGTACGATGTAAATGTGGGTATTGAAGAGCAGGCCGAAACCCGCTTCATTCCGAAATTAACTGAAAAATTACCGCTGGTGGCTGGAGATTCGTCGCAGTTGCGCCAAGTGATTCATAATTTGTTGCAAAATGCACTAGACGCGTGTGTCGATTGTGATCAACCCAAAGTAGAAGTACGAACCGAAGGTTTGAAAGCACCTGAAGGTGAACAAGAACAGTTGGTTGGGGTGAAGTTGGTGGTGGCAGACAACGGGCCGGGGTTCAATCCCGATTTACTGGCGAAAGCCTTCGAGCCTTACATCACCACGAAAACCAAGGGCACCGGCTTGGGTTTGGCAATCGTCAGAAAAATTGCAGATGAACACAAGGCGCGAATTGCCATTAGAAACAGGGTAGATGCACAAGGGCGGGTTGTTGGTGCAGCGGTGGAATTAACATTCCCCGTGTTGCAAGACACCTTGAACAATGCCGAACATAGTCAGGCCGCATAAAAAAGGAACTCTCTAACCATGGCGACCATTCTCGTTGTTGATGACGAAATTGGAATTCGAGAACTTTTGTCCGAAATTCTCGGCGATGAAGGGCATGCAGTGCTGCTTGCTGAAAATGCAGGCCAGGCACGTGCACTTCGTGATCAGGAGCAACCCGACCTGGTGTTGCTGGACATCTGGATGCCAGACACTGATGGCGTCACCCTTCTGAAAGAATGGTCGGTCAAAGGCTTGCTCACCATGCCTGTAATCATGATGAGTGGTCATGCCACCATCGATACTGCTGTTGAAGCCACACGCATTGGCGCACTCGATTTTCTGGAAAAACCGATTTCACTGCAAAAGCTGTTGGGCGCCGTAGAAAAAGGGCTGGCCCGCGGGAAAATGGTGCAATCGGCACGGGCGCTGATGCAGTCGCAGCCCAAGCCCAACGGCATGGGTGGCGCAGCCAGTTTGTCCGGCGGGGCTCCAGCCGCTACTAGCAGTGGTGCTGGCTCAGCACCCGATTCAAGCCCATTGGGTCAGGCTTTGGCCGAATTGTCGACACTCGACCTGGATGCACAGCTGCGCGATGCACGTGATTCATTCGAGCGCATTTACTTTGAATATCACTTGCGCCTTGAAAACGGCAGCATGACCCGCCTTGCCGAGCGCACGGGCATAGAGCGTACGCATTTGTACCGCAAACTGAAGCAGCTGGGTGTAGAAGTGGGCCGCACCGCGCGCAAAAATATCGCATGAAAATCATCATCGTCGGCGCCGGGCGTGTGGGGGCCAGCCTCGCTGAAAGCCTGGTGTCCGAGCACAACGACATTACCCTGATTGACCCTGATCCCAAAATTCTGGCTGATCTTCAAGACCGATACGATTTGCGCACCATTGCTGGCAACGGCGCCTTGCCGCGCGTGTTGAAGCAAGCTGGGGCCGAAGACGCCGACATGCTGGTGGCTGTAACCCGCAGTGACGAAACCAATTTGGTGGCTTGCCGCATGGCGGCATTGATGTTCAATGTACCCCGCCGAATTGCGCGCGTGCGATCGCCTGAAATGATGGAACAAGCGCACTTGCACGGTGACGAAGGCTTTAATGTGGACCATGTAATTTGCCCCGAGCAAAGTGTGACCAATCACATTGAGCGCCTGATTGAATTTCCCGATGCTTTGCAGGTTCTTGATTTTGCTGATGGCAAAGTTACCCTGGTTTCTGTGCGCGCTTATGCTGGCGGGCCTTTGGTATCGCACCCCATTGAGGACATTCGAAAACACTTGCCCAAGGTGGATGTTCGGATTGTGGCTTTGTTCCGAGAAAACCAACCCGTGGCCGTAGAGGGTTACACCATGATTCAGCCAGGCGACGAGGTGTTTTGCCTGTCGGCCACAGAGCATGTGCGCACGGTGATGGCGGAACTTCGCAGAATGTCCAAGCCGGTGACCAAGGTGATGATTGCCGGTGGTGGCAATATTGGTTTGCGCCTGGCCAAAAGTCTTGAAGAAAATTACCATGTGAAGGTGATAGACGCCGACCGCAAGCGTTGTGAAGACCTTGCCAGCCAGCTGGGTTCGCGCACTTTGGTTTTGTATGGCGATGCAACCGATGAAGATTTGCTGGCAGAAGAAAATGTGCAAGATGTGGACACTTTTATCGCGCTGACCAATGACGATGAAAACAATATTATGTCTTCGCTATTGGCCAAGCGCATGGGTGCTCGCCGTGTCATTGCGCTGATTCAGCGCAAGGTGTATGCCGAATTGGTGCAAGGCGGGCAAATTGACATTGCACTGGCGCCTTCGAACGCCACACTCAGTGAGTTGCTCAAGCACATTCGCCGGGGCGATGTGGTGGCGGTTCACCGCTTGCGCCGTGGTGTGGCGGAGGCGATTGAGAGCATTGCGCACGGCGATGCAAAATCGTCGAAGGTGGTAGGCCGCAGCATTGAAAAAATTGACATGCCCAAGGGCGCTGTAATTGGTGCAATTGTGCGCGGTAGCCAGGTGATTATGGCCCACCACGACACAGTGATTGAGGCCGAGGATCACATTATTACTTTTGTTGAAAACCGCCGATTGGTGCCGCAGGTGGAAAAACTGTTCCAGGTCGGTGTGGGGTTTCTTTAAAGTGGAGCACCTGGCGTGAGGAATTCACTATTCCCCGTTTTAACGGTTTTGGGGCTTGCTCTTGCGCTGTTTTCAGTTTCATTTCTGGTGCCGCTTGTTTATGCATGGCTTACCAATGAGCCTACTGTAAATGCATTTGCAATCGGTTTTGCAGTTACTTTTGCAGTGGGCCTGGTTACCCACCTGCTGACACGTCAATTCAAGCGGGAATTGCAAGCCAGAGACGGCTTTCTTTTGGTGTCGTCGGTGTGGTCTTTCATTCCCGCTTTTTGCACCATTCCGCTGATTTTGTATTTTGATGATCTCAGTTTCACCGATGCCTATTTTGAAACGGTATCCGGCTTGACCACCACTGGCGCTACTGTGCTGACCGGTTTGGATACCATGCCCGCGAGTATCAATATTTGGCGGCATTTGCTGTCGTGGATCGGAGGCATGGGTATTCTGGTTCTTGCGGTTGCCATTTTGCCGCTGTTGGGCGTGGGGGGTTCACAGGTATTCAAGGCAGAAACGCCTGGCCCCATGAAAGACAGCAAGCTGACGCCGAGAATTACCGAGACTGCCAAGTCTTTGTACCTGGTGTATGTGGTACTTTCGCTGGCCTGTGCGGTTAGCTACAAGCTGGCGGGCATGACCTGGCTGGATGCGTTTATGCATTCAGGTACCACCATGTCTTTGTCTGGCTTTTCCTCGCATGATTCAAGTTATGCTTATTTTGATTCTGCTGCGATCGAAATGGTGGCGGTGGTTTTTATGTTGATTTCCGGAATTAATTTCGCGATCCACTTTCTGGCATGGCGTGGAAAATCTTTCCGACCTTATGCTGTTTGCCCGGAAACAAAATGGTTTTTAATCCTGATGTTTGTTTCTGTGCTCTTGATTGCCACGTTTTTGCTGGCACACCAGCAATACACAAGTTTCAGTGAGGCATTTCGTTTCAGCTTGTTCAATGTAGTTTCGGTGGCCACCACCACTGGTTTTGCAAATACCGATTATGCGTTGTGGCCCGTTTTTGCGCCGCTGTACATGATTTTTTTAAGCGTGTTTGCATCGGCTGCCGGGTCTACTGGTGGTGGTATCAAAATGCTTCGTGCCGTTATTTTGTTCAAGCACGCGGTGGGGGAGTTGTCTCGTACCTTGCATCCACGCGCAATCAACCCAGTGCGTATTCGCGGCACAGCCATCAACTCTCAGGTAATTTCGGGTGTACTGGCTTTCATGCTGATGTATGGCATGAGCATTATTTCAATCACCATGATTCAGATGTTTACCGGTTTGGAGCCAATTGCTGCACTTACCGGAACAATTGCGATGATCAATTGTTTGGGCCCAGGAATGGGTGTGCTTGGTCCTGCATCAAACTATGCCAGTCTTGGTGATTTTCAAACCTGGGTTTATTCCTTTGCCATGCTGCTGGGTCGGCTTGAAATGTTCACCATTTTGGTTTTGTTTACACCAGCTTTCTGGCGCAAATGAAAACGCATGTTTTTCTTGTGGCAGGCCGTAATCCGGAAATGCGTGCGCAACGAATTGAACAGTTGTTGATAGAACACGCTGGTGCAGGAAAAATTACCCTGATGGGTAGCACCGAATTTTTTTCAGTGGCCTCTGTTGAGGCACAAGCCGCTATGTTTGAAGCCGATACGGCACGCAAGGCGCTTGGTATTCATGTGCTTCGCCTTAGCCCTGGGTGTTTGTGTTGTTCCTCCAAATTGGTGCTTACAACCCACCTTGCTCGTACTTTAAGATTAAACCAACCCAATGTATTGTTAGTAGAACTGGAGAGCCAAAGCCACCCGGAACAGGTGTTACAGTTATTAAAAGAGCCTCAATGGAAGGATTGGTTTGCCGATATAACACTTGTGGAGGGCTTTGTTTAAGGGGTTAGACGCTCAAGGCGTGGCCTTGAAATTGCTAGATAGATCACCATATTCAACCTGAAAGTATTATTTGGAGGTTTGCGATGTTAATGATGATTGATAGCCCCTTTTATTGCGTGGTGGATTTGGTCATGAGCGAGGGGCAACCCAGCCTTGGCATTGAAATCGTGGACAAGAACAATCAGCGTGAACTGTTTTTGCAGGGCGATGCGGCTGAAAAATTCCGCAAAGAGGTGAAATACCTTGCAGCCCAGGAACCCGATATCGACGACATCGAAGCTTTTATCGAAAGCTACAAACCCTGGATGCAGCACCCGGTTACGTTGCACTAACCCGATTTCCTGTAAGCAAATCGCGCGGTTATCTATTGAAACCGCGCTGATTTGAATCGAATCACCAGGAGTAAGCCATCGACTATTCGGGCTTATAAGTCGTTTCGGCAAAAACGTTTCTTTAAATCAAAGACGATATTCAAGCTGGAACAGAAGACGTTTTGAGTCTGAACTTCCTGCATTCTGCACATCGTTCGTAAAAATACGATCTGTCAGTGCGAACCCAACATTAAGTGACAAGCTTTTTTGATTTAAGAAATAAGCGCCCAAGCCATAAGAGGAAGCTGATCCGTTATTGGGGTTCGCTTCTTCAATGTTCCATACTCGACCGATGTCGTAGAACACATACGGAAGAAAGCGTATGGAGGTATACGGCACTGCCAGGCCCTCGTGACGGAGTTCCAGTTTTGTGGATACACCGTGGTCGCCCGTGAATTGCGAAAAATCGTAGGATCGTCCGTATGAGCTGCCGCCATAACCGAACTCATTAAAAGAATGCAAGGCTGTGTCGGCACCCTGTGCCGAGGTGGCCCATGTCAGGATGAAGTTGGGAAACAAATACTGTTCAAGCGCATAATCCAGACGCAAAATGGTGAAGTCAGGCTCAGCGTTTGCGCGGGATAAACCAGCATCACCTTTTCGACTGGCGCCTGCAACGCGGAGCCCTTTGGTCAGCGATGCGTCTACAAAGTGCCTGCGTCCTGTTTGCGTGATGTCGTAGTGAAGTTTTCCGGTCACCGATCTGACTCGTTCGCGCACCAAAGGAATCGTTTCCAGGATGTTTGTTCGGGTAGTACGGGAAGACATTTCAACGGACAGGTTAAGGTTTTCAGTTCGCGTGCGTATGGTTTTCCATAACATAGAGGCGTCAAACCCCAGCGAATTGCTTTCGATGTCAAGGTTTTCCAGATCTCCTCCCGGGCTTACCTGGGTTCGTGTGACCGAAAATTGAATCTGCTTGTCCAGTTCAATCGGGATGGTATGGCTTGCCAGCATGTACTCAAGCTTACCGTTCGGGGACGCTGTCAGCGTCGAAAGTTCGGTTTGCTGGCCTGGAAAGAGACTACCTTGGTAGCTTAAGCCGGCACGGTGTTTTCCAACCAGTTTTGATCCGCCCATGTCCCACGACAACTTGAATTGACCTTTGGTTTCTGATCGGGAAATAATGGCTCGGGACGCATTTTTACCAGACACTGGATCAATTGACGGTTCTATGTATGACCGGAATTGTTGACCTGGCAAGTCATTGAGCAACAACAAGAATGTTTCCAGTGTTGAGAAGCGTAAGGGCCTTTCGTTGATTACTTTGGCGGTGTGTGCAGCAATATTCGAAATGCCGATTTTGTTGGCTTCAGGAAAAATGATTTCAGACAAATATCCTTCATACACTTCAATTCGAACAACACCATCGGTAATTTCCTGTTTCGGTACAAATGCCCTGGACAAAAAGTAGCCTTTCTCCCGGTATATATTTGTAATTTTTGCAGCAAAGTCCCAAACCATACTCAGGGTAATTTCTTTGCTCAGGAAATTTTGATAAATGGTCGCAATTTCAGCTTCTGAAAACGCGGTTACACCGATCAACTCAACGCGCTTGAGTTCAAATCGGATGTTTTCGGAGTCTTTTGGAGGCTCAGAAATGTACAGGTCTTTCTTGTCGGTTTCAGATTCTGGCAGCCTGAGCGAGTCGGGGTTGAATGGTTCTTCAATACGGCCGGGGTCAATGGTGGAGGGTAGAACCTGTGCATTCGCGATGCCCCAAGACAGTAATGCACCTACCAAAAAAACGAACTTCAAGCTCGAGCTTTGGAATTTAAAATAGCGAGTGCCCAAGTTTGTTTTTATCATGAATGTCCTTCGCTTTCAGGCCTGTTTGCTTAGGTGCAGGTTTGTTCGGCCTGCTGACCGAGTTATTGATAATAATTCATCTCCGCTTCGGCGGGTGTAACGTACCCCAACTGCTCCATTGGTTAATGGTTTCTACCAGTGCCTTGTTGTGGTTGTTGCCTAGGCTGCCCAACGATGGTTCAATTCCAGGCGGCTACCGCTTGCGCTGCACGCTGCTCAACTACCTTGGCTATATTGGCCGCACCATCAAGCCCCGCAGTTAGCCAGGTGCCGCCCACTGCTTGCACCGCTTTTATTTCACGCCACTGTGGCAGGTTTTCAAGTGTTACACCGCCAGTGGGCACAATTCGCGCTGCGGCCAACGGGGCTGTAATGCCTGCAAGAGCCTTGGGGCCACCAGCCGCCATGGCCGGGAAAAACTTCAACAATTCAAACCCAAGTTCAAGCCCGCGCATCATTTCAGAAGCGGTGGCCACACCGGGTACCCAGGCATAACCTTTTTTCAAAGCATGTTCAGCCAGCGTTTCAGTAAGGCCGGGTGAAATGAACAGCGTTGCACCCAGATCAGCTGCCTGATCAAACTGGGTTGGTGTCAGCACCGTGCCGGCAGACACTTTCATGCCGGGAAACCGCTTGGCAATTTCACCCAAGGCCTGCAGGGCTTCGGGGGTGCGCAGTGTAATTTCAATTTGTGTAATGCCACCCGCACACAGGCCTTCAGCTATCTCCAAGCCTTGCTTCACGTTGGGAATCACTACCACAGGCAGCACACCCTGCTGTAGCCAGCCGCAGGTGCGTTCGGCTCGGGTGTCTGCGGAAAATTGCGTATTCATGGCTTGTCCTTGTTTTATTGGGGGAACAAATTGCTTGCGCCTTCCTCGGCACTGCTCACTGTGTTTCTCCACACCTGAAAATATCCACGCCCAAGGCTAATTGCCTGGGGTGGAGTTGGCATGGGTTCGCGGGTGCTTAAATTGGCCGTGGTGTGCAGTACACCTTCATTCGCATCTACCCGCACCACATCGCCATCGCGTAGTCGCGAAATTGGCCCATCGGCTTGCGCCTCGGGGCACACATGAATGGCCGATAACACCTTGCCCGATGCGCCGCTCATTCTGCCATCGGTCACCAGGGCCACTGGCAAGCCTTGGTCTTGCAGAATACCAAGAATGGGCGTGAGCTTGTGCAATTCGGGCATACCGTTGGCACGTGGGCCTTGGTGGGCAAGCACCACAACCACTGGGCCTGTGAACTCGCCACGCTCGAATGCTTCAATAACTTCATGTTGATCAGTGAATACGCGGCAAGGTGCTTCTACAAACCGGTGCTCCTGTTTCACGGCCGACACTTTGCAAACCCCGCGGCCCAGGTTGCCTTTCATCAGGCGAATTCCACCGTCGGGCTGGAAAGGGTTGGTATAGGGGCGAAGCACCTCCACGTTGCGTGAGGCGCCCGGTTTGCGGGTTGAAAATACTTCCTTGGAGGGCAGCACTTCGGCCACGGTGTTGGCCATGGTGGTGCCCCACACAGTGGGTGCTTCGCCATCTACATAGCCGCCATCAATTAGCGTGGCCAGCAAGCTTGCAGTGCCGCCAGCTGCGTGAAATGCATTTACATCTTCAGTGCCGTTGGGGTACACACGGGTTAACAGCGGCGTTACGCTGGAAATGGTTTCAAGGTCGGTCCAGTCAATTAAATACCCAGCAGCACGGGCCACGCTCACCCAATGAATGGTGTGGTTGGTTGAGCCGCCCGAAGCCATCAGGCCTACCAAGGCATTCATCAGGCAGCGGGAATCAACCAGTGTGCCCAGCCTTAACGCCGGGTTACGTGTTGCGCTTTCCAGTGCGCGCACGCTTTCAGCGATTAGCGCCTGGCGCTGTGGGCTGCTTGGCAATTCAAATGCACCACCGGGAAACTGCAAGCCCATGAAATCGAGCATTAGCTGGTTGGAATTAGCCGTGCCGTAAAAGGTGCAGGTACCGGGGCTGTGATAGGCCTTTTCTTCAGACTGCAACAGAGTTTCGCGCGTGGCCTTGCCTTGTGCCGCCAGTTGGCGGGTTTTTGCTTTTTCAGAATTCGACAAGCCGGTTTCCATGGGCCCAGCTGGAATAAACACAAAGGGCAGGTGACCGAAGCCCAGCGCGCCAATCAACAGGCCGGGTGCAATTTTGTCGCACACCCCCAGCAATATGGCGCCATCGAATACATCGTGAGAAAGACCAACGCAGGCCGAAAGTGCAATTACATCGCGTGAAAAAAGTGACAGCTCCATACCCTCTCTACCCTGCGTTATGCCATCGCACATGGCGGGTGTGCCGCCCGCTACCTGCGTGGTGGCACCCAGTGCGCGTGCGTGTTGGGCAATTAATTCAGGGTATACCGCAAATGGCTGGTGGGCCGACAACATGTCATTGTAGGCAGTCACAATGCCCAGGTGCGGTTGTTTGTGTAATGAAATAACGCGCTTGGTATTACCCGGATAAATTGCGGTAGCGTGGGCCAGGTTGGCGCAGCCAACTGCAGTGCGGTTTTGTGGGCCTTGTGGCAAGCTGTTTAAATAGGCTGAACGCGTGGCTTTGGAACGTTCTTCAATGCGTTCGCGAAGCGCCAACAAGGTGGGGTTCAATGTAGTGGCCATGGCGCAAACCTCGAGAAGATAACTTGTGAATATGTGTTGTTTGTAACATAATTACAAAAAACTGGCAATGAATGTAATTAATTTGATCAACTGATCTGGAACCTAAAATGACTGACAATTCCCCCCTGCCCGTTGGCGCTTTTACCTTTGTATTGCACGGGGCTGGTGGCGATTTGGCCAAGCGCAAAATTATTCCTGCGCTGGCGCACTTGGCAAAATCGGGGTATTTCGCAGCAGAGTCCAGAATTATTTTTGCGCAACGCGACGCCCTAACCCCTGAACAGGCCATGGCGCAAGTGGATGCTTTTTTAAAAGCTGCTGGCGATGAAGCCGCGCGCGAATCCATTCCCGCTTTGCTGCCCTACCTGCGTACCTTGCAAGTGGTATTGGGCACGCCTGAATCGTGCAAAGCCATGGCCAAGGCAGTGGCCGATAGCCCTGAGCCTGTGGTGCATTATGCTGCCCTGCCTTCTTCGCGATTCATTGATTTAATCAATTGCATACCCACAGTGCGCGACCCTGAAAAACTTCGCCTGGTGCTGGAAAAGCCCTTGGGTTTTAACGCCAAAGAATCGGCCTTAATTGAAGAGGCTGTGGCCGCCAAGCTGGATGAATCGCAGGTATATAGAATTGACCATTACCTTGGTAAACAGGCTGTTCAAAATATGCTGGCCTTGCGTTTGGGTAACCGCATATTCGAACCGCTGCTAACCCGCGAGCATGTGGCCCATGTACAAATTACGGTGGCTGAAGATTTGGGTGTGGAGGACCGTGCCGGTTTTTACGAGCATGCCGGTGCCCTGCGCGACATGGTTCAAAGCCACATATTGCAGTTGCTGGCCATTGTGGCCATGGAGCCACCGGTTAGCCTGGAGGCCAATTCATTGCGCGATGAAAAGTTGAAGGTGCTGCGCTCACTGAAAGTACCCCAAATTACTGGCGTGCCTGAAATTGTGGTGGGCCAATATGGCGAGGGTTATGTGAAAGGCCAGCCTGTGCCAAAGTACCGGAATGAAAAGGGTGTGGCTGCCAATTCCACCACTGAAACCTACGTGTCGTTTCGCACGGAGGTACAAACCTGGCGGTGGGCAGGTGTGCCGTTTTTAATACGAACCGGCAAACGAATGCCGCGCCGTTTTGCGGAAATCGTGATTCAGTTTCGGGATGTACCCAAGCCTTTGTTTGAACCAGTGGGTGGCCAGTGGGTTGGCAACCAGTTGGTGATTCACCTGCAACCCGAGGACAAACTGGAGCTGAAGTTGCTTGCAAAAACACCGGGAGAACGTGAACGCTTAAAGCCGGTGTCGCTCGACCTGGATTTTTTCAACACGTGGCGCATACCCGTGCGTGATGCATACGAGCGTTTGATCACTGATATTTTGCGCGGTCGGTTGGGTTTATTTTTGCGCCGCGATGAAGTACAAACCCAGTGGCAATTTGTTGACCGCATTTTGAACGATTTGAAATCGCACGGTGTTGAGCCAGCACCTTACACCAGTGGTACATATGGCCCCTCCTCGGCCACAGCCATGGCATTGCGGGCTGGCGCATTGTGGTCGGAGGATGGTTTGTGACCAAAGGTTGAGAGTGATCCCGGTGTGCTTGATAAACCGATTGATGAAATTATTCAGCACTATGAACCTGGCCCGGGCACGCCATGGCGGCCAAGAAAGCAGAGTGAGCCACATGTCTTGGCAGCCTTTGAGTGGGCTTATTTTCTGCTTTCCTGGCGGTATTCTTCAAGCTTTTTACCTCGGTAAACCTGCTTGAAGAAAATGGGTGTCAAGAAAGTGGTCACGATACCCATAAACACCAAGGTTGAAAACATGGTGGGTCCAATGAATCCATTTTGGTAGGCAATACCGGCCACAACCAGTTCCATAACCCCACGGCCGTTGAGCACTGCCCCTAAGCCCAGCGATTCTTTGTGGTCCATGCCCACCATCAGGCCGCCCAGCCAGCCAGCAAAAAGTTTGGTGACAATCGACACCAAAATGACTATCAATGGGAAGTCCCATTCACTCAGGCTAATGAGTTGCAGTTCAAGCCCCAGGTAAGCAAAAAAGATAGGACCAAGAAAGCCGTTGGTAATCGACCCTAGCGTGCTCTGCAGGTCTTTGTAGCGGGATGCAATGAAATGTTTTTTATCAAGAAACAGCGCACCGAAAAATGCACCAATTACAAAATGAAAACCCAATGCTTCACTGATGGTGCCAAATATCAACACAAACACAACCACGATGCCAAACAGGGCTTCAGGGCCAAATACCCGAATCATTGACTCTGGAAACGCCTGCACATTGATATTGCGTTTTTCCAGCCAGTTCAGCAACTGGTTCAAACCCAGTACAACAAGGCCCATGGCCATCAGTTTTAAGGTGGCAATGCCGACGGCTGCGCTGGCATCGCCCAAGGTGAGTGTTTCGGGCAGGTTAAGCACAATACCCAAAATAAAAAGGGCTGCCACATCATTCACCACCGCAGTGGCCAGTGAGAACTTCGCAATCGGTGTGTGCAAAATGCCAAGGCTGTCCATTAACTTCACCGCCACAGGCAGTGCGGTAATTGAAATGCACAGGCCCAGAAAAATCATGCGCATGATGTCTAGCTCGAAAGCCACAGCAACCAACACGCCACCGCCAAATGGAATGAAAAAACTGATTGCGGCCAGCATTAACCCGCGGCCTTTCATGGCACCCACAATGTCGGAAAAGCGCATTTCAAGGCCGGCATTGAGAATGATCAAAAACACGGCCAATTCGGTAACGCCTGCCAG
Source organism: Burkholderiales bacterium (assembly GCA_021299735.1). Lineage (GTDB taxonomy): Bacteria > Pseudomonadota > Gammaproteobacteria > Burkholderiales > Burkholderiaceae_B > Limnobacter. Next base: position 81,429 of record JAJTEM010000001.1, on the reverse strand, counting down.
CGCTTTGTTGGGTTCAATCAAGCCCAAAATGGCGGGGCCCAGCAAAACCCCCGCCAGAATTTCACCAATCAGCTCGGGTTGGTTGTAGCGCGCAAAAAGGCGGCCAAACAAACGGGCAACCACAATGAGCAATAGCAAGCTGGACAGCAGTGACATAGAGAAATTAACAAAACAAAGGCGATTGAGTTTACCACTGGCAAGCCTTGGGGTTAACTTGGCTAAGTCGATGTGGTCAAATGAGCGGGTTGATTATTTTCACGTTGAATACATGCCGAATTCTGAGAAGCACCTGGAAGAAACCTGTATAACCAGCACACGCGTATTTGATGGCCATTTGATGAAGGTGAACCAAGACACTGTTCGCCTTCCAAATGGCGAGCAATCGGTGCGTGAATACACTGTGCACCCAGGTGCCGTGGCTATTATTCCGATACTGGACGATGGCCGCTTTGTAATGGAAAGGCAATTTCGTTATCCCTTGCATCGCGTTTTTCTTGAATTTCCCGCTGGCAAGATTGATCCCGGTGAAGACCCCGTGGCCACCGCGCATCGAGAGTTGCTGGAAGAAACCGGTTACGTGGCGCAAACCCTGGAATACATCACTACCATTCACCCGGTTATTTCTTATTCCACCGAGAAAATTGAACTGTATGTAGCGCGAGGCCTGACGCTGCAAGAAAGGCAGCTGGACCACAATGAATTCCTGGATGTGGTGTTGGTAGAGCCTGTTGAATTGATGCGGCAAATAAAGGCTGGTGAAGTGAGTGACGTGAAAACCATTATCGGCGCATTTTGGTTGGCGCAACCCGGGTTCTAGAACTGAAGATCACGCACATAAGGGTTGTTGCGACGTTCCTGGCCAAAGTTGCCCTCTGGCCCGTGGCCGGGAATGAACACGGTGTCGTTGCCCATGGGCCACAAGCGGTTGCGAATGCTGTCAATCAGGGTTTCATGGTCGCCACCGGGAAAGTCGGTGCGGCCCATGCTGCCCACGAATAAAACATCCCCCACAAAAGCACGTTTGGCCTCTTCGGAATGAAACACCACATGGCCTGGCGTGTGGCCGGGGCAGTGGCGAACATTCAAAATGCAATTGCCAATTTGTACGGCGTCGCCATCGCTTAGCCAGCGGTTGGGCGTGAAAGGTTTGCTTGGCGGAAAGTTGAACATGCGGCTTTGTTCGGCCAGGCGGTCTATCCAGAACTGATCGCCCACGTGCGGGCCGATGATGGGCAAGTTTAATTTCGCAGCAAGTTCGGCTACACCGCCGGCATGATCAATGTGTGCATGGGTAAGCCAAATGGCCTGCAATTCAAGGTTGCGCTCTGTAACAGCCTTGGTGAGTGTTTCAAGATCACCACCGGGGTCGATGATTGCGGCATGCTTGGTTTCACTGCACCACAAAATTGAACAGTTTTGTGCGAATTGTGTAACAGGAATGGTTTGGTAGCAAAGCATGGCGGGTGTGTGTTGGTAAGGTGTGTGTATGGTAGCCAAACCAATCTTGCAATTCAATGGAACAAAACAAGGCTTACTGTTACACAGAGGCCCTTTAATAACGATAAGAGCCATGGCTATGAATAGCGAAAGATCAGTCAATCTACCTGCACCCATGCACATCACCGCTGACCGCAGTGTGAGCGAAGACAGTGATGCAACACCCCCATCGACCCCGACGGGTAGGGCTGCTTTAAGAATTTTCAAGATGACTATTTGTCTTACTGCCACCACTGGAATTCTTAGCCCGGTGCTTAGGTCTGTTGTTAGTCAATCGGCGGTTTATGGTTTGGCTGGCGGGGCTATTGGCTTGGGTTTTCTAAGTGCTTGCTTGGTGCCTTGGTTCGACGAAAATAAAGAACTTAATGAGGATGAAACTAACGCCCAGCACTCCAATTATTTATGAATGTTGAATGATTGGCATTATTGTCGAAGCTTGGGTTTAAAAAGTAATCACCTGCCTTTTACGCGGATAATACGATTGAAACCTTAATTGTTATCAGCGCGACAACTTACCATGAACAGCCAGCCAGCCAGTATTGAAAAAACGTTACCTGCCCAAGGCCGCTTTGTAGCAGGTATTGTTGGCGCAGCGGCCTTTGCGCACTTGCTCAATGATTTAATTCAAGCCATGTTGCCAGCGGTATTTCCAATGCTGAAAAGCAACTTTGCGCTCAGTTTCAGTGAAATTGGCTTCATTGCGCTTGCTTATCAATTGACAGCTTCTTTGCTGCAACCTTGGATTGGCCTTTACACCGACAAATACCCCAAGCCTTATTTGTTACCCTGTGGCATGGTGGTTACTTTGCTGGGCATTGTGTTGCTGGCCACGGCCAGCAGTTACGCCATGTTGTTATTGGCCGCTGCGGTGGTGGGTGTGGGGTCTGCTACGTTTCACCCTGAGGCCTCGCGAGTAGCGCGTATGGCCTCCGGTGGGCGGTTTGGCACTGCACAGTCTACTTTTCAGGTGGGCGGCAATACAGGTTCGGCGATTGGCCCTTTGTTGGCTGCTGCAATTGTTATTCCAAACGGGCAGGCTGCAATTGCGTGGTTTGTTGTGGCTGCGCTTGTTGCAATTGCTGTGCTGTGCCGCCTTACCGGCTGGACACTGGCGCATGGCCAGGCCCAGCTAAAAGGTTTGGCAAGCATTCAGAAAGAAGGGCTTTCCCGCACGCGTGTGGTTCAGGCGGTGGTGGTAATTTGCATCTTGATGTTTGCCAAGTTTGTGTACATTGCCTCGTTTACCAACTATTTCACTTTTTATCTTATTGAACGTTTTGCCTTGAGTATTCAGCAAAGCCAGGTGTTTTTGTTTGTTTTTCTGGCCTCTGTTGCCTTGGGCACTTTTGCCGGCGGGCCGGTTGGCGACCGCATTGGGCGCAAGGCAGTTATTTGGGTGTCGTTTCTCGGTGTGGCGCCGTTTGCGCTGGCACTGCCCTATGCCAACTTATTCTGGACTGCAGTGCTTGCAGTTGGGGTGGGTTTGGTGATGTCATCTGCTTTCGCAGCGCTGGTGGTGTATGCCCAAGAAGCTGTACCCGGGCGGGTTGGTTTGATTTCGGGTTTAATGTTCGGGCTGATGTTCGGCATCGGCGGTCTGGGTGCAGCTGGTTTGGGCCATTTGGCCGACACCCACGGCATTGTGTGGGTGTATGGGTTTACTTCGTTTTTACCATTGCTTGGGTTGGCTACGGCTCTGTTACCAAAAACGGGGCGATAAATAAATCGCCTCGCTTTGTAACTACTGAACCCGGTAACCCAAACCTTGTACTTGCCGGGTACGTGGGCGTAGTTCGTCACCTGCTGGAACAGTGGGCAATTGCCAGTTACTTAAGCGTTGCCATTTCGAGGCCATGGTCTTTGGGCTATCGGTTTCAAGGTTAATGATCAAATCTCGCCCATACACATACAATCCCCAACCGCCCTGATCAACTGTTTTGTAGTTCCAGGTGCTCCAGTGCCAGTTTCTGTTGTCCATTGCACGGGCAAGCCATTCGGCTGAATTACCGGGTGTGCCGCTGGTGTAGTTACCTGGTGTGAAGCTGGTGTAGGTCACATCACTGTCTTTGGCCTCGGCCACGTAATAAGGGTATTTCGCAGAAATTTCATTCACACGGTTTTTCGGGTCAGCGATGCGAGTTTCCAACGCAGCCTGGTCTTGTGCTTCGGTCGTGTTGTTGTAGATAAAGTGGTGGTCTGAAATCGCAATATTGGTCCACTTTTTGGCCGGGTGATCAAGGCCTGTGCTTTCATCGAGCAAGTCGGGTGCCTCAATCCATTTCATGATGGCAAGGCGCTCCGGGTCTTCAGCGCGAATGGCGTTGTACATCGGTTGATGGGCAATATATTGGTAGCTTCCTGTCGGCTCGTTAACCACATCAAACCCAGCCACCGTGCCGTTGCCCTTGAAGTGGCGGGCCAGCTGGGTCCAAAGTGCGGCGGCTTGTGTGCGTGCTTCCTCAGCGGCTGAGTCGTATTTAAACAATACGTGTTCGCTGGCTGTGGTTTCTTCTTTGGTGGCCAATGGTTTCCAGGATTGCCAGTTGTGCAGGTCAAATACCACGTACATATCGCGCTTTTTGGCTTCAGCCACAATCCAGTCAAACCGTGAAAAGTCGATTTCGCCGCAATCGTTCAGGCGCCAGGATCCATCGGCTTTTTGCAGGTTACGCCAGCCAAAAGGCACACGCATAACATTGAAACCAAGTGCTTTGATTCGGTCAATATCAGCAGAGGTGATCCAGTTGTCCTGCCAAATATTCATGAGGCGATCTGCCTCTGCTTCACCAAACCGTTCTTCCAGTTTTTGCAGCGCGAATCGCATCCAGATGTCGTTGTCCAAACCTGTGAAGCCATTCATCCAGTTTTCTGGCACAAGCCAGCCGCCGAGATTGGTGCCACGCAATTGAACTACATTGCCATTGCGATCCTTGATTTGATTAATTTGTTGACCATTGCTGTCCTCGGCGCGCAGGTAACGCGGGTCGGGTGTGGTGCTCACTGGTGTGTCGGTAAGCATACCGTCTGTGTATTGCAATGAAAGAGTATTGGCAGTATCCAGTACCTGAGGGGTACTCATGGTGCGGCTAAAGGCGGGCATTAGGCTGTTACACCAGGCTTCAATTCTGTAGGCGCTACTGGTTGGTATGCTAAGGGTTTCATTGTGATTGACGATGCGATCAAAAAGTACGGCATTGTCACTCAGCCGTACTAATCTGACTGCGGCTTGCTGTACACCTTCAAGCTCAAAAGTGACCGTGGGTGCAGATGCTGGTTGTTGACGCGTGGAGTTTTGAGGTAGGTCATCCCAGTTGCAGGCGCTCAATACCAACAGCGATGAAACAACAATACAATTTTTGAGCATGGTAAAGCAGCCTATTCAGTAAACGAATCACTTTTGCCTTGAGCAACTTTTCTGGTGATTGTTTCCGGACAAGTGTTGGCGGTGGCTTTTCGGTCTATGGGCGTTTTTTTCACAGCAGTCATCCTTGGTGTACTGAAGAGGCTCTCTGAATAAAACGGTACACAAAGGGAAAAAAACAAAAGCCTGAATATGAGAACTTTGTAGGTCTATATTTATTGACTACCTACACGGTAGAAGTGGGGTGGTAATGCTGTGTTTCAAATTCTAGTTTCTCCACTCTGGTAGCCGCACATTCTTCCACACAGCAAATGCGCGCAAGCTCACGGTTAGCACCACACAGCCCAGCATGTTGATGTAGGCCGGGTTTCCCAGTTCACGCAGCCCTATATAGGCCCAGCCGCCGAAGAAGGCGCATATGGCGTACGGGCGGTGGTCTTTGAATGCTTGGGGAATTTCATTGCACACAATGTCGCGCAGCACGCCGCCAAATACCCCGGTAATAACGCCCATGAACACGGCCACCAGGCTGGGCATGCCAGCTTGAATTGCAGCAAACACACCCGCTGCTGTGAATAGGCCCAGCCCCAGGGTGTCGGGCCACAGAATGGCTTTTTCAGTGAATGTGAAATGCCGCTTGCGCATAAACAGCATGGCCACAATGCACAGTCCGAAAACAGCCCACAGCAGCTCAATGTAACTAACCCAGAAAAAGGGCCGAACATCCAGCAGTAGATCGCGCAGCGTGCCGCCACCAAAGGCAGCCAAAAAAGCCACCACGCAAACGCCCACGGCATCAAGCCGTTTGCGGGCGCCCTCAAGAATGCCGCTCAGGGCAAAGGCCAGTGTGGCCACCACTTCAATACCCAGTTGTATGTTTTGGCTGAATTCGCCAGGTTCTATTGCGGTCATGTTATTTCACCGCCGCACGGTCAATGATCACGTAATGTTTACGCACAGGCTCCAGCACTTCAAACACGCCAGTGAATTCAGCGGGAATAACACCAGCATCGCCTGGGCCAAATTGCTCAGCCACACCCTCAGCATTCGTAATTTGAATGCGCCCTTCTAGCACATGAAAAAATTCGTCTTTTCCCGGTGCAAAGGCAATACGCCAAGCTCCGGCTTCGCAAGCCCACACACCAGCGCTAACGCCGTTTTGATCGTAGTGGTTCCATGTGCTGCGCAGTGGGTTACCCCTTTCCAGTCGGTCGGTGCGTGGGCGGTCGTGTTCCAGGGGTGTATTGCACTTGGCAAATACAGTCAGTTTTTTGCTCATGGGTTGAACTTTGTTTTAAACCGTGGTCTATTGTAATGGCAGGCAGATTGGCTGCCTGTTTTTTTAATGAAGGAGTTTTTATGAAAGCAGTTATTACCAAAACCAGCGTGTTTTTCACAGGCTTGTTGGCCACCACTTATGCGTTCGCAGGTTCTTGCTGCGAAGCCGGTGCCATTTGTTGTGCCATGGCGATGCCTTGCTGCTAATTCAGCAAGCAATGTAAACAAAACGCTGTTTTAAACCATGTCGCGATTCTGGAAAACTGTTACACAATGGCTTGTGGCCCTGTTGTTGGGTGCCTTCCTGTTTCAGGCCCTGGCTGCAAGTGCCAGCGAGTTGTGTCGTTTTCAGTGCCAGAAGGACTGGAAAGCCAATGCCGCTTCAATTGGCGATTCCCAGGGCGAACCCACTGAAAAGTGGTCACCGCTTTCGATACCTTGCCCCGATTTGTTGGTAGCTAACGATTCAGCCCCGGCTGATGAATCTGCCTGCAATGCATGTGGCATGTGTGCTTTGAACCCGGTGTTTGCCGTGCAGCAAGTTCACACGCAAATGGATGTGAAGCACCCACCCCAGCCATTTCTTGAACCCTTGCTGGTACAAGCGTGGTTGAATGAACGCCTTTTCAGGCCACCCCGTACTTAAAACCCCACCGTTCATTTTCTCCCACCCGGTGTAGAATCTAGCCACGTTCTGCTAGAGGTTTCATTGTGTCTACTGCTTTCCGTGTACTGTCCTTCATCCCGCCGATGACGCAGCTCAACACGCCTTATCCATCCACCGCCTACATCACCGGCTTTTTGCGCAAACAGGGTATTGATGCGGTACAGGCTGACATTGCGCTGAGCCTTGTGCTTAAGCTGTTTTCGCCTGAAGGGCTGGACAGAATTGCAGCGGAAATTGAGCAGTACGAGGAAGTCACTGAGCGTGTGGCCCTGTTTATGGACCAGTTCAGTCGATACCGCGCCACGATTGCCCCCACCATTCGCTTTTTGCAAGGTGGCGATTCCACCTTGGCCCATCGCATTAACAGCCGCGCTTTTTTGCCGGAAGGCCCGCGGTTTGAATCGCTTGATGTGTATGTGGACGAAGAAGGCGGCGACCCACTGGCTTGGGCTTTTGGGGCCTTGGGCGCGCAAGACAAAGCCCGCCACCTGGCTACCTTATACCTGAACGATTTGGCCGATGTAATTGCAGATGCAATCGACGACCGCTTTGAATTTGTGCGCTACGCAGAATCGCTGGCCGGTAGCCAACCCAGTTTCGACCCTTTGGCCAATGCCCTGGCACAACCCTTCACCTTGATTGATGAAATTTTGGTGGAATTGACGCTTGCTGAATTCAAACGCCAGCAGCCGCAACTGGTATTGCTATCCGTGCCCTTTCCCGGCGCTGTTTATGCTGCACTGCGCATGGCGCAGGCCATGAAAGCCGAAAATCCGACCATTAAAATTGGTTTGGGTGGTGGGTATGTAAACACTGAATTGCGCGAACTGGCCGAGCCGCGTCTGTTCGATTTCGTCGATTTCGTCACCCTCGATTCAGGCGAGCGACCCCTGCTTTGCCTGATTGAACACCTGCAAGGCAAGCGCGGCCCGCAGCGTTTGGTGCGTACTTTCACTCGCAACGCTGAAGGCAAAGTGCAATACACCAACTGGGCTGAACCCGATGTACCGTTTGGCGACGTAGGCACCCCCACATGGGATGGGTTGCCCCTACAAAGCTACCTTAGCCTGCTGGATATGTTGAACCCCATGCACCGACTGTGGAGCGATGGGCGATGGAACAAGCTGACCGTGGCGCACGGCTGTTATTGGAAAAAATGCAGCTTCTGCGATGTGTCGCTCGACTACATTTCCCGTTATGAAAATGCCACAGCCACTGAACTGGTGAACCGCATTGAACAAATTGTGGCTGAAACTGGTCAAACCGGTTTTCATTTTGTGGACGAAGCAGCACCACCCAAAGCCCTGAAAGCCTTGGCGCAAGAATTGATTGCGCGCAATGTGTCCATTTCATGGTGGGGCAATATTCGGTTTGAAAAATCCTTCACGCCCGAGTTGTGCCAATTGTTGGCCGACAGTGGTTGCATTGCGGTAAGTGGCGGGCTTGAAGTGGCATCCGACCGCTTGCTGAACCTGATGAAGAAGGGTGTTTCAGTTGAACAGGTGGCGCGGGTTACGAAAGGCTTCACTGATGCAGGCGTGCTGGTGCATGCCTATTTAATGTACGGCTTCCCCACCCAAACTGTGCAAGACACGGTGGATGCACTTGAATACGTGCGCCAGTTGTTTGCAGAAGGCTGTATTCAATCGGGCTACTTTCACCGTTTTGCCTGTACTGTGCATTCGCCCGTGGGCAAAAACCCGGAAGAATACGGAATCAAATTAAAGCCACTTCCCCAAGGCACTTTTGCGAAAAACGACATTGGTTTTATCGACCCCACTGGGGTTGACCACGCCGCGCTTGGCGAAGGGCTAAACCGAGCCTTGTACAACTATATGCATGGTATTGGGCTTGATCAAAACGTTCGAAGCTGGTTTGATCAAAAAGTGCCCCGCCCCACAGTGCAAAAAAACTTCATTGAGCAGGCTTTGTATGGCAAACCGGTTAAAACAGCTTAATATTGACAGCATGTAAACTTCAAAGGCAGCACCATGAGTTTAAAAACCCTGTTGATGCCTGTAGTTACCCAGCACCGTTTTGCGCGCGGTACCTTGTTGGCCAAACGCGCCAAAGCCGAGAAAGCAAGGTTGGCCTCGGGCCGCCCCCACCAGGTTTATTACTTTCACCAAGTAGACGACCCTTACAGTCATTTGCTGGCCCAAGCGTTGCCACGTTTTTTGGCGCGTTACAACATTGAGTTAAAGCCACACGTGGTGAGCCCCCCGCCCGATTCAGCCGCGCCCGAACGGGAAAAACTGGTGGTTTATAGCCGCGTGGATGCAGCCCTGCTTGCTCAGCACCATGGATTGAATTTCAACGACCATGGTCAACAGCCAGGCCAGGTGCGCTGCGCCCAAGCAACTCACGCCTTGGTGGCTGCCATTGAATGTGGTCAATTTCTGGAACACGCCAGCTTGCTGGGTAATTGGTTGTGGGCAGAAGATGAAATGCAGGTTCCGCCCGAAGAATTGAATGCACTGAAGCCGGTTTCAAGTGCTGATGTGAAAACCCACATTGCACAGACCGACACCCTGCGAGAAAAGCTGGGCCATTACCTGGGCGGTATGTTGTATTACGAAGGAGAGTGGTATTGGGGAATCGATCGCCTGTACCACCTTGAGCAACGCTTGCAAGAATTGGGTGCACAACGCGAAGGCACCATTGGCTTGCTGTTTCCTTCAGACGATGGATTGCTAAAGGCCAAACCACTGGACAACCCGCCAGACATTGAGTTTTTCTTTTCGTTCCGCAGCCCTTATTCCGCGATTGTGGCACCGCGTATTTTCGAGTTGGGCCAGCGCACTGGCGCAAAAGTGAATTTGCGTTTTGTATTGCCCATGGTTATGCGAGGCTTGCCCGTGCCCAAAGTGAAACGCGAATACATTGTGCACGACACTGCCCGAGAAGCGTATGCACGGGGTATTTCGTTTGGTCGCTTGAACGATCCTGTGGGCAAACCTACTGAGCGTGGTTTGGCCTTGATTCCATTTGCCGAGCAGCACAGCAAGGGGCAAGAGTTTGTACTTTCCTATATGCAAGGTGTTTGGGCCGAAGGCATTGATGCAGGCAGTGACAAAGGCTTGAGAAAAATAGTAGAACGAGCTGGTTTGCGGTGGGAAGGTGCACAGGTGGCTTTGCTACATGAAGCATGGCGTGAGCGGGCTGCAGCCAATCGGGAAGAATTGTTTGCAGCTGGATTGTGGGGTGTGCCTTCATTCAAAGTTGGCAACACCATGGTTTGGGGGCAAGACCGCTTGTGGGCAGTGCTCAGCGCTTTGAAAGCAAATACTTGACCTTGTCACCATGTCAGGGTTTCTAATACAGTAAAGCTTGCACTTACAAGGAAACCCACCATGCCAGGTTGCAACCACTGCTCCTCTGATGAAGCTGCCAAATCCTCAGCGAACAACCCTGGCTTTCGCAAGGTGCTGTGGATTGCGCTTATTTCAAACGCAGCCATGTTCCTCATAGAAGTGGGTGCCAGTTGGTCAGCAGGCTCGGTATCGCTGCTGGCCGATTCACTCGACTTTGGTGGGGATGCTGCAAACTATGCTTTGTCGCTGTTTGTATTGGGTATGGCGCTTCAAACTCGCGCAAAAGCTGCCTTGCTAAAGGGTATTTCCATGGGCTTGTATGGTTTGGGTGTGCTGGGTTTTGCCGGGTACGCAGCATTTCATGGTGAGGTTCCTGCCTATGCAACCATGGGTGTTGTGGGCTTCATGGCCCTTGTCGTGAATGTGGGCGTGGCTGCCATGCAATACCGCTATCGCAATGGCGATTCCAATATGCGCTCGGTGTGGCTGTGTAGCCGTAACGATGCGATTGGTAACCTGGCTGTGTTGTGCGCTGCGCTGTTGGTGGGTGTTACGCAAACCGCCTGGCCCGACCTGGCTGTGGCCGCACTCATGGCCACGCTGGGTTTAACTGCGTCGGTCAGTGTGATCGGGCAGGCGCGTGCTGAGTTACGCGGTGAAGCACCTGCTGCTGACCCGCACTCACATGGGCATTCTCACTGATTCAAAACAGTGTCAGGTGCGGGCGTATTTCTTCCGGTATTGAACCGGAGAAAGCCCTGTCACCTGTTTAAACTGCCGTCTCAAATTCGATTCATCGCTATACCCAAGTTTTTCACTGATGGTGTTCACTGGTTCGCTTGACCAAATCAGTTGCTCGCTGACCTGGTGAAGTTTCAGCAGCCGGGCATAGCTGGCTACAGGTATTCCACTGAGCGCACTCACCTTCCGGGCCAAAGTGCGTTCACTCAACTTTAATTTCCCGGCGAGAGTTTGCACTGTAATTTGTTCAGCCGGCATTTGCGCCACAATCCCGGCCAGTTTTCTTAACAATGGGTCCGCCTGTTCCATAAACGCAAACGATCTGAAAGCCGGGTGTTGCTGCACTGGCCTGGGAAGCACCATCAATTTAATGACTTCCTGAAACGTAGCTTTGTTCAGCGACTTTTCAATCAATTTTTGCGCAAGTAGCAGGTAGCCGTGAACGCCTGCCGCAGTGGCAGTTTTTGGGGTAACCACACAATCGCTGTCAATTAACCAATTCACATCCGGGTAGTTTTTTTGCATGGAATTTGCAAGCCACCAGGTCACCGTTGCACGTTGGCGGCGAAGCTTTCCACTAACAGCCAGCAAACACACGCCTGTGCAGTAGCTCCACACTTTCGTGTGTTCGGGTAGTTGCCGAATTTGCTCAATCAGCTTGGCGTGCTGTGCAAGCAATATGGGCAACAGGCTGGGTGATTCAGTCCACATACCGGGCACCAGCAACAAATCAACTTGTGTTTCTTGAAGCAGTGCATTGGCAGTCAATACAATTTGGTTTGCGCATTGTACCGGTTTCAGGCTGGTACCTAGCAAGCAGGTTTCAAACAGTTTTTTATCGTGTAGCTTATTGCTGGCTTGTAGCATATCGTTAAAAGCCAAAAGGCCTGCAGGCATGCACTGGTCGTAAAGCAGTAATCCTATTTTCATGTGTTTTGCATATTTGGCATAAAATGACTGAATACTGTCATTCTACGCCATCACTGTAAAATATGTTTTCTTGCCATGATTCAGTATCCAACAGTGGAGAAGAATCATGAAAATTCAGCAATTGCGCAATGCAACCATTATTCTGCAGTTTGGTAAATACCGCGTGTTGGTCGACCCCATGCTGGCCCCAAAGCATGCTTTGCCGCCACTGAAGTTTTCCGGCGGCATGCTGAGAAACCCCACGGTGGGTTTGCCTCCCCAGGCTGATTTGGCCTTGTTGGGTGTAACACATTGCTTGATTACGCACTGCCAGAAAGGTCATTTTGATCACCTCGACCGGGCAGGCAAAGCATGGCTTCGAGAACACCAAATACCGGTAATTTGTACTGTGCATGATGCGCCTCACCTCTCAGCAAAAGGATTGAATGTGCAAGCTTTGCCTGCAGACACTGATCGCAAGAAGGCACCTTTTCTGGGCGGTTTGATCAGCACGGTGCCTTGCGTACATGGCCGGGGTTTTGTGGGCTCATTCATGGAACATGGTGTGGGTTACTACATTCAAATTCCGGGTGAGCCTTCTGTTTACCTAAGTGGCGACACCATTTTCACACCCCGTATTCAAGAGTTTTTGTGGACCCGAAAACCCGACATAAGCGTAGTACCCGCAGGTGGCGCGCAATTTGACATTGGCGGTGAAATTATTATGGGTGTAAGCGATGTGCTTGAATTCACACGTGCCACCAGCGGTTTGGTAATCGCCAACCATTTGGAGGCGATTAGCCACTGCCCGGTGACAAGGGAGCAATTGCTGATAGCTGCGCAGCATGCGGAGCTCGGCAATCGATTAATAATTCCGCAAGACGGTGAAACAGTGTGTGTGAACTTTCCCGCATAAACTGAATATGCGTCTTGAATGTGAATACCGTCGCATTGATAATGAACAACTCATCCAAACAGTTGCTGGAGACGTGGCTGTGATGAGACCGCGCTGCGGCCTAAGCGGCCTAAGCGGACTGCAGTGGCAGCAGCAAAATCAACAGAGTGAATCCGATTTTTTCATCAATCCAGGATGGAACAGCTTGTAATTTCGCTGGATTTTGAAACATCCACCCGCGCTTTCAATCGGGTGACCAGCAAAAACAGTCCACCCAGTTTGCGATGAAGGAACAGGCAGTCAATCGGTGGGGTGTGCCAAAATTGACGATCCTCACCCAACTCGAAGCCCTTGTCGCGAATTCGTGCAGCCAGGTTGGTATTGCCAAAATCAAATTCACCCTTCGTGCAAAAAGGCTCGCAGGCCAGCTCCATCAGGTCAAGTACCAAACTGCGGTGATGCGGTTTGGTTGTTGAATCAAAATACCCAATTCGCATGCCCGCCTTCTCCATTAATTCCCGGCTACCAGCTTGTGCGGCTTTCATCAAATCCATATAGCCCTCTACCAGTTCTTTATTGAAACTGCGGGTGGCGCCAAAATCAAGCAGTACCACTTTGCCGTTTTTTGGGTTGTAACGGTAGTTGGCAAAGTTGGGGTCTGTTTGCATCAAGCGCATGTCCAATAATTCCTTGAACAATAACTCGAACATTGTGGTGGCAATTTGGTTGCGAACTGGTTGTGTGGCGTGGGCCATTTGTTCAATCGGTACGCCTTCCACATAGCGCATGGCCAATATACTGCGCGTGCTTAAGTTTGCGTTCACAACAGGAATTTCGAAGCGTTCGTCCTCGCCCAGGGCTTCGGTGTATTTCGCAATGTATTCGGCTTCCCGCAGGTAATCAGCCTCTTCGTGCAACTGCTTTTTGGCTTCAGCCAGCAGTGAGGCAAGGTCGAATGTTTTAGGGACCAAGCCCGTGAAGCGCAAAATGGTGGCCACATTGTCAATGTCGCTATCGATGCTTTCGCGCACGCCGGGGTATTGAATTTTGATGGCCAGTTTTTCCCCGTCTAGTGAAATGGCTTCATGCACCTGGCCAATTGAGGCTGCAGCAATTGGGATCAGGTTAAATTCCCGAACTCGTTCACCCCAGTTTTCGCCCCACTCCTTCTCAAGCACTGCCAGCAGTTGTTTGCGGGGCATGTGTTTGGCATCTTGCCGAAGTTTGGCCATAATTTCGGCCAGTTGTGGCGGCAGCATATCGCCTGCATCCATCGAGACCAACTGCCCCAACTTCATCGCAGCGCCGCGCAGTTGGGCCAATTGGTCAGCAACACGCAGGGCATTTTTTGGGGTTAACAACAGGCTACTTAATTTCGGGCGTTTCCCCTGCGCCAGTTGCTTGGTCCCGTTTTTAACCACCGAGCCCGCCACTGTGGTAGCCAGCGCACCAAACCGGCTTAAACGGGCGAAACGGCCTGAGGGCACTGCTGATTCGTTTGAATGATTGCTTACGGGAGGTTTCTTGCTGGACGACATGAAGAATACGGCTTTGAAGCAACGATGAACTTCATCTTAAAACAAAAGGCGCCTGTGCGGGGAATCACAGGCGCCCTTTAAAAAACCGGAAAGTAACCCGGCTTGTAGCAATCAGCTGGCATCACCTTGATTCATGCTGGCATTCTTGAGTTTGCTCAAAACCTCGCTGCGTGTGGCCGTGGACTTGCTGGTAATCTGGAATGCTTGGCTTGCATCGCCAGCGGTTGGGCTGAATTCACCGGTCTGTACAGCTTTCTGGTATTCATTCAACACAGCCTGGCGTGTGGTTTGGTTGCGCTGGCTGTCAAATGCAACAACATGGCTTGTACTATCGCCTTGCTGGGTTGCGGGGTTGGCCATCACCATGGCTGGTACAGATGCTGAAATGGCTATTACGGAAGTGGCGATCAATTGACGTGCGTTCATGGTAAATCTCCTGTTGAGGTACTTCATCGAGTTTTGCCGTTGCGTTATTGCCTTGGCATGACTCGTACTTTACGCAGCCACGAATTACCAAGCGCCCACAGGCACATTACAAATTTGTAATTTAAAAATACCTGCCCAGCTTCTATACTGCGAGCTGTGTTTACTAAGCCGCAGCGGTGCATTCTCAATGAAAATTCTGGTGATTGAAGATGAGAAAAAACTGGCCAGCTACCTTCAAAAAGGCCTGAATTCTAAGGGCTTTGTGGTGGATGTAGCCCACAATGGCATTGATGGCTTGCACCTCGCCACTGAGGGCCATTACGAAATGATTATCCTTGACGGCATGCTACCCGACCTTGATGGTTTGGGCGTATTGGCCGCTCTGCGCCAAACAATGAATATTCCCGTGCTCATGCTGACTGCCCGCGCCATGGTTGAAGACCGTGTGAAGGGTTTGCAGGCGGGTGCCGATGATTACCTCACCAAGCCCTTTGCTTTCTCCGAATTGGTTGCCCGTGTGCATGCCTTGGCACGCCGTGCGCAAGGCAAACCCAGTGCCACTGCCGATAGCAGTCATTTAAGTTTGGCGGATCTTGAACTGGATGCCGTAAAACGCCAGGCCAAGCGTGCCGGGCAAGACCTTCGTTTGACCGCTAAAGAGTTCAGCCTGCTGTGGTTGCTGTTGCGCCGCAAAGGCGAGGTGCTTTCACGCACTGAATTGGCAGAGCTGGTGTGGGACATGCACTTTGACAGTGAAACCAATGTGGTGGATGTAGCAGTGCGCCGCTTGCGCAGCAAAATGGACGAACCCTTCGAGCAACCTTTGTTGCACACGGTGCGTGGAATGGGTTATGTGCTCGAGCAACGCGCGCCGGATCAATCCGTGGAGGATTTCCAATCGTGAGGCGTTCAATTGCGCTAAGGTCATCCTTGCAAATGTCGATACTCAGTATTCTGGGCGTGGGCATTATTGCTGTTATCAGTTATCGGGCCATTTGCATGTGGCAAGACGTGCGCCACCAGGATACCTTAAGCCGGGCCGCATCAAGTGTTGAACAGGTGCTGGCCCGAAACAGCGAGCTTTTGCCTGCGGACATGTGGGGCCGGGTGGATGAGCTGCTGCTAAGCCTTGGGAATGTGCGCGTCAAAGTACATGGAGAAAGCGGGCAGGTGCTGTATGGCCCGCAGGTGTTGCTAAGCCAGGTGAAACACAAAGTGACCTACATGCATCCCTTGACTGGAATGGGAGGCAGCATGCCCATACGGGACCTTGAGCTCGCCTTGGATGTGTCGGAGGACAAACGGTTTTTAAAGTTTATTGCCTTGTTGTTTACAGCGGTATCCGTGGTGTGGGGTTTTATTATTATGCTGCTCAGCGGCACATTGGCGCGGTTTGAATTGAAGCCCCTGAACAAGTTTGGGCGGAAAATCGCCGACTTTGACCCCTCGGACCTGAGCGCCAGAATCAAGAGTGATCATGAACCGCAAGAGCTTTATCCAGTAATTGAGCAGTTCAACAAGTTGATGGGCAAGGTGAGCCAGTACCACGAGCAATTGAGATCGTTCAACTCCAACGTGGCGCACGAACTGAACACTCCGTTATCGAGCCTTACCGTAAGCCACGAGTTGCTGTTGCGTGAAAAAAACCCTGACCCCGAACATTTGAAAGAGGCCCTGCACAGCCACCTCGAAGAGTTGCAGCGCATGAATCGAATTATACAAAGCATGCTGTTTTTGTCGCATGCCAGCCAGGGGCAGTACAACGATTTTCGTTGGCTGGCCAAGCTGAGCGAACCCGTGATGACCGTGATGGACTACATGGAGGCCATGCTGGAGGAAAAGCATTTGCGTTTTGAATTGCACGGAGAGGCTTCGGCCCGGGTAGATTCAGAACTGATCAAGCGGGCCTTGTCCAACCTGGTGTCCAATGCAATTCGTTACGCTGAAGAAAGCAGCACCATTCATATTCACATAGAGCAATCACACGCCAATAGCCAGGTCAGCCTGACCGTGAGCAACAAAGGTGTGTGCATTCCCGAGCGCAGTTTGCCGCACTTGTTTGAGCCCTTTTACCGGGTTGATCAATCCCGCAATCAAAGCGGACACAACCATGGTTTGGGTTTGGCAATTGTGGCGGCCATTGCACGTTTGCATGGTGGCGAACCCTTTGCCCGGTGCGATGGAGAGTGGGTGTGCATCGGGTTTTCTCTGAATTAAAGCGAAAAACCACCAGCCCCGAGTGAGTTGGATGCCTTCTGTGTAAACCCAGATCGAACTGTGACGTTGAGAAAGGTACTGAGTTCGTACCAATATCCTACTTCACATTATTCACGGAAGGCCAAGTAATCATGTTTCAACAACGTAGCAGGTATCACTCACTGTCATTCGATACAGGTAGAAAACAAGGCTCATTTCTTCGCAAAGCCAGTCGAGTTCTCTCTCTAATATTCGGTTTGATGATTGCCACTGCGCTTACATTATTCGGCATATCGTCCTGTCAGGACAAAGCTGAAGCCCAGCAAGTGTTGTCTTACGCTTCTAAAAACAATTGCGAATTCCGCTTTGAAGGTGTGGGCCATACCCTGATAGAAAATCACTGCGGTAAAAATGCTGGTGTGTATTTCATGACGCCGCAAGGCCTGCACACCGCCCCGCTATTCGACCCCGAAGTTAGCGCTTTGCTCAATAAACACGGTTGTGAAGCCCCCAACCAATGTGCATTCAATCTGGAAATGAAACCGCGTGTGATCAGTGGGCAGTTTGATTACACCATCAACGGTAAACAGGGTTTTTATAGTTTTGAATGGCCACGCGACGAACAACCACGCCTGGTTGAAACCAGCAGTACACCCGATAAATCCTGATTCTCAGGAATTTCGACTTATTTTTTAGCCACTCATCCGGTTAGCGGTTTGGTGGTGTAGCGCCTCTTATTGGCAGGGTCAAAGTAAACACAGCCCCTTTGTCTGGGGCTGACGTGGCCTTGATATAGCCGCCATGTCGCTCAACAATTCGTTTCACATTGGCCAAGCCCATGCCGTGTCCTTCAAAATCGTGTGGATTGTGCAAACGGTGAAAGGGCTTGAAAAGACCCTCCGCCCGCTCGGGATCAAAGCCTGCGCCATTGTCGATGACCTTGATTTCAACGACATCATCCAGAACATTGGCTTCAACCACAATTGTCGGAAGCTCCCGTATTTGGCTGAACTTCAGGGCATTTGAGAACAGGTTCACAAACACCAGTTCCAATAGTGATTCATCGCCGTCAATATCCGGCAGTATGGCAATGCTCCAGTCGGCTTTCCGAAGGCCTTCTTTTAACTCGACCAGTGCACGCGCTTTCTCAACAACCTCGTTTAATACCACCTGGTTAAATTGCAATTCCCCCGAGCCCAAGCGTGCAAAGGCAAGCAGGTCAGACACCAACTGACTCCCGCGTGCACTGGCCTCGTTGATTCGCAGCAAATAGCGTTGCTCTTGTTCATCCAGTTTGTTGTAGGCCCTGCGAGTCAGGCTGCCTGCAAATCCCTGAATAATATGGCAAAGCGAATTTAGATCATGAGCAACCCGCCCGGCAAAGTGGTCCAGCTCATGGTTCATTTCCCGCAATCGCAAATTGCTGTTTGACAGATCGCGGATCAACTGCGTATTTTCCAGCCTTAATTTACGCATCTGAATTGCACGATTCGTCACTTGCATTAACTCGCTCAATTTGAGGGGCATCAAGACATAATCCAGTACCCCGAACTTCAGTGCGTCTATTGCGGTTTTAATGCTACCCTGATCGGTAATCAGTACAGTACTTAAATCGGGGTCCAGTTGCTGCGCCCGTTGCACCAGCTCTATGCCATCTACGCCGGTAAGTTGCAAGCGGATGAACAGCACATCAAATCGTTGGCTTGTCAGCTGCTCAAGAGCGACTGTCGAATCAGAAAACCCGTTGACATCAAAACCGGCCTCCTGCAATTGCGAACACAGCGCCTCAAGGTGGGGTTGGTCATCATCTACGACGATTATTCGGAACTGCTCGAGCATTTAAAACTCCGGTCGTCGGTTGGGTTTAGCTGATTCGCTGATTACAATGCTCCACAATTACTGGATTTCTTTCAATGAATCAATACCCTCTTTTGAGAAATGCTTCATTCGCGTTCCCATTTGTCCTGATCTGGACCAGTGCATTCCCCGCTGCGAAAATTGGTTTGATCGACAGCCCGCCCCTGCTGTTCTTAACCTTGCGTTTTCTCGTGGCTGGCGCCTTGATGCTGGCCTGGGCACACTGGCGGGGAACATTGCGCAAGCTTACCTTGCAAGAGTTGGGCGTGTTAAGCGCCCTGGGTTTACTGAATCATGCGCTCTATCTGGGCCTGAGCTGGACCGGTATGGGTAGCCTTTCCTCGGGTTTGTCCACAATACTGATTAGTGCCAACCCCATTGTAGTTGCAGTATTGTCGTCTTTTTTATTGCGCGAGCCCCTTACTCGCCAAAAGGTACTGGGTTTGGCTTTGGGTTTTGTTGGGGTGGCATTTATAGTTCGCAACCGCATTGGTTCAAGTACAGACACCATCGAGGGATTTATGCTCGTGCTGGCTGCGTTATTAACACTGGCTTTTGGCACGGTGTTGTACAAAAAATGGCCTGTGCGCACAGATGTTGTTACCGGTACCGGGTTTCAAATCATTCTCAGTGGCGTGTTGTTATTGCCAGTGGCTTTGCTCATGGAAGACTGGTCAGCAATAAGCTGGACTCCATCGTTTGTGGCTGCATTCGCCTGGCTGGTGTTGGGGGTCTCTATTACCGGTTATCAGCTTTGGTTTAACCTGCTTGAGCGTGGAAGCGCCAGTGCTGCCAGCGTGTGGCTTTTTCTAACTCCGCCCTTGGGTTTGTTGGCTGGAGCATGGCTGCTGGGCGAGCCTTTGAACCGGGTTGATTTCATCGGAATTCTTCCCGTAATTTTAGGCATCGTGTTGGTAACTAAAGCGCGTTGAGCAAACATTGACTGTTGGCAGCTTGATTTTTTTAATTCCACAGCCACCAAGGCATTTACTAATCAGCGTTAATTTCACCTAGCACTTCAATTTCTCCGTCTTTACCCAGCTTGAAAAGAACAATTTGTCCCGATGCTGGAAACACCCCTGTCAAAGCCGTGGTGTTGACCTGATGTGTCACGTAAAGCACTTTTTCTTTTGGGCCCAGCGCGCGCCTCCTGTCGCCCCACTTCATTCAAGTTGCGTTGGGTATCGCATTTGCCAAGTGTGAAATTCTCGGGATCGCCAAAACCGGGGGCAGTGGTGTGGCGCATTATCGCGTGAACGCCAGGCTGTTTCCAAAGTTTCCAAACATCAGGTTTGCTATACCCTGTGGTTGAAAACAAAATGAGCGGAAGAATAAAAAGAAATTGAGCAATTCGATACCGCATGAATTCACCCCTTCGGGATTTACCCTGTAGCGTCTTTTATCTGGCCTGATTTCAGCCTCGATGTAAGCCCTTAAAACAAAAAAGCCAGTTTACACTGGCTTTTTTGTGACTCACTGCTTCGTTCTATCAAGCAGCGTTGGTTTTGGCTCGTGCCATTTCTTCGATGCGTTGACGTTTGGCTTTCGAACGCAGATTCAGCAATTCAACCAGCAGCGAGAAGCCCATGGCGCTGTACAAGTAAGCCTTGGGCACATGTTGGCCGAAGCTTTCAGCGATCAGCAACATACCCACCATCATCAGGAAAGCCAGTGCCAGAACTTTCACTGAAGTGTGCGCCTCAACAAACTCACCAATTGACTTGGCAAACAGCATCATCACACCCACAGCCACCATCACCGCGGCAATCATCACTTCAATGTCATCGGCCATACCCACCGCAGTAATTACGGAGTCCAGGCTGAACACAATATCCAGAATGCCGATTTGAATGATGGAATACCAAAACAGCTTGGCGCCAGTTTTTTGAATGGCGGCACCCGCTTCCAGTTCTTCTTCAACCTGGTGTGGTGCTTCCACTTCCAGGTAAATTTCCTTGGAGGCTTTCCACAACAGGAACAGTCCGCCGAAGAAGAGTACCAAGTCTCGCCCGGTGATTGCGTTACCCGCTACATCAAACAAAGGTTCGGTCAGGCCGATGATCCATGACAGCGAAAACAGTAGACCCACTCGAGTGGCCATCGCAAACATCAAACCAAATTGGCGTACGCGATCGCGAATGTCTGCTGGCAATTTCGACACCAACACAGTGATGAACACAATATTGTCGATACCCAGCACGATTTCCAAAGCCGTCAAAATCGCAAAAGCGATCCAAACGTTTGGATCCATTAGTAATTCCATAAAACACCCCGTTTTTTAGTCGAATTCAACAGCCCGCTATTTTGCACCACATTTCGTATGGTGGGTGATCATTTCGCATTCTGGCTGCTTATTGCCAAGCGATTTAACAACAAATTGAACTGAATCGGTTTGGCAAAATGATAATTAAATCCAGCATTTACAGCCCGCTCAATATCACTGTCAAACGCATAGCCAGTCAATGCGGCAATTTCGCATTGCTGATTCGGGCCATTTGTGGATCGTATTTTTTCGGCCACTTCGTAGCCAGACAACTTGGGCATATCGATATCCAGCAAAATAAAGTCATAGGGCTCAGTCATTGCTTTGTTCAAGGCTTCTTTGCCGTCTTTGGTCACGTCAACTGTGTGGGCGTCTTTCTGCAGAAAAGTCTGTATCAATTTGATGTTTAAGGGGGTGTCATCGGCCACTAATACCCGCAAAGACCTCACCGGTAAAATTCGCTCCTGGCTTTGACTATCCAGTTGTTCTTCCCGCCTCAGCGTGACCGAGAACATCACTTGGGTGCCCTGGCCTGGTTCTGACTCCAGTTGAATATCTCCACCCATGGCGCTGATCAGGCTTTTCACAATTGACAATCCCAGCCCCGTACCACCAAATCTGTTTTCCCGGTCGGTGTGTACCTGCGAGAACGGTTTGAACAGCAGGGATTGTTTATCTTTCGGAATACCCAGGCCCGTGTCGCTGACCTCAAAACTAATCAGGTCTTCATGGGGGCTTATTTGTGTTTTGAAAACAGTTAAGCTTACTTTGCCATGAGAAGTGAACTTGATCGCGTTAGATAGAAGATTTTGCAATATTTGACGCAGGCGGCCCATGTCCCCAGAGTAAATTTGGTGCTCGCCCAGTTTGTTGTTCAATTCAAACTTCACACCCTTGGATTCGCAGGTCAGCCGCGGTAGTTCACTGCTACCTTTGAGCAGTTGCTCCATCAAGAACGGCGCATCATTCAATTTCACCATGCCCGACTCCAGTTTTGAGAAGTCGAGAATGTCGTTCAGTATCGCAGACAATGTTTCCGAGGACTGAACCAGATAGCCCGCTTGCTCCTTCAGGTCGCCGGGCGGCAAATCCATTTCAAGCAAGCGCGCAAATCCCATAATGCCATTCAGAGGTGTGCGAATTTCATGGCTCATCGTGGCCAGGAAGCGGCTTTTCTCGGCGTTAGATTCTTTCTCCGCCTTGGCCGCAATTGATGTTTCACGCAGTCGGCTTTCCAGCTCAAGTTGCACAGTGCGGTCCAGGTGGGTGCCAACTAAGCGGGTGGGTTGACCCTGTTCATCCCTTACAATCAAAGCTTTGGCTAGAATGTGCACCCAGTGGCCTTCTTTGTGCGCCATGCAGAATTCCGCTTCATAGGAATCCTTTTCTGGGTTATCCAATGCATCGGCAAGTGCTTTTTTCGCAACTGCCAGATCATCGGGTGCAGTCAGGCGCTCCCAAGTACTGAAGTCATTGATTAATTCATGGTCTTCATAACCCAGCAAGCGCTTCCAACTGGGTGAAAAATAAACCTTTCCGCTGGCAATGTCCCAATCCCAAAGCCCGTCGTGTGAGCCTTCCATCGCGAGCTTGAAGCGTTCTTCACTTTCGGCCAGGCTGTCTCGGATCAAGCGTTCTTCGGTGACGTCTTTGCACATCAGGATAATGCCACCCCGGTGCCCGTCGGGTTTCAGCCAGGGCTCAATCGCCCAGTCCAGCCAAATAGTATGTCCGTCCGGGCTGGTCCATGGGTCAGACACAGCAGAGATACTTTCGCCAGCAAGGCCCGCTCTGTGAGCCTGACGCCACCGTTCACTCAGGTTCGGCACCACATCGTAATGGTTTTTGCCCACCAGGCTACCCTTGTGGCCATGTGCAAAGGTTTGAACCCATCTGGACGAAGCCGCCACGTAATTCATGTCGGTGTCAAACATCGCAATCGGAATGGGTGCCTGCACTATCAGCGCTTCAACCACCCAGTAACTTTCCTTGGCCGACCTTAAGGCTACTTCCAGTGATTGGCTTTTCTTAGTCAATCCACGGGTTAACTCCAGAATGTCTCGGGAAATCGGTTGCAGCTCGGTGGGTAGCTCCTTCATAGAGGCCTCTAGTGCCTCCAAGTCGTTTTTCCTCACAAGATCAAGGTAGGCGCTGGCCTTTGCCGACAGACTGCGGCCCAATGCAAGTACCAACAAAAGGGTGGCCAATGTTCCTATGATCAGCGCCATAATCGCGCCAATCAAAGCCTTCGAAATTGGCGAAGCCACGATATCCAACGGGGTCACTGTGGCGGAAATCCAGCCTAAACTGTTGGTTTCTGCACTGTTGTTTGGCGCAAAAGCCACCAAGTAGCTTTTGCCATCGCTCAGGGTCTCAATCGACCAATTTTTTTCCCCACTCACAGCTTTCTGGAAGCCGGTCATGGCTGTCCATGCCGTGCTGTCTTGAAAGTCGGCCAAGTCAAGTCGGTTGCCCATTCTCAGGCTGCCGTCTTTGGCCAGAATCACCGTGGGCGCCGATGGGTTAATCGAGTTGAAGACGTCTTTTTCAATTTCGGAAATAAAATACTTCCAGTCCAGATGAATGCCGATAACACCAATCGTTTCGTCTTGCTGGTTTTTCAGCGGGGTAGTGAAATCAATGAACTGATATTTTTCTTCAGCCCGGGCGGGCAGCAAAGCTGCCAGTAAAGCGGCCTCATGCACATCCATAATTGCTGGCCCTAGCAAACCCTGTTTGAACCATGGGCGGGCCGCAACGCTTTTTCCCACCAACAAATTGTCGAGTGCTGCCAGCACCGTGCCATCTGGGGCTGCCACCCCAATCCATAAGTAGCCTGGCGTGTGGTCACGCATAATTTGCAGCAACTTGGTTTGTTCTTCTGCGGTGTAATTTCCAAATGATTGCTCAATGCGGCTGGTGTACACCAAGTCTCGCAAATGTTCCTTCAAATGCCGGTCTACCGATTGGGCAATTTGTTCCGTTTGCGCCAAGGCATCCGCGCCAGCCAGGTTAATTGTGTTGTTGCGCAATATCCAGTGCGCAGTAATCGCCACCGGAATGGAAAGGAGAAAAAGCGCAATCAAGCTGCCTACAATCAAGCGGGTTGTGAAGCTTGAACGAATATTCAAATTAAGCATGGGTGGCATAGAGAGAATCGTGTCCCGATTAATGTAACTCAGGCTGCCATGTGGCTCAATCGATAAAGCCCCCCAACCATTGTCTCGCCTCTCAAGGCTTTCGGTTTTCGCAAATGAATTGCACCAAAAAATCCGCATTTAATAATTCAAAGGTAGTATCGTTTGCAACGTTTCATCACGGCGGGAATTTTGTAATTGAACGCAACTGAGTTGTTAATCCGCGCATTAGGGGTGTTGGCTTTTGCTTTGAGCATTGCCGGGTTTTGTGTCATCGCTGAACGTAGAACCAAGCTCCTGTTTGCGCTCTCGTCGATGGCTTGGGGGTTTCAATACCATTTATTGGGTGCACACACCGGCTTTTTGATCATGCTGCTCACCGGTGTGCGGCAGGCAGTCACAATCTATGCGGATGTAATGAGTCAGCGTTTGTGTTCGGCCTTGGTGTTTGGTTTTAGTTGCGTGGCCATTGCAGTTGCCGTGTTCACCTGGCAGGGCTGGCTGGCCAGTTCTCTGCCCTTGTTGGCTACCTTGTTGGGTACATGGGCCTTGTTCATGATGGGCAACATGGGCATGCGCAAAGCCACATTGGTCACCAATGCCCTCTGGGCTGTTCATGGTTACTTGTTCAATTCCTGGGAGCTGTGCTTGACCATGATCGTAATCACTGTGGCCAACTTATATGGCTTGTACCGCTTGCGTGTCGGCGCAGTCGTGCCGTGAACGACTTTGCAGGTGCCGCACAACGAACCGTGCCTGTAGCCTGAGTAATTGCAACGCTTTGCGGCATTTCCCTGCTAAAATGCAGCCTGTTTTCAAACCCTTGCATTATTAAAGAGGCCCCGCGATGAACACGCGCCCCGCTTCTTCGCCTGCCCAACACAACAGCCTTGTTGTCAACGGCGCCGCAGTCGAAGCCCAACTCCGTGAACTCCTTCAAAAACGCATCCTGATTCTGGACGGTGCAACCGGCACCATGATTCAGCAATACAAGCTTACGGAAGCTCAATACCGAGGCCAGCGCTTCGCCGATTTTCACCGCGACATCAAGGGCAACAACGAATTGTTGGTGCTTACCCAGCCTGCCATCATGACCGAAATTCATGAAAAGTACCTGGCTGCGGGTGCCGATATTCTGGAAACCAACACCTTCGGTGCTACCACCGTGGCGCAGGCTGACTACGAGATGGAACACCTCGTAGACGAAATGAACCGAGAGGCCGCGCGCTTGTGCAAGGAAGCGTGCATCAAATATTCCACGCCCGATAAACCCCGCTTCGCCGCTGGTGCATTGGGGCCCACGCCTAAAACTGCGTCCATCAGCCCCGATGTGAACGACCCCGGCGCGCGCAATATTACTTTCGATGAACTGGTGGCCACCTATTACCAGCAAACCAAAGGCCTGGTTGAAGGCGGCGTAGACTTGCTGTTGGTCGAAACCATTTTCGACACGCTGAATGCGAAAGCCGCATTGTTCGCCATCGACCAGTATTTCGAAGATTCCGGCAACAAATTGCCCATCATGATTTCCGGCACAGTCACCGATGCTTCTGGCCGCGTGTTGTCGGGCCAAACCGTTGAAGCCTTCTGGAATTCAGTGCGCCATGCCAAGCCCATCACGATTGGCTTGAACTGCGCGCTTGGCGCGTCTCTCATGCGCCCTTACGTGGCAGAACTCAGCAAAATTTGCGACGTACCCATTTGCGTGTACCCCAACGCTGGTTTGCCCAACCCGATGAGCGACACTGGTTTCGACGAAACCCCTGAAATCACCTCCAGTCTTGTGAAAGAATTTGCGCAAGCTGGCTTCTTGAATGTGGCGGGTGGTTGCTGTGGTACCACGCCTGATCATATTGCCGCCATTGCCAAGGCCCTCGAAAACCAAAAGCCCCGCTCTATTCCCACGGTGGAGCCCAAGTGTCGCCTGTCGGGTTTAGAACCCTTGAACATCGACGACAGCAGTCTGTTCATCAACGTGGGCGAACGCACCAACGTCACTGGTTCCAAAGCTTTTGCCCGCATGATTTTGAATGAGCAATACGACGAAGCACTCAGCGTGGCTCGTCAGCAAGTTGAAAACGGTGCACAAATAGTCGATGTGAACATGGATGAAGCCATGCTCGACTCCAAAGCCGCCATGGTCAAGTTCCTCAACCTCATGGCGTCAGAACCTGATATTTCACGTGTACCCGTGATGATCGACTCCTCGAAATGGGACGTGATTGAAGCGGGGCTGAAATGCGTGCAGGGCAAGGCCGTGGTCAACTCCATTTCCATGAAGGAAGGCGTTGACGAATTCAAGCGCCAGGCCAGGTTGTGCAAGCGTTACGGCGCAGCCGTTATCGTCATGGCCTTTGATGAAAAAGGCCAGGCTGACACCTATGCCCGGAAAATTGAAATTTGCGAACGTGCCTACAACATTCTGGTGAATGAAGTCGGCTTCCCTGCTGAAGACATTATTTTCGATCCGAACATTTTCGCAATCGCCACCGGCATCGAAGAACACGACAACTACGGCAACGATTTCATCGAAGCCACCGGCTGGATCAAGAAAAATCTGCCACACGCTAAAATTTCGGGTGGTGTGTCCAACGTGTCCTTCAGTTTCCGCGGCAACGAACCTGCTCGCGAAGCCATTCACACTGTATTTCTGTACCACGCCATTAAAAACGGCATGACCATGGGCATTGTGAACGCCGGCATGATGGGCGTTTACGACGAACTTGAGCCTGAACTGAAAGCTCGTGTTGAAGACATTGTGCTGAACCGCCAGCCCAACTTGCCCGCCAACGACCCCGACTTCGGTAAAACCGCCACCGAGCGCATGATCGAATTCGCGGCCACCCTGAAAGCAGGTGGCAAAAAACAGGAAGAAAACCTGGAGTGGCGCAACCAGCCTGTAGAAAAACGCCTGGCCCATGCACTGGTGCATGGCATTACCAACTTCATTGTTGAAGACACTGAGCAATGCCGCGCTGAAATCGCCGCCAAAGGCGGCCGCCCAATCAACGTGATCGAAGGCCCGCTAATGGACGGCATGAATGTGGTCGGCGACCTGTTCGGCGCTGGCAAAATGTTCCTGCCCCAAGTGGTGAAAAGCGCCCGCGTGATGAAACAGGCCGTAGCCCATCTTATTCCTTACATTGAAGAAGAAAAAAAACAACTGGTTGCCGCCGGTGGTGATGCCAAAGCCAAAGGCAAAATTCTCATCGCCACAGTGAAAGGCGATGTGCACGATATTGGTAAAAACATTGTCACCGTGGTGCTTCAGTGCAACAACTTTGAAGTTGAAAACATGGGCGTGATGGTGCCAGCCGAGCAAATACTCGCCAAGGCCAAGGAAATCAATGCCGACATCATTGGCTTGTCTGGCCTTATCACCCCCTCGCTTGAAGAAATGGCCTACGTTGCAAGCGAAATGCAACGCGACCCCTACTTCCGCGACCGTGGCATTCCCCTGTTAATTGGCGGCGCCACCACCAGCCGCGTGCACACTGCAGTAAAAATTGCACCGCACTACAGTGGCCCCACTGTGTATGTCAGTGACGCCAGCCGTTCAGTGGGTGTAGCCTCCAGTTTGTTATCCGAAGAGCAAGCTGACCAGTTCAAAGCCGACCTGCAAACTGAATACGAGCGTGTACGCGAACAGC
This sequence comes from Burkholderiales bacterium, assembly GCA_021299735.1. GTDB lineage: Bacteria > Pseudomonadota > Gammaproteobacteria > Burkholderiales > Burkholderiaceae_B > Limnobacter. Next base: position 53,700 of record JAJTEM010000001.1, on the reverse strand, counting down.
ACGCCAACAAAAAAGCACAGCCGCTCATTAGTATTGAAGCGGCGCGAGCCAACAAACAGAAAATCGATTGGGCGAATTACACACCACCCAAACCCAAATTCATCGGCAAACGCTACTTTAAAAACTACGACCTAGCCGACATTGCGCAGTACATCGACTGGACCCCTTTCTTCCAAACCTGGGACCTTCACGGTGGTTACCCCCGCGTATTGGAAGATGAACTGGTGGGCGAAGCCGCGCGCAAAGTATTTGCCGATGGCCAGGCCATGCTGAAAAAATGCATTGAGGGTCGCTGGCTACAAGCCAACGCCGCAGTGGCGTTCTACCCCGCCAACACCGTCGATGATGATCACATTGAAGTGTATTCCGACGAAACACGCAGCCAGGTGCTGTTCACCTACAGCCCCTTGCGGCAGCAGGGTGAAAAGCGCGAAGGCATACCCAACAAATCGCTGGCAGACTTCATCGCACCCAAAGGCCACGGAGATGATTACATTGGCATGTTTGCTGTAACAGCCGGCTTGGGCGTTGAGAAGAAGGAAAAAGAATTCCAAGCCGCGCATGACGATTACAGCAGCATCATGTTCAAGGCAATCGCCGACCGCATGGCCGAAGCCTTTGCAGAATGCATGCACCAACGTGTTCGCAAAGACCTGTGGGGTTATGTTGCTGATGAAACATTGAGCAATGAAGAATTGATCGCCGAAAAATACCAGGGTATACGCCCTGCACCGGGTTACCCCGCTTGCCCGGAACACACCATCAAACGAAATATGTTTGATGTCATGAACTGCGAAGAAATTGGCATGACGCTAACCGAAAGTTTGGCCATGAACCCCGCAGCCAGTGTTAGCGGCTTCTACTTCGCCAACCCCGAAAGCGATTACTTCAATGTCGGGAAAATTGGGGAAGACCAGTTGGAAAGCCTGAGCAAGTACACGGGCCGCAGCGTGGAATTACTGCGCAAATCAATGGCTTGGGGGTGAACTCCCCCTGCTTAACCTGATGCAATTTGAAACTTTATCAAATCCGTTGAGCACATACGGACAGGAGTGATTTATTTAAAACAACGCTCCTTTCTTGTTCAAAACTTAATGGCATTGGTGGGGGCGGTTGGTTCGGCCCAAGCGAATAGCGAATTAGGCAAGGATCAAATTCAGTTTATGGGTGATACAAGCCTTTCTGAAATTCAAGGTGCCAAGTCGTCTAAAAAGAGTATGGCCGACACTTTGCTAGGGCAAGCCAAACCGGAACTCGAACGGGTTAACAAGAAAGGTACTGAACTGTCTGCAGCGGGACACACAGCAGTAGGGTCTCAGAAGAAGACGGTGTGCAAAACTCTTTATCAAACAGGTAAGACAGTTTGTTACCAGACTCGGTAATCGTTTAAAACCGATTATGAATTTCTACCCAAAGTCATTGAGTATTTCGCTGATTTTGGGTCGAAACTCTTGATGAATCGCCCCGCTTTCCCTAGGCACTTTTTATCCTCACAATATGTGCAAGGAGAAATGTGCAATGCCCAAGATTCAATTCACTGAAGAATTCCGCCAAGAGGCCATCCGTCAAATTGTTGACCGAGGCCGCCCTGTGGCCGAGGTCTCTGCTGCGCTCGGTGTGTCCACCCACAGCTTGTATGTCTGGCTGAAGGAGTTCAAGAAACCTGTCGAAGTATCTGCAGCCGAAGAAGAAGTCAAACGCTTGCAGGCGGAACTTCGTAAAGTCACCGAGGAGCGCGACATCTTAAAAAAGGCCGCCGCGTACTTTGCCAGCCAGTCAAGGTGAGGTACGCATTCATTGCCAGGGAAGAGCCCAATCACCCTGTTAGAACCTTGTGCAAGGTGATGAATGTGAACCGCAGTGGCTATTACGCTTGGCAGGCCAATCCAGAATCAAAGCGTCAGAAGCAAGACACCAAATTTCTTGGTCTGATTAAACAGAGCTGGTTGGAAAGCGGTTCCATTTATGGCTATCGCAAAGTGGCGGACGACCTTCGCGACATTGGTGCCAAGTGTGGTAAACACCGTGTGTACAAACTGATGAAGCAGGCCAAGCTTGCTTCGCAGCGTGGCTACAACCGAAGGCCCTATATGCGTTCTGGTGCTGTTGCACAGGCTGCACAAAATCGCCTGGAGCAGAACTTTACGGTGCCCCAGCCCAATCAGGTCTGGGTCACTGACATCACTTACATCCGCACCCACGAGGGCTGGTTGTATTTGGCAGTGGTGATTGATTTGTTCTCAAGGCAAGTGGTTGGCTGGTCCATGGGCTCAAGAATCGATACTGAGCTGGTTATCAACGCTTTGTTGATGGCGGTTTGGAGGCGTAAGCCAAAGCAGCAGGTGATTGTGCATTCTGACCAGGGCTGCCAGTTCACCAGCAAAGAATGGCAAGACTTTTTGACCACAAACAGGCTGTTGTGCAGCATGAGCCGCCGAGGAAACTGCCACGACAATGCGGTGGCTGAAAGCTTCTTCCAATTGCTCAAGCGGGAAAGAATTCGACGCCGTACTTATGAAACCCGAAATCAGGCCCGAGAAGAAATCTTCGATTACATCGAGGTGTTTTACAATCGAAAGCGCAGGCACTCGTTCACCAACGGAATGTCACCTGCTGATTTTGAAAACCAATTTTTAACGAGGCCAACGAGTGTCTAGTTAACTCGGGGCGAGTCCAGTTTCCAGCATGTTTGTTTCTCAAGAATTGGAACTTTAGCCTCACCCCCAGCACTTAAAGGACTGTAATCATCTAATAAATAACAGGGGCTAGAGTGATTAGGGCAATAAATTCTTTCGCTAGGTTGGCATCCGATCGATCAGAAATTGTTGGTGCATCATTGGTGCTGCTAATGGTGGTCATGATGGTCATCCCTATTCCACCACAAATGCTTGATGTTTTGATTGCATTAAACATCACGGTTACGGTCGTTCTGGTTTTGAGTGCTGTGTTGCTGGAAACGCCGCTCAAATTCTCTTCTTTTCCCGCCCTGCTTTTATTGGTCACTTTGTTCAGGTTGGCTCTGACTATATCTACTACCCGGCAAATTCTGCTTGAAGCTGATGCTGGTGAAATCATCACTACATTTGGTGAATTTGTGGTGGGTGGCAATATTGCAGTTGGTCTGGTCGTTTTTCTGATCATCTCAATCGTCAACTTTCTGGTGATAACAAAAGGGTCCGAGCGGGTTGCCGAAGTGGCTGCGCGTTTTTCCCTGGATGCTATGCCTGGCAAGCAAATGTCAATTGACGGCGATCTCCGTAATGGTTCGATCACTCAAGATGAAGCCAAGCAGAAGCGATCTGAACTACAGAAGGAATCTCAGCTGTTCGGTGCAATGGATGGTGCTATCAAGTTTGTGAAGAACGATGCAATAGCTGGCTTGGTTATTACTGCAGTTAACCTGCTTGGTGGCTTGGCAGTTGGCATGATGCAACTGGGAATGAGTTTTTCGCAAGCAGGAACTACCTACACAATTCTATCCGTGGGTGATGGTTTAGTGGGTATCATCCCCTCACTCCTTACATCAATAGCTGCAGGTTTGATCGTAACTCGCGTAACCAAGGGCGATGTGGATGGTGGTAGTACCGCAAAAGACGTAATTAGTGATTTGGGCAACAACAAGAAAGCCATCAAAATCAGCAGCTGTTTTTGCTTCATCTTCAGCTTTGTTCCTGGTATGCCAACCGTAGCGTTTCTTTTTGCCGGTTTGGTGCTGTTCTATCTTGGGTTCAGGTCTGAGCCTGTGGCTAAAGTTAAAGTTGCTCAAAACAAGAAAGAAAAGTTTGACGCCCTGCTTAAAGACAAAAACAGATCTGCTATTCAGGATCTTACAAAAGTCTCTTCTTTTGATGAACTTGAGGTGCGCTATCCAGCTGGTATGGAGCCTAATGATTTAAATTTATTGTTCAGTATCGTGAAGTTGACGAGAAATCAATTGGTTGAAGATACAGGTTTTGTATACCCCACTTTCAAATTTCACGAGGATCAGAAGGTAAATGATATTCAGATCCGTATTTACGGTGTCCCAATGCTGAGTCTCAGCATGAGTGACAAAGACTTGCAAATTTGGTGTTCAAAAGAAAACTTCGAGCAAATCGAAGAGATTGTAGAAATGCAGTTCAACCACACTTTGGGGCGCTACGTTTACCTAAGTAATCCTATCAACAAGGTGCGTCTTGATCAGCTGGGTATTGACTACATTACCTATGAAAAACGCTGGGCGGAGATGATTGAATCTTTGTTGGTGAGTAGCTCAAAAAAGCTGTTCTCTATGAAAGAAAGCTTCAATTATTTCAAGGCGAGCAGTTTGGAATTTGGTGATCAGGTTAAAGAATTAGAGCGCTCATTACCTGCGATGAAAGTAGTTGAGGTATTGCAGCGTCTTCTGACAGAACGGGTTTCTTTAAGAAATATAAGAACGATTCTTGGTGCCTTGATTGATTGGGGTCAACGCGAGCGTGATGTCATCATTATCACCGAGCAGGTCAGAAAGGCACTGAGTGACCAAATATGCTTTCAGCACGCAGATCAGGGAAAGCTCAAGGTCTTGTCGCTAGATCCGGAAATTGAGATGTTTATCCGCGAATCAGTTAGAAGCGATGGCTCTGTGACATTCCTTGATGTAGATGGTGAAACCTCTGCCAAGTTGATAGAAATTGTTCAATCGTATTACGCCAACTATGCAGGCTTAGAAAAACTACCCGCAATAATCTGTTCTGTCGATTGTCGAGCTCATTTCTTTGACTTGGTTTGCGGCAGACTGCGTGCAATCCAGGTGTTTTCTTATCAGGAAATCTCATCGAGCCAAGAGATAGAACATCTTGGCGTAATAAAACTAGATGAATCCCATCAAACCGAGACTCAACCCAAATAGGTCAAACGATGATTAGTTTAAATGTGAAAGTTCTGTCAGGTCTACACACTGGGGCTAAGTGGAAATATAACGACGGCACAATCTCAATTGGTGGAAGCTCCTTAAGTGATATCTTCCTCTGTGATGATGGACTTCCTGATAAGTTGCTCACGCTGACTTTTGCACAGAACAAATTGCTGATTAGTGATGCATCCGAGCTTATTGAACAGACTGAGGATTTCCAGAAGTATGTCAGAAAGGGGCTTTTTTCTGACCAAAAGCTGGTATTGGATGTAGCCGGTGTGCGTATTGAGATTTCTGTAAATCTTGTTTCCCGAAATGTGGTCAGTTGGGCAATGGCCCGCGTATTGCGTTTGGTTAGCGATGTAGTAGATGTTGTTCATGGTTTGGGAATTCGTTTATTTGTCGCGCTTTCTGGAATTTTTGTTGTTGCCATAACTGGTTGCGTATTATTCCTGGGAACTTCCGGCGCTCAAACTTCATATGCAGGTCAGTCTGGCGGCGAAACTGTTCACTCTAATGAGCTATCGACAGAGGAGATTTTGACCAGGAGAATGCTTGAGAATATAGAGGCAGACATGAAGATGTTCGTCCAAACCAACCAGCTCAAGCAAGTCAAGTTTGCCTCGACCGAGACAGGCTTGAATGTTGAGGGCGAATTAAGTCGTAAGCAAATTGCAGTAGTAGAAAAACAGCTTGCTCATCTCGCCTCTCATTATGGGCAGCAGTTGCAGATAAAAGCCAAGCTCTCTTTGTCTGAAGAGCAAAAGGTTGTGGACAGTCTTGATACTCGTAGCATCACCTTCGGCTCTACTGCCGTGCTTGAGCTTCGAAACAACGAGCAGCTTTTTGTAGGCTCTGTTTACCAGGGTCTGGTTGTGAAGGAAATTAGCCCTGAAAGAATTGTTCTTCAAGGTGATAGTGAATACGTCATTCGAATCTAGAATTTAATGGTCATCATGAAATGAGCCAGTTCCTCGAAAAGTATAAACAAAACCTGTCTGCGCGCTTACCAGTCAAAAAGATAGGCTTTGTAAGGGAAATTGTGGTTTCAACAGTGAAGGCTGTTCTTCCTCAGGTAACGCAGGGCGAGCTTTGTGAAATCGAAACGATTTATGGTAAACCCATTCTTGCTGAGGTCATCGCTTTCAGTGGAAACATGGCAACACTCACGTGCCTTGAGTCTGTCGAAGGTGTGCATCTAGGTGCTAAGGTAACTCAGCTTGGTAAGCCCCACAGCGTTAAAGCACGTGAAGAAATTTTCTCTGCCGTAATGGACGGTATGGGTAGAAATATGGAGTATCCGACCGATTCTCTAAAAGGAGCGCTTTCATTCGATGAAGACGCCACACCCGTACTAAGGTCTGCCCCATTGGCGTTGCATCGTCCTCCTGTTAGTGAAAAGCTGATTACAGGCGTTCGAGTTATTGATGGATTAATGACTCTGGGTAAAGGACAGCGGTTAGGAATATTCTCGCCTCCAGGCTGTGGGAAGAGTACTTTGCTCGCTCAGATAGCCCGAGGGGCCGACGTGGATACCATTGTTTTCGCTTTGGTTGGTGAGCGGGGCCGCGAGCTACGCGAATTTATGGAGAATGAAATCACGCCTGATATTCGCGCCAAAAGTATTTTCGTATGTGCTACCTCAGATAAAGCTGCCATCGAGCGCGTACGTGCAGCATTCACTGCTGTAAGTGTAGCTGAGTATTTGCGAGATCAGGGCAAGAGTGTCCTCTTGCTTGTTGATTCATTAACGCGTTTGGCAAGGGCGCAGAGAGAGCTCGGTCTAATGGCTGGCGAACCAGTGACTGCAAGCGGCTTCACACCTTCTGTCTACTCGCTTTTGCCTGAAGTGATTGAGCGTGCAGGGCGAACCACCAAGGGTTGTATCACGGCGATATACACAGTTTTGACCGAGAAAGAAAGGCTCGAAGATGATCCGGTCGCATCTGAGGCAAAGAGCTTGCTTGATGGTCATATTATCTTGTCAACCAAATTGGTTGAGCGTGCGCATTTCCCTGCAATTGATCCATTGAAAAGTCTCTCTCGAGTAATGCACAACATTGTGACACCCGAACATTCAAAGAACGCAGGGTCTGTTCGAAAAGCGCTGTCAACTTATGATGAAGTTGAGCTTTTGCTAAGAATTCGTGAATACGAGTCTGGAACAGATGCGTTGATTGATGAGTCGGTGAAGATTAAACCATTAATCGACACTTGGGCCAAACAGGGTAAAGACGAAGCTGCTGACTTTGCATCAACAACCTCCCGGATGGCGACTATTGTCAGGGGCCTTGAGAGGATTTGAACCAGATGCAATCAGATTCAATGCAAAAGGACCTAAAGCAGCTGCGCCGAATTCGAGAAGTGCGAGCTAGCAAACAAAGAAGGCAGGTTGCAAAGATTCAGGGAATTCTTGTTAGCCAGGAAAACGAAATCAAAAAGTTATCAGAGCAAAAAACAGTTGAGCAAACAGAACATTCGAATTTGCGCGATCAAACACTAAAGTCTTTTAACGAAAAAGTTGTGAAAGTCGATGCATTTATGGCTTTGCAGAAACGGGAAAGTCTTTACCGAAACAGACAAAAATCACTTGACTACCAAGCGAAGAAAATTGAGTCCGAATCAATTGAGACTGAGAGGCAGCTTGATTCCGCGAGAGAGGTCAGTCGCACGCTTGAGAAAAGACTTCTTAAAATAGAAGAGTTGGTAGATAAACTTTTTAGGACTTGGACATAAATGATAGCTGAAGAAGTCGTGGCGAATTGGGTAGCCGAAGATCTGCCTGAGCTCACCGTCATACCAAAGGAGAAGTCCCATATATTTTCCAGTTCTGGTCACTGCCGTCGAGTCTACAAGACTATTCTTTCGGAGTTGGGCCAATGCTTGGTGATCAGAAATCTTGGCCACACCTTTGTTGAGCCCGCCTCAGGGAAAATTTGTTGTGAACTTGAAAGCTTCGGAGGCGAATCGGTCGTCGCCATGATTTCACCTGAGTTGATTTGGAACAAAAGCATGTATCACATCAATCAGGCCCAGGTAGATTGGTCATTGGAAAACAATGCGCAAGTTGAAGATATCGTCAGGTATTCGATACTCGATATTCTCGATGCGTTTGATCTTTCAATTAAAGGTTTGGTTAGTAGTACTAGGTTAAGTGACCTTCGATTGGGTGAAGAAAACATTGTTGTGAATGTGCACAATCAAGATGCGATCGTGTTGTATGCGTCGAATAAATATCTGTCTGATCTGGAAGTCGAAATCAGACAGTTCAGTGAGCAGTTTGTGAGAAACAAAATGTGGTTGGGCTCATGCGTGACCTTCAAGATGAAAGCTTATCTTCATCTCACAAAAAAGTATTTCAGTGTTAATGATTTGAACAGCCTGTCGAGTGGCGATTTACTGGATCTGCTGCAGGAAAGCAGAACAGATTGTTTCAAGCTAAAAGGGTCGGCGATATACCAATATTTGCACGGCAGGCGTATGCGATGTCAGGTTTCAATGATCGTTGATAAAAAGGGGATAAGAATGGAGTTCGAGGGTGGTAAAACTGAAGAGGATGAGTTGGTTAATGACTTCAACCTCGATTTAGAGGCAAATGGTCATCCGGTTGAACAGCACAATGAGCTGGTTGAACTGGAAATTCTTGCTGGTACCGCGCGTATAAGTTTCGACGATCTGTGCGCATTGGGTGAAGGCAGCTTGATCGAAGTCGAAAAGAGTACTCTGCCGATGGTAAATCTAAGGGTACATGGAACCACTGTCATGGAGGCTGAGCTGGTGCGTCTAGGCAATCGCATGATGCTTCAGATAGTCAGAAAGGTTGAATACGATGATTGAATCAATTAATCCAGTATCGCTAATTGTTACAGTTGCTTTACTGGCACTTTTACCTCTTTTTGCGGTTACCTCAACAGCGTTTTTAAAAATATCTGCCGTATTGCTGATTTTGCGCAACGCGATTGGTGTTCAACAAATGCCATCCAATATGGTGCTGTACGGCGTTGCCACTGTGATGACGGTTCTAATCATGGGACCAATTTTTAAAGAAATGGCTCAAAGCTTTGCCCCGAATGACAATCCACCCAAGTCTGGCGTTGAAATGATGCAAGGAATGGAGCGAGCATTGCCTCCATTGAAAGAATTCATGTTTGAACATACGAACAAGAATTATCTCGATAGTTTTCATAGCACCGCACAAAAATTTGCGGATAAGAACAAATCTGGCGAAGTGAGCAAACTTGATTTAACAGTGTTGTTGCCAGCCTTTGTTGCTAGCGAACTGGCAGAAGCTTTCAGGATTGGTCTTTTATTGTATTTACCTTTCGTCATTATTGATCTCGCAGTATCCAGCGCCTTGATGGCTTTAGGGATGATGATGGTTTCACCCATGTCAATCACCATACCCGCAAAAATCCTTCTTTTTGTAGCGATAGAGGGATGGTCGAAAGTATTTCAAAATCTGGTGCAGTCCTATTTATAGAGGTTTTATGATAATTCATAGTGTCAATCAAGCCTTATGGCTTGCACTAATAATATCAGCACCAATTGTTATGGCTTGTGCGTTTATTGGCTTGCTTTTCGGATTTATTCAGGCAATTTTGCAGTTGCAGGACCAGTCTCTTCCTTTCGCACTAAAGCTGGTATTTTCAACTCTGATTATGATATTTCTAGGTCCTTATATATCCGATCGGCTGATAAGTTATTCATTGATGACCTTCCAGTGGTTGTAGGCACCAATGTTTGAGCAGCTGGCTTCCAATTCAGATTCTTTCTCAAAAATAATCTCGGTATTCGCGATCTATTTACCAAGATCAATGATATTTATTTTCTTTTTTCCCTTGTTCTACAAAGGAACAACCCCCGGATTAATAAAGTCAGCAGTTGCGTTGAGCATTATTTTAATTCCGGTAAGTGCAGTCGTTCCTTTTGTTGATGAGGCCAATAAAGTGCCTGCAATCACTTTGGTAACTGTAATTAGTGAGTTGATACTTGGAACGTTTTTGGGTTTAACCGTTGTAATTCCTTATGTAATTTTCAAGGGTTTTGGCGCTTTAATCGACGTGTATCGGGGTGCCACCTTTGCTGCTCAGGCCAGTGGCTCTGGCGAAGGCGGCGAGGAGTTACCTTTGGAGCAACTTTTCGGCCTTCTTTTTGCAGCACTTGTTTTTGCTGGTCCAGGGCTTCATGCGATCACAAAGCATTTAATTTGGAGTTATTCAGTTTTACCACCCGGACAGGTGGAAACTATGGCTTTAACCTCCTGGATGCTAGCAATTATCCGATTGGCTGGCGACTATTTTATTTTGGCGTTTTTATTATCTGCACCAATCCTGATGGTTGTATTATTGGTGGAGGTTGCCATGGAGGTTCTCGCGGCGTTTACACCTCAAATGCAGGTCTACAGCATTCAGTTTGGTCTTCGTTCAATTTTTGGAATTGGGGCTTTGATGGTGTTTCTTCAGTTTTCCGAACGAGAGATATTCACTTTACTTGAAAATAGCTTTGGCTTGTTATCTCAGAATCTTGGAGAATTGGAATGAGCGGAGAAAAAACCGAAGAGGCAACCGATAAGAAACTGGAAGATGCTCGGGAGGAAGGGCAGGTTCCCATCAGTAAAGATTTGCAGACGTTGGTCAAACTTTTTTTGGTTTATGGCGTAATTTTCTGGGGAATTTCCGATTATGACGATCACTTCTCGGAGTTCTTTACCCATGTCGTGGGTGGGTTTTCAGATGAGTTTGCTCATAAAAATCATTCAATCAACACAGTAGGTACAGAGGCATTTTATTTGTTGTTGAAACTGACTGCACCATTTGTTTTGGCTGGTGCAATCGCATCTTGTATTTCCACTTGGATGCAGGTTGGTTTTGTATATGCACCAAAGGCATTAAAGCCATCATTTAAAAAATTCAATTTTGTTGAAAACATCAAAAGTATGTTTTCAAAAAAATCATTTATTCAGCTTGTAGTTTCCTTTTTCAAGGTGCTCGTTTGCTTTTTGGCTATTTATTCCATACTGAAGAGCAGAATGGATGAGATCGTTTTTCTTTATCGTGGTGGCCTTGAATTTTCGCTTGAACTAATAGGCGAAGCGCTTCTAGATACTGTTTTTTTGATTTTATCGATTTTCATTGTTTTCTCGTTTATCGATTGGATGGCGACGTATTTTGATTTTAAGAAACGCCAGCGCATGAGTAAAGCAGATGTAAAAGACGAGTTTAAAAAGCTTTATGGCAACACCGAACTAAAGCAAGAGATGAAAGCTGCGCACCGCAATTTGATGAACGCATCTCTGTCTAAGGTTCAAAACGCGAAAGCCGTGGTGGTTAACCCAACGCACATCGCCGTGGCATTGGACTACGAACCTGGTCGATATGACGTGCCATTTATTTTGGCGATGGGTGAGGGCGATTATGCCCAGTTGATCCGTAATGAGGCGGAGAAACATGGCATTCCGGTTATTCGCAGCGTGGCATTGGCCCGGAGCATATATTTCAGCTGCGAAGAGGATGAGTACATCCAAGATCAACACCTGGAAATGGCCGCGCAGGTGTTTCGATTGGTGTTTGGCCTTGAAAAGTGACGAGGTAATGGAACTTTGTTCCTGATGCCGTTCACACATGACTGTAGAAAACTTTACATAACGAGATATTTATGGCTACAAGCTTCGCAAACCTGATTCAGTTGGTTCCCCCCGCGCTTGTGGTGACGGTGCTGGTATATGCTCTTTATGCATTTTTCACCAAGTACATGAGCCCGGCAAAAAAGTTGGCCATCACTCTTCTGTGGATTAGGGATACTGTTAATACGATGCGCAACAGTGAGCCTCACATACGCCAGGCTGGACTCAACAAAATTTTCAAGAATACTTTTCTGGAGGAAAACTGGAAAGAGTTTTCAAGAACACTTCACGAATACAAATTCGTTGATTCGGAAGGGGTTGTCAAGATTCAGCATAGGAGCACAGTTCCTGTCTCTTATTTTTTCACCGCCTCTGCAATTATTGACAAACCACTCAAGGTTCAATATTTCAAGCATTTACCTGGAATTTTAACTGGCGTAGGTATTATCGGTACGTTTGCTGGCTTGTTATTTGGCTTGACCAATTTTGATGCGACTACACCAGATTCAATTAACAGGAGCGTAGGTTTACTACTTTCTGGTGTGCGAGATGCCTTTTATGCATCTGCCTTTGCAATTACTGCGTCGATGGTTGTTACCCATCTTGAAAAACTCTCTTATCAGCGCTGCTTGCACAACCTTGAAGAGTTGAACAGCTTGGTTGGAAAAATGTTTGATTCGGGTGTGCTTGAGGAATACCTCGCTACTTTGTCAAGCCAGAACATCTCTGTTGAGGTCAAAAGGTTTGGTGATCAGTTAAATGAATCATTGAGAGATTTGAATAGGTCTATGGCTACCAACTCCAGAAATCAGGCAGAGACTCTCGTTAGGGATCTGGCAAAGGTCATACAGGATTCGAATGACCGTTTGGCCAACCAAATTGAGAACTCATTAGTAAGGCAGGTTCGCAATCCTCTTGAATCGTTCACCGATCTTGTTTCCAAAAACGTGCAGTCCAAAAGTGCTGCTTCAAGTATCAATCAAAAAGAAATCATAAAAAAAATAATTTTGGCGAATAAGGATTCTTCAGACACTTCGATAACTCGAGAAGAAGCTCAGGGGTTTTAAATGAACCAATACAAATCTGCCCCGGAAAATATTGAAGAAGGTGAGAAGCCTTTCTGGATTTCCTACTCTGACTTGATGACTGCCTTGATGATTTTATTCTTGGTCGTGATGGTTAGTACATTGTCCGCAGTTACCAAACAAACCATTCCAGTGGTTGATGGTGGACTTGTTCCATTGCTCGAGGAGCCTGAGAAAAAGTCAAAAGCTCCTGTAGTGGAGCAGCAGGATCAATCGGAACAATTGCGACAAATCGAAACCATGCATCTTTGTAAAGAGCTTGAGTCTAGTTCTGATCGCTCGGGTCTGGGCGTTTCGATCAACTGCGAGACTAAGACTATTGATCTTGGTGAAGGGGCCCGTTTTGATTCTGGTAAATGGGAGTTACCCGAGGAAGGTCGTAATTCTCTCGCCAAAATCGTCCCGTTGATCATAGAGTCCGCGCAGTCTGAGCTCGGGCGCAAATGGTTAAAGCGTGTTCATATACAAGGATTTACTGATACCGACGGATCTTATTTGTACAACCTTAATTTGAGCTTGAAGAGATCTGAGTGGGTGATGTGTCAACTTTTGAGCGATGAAGGAGGTGGGAAATCCATCGAGCTTTCTGAAGCTGAAAAGCGTATAGCGAAGAAGTTATTTTTTATCGGCGGAGTTTCTTTCAACAATGCGAAAGAAAGCAAAGATGCGAGTCGAAGGGTTGAGCTAAAGCTCGAGTTTAATAGTCAGCAAGCTGAGCCAAAGGATGCCGCAGTTTTTGACGCTAGAGACAGAGTCGAGAAGTGTCAAATTTAGGTGCAAATGTTTTGCGCTTAAACAGTTGGTTTGGATTCAGTCAGCCCACTTTGCCTATCAGTGCAAGAGGAACTAACCGGGTCTGAAAGCAACATAGAACTTGCAGCGTTCTAAAATTATCCATAAATAAACAGGAAACTAGGGAATTAGATCGCATGTCGAGCTCAGGCTATTTCGTTAAAGGCGTTGTCGTCATAGTGCTGATGATTTTAGCGCCAGTAGTTGGCCCCTTGGCGTTGTGCTTGTATCTCTTGTTCATGCTAATCAAGATGCTGTTAAGGGAAGGGGCGAAGGCCAATGATGGTGAGGAAATGGACTCAACCGAAGAAGTAGCAGCTGACGAATACAGAAAATAGTCGAATGTATTGATTACTAAATTGGAGTTCGAACCGAGATGAAAGTTGAAACAATCCGGGTGATGTCAGAAAACGAATTGAATGTGTCGAATGCCAAGCAACTTGGGCCGGACGAGTCATCTGTTCGAAGCATGCAACTTTACATGCAGGGCATTAAAAATCATCAAATTGAGAGTGCCAACAAACCAAATGTAGCTATGACAAAAATTAGCAATGCTGATTCCACAAGTACTGCAGTAGATATTAGGGAGAAAATTTATTTCGACTTAGTTGGCTTGCAAAAAACACTGGATCGATCCGGAATGTTTTCTGACAAGAAGATTCTTGATGCACGAGGCCAAATTTCCGAAACAGGAACTTTTGAAGGGGCTGTTTTCGCCATGCAGGCGGCTGGGACAATGCAGTTTTTGAGTACATCAATGACTTCAAGCACTGCCAGTAGTGTAGAAGAAAGAATCAGGTCATTGACCAGGAGATCATGAATATGAATATTAAAGCCAAGGGTTTGTTGTTGATATCAGCATTCATGATTTTACTTGCAGGATGTTCTTCTAATGTGGTTTTGCATTCAGCCTTGACAGAGCAGGAAGCCAACGAGGTTTTTAGTGTATTGGTTCAGCAAGGATACCCTGCTGAAAAAGTGCACAAAAAAGAAGGTATTTCTATTTTGGTTCCAGAAAGACTAGCTGCTGAAGCGCTTAGCGAGTTGAAGAAAAGGGGGCTTCCACGTTCCAAGAAAAGTAGTCTTGGAAGTGTTTTTGAGAAATCAGGTGTTGTTAGTTCTCCTTTGGAAGAAAAGGCACGTTATTTGTATGCGATTTCTCAAGAATTGGAGCAAACACTCTTAACGCTGGATGGTGTTGTATCGGCTAGGGTCCATATTGTGTTGCCTGAGCAGGTTTCACCCGGGGAGGAAGCAACGCCTTCCTCGGTGGCGATCTTGATTAAACACCAGCCAGACTCGACATTTCCCGCATATGTTTCCCAAATTAGGGAATTGGTTCTTAGTGGTATTCCCCGCGGCAGAAATACAAAAGACATACCGGAGGTGTCTATCGTAGCAGTTCCTGCCGAGGTAAAAGACAACATAAAAATGGATTTGGTTTGGTTTGGCCCTGTTGCTTTGCAGGAAGGTAGTCGAGTGTACTTCTTGCTGATTGTTTATCTGATTGTGGGGTTGTGGCTGTTGTCGCTCGCAGCCACTTATCTAGTATCTGGGAACAGAGAAGGTTTGAAGAAAATTATCGATTCCCTAAAAGGCAAGGCGGTATCTAACGGTGAATAACAAAGAAATTATCCTCACGCCTTGGTGGCAATGGTGGTCGAACCCGTTGTTTGGTTTGCAACCTGGCCATCTGGAGAAAACATCAATTGGCAAAAGCCTTGGTGATGTTTTTACCTATGATGAAATTTCCAAAATAAAGCTGGAACTGGCAATCCCGGATGTTCCTCCTGATATTTCTGAGATCGTCAATCACGGGAATGGTTTGGCTGCTATCGCGCTTGATGAGGAATTGCTTGAAGGTGGGGTCGCTCTTTTAGCATTTACAACCGAGATGCACGATGTGCAAGGGCTCACTCAGCTGTGGATGACCCGTTTCGGTATTGAGAAAAAGCAACAGATAAAAGAGCTGTTGATGAAAGCTAAAGAGATTGAAACGCAATTGGGTTGGCTTAATAGTTTGATTTCAGATGCATGCGAGAAGAGCCGCCAAAAAGATAGTGTGGCATCAAGAATCAGGAGCGTGATTTATTTGTACTTTAGATTGATCGACTCGAAGATTGAAGCGCGGTATCGATTGAATGTTGACAATGATTTCGTGGTCGCCTTGGGCGACCTTGATATGGTGGATACAAAAATAAAAAATTCTTTTGTATTGCTCACGGCAGATCATATTCAATCGATTTCTAGGTTGGTTGAAAATCGTATCAAGTTACCCGTTGTTGATTTTGAAAGTTTAATTCAGGGGATAGATGAAAATGCTTGAAAGAATCAGAGTAATCGAAATCCCTGAAGGAACTGAGGTGATTGGTCCGATTGTGAAGGGATTCATTTTGGGGCAGTTGGCTGATTACGAATCGATTGTGAGTGCGGCTCGTGAGAAAGGAGAAAAAGTTCGCCATGAAATGATTGGTATGGCCAAAGAGGAAGTTGAGCTTTTGAAGAAAAATACAGTGGATCGACTGACGGAGGATTTCGATGTACTGCGAGCTAGCTCAATCGTACGCTTACAAAAAATTCAAAATGAATCATCAAATGTATGTCTTGAGGTCTCCAAGATCACCCTTAACACCATGCTGGACGGTCTTGCTGAAAAAGAAAAAATAGAGATTCTGATCAAAGGCTTGATCCGAGAAAGGCAATCTGAGAGCGCAGTAAAAATCTCATGTCATCCAAAGAATGTTGAATTGGTAAAAGAAGTATTTGAAGAAAAAATAAAATCAATTCTTTTTGTTGAGAATCTTGATATAACAAAAGATCACTCCCTCTCAGAAAACTCCATTCGATTCTTATCAGAAGAAAATTCTTACAGAGAACTTTCGATTGAAAGCTTGAAAAGTTTTTTTTCATCAAAAATAGATCAACTTAAAGACGAAATTGAAGATCGGTTCGAGGAGCTAGAGCTCACCTCAATTGACGAGAATTTTGTTCAAAACAGTTAAGGGATTGGATAAAATCATGCAACTAACCGGTCGATTTATAAAACTGATTTTTACTGTTTTGCTCCTGACTGGCAGCGTAACCGTTCATGCTCAAAACGCAGCACAAAATATCGTTTACATCGCCAAGGATGAAAACCCCCGCGCTGTGCTCACCCAGTTACTTGGTGCTTTCGGTCGAGAGGTTAACGCAAGTGGCTTGCCCTCAAGGCCGATCACAGGGAAGTTTACTGTGTCGTCTGTCAAAGATGTCATGACTTACTTTGAGAGAAGTTTCAAAGTTAATTGGTTTGAATATGGCACGGTTGTGTATGTTTATAACCCCGGTGACTGGAGGGTGACAAGAGTATATGTTGGTGAGTATCCAGAGAACACAGACTGGGAAGAACTTGTCAAGCAAGCAGGCTTGAACTATGAAAAGTTTAGTGTCATTTTCTCGGTACAAGATAAGGAACTGATTGTATCTGGGCCTAAGGCATATCGCGATCTTGTGTCTTCAGTGTTTGGTAGAACAAAGCCGCCAGTTCAGGCTTCAAATGACAAGCCCAAGGAAATGACTCTCATGGTCTTTCCTCTAAAGAATGCGCCTTTATCGGATCGAGTTATCACACTGAGAAATGAAAGAATCAGTGTGAATGGTGCTCTTACAGTACTTAGGGAGCTTCTCGGTATGAAGGCACCCGCTGCCGAAACTCCTGTTGGGGATGCGGAGGCAAACACAATGCGCAAGGCTCAGAAAGCGATTGACATGGAAACTGGTGCGCCCAAGGTTAGTAACCTGACAAAAGATAAGTTCTTGCAGCAATTGGGAACTGCAACCAGCAAGGATGGAGTGTCTATTGGTGGAGATTCCCGCACCAATTCAATTCTTATCAGGGATTATCCCGAGAGGTTTGTTTATTACAAGTCATTAATCGATCAGTTGGATCAGGCTTCACCGATGATTGAGGTGGAGGCTACCTTGGTCGAAGTAGATTCTGGACTACTCAAAGAACTTGGTGTCGATTATGATTTGACTGCCAGACAAAATTCGGCAAAGCAGAACGCATCATTAGGTTTCTCCACCACTCCTGGTGCTCCCATTTCAATCAATGGTGCATCCAGCTTTTCAATTGTTGATCCCAGCACCTTTCTTGCTCGGTTGCGGGCTTTGCAAGTAGATCAAAAAGCCAAGGTGCTAGCTAAACCAAATATTGTTACGCAAAATAACATACCAGCATTTATTGATCTGTCCCAAACGGTGTATTTGCCTTTGCAGGGTGAAAGGGTTGCTGAGGTGGTGCCCATTACTGCAGGCAGTTTGTTGCAGGTAACACCGCGAGTGGTTGAGGAGGGAGGAAGTCAGCAAATCTTCTTGAGTGTAGAAATACAGGACGGTAGTTTAACGGCCAAAGACAAGGAAAATCCTACGGTTCGAAATACTGTTTTAAGTACCCAAGCTGTGATCGGACTTGATAAAGCGTTATTGGTTGGCGGGTATAACCGAGAGGAAAATACAAATGTTGTCAGGAAGATCCCTTTATTGGGCAGCTTGCCGTTAGTGGGTAAGGCTTTTTCTGTTGAAGAAACGAATCAGCGCTCAATGTCTCGCTTTTTCTTGATTACGCCGAGGCTTGTTAATGATCGGTTTCAGTCGGGGGGTACTATCAATGCGATCAACTCGATTGAGAAATCATTTCCCGGCAGCCAGCCAGTTCAAACGCTCGGGATGAGTTTGAAGATCGATAGCATTCCAAACGCGGTAGAGCAAAAATAGGATTGGGTGACTTTATGAGCGTTTCTGGAATTCAACCACAAACTAGAGTTAGCAAGGTTGACGCCGAAGAGGCCATTCGTAGCGGAAATTTATCGCGCATAGATCAGCGCAAAAGTATTGCGCAAGCGATTGTAAATAAGTATGCGGGACGCACCAAGAGTTCGCAGACACTTCAGAGCGTGGGTGCTTACCTCGCATCGCAGGCAAGTGCTGCAAAGAAAGAAGTTCTAACGACAGCCAGCACTCAAGTGGACCGAAAAGAGCTTGCGGATGCGGTGGCGTCAAGTGGACGTCAAACAATCAGACGCAAGGTGCTTATTGAGAATAAAAAAACATTTCAGGCCATGCTTGGAACCCTGGTGGGTGACGACATGGTTGATTTGTTGGTAGCTGATTTAGTCAAGGGTGTAATCACAGGTAAACATACTGGGGCAAAGATTGATCAGCTTGCTGGTGTCAATATGCGTCAGAAGATTTTAATGAAATATTCAATCCTGAAAACTGTTTTAGCAAACAAGGAGTTTTATGGGTTACCTGAGGATGCCGTAGAGAGAATTCAAGGAATGGCTGATATTTTGTATGCGAAGAATCGACGTTACATTGATCAGCAAATGATGGTTCTGGGAGCGAGTGACCGATTGAAAGAAGCCGCAGGTCTGTCATTCCGCGATACGGCCAGAATTTTTCAGAATTATGATTACGCCGAAGATTTGCTCAATCTGGTCAAGACAATCAAGGCCAAAGGCGGAGGAGATCCTGTGGCGTTCCTGAAGTTCCTTGCTTCGGAGGTATACACCATGCTGGCGCGTGAGAAAACGACTGGTGCGTCATCGGCCACTTCTCACAGGCTAAGTATGCTCTCTGTTAAAGCAGGTCAAATTAGGTTCCTGATCAAGGGAATGAGTTTGCTGCAAACGATTAACGACGCATGCCAGCGGCCCAATATCAAAGAGAAGATGCCGCCAGTGGCCGAGGTGCTTGCTGACCTTTTGGGTTGCATAGCCGATCCAAGTAAATCTGCTTCTCTTAAGTTGCAGAAACAGTTGCAGGTGTTGTCACCGTTGGCCGCCCAAGTTTATTCAAACTTGCTTCGTAAGTGCGTGATGATGCCGTCATCCCCGTTTCGTCAAATTTCTCATCCAAAAGGCGATGCAGCCATTTATAGGGGGTTGTTTGAGGTGCTCAATAAAACTCACATGGATCTGAAGGCTGAGCAATGAAAACAGAGCGATCAGTACAACTTTTGGGTGGCTTTGATGACTGGGATTTCGTTGAGTATACCGATCAAGACATGCCGGAGAGAAATGAGTTTTTTATCATCTATTTAGGCGACAAGCTAACCTTTGAAATGATCAAGCAGGGTGTTGATCGGTTGAACTCAGTTCATTTGATGTCCAAAGGTTATACCTTCGAGTTGCTGCAGGAGCCCTCTATCGCTTGTGTAGTGAGTGTTCGCCCGGGATGGGAGTTGGCTGGAGAGGCTCAGAAAAGGCTATTCCTTGACCGTTTTGTTGAGATTGTTGACGGCGGGGTTGCAAATGGCGATTGACAAATTTTCTGACGTTTCAAAGATGATGGCCAAAAGAAGGGACGAGGTTGCTTCTGGAGTTCGGTGGTCGCCAAATAGAAGTGATGTGGCTCGCACAGATTCTTATCCTGCTGGAGGTAAGGAATTGTCCAAATCAAGAAATTCTCAGGATACTGCAAGCCGTTTCATGGCGTTGCTAACGGACGTTACTGAAAACACAAATGATTTAAAAGATGTTCAAAAAAATATCGGAACTAAACCATTAATTAATCCACATAAAGAGTATGGGAGAAAAGAAGTTAAGTCCTCCTTCCAGGTCGAGGTTAAGGGTTTGGGCGCTGTTGAAATAGAGGCAGCCGACTTGGGTAACGTGGTGGTGATGAAAATAATCGCTGACAAAGCTGAGTTTTCAGATCGAAATGTTGCCCTTCTGCAAAGAATTGTCGGTGCTCAACTTGAATCGATTTTTGATAAACCTTTTGAGGTGGAAATCGCATGGCGTTAGTTCAAGGTTTAATGCAGGTCGACCCGAGTTCATTGGGTTCAATTGGTTCTTCAGTCGATGGGCCATCCCAAAACTCTGTGGCGAAATTTGAAAGCTTAATGGCTCAGGCGGGGAAAGTTGGCGGACCCAGTGATCTGCACGGAATGGTGGAAAAGATCGAAAAAGTACATCAGTCCAATTTTTCTGATATCAACAAATCCATTAAAGAGTTTAATGCGAATCCCAGTGATCTATCTGGCTTGTTGAAAGTCACTCACATGTCGAACATGAGTTCAATTGCGATCCAGATGGCTGGCAAAGTGTCTGCCAAATCCTCAGAGTCAATTGAGCAAATATACAAACAGCAGTAAACGGAGTGGGTTATGAACATTATTGAGTCGGTAGTTGAAATGGCGCGCGAGCAACGCAGAAAAGCAGATTTGAAAATGTTTGAGGCGTCTCAGGCGGCTGAGCCTGATATTTACAAAATGGCAGATATTACGCTTGATGTGGCTGTTAGCCAGGCGTTGTGGGGGACCGCAACTACGCTGGTGAAAGAAGTAACAGAACCAATGAAGCAAATAGTTAACAAGTGAAGCGAAGGGGGGCGATTATGTTGGTTCAAATGATAGGTGATATGGTAACCAAACAAATTTCGGATGAGGCAAGCCGAATGTCTGGTGAGTCCAGAGGTAACAAAAGTAATGCAGTCAAGAATTCAGTTATCCCTGATGACGAGCCAGATGTTTTTAGCGCTGAAAATTTTTTGAATTCTGTTGAGGAAATGTCTCAAGAGGAAGCAAGGGATGCATTTGCAGATTTGACTTCGGACCAACAAAAAGAGGTCATGAGTCTAGTGAAAGATATTGACTTGGCTATTAAGTTGTTGCCTGAAGAATTTCAAACTGCCATTGAAAGCGCAATGATGAGTCTTTTCCAAATGCCAATTCTTCAAGAATTAATGAAGGGCGAGTGATCTTGGTCTTAATGGCTTTTTTATTTTGACTGTCTTAATAGGGGGTTGTTTTGGAGAATGTGAGTAGCAGTGCGACAACAATGCCGCCCGCACAAGCTGCGGAGACCGGTGGCGAAGGCGATGCGGCATTGACTAGTGCAATGGAGTCAATCATGTTTTCGATATTAGCACCGCAGATTTCTGAGTTATTTGGTGCTTCATCACCGAAATAGTTTTTTTTGTTCAACGAAGATGGAGGTTTGATATGGCTGAGAGTACCGGTGTAACTGGTGGCGCAACAGAAGCCCCTCAAGGTGAGGATGTGGGTTCATCAGCGGATGCGATGGTTAGTAAGTTGCTTGATGCTGCGAATGCAGTGCGTGAAATGGGTTTGGCGATGTCAATCGCGGGATATCAAGCCCAGGCTGCATCTAAGCATCCATAATTGACAAGCTGCATCTAAGCATCCATAATTGATTTTTTCAAGGAGAGAAAGAAATGGCAGATATGGTGGGACAATTGGTTGGTGCTGCGAAAGAAGTAGCCAAGGTTGGTACTGAAATGTCAGTTGCGGGTTACACAGCCCAAGCTGCATCTAAGCACCCATAATTGATTTTTTCAAGGAGAGAAAGAAATGGCAAATATGGTGGGACAATTGGTTGGTGCTGCGAAAGAAGTAGCCAAGGTTGGTACTGAAATGTCAGTTGCGGGTTACACAGCCCAGGCTGCTTCTAAGCACCCGTAATATCGATGTCAGGGCACTTCGGTGCCCTGTTTGCAAATTGCTGGAGGTGATATGAGTGGAGTGCATCCCCCTAAAGGGGCCCCGTTGCGGCAGCCGGAGCGAACTGATAACACGCCTCCTGCTTCATCTGGCAATGAGGTTACTAATCAAAAAAATTTCACTGGAAAATTTACGTATTCTTCCCCATCCATCGACATGGGCACTTTTCAGCCGGAGATGTTACAGGATAAAAAATTTTACGAAACCTATTTTTTTGATTCGGAGTCTGGTGATTTCGGCGGTGAAGTAGGTGCAAAAAATCTGCTGCCAGGATTGGGCGGTCTTGGGCGCAAACTTGCAAATGTGTGGAGTTCGGTTGGTACTCCCAGCTTCGGTGCTACTTTCAGCGCCTTTAATGTAGAGTCGGCCAAGTTGGCGCTTGAACATGTCAATGCATTGGTCGAGGTATTTGGCGGTCTTGAAGCCACTATGGATCAAGTAATGTCATACATTCAGGGATTCACAAATGGCGGAAAGGGTTTTGATTATGATCATGCCGAAATAGCCAAGCTGTTGCCCGTTATTGATGCTTACCTTGCCAAAGCTGATCCGGCTTCCTCTGATTATGAGTCGGTTAAAAAGCTCAAGGAATTGCTTACTTCTGGTAAGGAGGAGCTTTCCAAGGAAGACGCGATGAACATGCAAATTTATTTGACTACTTTCAAAGAAATTATGGTTCCAAATGAGGTGTCGACCAAAGCGTTGTCTAACCTTGTGGTTGACGCGGGCCGAACCTACCAAGATTTGCTGGCTAACCAAAGAACTGCGAGCGAGAGTTGGGCCAGCAAATTTGTACATGTTTAAGGTAAAACAGTAAAAAACCAGGGGTTGTTATATGTCCGTTACATCATCTGAAGCAAATGGCTCAACGCAGTCAAATAATATCGCCCCAAGCTCCACACCTAGGGCCCAAAATGGCGGTGCTAACCTGGTTGCGGGTTTAAAGATTCCTAAGCCCGTAATTAATTCGGCGATCACGCTTTTTTCTGCTGGGTTTAGTCCTGACACTGTTGTTAAAGAACTTACCAAGGAACTATCGAAAACCTATGACCCTGCCACAGCAAAGGCGATGGCGGAAAAGGCAGTTTTTGATGCCTTGAAAACTCCTGGAGGTGCGAAGGCACTTTTCGATGCGAAAATTGCCAACGGTGAAGACCCTGAAAAAGTTAAGGAGTTTATCGCTCAGTTTGTAGAGCAGTATGGTGACGATCCAGATTTGATGAAGGAACTGGAGGCATATGTTAAAAATTTATCGTATGACGACTTTGTTACAATAGGTGTTGTTAATCCCAGTCAATCGAACAAAGTGGCGAGAGAAAATATAGAAAAATTTTTGATTGACAGTCTTGATGGTGTACCCGATGTTGAAGTAAATTCTGAGGAGGCTAAGGATTTGGCTCAACAAAGAATGGCCCCAAAAGATAATAGTGTTACTAATGCTGAACTCTCGGAGTTGGGTATCTTAGCGGTTAATGCCGTGGTGAACAATCGCGATAGCCTTAATGATGCCAGAAGTGAATTGGAAGCAGAGTTGATTAACAGAGGCTATTCTCCTCAGGATGCAAAGGCTCTTGCGGATGAATTAATCTCCAATATTGTTTTAGGCAAGGGTGGAGTTGTTTCAGATAAAGCGGCACTTATCGTTTACAACCATGTGTCAGGAGTTACAGCTGAGAAAGTGCCTGGTGATGTTTTATTGGGGACGATTTTCGCTAACTATGATGCAAATAACCTCAAGCTACACTGGGCACTAACAGGTGAATGGATTCAAGACAGCCAGGTACTTAAGGATCAATTACTGCAGGAAACTATTGATTCAATTCCCGGTTCCCTTAGCTTCGGTATTGGTGTTGCATCCGATGCGATATACCAGCTGGAGTCGATTACCGCGCCTAGTCCGGATGGCGGGCCCAGCAAGTTGGATGCGGCATACCAAGAGGGCGTTAGCTACTGGGGCATGTTGCTCGACTCGGGCGGCGAGGACGCAGTTAAACAAACACTAATGAATGATTACGGTCTTTCCTCTTCGGAAGCGGATGCCTTTATTGCTTTTTTGAACAGTGGCGATACAAGTGTAGTGCCTGACAGCATCAAACAAATCATCGACAACGAGGGTGGTGTTGTTCTTTACAGCAAAGTTGGCATGTACAACACCCAAATTGATCTTTACTCTGAGAAGCTTGATTCGTTTGATAAGTCTTTGCGATCAGAACTTGAGGCGCTCGGTGTTCCAACAGAAGTACTCGATAAATACACTACCGCTGAGTTGACTGACCCCTCTGTTCAGGCCCAGATTGCTGAAGAGTCAGGCGTTAGTGTTAACTCGATCGTTGCTACTACCAATGGTGCTGAGGTAATGCTCCGAATCGATATTGGAACTATCGAGCAGGAAACTTACATTGCTTCGTTACAACAGCAGCAACTCGAAAATCAGGCTTTGTTTAATGCGGGCGTGATTTCAAAGGATCAGTATGACCAAAGAACAACTGACTTAACGACCAAAATTAATGAGGTTGTTCAGATTGCGGAAAACTACCAAGCGGATCTGAGGAAAATGCTTGATTTGTTTTTGCAGATACTTGCAATGCATCCATGAGGATAAAAAATGATCCAGGCCACTGAAACATCTCGTGTTTCCCAACCCACAGTTGGTGCGAATCCAAATGAACCGGTCTCGATTGTGAATGGTGACCTGGTCCTCAATGAAGCAATGCTAAAGGATTTAACACCACACGAGATCATCGGGAAAATTATTAAATTCCTTCAGGAATACAAAGGCTCGATGAACGACAGTTTGGTTCAGTTGCTCGACATTGCAAACGATATGGGAATTGAAAATCTTCAAGATCAAATCAAGCAGGCTGAGCAAGCTACAAAAAGCGAGGGGCTAGGCAAAGCAATGAAGGGTTTGGGAGTTTTCATGGCCGTTTTCAGTGTGGTTTTGGCGGTAGTTATTCCAACACCTTTAACTATCGGCATGGCAATTGTAAGCGTGGGAATGCTGGCTGATCAAACAATTAGTGCGGCACTCGGGCAGGAATCATTAATGTCCAAAGGTCTGAGCAAGATAACAGAAGGTTTGATGGCCGCTGCAAATGTAATTGTTGATCGGTTGGTTGAAGCTGGTGTTATTTCTGAAGACAAGGCCGAGGCTTTTAAATATGCATTTGCAGCTGCGATCGCAATCGCCGCTGTTGCAGTTGTGGTTGTTGCTTCAAAGGGTGCTGGAGCCATGGTTTCAAAAATGCTTGCGTCTGTGGGCCAAGGTGCTGCTAAGGGTGCAACCAGTGCTGCTGCTGCCGTAAGCACCAATACAGCCAGGAGTAGTATGCAGTCCGTTGGTAATTTTATCAATGCAAACAAAGATCGTTTGATGGATATTGCTACCAAGTTTCAGGCTGCCGGTGCTATGGCTGAGAGTGGCGTTGGAGTTGCAAATGGCGTAGTTCAAATTAAATACGGCAAAATCACTTTTGAGATTGATGTAAGAACAGGCGAGTTAACGTTAATTGATAGTCAAACAAATCTTCTTGTTCAGGACTTCAACCTAGTGGGTGATCGAATGAACTCATTGTTACTACAGTCAACTCAATTATCGCACGTTTGATTTGTTGATTTAATCCATTTAGAAGGGGTATAGATAATGACAACCGCGGGGACAGTGCCAAATAGTGGAGTGGGCAACACTCAGTTGAATCCAAATTCGCAATCCAGTGGGCAGGTGACGATTTTAGTAGGCAATGAAACAAAGCCGGCGCAGTTGTTAGCCGCAGCGAAAAACAACGAAGCGGGGGTCACCGTAATCATTCCAGGTAACCTGTCATCTTCGGCGGTTCAAGAATTGATTGCTTTTTTCAAGAACAATGCCAACAGCTTCCGAATTACTCATCTTGAGGTGGCAGGAGCTAAGTTGACGCTTACATTGAAAGCTGCTGACAAGAGCAAGCAGGCAACCATGACAAATGCCGCGTTCCAGCTTACAGGTGCTGCTGTAAGTGGTCTGTGGGTGGCAGGCGCTATGCGCCAATCCTCTGTCACGCCTCCAGGCAAAATGGGCGGCACTCAGCCGGCGAAGATGCCCGGCGACGGGCCTGATGTGCCATTCTCACAGGCGTTGGATGATCGCCCTCGAGGCGGCCCTAACAACAGAACACGCGATCTGGATGATTTTGTTGACCCCATAACAGGTGGAAGAGGGGTCAATCTGCAGGCTCACATTCAGATGGCTCAGGCTGCTCAGGGCGCTTTGGGTGGTATCGGAAGTATGTTTGCGGCGCCTGCGCAGCATTATGCAGACACATTGAATGCCCAGGCTCAGTATTTCGACCAAACCTTGTCGTTCTTACAAGATTTGATCTCGCAGAATAATAACAATGCGAACGGCTTGAATTAAGTTGTAGTTTAGATTTGATTGGAAATAATACATTTGCAATAGATAAAGCTGGGCTGAGCTGAATGAAGGAGTTTTTTTATGGTTTCGAATAATTCTTTACCCATTGTTGTTGGAGATCAGTTCGATTCGATCTTTGAGCGAAGTGATTCAGATAATCGCGCAATAGACGACGAGGTGGAGAATTATTTGAGATCCAACCCGGAAGGATTGTCCTTGATCTATGACGACAAGACTTATATTTTGAAGATGGATCAGTTGAGGTCAGATTATCAACTGTATCGAACTGAGGGTAACAATTTGGTATTGGTGGATAACGACGTCCAAATTAATTCCAAATTCACTCCGGAAGGGTTTATCGAGTTGGGTGGGCTCACGACCAACGGGACCAGAATCTTTATCGGAAGATCTCCAGACTCGGATCAGGAGGAAATCATCGCCTTTGTTGAGCAACATGGTATTTCTTCTGTCGCTTCGAAGCCTTTAGATGCCACAGTTCTCTATGGCTGGCAAACTTCCACAGAGGAGCAGCAACAGCCTGTTGAGATTGTTGAGACTGCCCCATCGATACCGATTGGTGCAGAGTATGCATGGTTTAGTGATTTGCCAGATGGAAATTACTACAGCGATGGGCAATCTCTCTTTAGTAGCGGTGGAGAGCTTCTGGGACCCTCAGTATATCCAGTGGGAAATTATGTGCGTGCGGAGGGGCAAGGCTTTATTCAACATGGTGTAAATGACCAGGCAATATATCTTCCAGTTGATACCTACAATGGGGATTATGTCATGTCTGGTACGTACAAAAACCAATTTGGCGAGACTGTTCCAGGCTCTGAATTGAGTTTTGAGTTTTTGACTGGTTTAGGTCTTTCTCCAGACAAGATTGATGTGCCGTACGTTTTTCCCGGACTTTTTGGCCAAGAAATTCAATTTACTGTAGCGCCTCTGAACTCAGGCGATACCACTGATTCTTGGGAGCGTTTTGTATTTATTGATGGGAAGGTAGTTGGAAAGTCATCCTTTGATGAAGGGGATTACTTTGTGCAGCATGGTGTGACTTACAAAAAAGTCGATTTCGAGGGAACGCAGCTAAGTCAGGCAGTTGACACTTTCGATGGGGAGTTGTTAGAAGGTTAAGCCAATACAGCCCGACAGTTAGGCTGTGTTGGAGTGTAACTTCTTGATACGCTAGTTCCGTTTACATTTAATTGGCTCCGTGGGGAGCCAATTTTATATAGCAATAATCAAACAAACGTTTGGTATAAATTCCGCAGTTCAGGCAGAATAAGTTGAAACAGGATTGCTGCACTTGCGGCACTCTAAAAACAATTTTTTTGCCGGGACTAGACGATGCTGATTACGCACGAACACAAGGAATTGCAGCGCACAATCGAACGCTTTGTGGAAAATGAAGTAAACCCACATGTGGCTACATGGGAGAAGGAACAAATTTTTCCCGCCCATGAGTTGTTTAAAAAAATGGGCAGCTTGGGGCTGTTGGGGTTGACCAAGCCTGAGCAGTTTGGCGGTATGGGCCTGGACTACAGCTATGCTGTCATTGCGGCGCAAGCTTTGGGCAAAATTCATTGTGGTGGTGTGCCGATGGCGATTGGTGTTCAAACCGATATGGCCACCCCTGCCCTTGCAAAGTTTGGCTCGGACGAGTTGCGAGCGGAGTTTCTTGCCCCTGCCATTTCAGGCGATATGGTGGCGTGTGTTGGGGTTTCTGAACCCGCAGCCGGGTCGGATGTTGCTGGAATCAAGACCACTGCTAGAAAAGACGGCAGTGACTACATTATCAATGGCAGCAAAATGTGGATTACCAACAGCCTGCAGGCGGATTGGATGTGTTTGCTGGCCAATACCAGCGAGGGCAAGCCGCACCAGAACAAGTCGCTGATCATTGTGCCGATGAAAACCCCAGGTATTACCATCGAGAAGAAGATTCACAAAATTGGCATGTGGGCTTCCGATACTGGCTTGATTCACTTTGACAACGTGCGTGTGCCTCAGCGTAATTTGATCGGTATGGAAGGCGCTGGCTTTATGTACCAGATGATTCAGTTTCAGGAGGAGCGCCTTTGGGGCGCGGCCAACAGCATTGAAGGCATGATGCATGTTCTGAATGAAACTATTAACTACACACGCCAGCGGCAGTTGTTTGGTAGCACTGTGCTAGACCAGCAGGTGGTGCACTTTACGCTGGCTGAATTGAAAACCGAAATTGAAGCCTTGCGTGCGCTGGTGTGGCAAGCCACTGAGGCCTATGTGGCGGGAGGTGAGGTTACAGAATTGGCCAGTATGTGCAAACTGAAAAGTGGCCGCCTTGTGCGCGAAGTGGCAGACAAGTGTTTGCAGTTCTGGGGAGGCATGGGTTACACCTGGGAGAACCCCGCTTCGCAGCTTTATCGCGACGGCCGCCTGATTTCAATCGGCGGTGGGGCAGATGAGGTGATGCTGGGCATTATCTGCAAGTTCATGGGTATTTTGCCGGGCAAGAAAAAGAATGCCTAAGATCAAGAAACTTTTAATTGCCAATCGCAACGAGATTGCCCGCCGTATTCTTCGTGCAGCAAAGCCTTTGGGTATTGCAACTGTGGCTGTTTATTCGGAGGCCGATTCCAAGGCACTGCATGTGAAGGAAGCCGATGAGGCTTACTGTATTGGCCCGGCACCTTCGCTTGAATCGTATTTGCGCATCGACAGGCTGATTGAAACTGCGCTGAAAGCAGGTGCGGACGCCATTCACCCCGGCTATGGTTTTGTGTCGGAAAGCCCTGCCTTTGCGCAAGCCTGCGTGGATGCAGGCATTACTTTGGTGGGCCCCACCCCACAGGCCATTGCGGATATGGCTGACAAAGCCCGTGCAAAAGAAATTGCCCAGCAGGCGGGTTTGCCTTGTATTCCGGGGTTTGGCAAAGCCAATGCAACTGTGAGCGAGCTGATGGTTGCAGCCAAAAGCATCGGTTACCCGGTGATGATCAAAGCGCTGGCCGGCGGTGGCGGGCGTGGTATGCGCTTGGTGGTGAGCGAGGCGGAATTTGCGTCGCAGTTGCATTCGGCCCAGCTTGAAGCGATGAATGCGTTCAATGACGACCGCGTAATGCTTGAAAAAGCGATTATTAATCCCCGGCATATTGAAATTCAGGTGTTGGCAGATATGCATGGCAACGCTGTGCATTTGGGGGAGCGTGATTGTTCGGTGCAACGCCGCCACCAGAAAATTGTGGAGGAGGCGCCCAGCCCTGCTGTGAATGCTGAGTTGCGTGCACGTATGGGCGAGGCGGCACTGAAGCTGGTGCGTGCTACAAATTACGTGGGTGCAGGCACGGTGGAGTTTTTGCTGGATGCCGAGGGTGATTTTTATTTCATCGAGATGAATACCCGCCTGCAGGTAGAGCACGGGGTGACCGAGGCGATTACTGGCATCGACTTGGTGCAGTGGCAATTGCGCATTGCCAGCGGCGAGCGCCTTACCTTGCAACAGGAAGATATTGTTTTCAGCGGCCACGCAATTCAAGGCCGTTTGTGTGCGGAAGACCCCGCGCGCGACTTCATGCCGCAAACTGGCCCGGTGCTGGCTTGGCAACCCGACCCGCTGAGCAGGTGTGACCATGCATTGCAGGTTGGGGGCGAAGTTAGCCCTTGGTACGACAGCTTGTTGGCCAAGGTGATTGTGCATGCTGATAATCGACACGCTGCATGTGAAAAGCTGGCAGATTCGTTGGGCAGAACGGTGTTGGTGGGTTTTGAGCACAATGCGCTTTATTTGCAGCGTATTGCAAGCCACCCTGTATTTCAGGGTGGTAATTTTGGTACCGACTTTTTGGCAACACACGCGCAAGAGTTGTTAAAGCCGCAGGTGTTTGACAATGAGCACGCGGTAGCCGCCGCTTTTTTTGCCTTTGAACAAAATGCGATGCAACGCGGCTGGCCAGCTTCATTGAGCGGTTTTTCAAGTACGCGTGCCTTACCGCGCCCTTTGAAGTTGAAAGTGCAAGGCAAAACCTTGAATGTGACGGTAAACCAAACACGGGCGGGTTACGAGGTAGTTGGCTTGAATAATGAACCCGTTGTGTTGGAGCAATGGGATTGCACTTTGAACCATGTGGCTGATGTTGCGAAAGCACGGATTAAAGCGCTGGTGAATGGGCGTTTTGCACAGTACATGCTTAATTCTTCGGCCCATGGTGTTTGGGTTCAGCAGTGGTTAAACCCACAGGCCGTGTTTGTCGAGGATGAAACTTTGCTTGGTGCTGCGTCATTGGCGGAGGGTGTATTTACGCCAGTGGTGGTAAGCCCGATGAACGGAAAAATTACCCAGGTGCTGGTTCAGCCGGGGCAGCAAGTCGAAGCAGGCACGGTGATGGTGTGCCTTGAGGCGATGAAGATGGAACACAGGATTGCCGCCAAAAGTGACGCGGTGATCGAGCAGGTGCATGTGGTGGTCGGGGATCAGATGAAGTTGAAGCAAGCGATGATTCAACTCAGGCAAATTCAAGCGGCGAACATGAATGAGTGAAGCTGGGGCACCCCTCGAAAGAGGTACACTTAAGCGCTGAGATAAAAAAGAAATCTATTTTCTTGGCAAGCCTTAAGTGTGATTTTTACTTGGTTCACCAGGATTTGTAAGTATTACGCCTACAAATAATGTCAAACATTGTTAATTGTTACGCAATTTTCGCATCCATTTCCTGAGTTCACCCAGTAAAACTCTCACAAGGCGGAATTTTGCCGAACTTTAAAACGAACACACCATTGTCGGAGAATGCACTGTGGCTAACATTACTGGAATTATCAAAAGCGTATTGGGCGAGGTTTCTGTAACTCGCGCTGATGGAGAACAGGTCCTTCTGAAGGAAGGTGACATTATTTCTGCTGGTGATACGGTTACTACCAGCGCCGATGGCTCGGCTTACATCGAATTTCCCGGTGTAGACGGTCAAAAAGCAACGGAAGGCATTTTGCAATCGAATGCGGTAGCCACCTTGAAAGAAGGTGAGGCTGGTGCAGAGTTTGAGCTTGCTCAAGGCGAATTCGAGCTGTTAACTGAAGGTGAAACGGTTGCAGTAACTGGTGCTGGCGGTATGTTTGGCCTGTTTGGCGCTGGTTTGGCTGCTGGTGGTTTGGCTGGCCCGTTGGCCGCTGCGGCTGGTGCTGCGTTTGTACTGGGCGGTAGTGACAGCGACAACGGAGGTGGCGGCGGCGGCGTAACCGATGGTGGTTCTGGTGAAGCAGCCGCAGGTGCTTTGCAGCCTGTGATCGACGCGGGCGGGCCCGCCTCCCCAGCGCTTGGGGAAGCTGTGGATGCTTTAGCCCCGGTAACTACTGTGGTGGATGCACCTGTGGGTGCCTTGGCACCGGTTACGGAAGCACTGGACCCTGTGTTGGAAGAAACTTCACCTGTAACTGACGCACTGGAACCAGCACTGACTCCGGTGAACAACACCTTGAGCGATGCCTTAACCGGCTTGGCCCCAGTAACAGATTCTCTTGATCAAAACGTAACGCCAATTACCGAGGCGGTTGAAACTGCGCTGTCTCCAGTCGTTGATGTATTGACTGGTAATGAAAGTGGTTTGGTTACTGCTGCCGCAGACACTTTACCCGTGAATCTGCGTGTGGTGGCGGAGCAATTGGGCGGTGGTTTGGACATGGTGACGCCACAGTTGGCGGATGGTTTGGCCCAGGTTGTGGGTCAGCTAGACCCAGTATTGGCACCCCTGAATGACGGTTTGACTCAAGTTTTTGATGCAGCAGCGCCATTGTTTGATGGATTGGGCGCTGCAACTGATGCGCTGCCTATGGTTTCTCAGCCACTGGCGGATGGTTTGAATCAGGTATTCGACGCCCTGACTCCAGTGACCGATCCACTGATCGATGCTTTGTCGGGCGGTTTGCCCCTTCCTGGCGGTGACAGCGGCGGTGGCTTGCCAGCGTTCCCGGAAACAGGTACTCCGCTAGACACCCTGACAGCGATGCTTGACCCAGCCATTCTGACCGACGCCTTGGCTGGTGCGGGTGGAGGCACCGGTGGTGAACTGCCTGGATTCCCGACTACAGGTACGCCGTTGGATGATGTAACTGCCTTGCTGGACCCCAGCGTGTTGACTGATTTGGCTGCTGGTGGCGGTGCGGGTGGTGGTTTGCCGGCCTTCCCGTCTACTGGTACGCCTTTGGATGATGTAACTTCATTGCTTGATCCATCCAGCCTGCCAATTTCCTCAGGTGCGAGCCCACTGGACGCATTGACAAGTGCGCTGCCGACAGACAGCCTGCCAATCTGAGTAAAAGCTTTGTAGTATTGCGCGGGGCTCCGACCCCCGCGCAAAGTGAAAAGGCACCCTTCGGGGTGCCTTTTTGCTTAGGGGCGGGCCACACCAAATTGCATGGGCTGCACGCTGCGTTCTTGTTGCAGACACGCAATTAATGCGAGCGCCAAAACTTGGCGAGTATCGCGAGGATCGATTACGCCGTCGTCCAGCAACAAGCCGCTGGTGTGGAATGCGCTGGTTTGTGATTCGAAGGTGTCAATGATTTGTTTTTTCATGTTTTCAAGCATGAATTCAGGTACTTCCATGCCTTTGCGGGCTGCACTGGCCTGCATGACCGTGGCCATGGTGCCAGCCGCTTGTTCAGCCCCCATAACCGCGGTTCTGCTGTTGGGCCAGGCAAATACAAAGCGTGGGCCAAATGCCCTGCCGCACATGCCGTAGTTGCCTGCACCAAAACTGGCACCGCACAGCACGGTAATTTGCGGCACGGTGGCGTTGCTGACAGCCTGGATCATTTTTGAGCCGTGCTTGATGATGCCGCCCTGCTCTGCTTCTTTGCCGACCATGTACCCCGTGGTGTTTTGCAGGTAAATAATTGGGGTTTTGGTTTGGCAGCAGCTTTGAATAAAGTGTGTGGCTTTGGTTGCGCCCGCGGTGTCGATTGGCCCCAGGTTGCTGATGATGCCAATTGAGACACCCATCAGCTTGGCATAGCCGCACAGGGTAGCTGGGCCGTAGTTGGCCTTGAATTCGAGAAAGTCGGAATCGTCCACAATGCGGGCGATTACTTCGCGCATGTTCACCGGGGTTTTGATGTCGGCGGGCATAATGCCGAGCAGTTCTTCAGCTGAGTAGCGTGGCGCAGGTGCTGCTGGGTTCAGGGTTGGCAGTATATTGCGGTTGCTGCTGTTCCAGTCGATTTTTGCCATTACTTCACGCGCCAGGGCAATGGCGTGGCGGTCGTCGTCGGCGAGGTAGTCGCCCAAGCCGGAGATTGAACAGTGCATGTCGGCTCCGCCCAGTTCTTCATCTGTGGCAATTTCGCCTGTTGCGGCTTTTAACAAAGGTGGTCCTGCCAGAAATGCGCGTGCGCGTTCCCGCACCATAATAACCACGTCGCTTAAGCCTGGGATGTAGGCACCACCTGCTGTGGATGATCCGTGAAGCACATTAATTACGGGCAGGCCTGCTGCACTGAGTTTTGCCAAGCGATAAAAGTTGCCGCCGCCCAGCACAAAGTGTTCAACCTTGTACTTCAGCAAGTTGGCCCCGGCAGATTCACCCAGGTTGATAAACGGTAGTTTGTTTTCCAGGGCGATGTCTTGAGCCCTTTGCATTTTCTCGATGCCCATGGCTTGTAGTGCACCTGCTTCAATGCCGGAATCGCTGGCGACCACCATGCACAGGGTGTTGGCTACATACCCGAGCCCGGCGATGATGCCGCCGCCGGGGATGCTTTTGTCGGCTTTTTGCCCGTCTTGCATGTAGCCAGCCAAGGTGCTGAGTTCCAGAAATGGGGAGCCTGGATCGAGCAACAAGGCTACACGGTCGCGTGGTAAAAGCTGGCCGCGTTTGGCAAACGAAGGCGCTGCCTTGGCCGATGCGTCGCGAGTACGCTGTTCTAGCGCCCGAAGTTCATTCAAGGCCGATTCCATATTGGCTTTGTTCAGTTCAAATTCGCGGGAATTGGCGACGACCGTACTTTCAAGAATAGGCATTGTGTGGGCTTTTTGATTGGCAGTATTGGCTTTTTAAAAAAACAAACGTTTGTTTGATTTTGAACGTGGAGACTGACCAAGTCAAGCCACGTGTTTTGCTGTGTGTTTATTTATTCTTTGCGGCTGCGCGTGCAGCATCGCGGCGCTGAATAACTTCAGGCACGCCACCCAAATGGAAGCTGTTAAAGGCCGGGTTGGCCTTGCCGCTACCCACTTGCCAAATACGGCGGGCGTTCGGTGCTGCGCCATCAATGCGAATACACGAGCCAGAAATGAACGAGGCTGCCGGGCTGCACAAGAACACCAATGCACCAGATACCTCTGCCTCCAAACCTAGGCGTTGCAGTGGAATTGTTTTATCCAGCTGCATGATGGTTTGCTTCATCGGTTCGGGGTAAGTGTCCATTCCGCTCGATGCGATGAAGCCAGGGGCGACTGCATTGACCCGAACAGGTGCCCATTCGTTGGCGGCCGTTTCCGAGAAGTTCAACATGCCTGCGCGCGCCGCGCCGGAGTGGCCCATGCCGGGCATGCCATTCCACATGTCAGCAATGATGTTGGTAATGGACATGTCGATTTCGCCCAAGTGCAGCATCATGTATTGGTTGAACACTTCACGGGCCATGAGAAAGCCGCCAGTAAGATTGTTGCGCACCACGGTTTCGAAGCCTTTGCCACTGATCATGTTCAAAGGCGAGGGAAATTGCCCGCCCGCATTGTTGATGAGGTGATTGATTTTTCCGTGGGCGGCCAATACTTCTGCCACGGTTTCTTTTACGCGTTCTTCTTCGCGAATGTCGCAGCTGTGCAAAGAAATTTTGACTGAGCAGGTTTGCTCGATTTCGGCTTTCACGGTTTCAAGCTTTTCCATTTTCCGACCCACCAAGGCGAGATCTGCGCCCAGGCTTGCCAGTTCATGCGCGGTGCAGCGCCCTATGCCTGAACCCCCACCCGTGATCAGTACGGTTTGTCCTTCAAAAAGATTGGGGCGAAACACGGATTGGAAGCTGTTCAAAAGGGTCACCTGTGAATTGTGCTTGTTTGTTTTCAAACGATCGTTTGAATTTAAACATGCTTTTCATGATTGTGCTTTCAAGCGATCGAATTCACCGGGTTTTTTTACTGTGCACCAGAATCTGCCAAGCGGAGGGTGTCTGTTTTGCTGAACATTTGATCAGCGAAGGCAATGGTGTGTGGGTTCAAGGCGCCGGAACTGTCATGTTCGGGATCGCGGTTTGAAAAATCGGAGCGAATAGACTTTACGCGCTTGTATACAACCTCGAAATGCTCTGGCATTACTTTTTGCACATAAGCCAGGCCAACCAGGTCGGCCAGCGTTTCTTCAAAGTGAACATTGTTTTTAAACTGTATTCCCAAGTGGTCTTGAAGCGCCTTTTTTGCCGAAACTCTTTTGCCTTTTTCCGACAACATGCAGTGTGTTAATTCATGGGCCGAGGTGAACGCGAGAAATGCAGGCTCGGCACCGTCATGGCCCGAATTCAGAAAGTGGGACCACACCCGCTTTGCATCCGCGTGTTGATTGACATGCAGCACGCAGGTTGTGATGCCGCTGTTGGTAAGGAATGGTGATGGGTTGTTCATGGTGCTTTCACGAACATGAATTCGTTGAGTGTCGATTGCGTAGACCTGCGCAAATTGCTCGATTTCCAGTTTCATGTCGGCGGTGTCGGGCAGGCTGGCCTGGGGTGTGAACAGGCTGACCAAACCAAAAAATAAACCGTTCCACATGACATGCTCCAAACACTTCCTCGATATGTTTAGAACGGCAGGTTTCGGGTGTTTCAGGATTGCACCAATGCGTTGACCTTAAAGGGGGCATTCAAACGGGGTATGGGCGTGGGGGACTTACGTCCGTGTCAAAATGCAGGGAATCAATTATTCAGAGCGAGGGTGGTTTTTCATGAACAACAACAATCCAGTGGCAATTATTACCGGTGCGGCGGGTAATTTAGGCCAGGCGGTTGCTGCGCATTTGGGCAGTTTGGGTTACCGGCTTCTGTTGGTCGATTTGAATCAGCCCGAGTGGGAGGGTGAAAGCGATGCGGTGTCGATTGGCAATGTAGACCTAACCTTGCCCGAGCATGCTGATGAGGTGGTGAACCAGGCGTGGGAATATTTCGGCCAAATTGATGCGGTGGTGAATATTGCGGGTGGTTTTGTTTGGGAACGCCAGGTTGAAAGCAGCCTGGATACCTGGAACACCCAGTACGCCATGAATGTGCAGACCACCGTGAACATGTGCCAGGCCATATTGCCGCAGTTCCAAGAGCAGCAAAGCGGTGTATTTGTGAACATTGGTGCGGCTGCTGCTGGCAAAGCTGCCGAGGGCATGGGTGCGTATGCAGCAGCGAAATCGGCTGTGTTGCGGCTGACCGAGGCATTGGCAGCGGAGAACAAGCACTTGGGTATTCGTGCCAATACAGTGTTGCCCAGCATTCTGGATACGCCTGCCAATCGCGATGCCATGCCAGATGCTGACCCTGCCGACTGGGTTTCGCCTGGTTCACTGGCTGGGGTTATTGCATTTTTGCTGTCGGATGCCGCGCGCGACATTAACGGAGCTGGTATTCCGGTAACGGGCAGGGTGTAAAAAGTTTGGGCATTGCCATGCTACTTTCTGTTGGCCAGGCCATTGAGGTAATTGTCGATCGTGAATTCGGCCTGTTCAATCAAGTTGAACAGTTCCGGGCTTAATACATAGTTGGCGAACAGGCCGTCGATCAGTGAATGAAGGCCGATTGCGGCTTGCCGGGCATTGGTGCTGGCGGGTAATTCGCCTTTGTCGATGGCGGCCTGAAAGTCGGTTTCAATGGTTTGCAGGCAACCCTGAATGGTTTCCAGGTGCATGTCGCGAATGGGTAACATGTCATCTACCATTTCAGTTTTGTGCATCACGATATCGAAAACACGCTGAATTTGCGGGTTTTCTGCCAAGGTGCGCACCACATGCATTGAGCGCACGCGCAAGTAGGCCAGGGGTTGTTGTTCAGGGTGAAGGCCGGGCGTGGCAATGAATTCATCCATCGGTAATATGACCCGCTGTAACATGGCATCAAACAGGTCGGCTTTGTTCCTGAAGTGCCAATAAATGGCCCCACGCGTTAATTCAGCCGCCTTTGCTATGTCGTTTAGCGTGGTTCGGGAGACGCCCTTTTCTGAAAAAACAGCTTCAGCTGTGTCCAGAATCAGGTTGCGTGTTTCCTGTGCTTCTTCTTTCGTTTTTCTTACCACAATCGTTGTCGCCAGCTGGAAAAATTATTTACATACACTCATGTATGTATGTATTATCTGACTTCTCAGTCATTAAATCAACCCGAAAAATCCCAAAAGGATAGTACAGGGCAACCATCATGCACAATAAGCCATTGAATTCAAAGCAAACTCAAGCTTCCCCATACAGCCGCGCGTTTGCAGGAGCTACCCTTCTGCCCGCCTTGCTGGTGACTATTTTATCCAGCGCCTTGTTGCTGGGCTGTGGCCAAGGTGCCGCAGATGCTCAAGCCCCTGGTGGTCCCGGTGCTGGCCAGGCTGCCCCTGTACCTGTGGTTGAGGTAAAAACGGAAGCGCTGGAATTGACCTATGAGTACCCGGCCCAAATTGCAGGCCTGCGCGAGGTTGAAATACGTGCCCGCGTGGCTGGCATTATTGAACGACGTCTGTTCGAAGAAGGTGGCCGAGTGAAGAAAGGCCAATCTTTGTACAGCCTTGACAATGCACCTTATCAAACTGCTTTGGCCCGTGCTGTAGCCGATGAAAATGCTGCCAAGGTTCGCGTGAAGCAGGCGGAGCGAGATTATAAGCGGGTATTGCCACTTGCTGACAGCAAGGCAGTTTCCCAGTCTGAATTGGACAGAGCGCAATCTGCATTCGAAGTGGCCAAGGCCGATTTGCAGGTGGCCAGCGCTGCGGTGCGCACAGCTCGCTTGAACCTGGAATATGCGCGTGTTGAATCGCCAGTGAATGGATTCGCAAGCCGTTCGCTGTATTCCGAGGGCAGTTTTGTATCAGGCCCTTCCGAGTTGTTGACCACTGTTACCCAGATTGATCAGGTGTATGTGAACTTTGGCATTCCTGAAAAAGACCATGAGCAATTGCGCAAAGGCATTGCCAACGGCGCAGTGGCATTGAGCAACGGCAATTTGGTGGTTGAAGTGTTGGGTGCCGATGGCAAACCCATGGGTTTGAAAGCCAAATTGGGCTTTCAGGATGTGCGTGTGAACCCCGCCACCGGCACGGTGGATGCGCGTGCTGTATTGGCCAATGAGAAGGAAGTATTAAGCCCGGGACAATTTGTGCGTGTACGCGTGAGTGGTGCTGTGCAAAAAGATGCGGTGTTGTTGCCACAACGTGCTGTGCTTGAAAACCCCGCAGGCGGAAAAATTGTGATGACTGTGAGCCCCGAAAACACTGTGGCGCCCCGCCCAGTGCAAGTTGCCCAGTGGAAAGGCGACCAGTGGGTGATAACCGATGGGCTGGCTGCTGGCGACAAGGTGATTACCGATGGTTTCATGAAAGCGCCCCCGGGAACACCTGTAAAGCCTGTGATTGCTGCTCCTGAGGCTCAGCCTGCAAAAGCGGAGGCAACAGCACCTGCAGCCACACCAGTAGCAACTGAGCAGAAGCAATAAGGGGCAACACATGTTTTCGAAATTTTTTATCGACCGGCCTGTATTTGCGGCTGTGTTGTCGATTTTCATCATGCTGGCAGGCCTTGCCGCCATGCGTGGTTTGCCAATTGCACAGTACCCAGAAATTGCACCGCCCGTGGTGCAGGTTCGCGCTGTTTATCCCGGTGCCTCAGCTGAAGTAATTGCCAGCACAGTGGCCGCACCTATTGAAAATGCGATCAATGGTGTGGAAGACATGATGTACATGAGTTCAACTTCTGCCAGCAGTGGTGTGGTTGAAATTATGGTGACATTCGAGATTGGCACTGACCCCGACCAGGCGGCCCTGAACGTGAACAACCGCGTGAAGCAGGTTGAAAACATTCTGCCGCAGGAAGTGCGCAGGCAGGGTGTGACTGTGAACAAGGGTTCATCGTCATTCTTGCAGGTGTTGGCGTTTTATTCTGAAGATGGTCGGTTTGATGATTTCTACACCTCGAACTATGTCACGTTGAATGTGCTGGACCGAATCAAGCGAATTCCGGGCACTACCAACGTGCAAATTTTTGGGGCGAAAGATTACGCCATGCGAATCTGGATCAAACCGGACCGAATGGCGCAATTGAAGTTGACTGCGCGCGATATTGCAGCCGCACTGAACGAGCAAAACGCACAGTTTGCGGCTGGCAAGGTAGGCCAGGCGCCCAACAACAATGGTCAGGAGTTGGTGTACACCATTACTGCACAGGGCCGCTTGCAAGATGTGGAGCAGTTCGAGAATGTATTGATTCGGGTGAATGCGGATGGTTCTTCGCTGCGCCTGAAAGACGTAGCCCGTGTGGAGCTGGGCTCCAAGGATTACGATTTCACGGGGCGAATCAACGGCAAGCCTGCCACCTTGGTTGGTGTATTTTTGCAGCCGGGTGCCAATGCCTTGGAGGTTGCGCAAACTGTCAAGAATGCAGTGGATGAAATTGCAGCCGATTTTCCGGAAGGGCTTGATTATGCAGTGCCCTACGACACAACGCGCTTTGTAGAAGTGTCGATTCGCGAAGTTGTAAAAACGCTGATTGAAGCGATGATTCTGGTGTTCATCGTGGTGTATGTGTTTTTGCAAAACTGGCGCGCCACGCTGATACCAATTCTTGCAGTGCCTGTTTCACTGTTGGGTGCGTTTGCTGGTTTGTATGTGTTGGGCTATTCCATTAATACCCTCACCTTGTTCGGCATGGTGCTGGCGATTGGTATTGTGGTTGACGACGCCATTGTGGTGTTGGAAAACGTCGAGCGCATTATGCATGAAGAGGGCTTGAGCGCACGCAAGGCCGCCATCAAGGCCATGCAGGAAGTGACTGGCCCGGTGATTGCGATTGTGCTGGTGTTGTCGGCTGTGTTCATTCCAATTGGTTTTCTTGGGGGTTTGACTGGTGAGTTGTATCGCCAGTTCGCGATCACCATTGCGATTGCAGTCATTGTTTCCGGCATTGTGGCGCTAACCCTGACACCTGCGTTGTGCGTGATGTTGCTGAAACATGAGCACAAAAAACCCGGCAAGTTTTTCACCTGGTTCAACGACTGGTTTGGCCGCGTTACTACCAAGTATGTGGGTGGTGTGAAGTTCATCAGCATGCGCCCAGCCATTGGTATTGGTCTGTTTTTGGTAATGCTGGTAGTTACCGCGGGATTGTTCAAGGCCACACCCGGTTCACTGGTTCCCGATGAAGACCAGGGTTACTTTATTGCGGCGGTATTTTTGCCCGATGGTGCTACTTTGCAGCGCACCGACAAGGTAGTGGCGGAGGTGGTTGATGCAGTGGCCGCCAACCCCGCCAACGAGTATTCAGTTGCATTCACGGGTTTCGATTTTCTGGGTGGCAGTTTTAAAAACAACGCGGCCACCATGTTTGTAACCCAGCGCCATTGGGATGAACGTGAAGCTGTGACCAAGGATTTGGTGGGTGAATTGTTTGGCCGCACGGCCGGCATTCAGGAAGGTTTGGTGTTGGCCTTTGCACCACCTCCAATCTTTGGTTTGGGCAACGCGGGTGGTTTTGAGTTTTATATTCAAAACCGTGGTGAAGGTGGCACAGCCAAATTGGGCAAGGTGATGAATGACTTCATTGCCAAAGCCAATACCGACCCACGCTTGGCCGGTGTGCAAACCCTGTGGCGGCCAGGTACACCGCAGCTGTATGTGGATGTGGACCGTGAACGTGCACGTGCAATGGGTGTAAACATTAATGAAGTATTTGATACTTTATCAGCAAGCCTGGGTACCTACTATGTGAACGATTTCAACAAGTTTGGGCGTACCTGGCAGGTGTTGATGTCGGCTGATGCGCAGTACCGCAAAAGCCCGACCGACATTGGCAATATGTATGTGCGCTCCAACAAGGGCGAGATGATACCGATATCAGCCTTTGCAAAAGTGGAGTTTTCACAAGGGCCGGAAACTTTAGAGCGTTTCAACAATCTACCTGCTGTGAAGTTGCTGGGCAGTGGTGCACCGGGCGTTAGTTCGGGTGAGGCCATTAAGGCGATTGAAGACATTGCAGCCGAAGTGTTGCCTGATGATTTCACGTACGATTTTTCAGGTGCTTCGTTTCAGGAAAAACGCTCTGCGGGTTCATCAAGCTTTGCACTTGTTTTGGGTGCGCTGATGGTGTTCCTGATTTTGGCGGCGCAGTATGAAAAGTGGACATTACCGTTCTCGGTTCTACTGGCCATGCCGTTTGGTTTGTTCGGCGCTTTGCTGGCAGTTTGGATGCGCGACATGACCAACGACGTGTACTTCCAGATTGGTTTGGTTACTCTGTTGGGCTTGGCTGCAAAAAACGCAATTTTGATTGTGGAATTTGCAGTACTGAAACGAGAGGAAGGCATGAGCGCCTTGCAGGCTTCGCTTGAAGCGGCCCGTTTGCGGTTCCGCCCAATCCTGATGACCTCGTTTGCGTTTATTCTGGGGGTTGTTCCGTTGGCGTTCTCCAGTGGTGCTGGTGCCGGTGCGCGTGCTGCTGTAGGTACTGGTGTAATGGGTGGCATGACTGCCGCCACCTTGTTGGCCATTTTCTTTGTGCCCCTGTTTTACCGCTTGATTGACAGAAGCGAGAAAGGTGGGCGACACCATGGCGATGAAGAGGAAGCAAATGATTCATCCAATCAAACTACAAAAAACCAAGGGGATAAACATGTTTAAAACCCTGCCGAAAACTGCAATTGCACTGGGCTTGAGCCTGATGCTCATGGGCTGTGCTTCAAGCATTCCTTTGCTGGAACGTTTCAAGCCGAAGCCGGAACAGCCACTCGAGGTGAAAGTTCCCGAAAATGTGGGTACGCTTGCCATGAGCCAGGTGCAAAACGAAGTGTGGTGGTTGCCGCTTGGAGACCCTGTTTTAACTGCTGTGATTGAACAGGCTTTGAAAAACAGCACCGATGTTCGTTTGGCCAATGAGCGTTTGAACGAAGCTGGTGCCGTTCTGGGCATTGCGAAGTCGCAGCAGTGGCCATCTATTTTTGGTCAATTCACGACTGGCCGAAACCGCCCATCCCAAGCTGGAAATGTGCCAGTATTTGGTGGTCAAAGTGTGTATGAAAACCAGAAATTTGGGATTGGTGCAAGCTGGGAGCTCGACTTGTGGGGCCGCATTGGTGCGCTGGAAGATGCAGCACGTGCAAGTTTTATGCAACAGGGTTACAACGTGCGCGGTGTTCGCTTAAGCGTGTCCGCAACAGCGGCTTCGCTTTA
Source organism: Burkholderiales bacterium (assembly GCA_021299735.1). Classification (GTDB taxonomy): domain Bacteria; phylum Pseudomonadota; class Gammaproteobacteria; order Burkholderiales; family Burkholderiaceae_B; genus Limnobacter. The sequence goes on along the minus strand of JAJTEM010000001.1, from coordinate 11,063 downwards.
CACCCGCGCGCGGGTTTTGGGTTTGCAGGTGAAGGTACTGGAGCAAACACTTGAAAGCCGCGATGCAGCTTACAAGCTTGCCAAGCAGCGTTACGATGTTGGTTTAAGCAACGAACTGCAACTGCGCCAAACCGAGGCTGAATTGTTGGCCGTACGCGCATTGCTGCCAGACACCCGCGAGCAACTGGAGCGTACAAAAAATGCACTGGCTGTGGTGGTGGGAGGTAACCCGCCTGAGCTGCCCGACTTAAAGGTTGAGAACGTACAACTGACCAAGTTGTTCTTTTTGCCGGAGGACTCGCCTTCTGAATTGTTGTTGCGCCGCCCAGACCTGGCCGCAGCCGAGCAGCAACTGCTGGCGGGTGAAGCCAACCTGGAAGCTGCCCGTAAGGCCTTTTTTCCTACCATTGGTTTAAGTGCGTTTGGTGGGCGCGAAAGCGCGGACTTGAGCGATCTGTTCAGCGGCCCAGCGCGCGTATGGAGTTTTCAGGCACAAATTACACAGCCAATTTTCCAGGCAGGCCGACTGTTTGATGAACGGGATGCGGCGGTAGCCCGCCGCAACCAGGCCGTGCTGCAATACGAGGCCAGCATTCGAACCGCTTTTCAAGAGGTTTATGATGCAATCGTGGCCCAGCGTGAGGCACGCGAACGGCTGCAAGCACGTCAGGATCAGGTTAAAACCCTGACTGAAGTAGTTCGTTTGGCCCAGCTGCGTGTAGACAATGGTGTGGCCAGTCAGTTGGAATTGCTGGACGCCCAGCGCAATTTGCTGGATGCCCAGTTAAATTGGGCTTTGGCTTGGCAGGCGCAGCAGGCCGCCAGCCTGGCCATGATTCGTTCCTTGGGCGGCGGGTTTAATGTTGAGCAGGTGGCATTGAAGGAATAGCTTTGCATTGAAGGCAAACAAAAACGGCGACTGTTCAACTGGTCGCCGTTTTTTATCTGTTATTTGTCGGGTTATGACCAATATGAAAACCCCGGCGTAGGCTTCCAACAGGGTTAGTTCGAACTTTCCCCAACTTGCCTAGTCTATTGAGTAATGTTAAGTTGCGGTCTATGACAAAAGTGGTTCGAACCTTCCTGCTGTGGATTATGTTGTTTGCGTTGCCTGTTCAAGGCATGGCGCAGGCAAGCATGTTTGCATGCCATTTGAATGGCGATGCGGCGGGTTCAGCGCAAGTGATGGACCATGCCAATATGGATCACGCTACTGCGGACCACAGCATGCATGCCATGGATTCTCATGATCACAACAGCGCTGACAGTGCAGATAAAAGCAAGAAATTGACGAAATCGCTGCACGGTTGTTGTAACTGCGCACCCACCTGTGCGGTGGTTTTGCTGCCATTGGCGCAGACCAGCTTTGACAATATTCAACAAGATACTCCTAATCCAGTTTCAATTTCTCAAGTTCTTCACTCGGCCGACGCGCGCCGAATAGAACGGCCGCCAAAAACACTCGCTATTTAATTCGTGGGCATGTTGTGGGCTAACGCCCTGGCATGCCCTGTGTCTTGAATGATAGCGAGGATCTATGAATTCCAATTACCTATTCGCACTGGTGGTGTTGGCCGTGGCAATGCCCGCCCATGCTGCACCAACCATGCAAGAACTTGAATACAAATCGGCGTTCGAGGGCTACAAAGGCTATTCCGACCCTGAAATACAAAACTGGCCAAAGGCCAACCAATTGGTAGACGAAATTGGCGGCTGGCGGGTGTATGCCCGTGAGCCATATGAGGACAAAAACCAAGACAAGGTCAAAACCAATCCGGCTGCTTCCAATGAACCCGCCAAGCCCAAGGCTCACAACCATGGGGGTGCTCAATGAATACGCCCAATTTACTCAAAAAAACAGCCATTTCACTGGCTGTTCTGGTGCTTGCAGGTTGTGCTTCAGTGAACATCAATGAATCGGTGGGCCAAACCAACCAGGAGTTGAATGGCTTCACCAACGGCAAGCTGGCACTGGTGAAAACCGATGAACAGCGACAGGCCATGGCGGCCAAAGCCAATGAAATTTTAAAGGAACCTTTAAGCCAGCCGGCAGCGGTTGAATTGATGTTGACCCACAGCTCCCAGTTTCAAACCGTGTTGGCCGAGAACTGGGCACAAGCTGCACAAGCCGCACAAAGCGGTCGCATTCACAACCCGGTTTTTGCTTTTGAGCGCATGCGCATTAAAGACGAAGTGGAGCTGGGGCGCTTGCTAAGTTTTGGCTTGCTGGACTTGCTCAGCTTTCCCGCCCGGCAAGGTATTGCACGCACGCAAATTGACCGCGCCCAGTTGCAGCTGACCAGCAGTGTGGTCGACCAGGTTACCCAGGTTCGTCAAGCTTGGGTTGATGCGGTGGCCGCCCAGCAGGCGCATGTGTATGCCCAAAAAGTATTTGAAAGCGCGCAAGCCAGCGCAGAGCTGGCCCGTCGCATGCAGGAAGTGGGTAATTTCACCCGCCTGCAGCGCGCCCGCCAGCAAAGCTTTTATGCCGATGCAGCGCTTAACCTGGCGGCCACACGGCACAAGCAAACTGCGACCCGCGAGGCACTGGTGCGCATGTTGGGCTTAACCACCGAGCAAGCTGCGCAATTGAAGTTGCCCGATCGCTTGCCCGATTTGCCTGAGGTACCCAAAACCCCAACGGAGGTGGCCAAACAAGCTGAAAACCGGTTGGATGTGCGCATGGCCAAGCAGGGTTACGACACCATTTTCGAAAACGACACGGGTGAGCGTAACAACAAAAAAGGGTATGAGCTTGAATTGCGCCTGCCAATTTTTGATTGGGGCGGCATGAAGCGCGATGCCTTCAATGCCAACACACTGGCCGCAGCCAACCGGCTTGAAGCCACTCTGCGCGGTGCGCAATCAACGCTGCGTGAAAGCTATTCCGCCTACCGCACCACTTACGACATTGCACGCCACTATCGGGATGAAATTATTCCGCTGCGGCAAACCATCGCCGATGAAAACGTACTGCGTTACAACGGCATGTTTATTGGCGTGTTCGAGTTGTTGGCCGATAGCCGAGACCAAGTGAATGTGGTGGTGCAAGCAATCAATGCCCAGGCTGATTTCTGGCGGGCCGATGCTGCGTTGCAAGCCACCGTGGTTGGTAAGCCCATGATGGTGTCGGTCAGTGGTGCGGCTGCAAGCGCTGGCGGTGACGCTGGCGCGGGCCACTAAAATAAAGGATATTAAACATGACTTCCAGACGTGAATTTTCAAGGCGAGAATTTTTTAAAGCGGCCGCATTAACCGGCGGGGCAGTGGCTGCGGCAAGTGTAAGCAAAGTGGCCATGAGTGCTTTGCCAGAACCCATTTTACAAACATCGCCCGACACCATGCCCCCCTTGGTGCCAAACACCGGGCGCCCCTACAACCCGGTGGTTACTTTGAACGGTTGGACACTGCCCTGGCGCATGAACAATGGTGTGAAGGAATTCCACTTGGTGGCCGAACCTGTGCTGCGCGAAATGGCACCGGGCATGACCGCCCACCTGTGGGGCTACAACGGCCAAAGCCCAGGCCCTACCATTGAAGTGGTGGAAGGTGACCGAGTGCGTATATTTGTAACCAACAAGCTACCCGAGCACACCAGTATTCACTGGCATGGCCAGCGCCTGCCCAATGGCATGGATGGTGTCACTGGTTTGAACCAGCCTGGTATTCCGGCCGGTAAAACTTTTGTGTATGAATTTGAGGCGAAGCGCCCCGGTACGTTTATGTATCACCCGCATGCGGATGAAATGGTGCAAATGGCCATGGGCATGATGGGTTTTTGGGTAACACACCCGAAAAACAAAAACCCGCTGATTAGCGAAGTAGATCGCGATTACTGCTTCTTGCTGAATGCGTACGACATTGATCCTGGTGCGTACACACCGAAAATAATGACCATGCTCGACTTCAATTTGTGGACCTGGAACAGCCGCCTGTTTCCGGGCATATCGCCTTTGGTGGCGCGCAAAAATGACCGCGTGCGAATTCGTGTGGGCAACCTGACTATGACCAACCACCCCATTCACATTCATGGCCATGAATTTGAAGTAACCGGCACGGATGGTGGCCCTACGCCGAAGGGTAGCCGCTGGCCTGAAGTAACCGTGGACATTGCTGTGGGGCAAATGCGGCAAATGGAATTTATTGCGAATGAGGAAGGCGATTGGGCATTCCATTGCCACAAAAGCCACCATACCATGAATGCCATGGGCCACAACGTACCCACCATGATTGGTGTAGATCACCGTGGCATGACCAAGAAGATCACCAACCTGATTCCCGATTACATGGCAATGGGCGAGCGTGGTATGGCTGACATGGCTGAAATGCAAATGCCTCTGCCTGACAACACCATTCCGATGATGACTGGTGAAGGGCCTTTTGGATCGGTCGAAATGGGTGGCATGTTCAGCATGCTGAAAGTGCGCAAAGACCAGAAACCGGGCGATTATTCTGATCCCGGTTGGTACAAGCACCCGGAAGGCACCATTGCATATGAATTCACAGGCGAGCTGGCCAAACCCAAGCGCAGCAGCAGTGCGGGCGAGCCCGGCATGAAATTGGCGCAGAAAAACCAGCCGCACATTGAATTGCAAGTGCGTAAACCCACCGGGCATTCCGGCCATTAATTCATTGGATCAATTTATTTTTGTGTAAAGGAATGTAAATGTCGAAATTTTTTTCAGCCGTATTGGCTTGTGCTGCGTTGTTAAGTGGAGTGAGCAATCTTGCGCAAGCGCACGGCGATAAAAAGCATGGCCACGCACCCATTGTGAAGGAACAAAAAGATTGGGGTATTGCGGGCGATGCTGAAAACGTAGTTCGAACCATTGATGTAGGCATGGGTGACGACATGCGCTTCAAGCCTGGCAAGCTGGAAGTGAAAGAAGGCGAAACCATACGCTTTAGGGTCAAAAACACGGGCAAGCTACTGCATGAATTTGTGATTGGAACCAAAGCAGAGAATGCAAAGCATGCCGAGTTGATGCTGAAGTTTCCGGGTATGGAGCATGATGAGCCTTACATGGCGCATGTAGACCCTGGTAAAACCGGTGAAATTGTGTGGACTTTTAACAGGCCGGGAACCTTTGAATTCGCGTGCCTGATCGCAGGTCATTTTCAGGCGGGCATGGTGGGCACAATCACCGTGGCAGCCAAGTAACTTTTCAAGGAGCAATACCATGACTAAAACATTGAAATTGAGCGCGATTGCCTTGGCCATGTTGGGCGCAAGCGCAGCTTATTCGGGTAACCACGCTGGCGGCCATAGCCATGACCATGGCGGAGCCAAAGAGGTGAAAGAATCCACGGCCGCCAACACTGAAATGGCCGATGGCGAAATTCGCAAAATCAACAAAAACACCGGCAAAATTACTGTGAAGCATGGTGAAATAAAAAGTGTTCAAATGCCACCGATGACCATGGTGTTCGGAGTGGCTGACAAAGCCATGCTGGAAGGCCTGAAGGAAGGTGACAAGGTGAAGTTCAATGTGAAGCAGGATGGCTCGAACTACACTGTGACCGAGATCAAGAAAGCGCAGTAAGCCGCTTTTTACCTGTAAGAAATCAGGCCGTTGGGTTTGGCAGCGAATGCTTCCAGCCCATTGGCCTGGTCAGCCAACACGCCTGCAATTTCGCCTTCGAAGTGCGCCTGTTCATTGAAACTGGCCAAGCTTATTCCGCGTTGCCCGAACAACAATTTACTCACGCTGCAATTGGTAATCATCCAGTTCAAGTTGAATGCATTCGCATCGGGCAACTGCAACAAATTTTGCGTAACCGCTGTAATTGGCCCGCCTGAAGTGAACACTGCCACGTTGGCCGAACCTGTGCCTTGCTTCAATTGCATGGCTTGCGCTGTTATGGCGCCCAAGCCGCTCATCACGCGGGTTTTGAAGGCACGCCAACTTTCCGGGTAATCGGAATCATGTTCACCGCTTACCCAGCGTGCAATTGCTTTCTCAAAAATTTGTTGAAAAGCTTTGCGCGGATCGGCGTTTTGCATCACCTGTTTTTCAAATGCATCGGGATCATCATACTGGCCAATCAGCGCTTGCAATATGGCCTGATGATCGTATTCATTCAAGCTGGCCTGTTGCACAGGTTCTTGAAACACGCCATAGGTGCTGGAAAATGCCTGGGCGGTTTGTAAATGCCGGTTCATACTGCCGCTAAAAAAACCGTGAATGCGAATTTTGCGCGCCTTGAACCACGCACCCAATTGTGCAGCTTGCAGTTGGCCCAGATCAGACAACTGATCATAATCGGCACTGTCAAAACTGGCCTGCCCGTGACGAATTAAATAGATTGTTCCCATGTATTTTTAGCCCAGTTTTTTGATTAGCGTTCTACAGCGCCAATCAAAATAATTCACCATGATCCAGAAGTTTTTGAATGCCGGGTTGCGGGTTTGCTTGTGGTGGTAACGGTAATAAATTTGCTGCGCAATGACGGCAATCCGAAACAAGCCGAACACTTCGTAGAAGGTCCAGTTGTTGGTCTGCATGCCGGTTTTTTCCATGTAGTAATTCACCATTTCCCGGCGCGTCATCATGCCGGGTAAGGAAGAGGGTTGCCTTTGCAGCATTTTCATCAAGAAATTGTCATCGCCTTGAACCCAATAGGTGATGGCACTACCTAGGTCCATCAGCGGGTCGCCCACCGTGGCCAGTTCCCAATCCAGAGTGCCAATAATTTCTGTGGGGTTGTTGGGGTTCAGAACAACATTATCAAGCCGCCAATCATTGTGAATCATGCACAGCTTCACGTCCTCCGGGCAATTCAATTCAAGCCAGTGGCGTACCTTCTTGAATGAACTCACATTCCAGGTTTTCGCTTTGTCGTACCGCTGATTCCAGCCCTCAAGCTGGCGGCGTGTGTAGCCATTGCCTTTGCTTAAACTATCCAGCCCGCTTTTTTGAATGTCGATTTGGTGCAGTTCGATTAAGTGATCCAGAAAATTGATGCTAAGTTGCCTGGCCTGTTCACGGCTTAGGTGAACACCGCGTGGCATGTGCTTTCGCGGAATAATGCCCTCAATGCGGTGCATTACATAAAATTCGCAGCCAATCAGTGATTCATCTGCGCAATGCCCCACCATAGTGGGCACATAGGGGTACACCGGTTTTAGCAGGCTTTGAATTCGAAACTCGCGACCCATGTCGTGCGCGCCTTTGGCTTTGGTGCCTTTTGGGGGGCGGCGCAAAATCAAATCTGCTTCGGTGTATTTCAGGCGGTAGGTCCAGTTGGAAGCGCCTCCCGAATACTGGGTTAATTCAGGCTGCTTGCTTAACGTTAAACCCTGTGTGCGAAGCCAGCTTGTTACCACCTCTGTGTTTAATTCTTCGCCTTGTCGAACTGCTGTGCCTACGTCCAATACCGATTTTGCTGCATCAGCCATTATTTGAATCCCCGTTTCATCATCTCGATGCGGGCAATCACACCTTTGTGTACTTCGTCAGGGCCGTCTGCAAGGCGAAGGCTGCGGGCCTGAATATAAAAGCCGGAAAGTGGCGTGTCGCGGCTAACCCCTGCGCCACCATACATTTGAATGGCCATGTCCACCACCTGCTCCAGCACATTCGGCGCTACCACCTTGATGGCTGCAATTTCTGTCATCGCGCCCAGTGCGCCCAGTTGGTCGAGCTTCCATGCTGCGTACAGTGTTAGCAAGCGCGCTTGGTCAATAGCCAAGCGTGCTTCGGCCACACGTTCGCGGTTACCGCCCAAATTAATCAGTGGTTTGCCAAATGCAACACGGCTCATGCCGCGTTTAATCATCAGGTCCAGCGATTCTTCAGCAGCGCCAATGCAACGCATGCAATGGTGAATGCGGCCCGGGCCCAAGCGGCCTTGTGCAATTTCAAACCCCTTGCCCAAACCCGCAATTACATTGCCCAGTGGCACACGCACATTGTTGAATTCAACCTCGCCATGGCCATGGGGTTCGTCGTATGTGCCGAACACTGGCAGCATGCGTTTGATGGTAACCCCCGTTGTGTTCAAAGGCACCAGCACCATGGTGTGCTGGTGGTGGCGGTCCAAATCAGGGTTTTCTGTGCGTGCCATCACAATCGCAATTTTCGCGCGCGGGTCGCCAATGCCACTGCTCCACCACTTGGTGCCGTTGATTACAACTTCATCACCATCCATGGTGGCGGTGGCCTGCATATTGGTGGCATCGCTACTGGCCACATCGGGTTCAGTCATGCAAAAAACAGATCGAATTTCACCAGCCAGCAAGGGCTCCAGCCATTCTTTCTTCTGCTCATCGCTGCCGTATTTCCACAGCACCTCCATGTTGCCGGTGTCGGGTGCGCTGCAGTTGAATACTTCAGGTGCAATCAGGCTGCGGCCGGTTTCTTCCGCCACCAGTGCATATTCCATGGTGCTTAAGCCAACACCCAATTGATCGTCGGGTAAAAACATATTCCACAGGCCTGCCTCTCGCGCTTTGCTTTTCAAAGCCTCAATTTCAGTGGGTATACGCCAGTTATTCCAGTCGCGGCCATTGCATTGGGCTTCAATTTTGTCCCAGTAGGCGGCTTCCACGGGGGCTATTTCGTTTTTCATGAAGGCGCGAACACGCTTTACAAAGTCTTGCGCCTTGGCGCTGGGCTCAAAATTCACAACATGTCTCCTCGTGTTTTTGATGCTCGGCTTGTTTCCTCCGATATCATCCATGCTAACGGAAATTACAGGGTGTCAACAATATGCGTGCTTTGTGTAAAGTTTTGATTGCAGCTGCACTGCTTCCAGCGGCAGTTATTGGCGGTGTGATGGTGTTTGGTTCTACGCCAGTAGAACCAGTGGCCTGGAAGCCCTCACCCATGCCCAGCCTAGTTAATGGCCCTTATGCAAAGAATGATTTATTGAAAAACGCGCAGGTGTATGGCACTTATAACCTGCTGCAGCCAGAATCAATTGCACCTGGTGCGGACGGTTTACTTTACACCGGCATGAACACAGGCGAAATTGTTCGCTTTGACCCAGCAAACCTTCAAGTAGAAACAAGCCCGCAAACAACGCCATTTGATTTAATTGCCAACACGCAAGGTCGGCCTTTGGGTTTGGTGTTTCATCCCGATGGTTTTTTGCTTGTGGCCGATGCAATTAAAGGCCTGTTGAAGGTAACGCTGCAAGGTGAAGTTACTGTGTTGTCGACTGAATCAGAGGGTGTACCGTTCAAGTTTGTTGACGATGTGGCGGTAAGCGCTGATGGTCGCTACGCTTATTTTTCTGATGCGTCCAGCAAGTTTGATTTGAACAACTACGTGCTCGATATTCTTGAACACGGCCCGAATGGTCGATTGCTTCAATACGATTTTCAAACAGGTCAAACCAAAACATTGATTAGCGGTTTGCAGTTTGCCAATGGTGTCACTGTTTCAAAAGATGGCGATTATGTGTTGGTCAATGAAACCGGCAAGTACCGAGTTGTGCGGTACTGGTTGAAAGGTAACAAAGCTGGTACGCATGATGTATTCATTGATACCTTACCCGGTTTTCCAGACAATATTCGCACCGATGCCGATGGCAACTACTGGCTTGCTGTACCCAGTTTACGAGACCCTATGCTCGATGCACTTGCCGACAAGCCCGCTGTTCGCAAAGCAATGGCAAAATTGTTGAACTATGTGAAGTTCCCGATCAAGCCCAAGGCCATGGCGCTGGCCATTAGCCCGCAGGGCACGGTAATTGCCAATTTACAAGCGCAGCAGGCGGGTGGCTATTATTACTACATCACTCAGATTACGCCTTTTAATGGCAAACTGTACCTTGGGTCGGTACACATCAATGGGGTTGCAACTATTTCCTATCCACTGAGTCAGATCGGCCAATGAAGCTTGGTCAATAGGCCGATATGACCCTGATCAATGAACGAGTAACCCAGGTAGGGGAGCGCACTGTTTTTGCCTTCCTTTTTGCATCTGTTTGACCTTGCAGCGAGTAGTGTTAACGTGACCGAAAAAAATTCTCTATCTCCAAGCGATTTTGACTACGAGGCTGCACTTCTTGCTTGCGCGCGTGGTGAAAAATTTGCCCTGCAAGCCATTTACGCCCGCGACAGCCGTTGGTTATTTTCTGTGGCTTATCGAATCGTTAAGCGGCGTGAATTGGCAGAGGAAGTTTTGCACGATGCCATGGTCAAGGTGTGGAATCGAGCCCGTCTATATTCCCCTGCCTTGGGATCTGCACGCGGTTGGGTTTATACCGTGGTGCGTAACCAAGCGTTAAATGCTGTGCGCAAACGGCCAATGGAGGTGTCTTCTGAAGAGCATGAGACACCTGAATTGTCCATGAGCGACAATCAGGAGCTGGCGCAGGAAGCCGAGAAGCTCAGTGCCTGTTTGGGAAAGCTGGATGAAACAAAACGCAACGCCATCGTGTTGGCTTTTGTAGATGGTTATACACATGAGCAAATTGCAGAACGATTGAATTCGCCCCTCGGCAGCGTGAAAAGCTGGATACGCCGGGGATTGTTGAAACTGAAGGAGTGTTTGTCATGACAGAGACGACGCAGACAGAGGCCAAAATTGTTGAGGCTGGTGAGTACGTTCTCGGCGTAATGACTGACGCTGAGCGACAGGACTTCGAGCGACGCCTGAACCAGGATCCCGATTTGGCTAGAGAAGTGAGCAGCTGGACTGAACACTTCGCAGCCATGTCCAGAAAATTTGACCAGGAACCTGTTAGCCCCAAAGTGTGGGCCAGAGTAGACCGCTCCATTGCTACAGTTGGAGAAAGAGCCGCTTCACCAGCAGCCCCCCCCTTTGCCTGGTTGTGGAAAGGTTGGGCTGTTGCTGCCAGTGCTGCGGCGGTGGTGTTGGGCGTGCAGTTATTGAACGCCAGTGAGCAGCTTAATGACGGGCCCCGTTATGTGGCCGTGATGAAAAGCCCCGACAAGACCACGGAGTGGTTGGTTGAAGCGCGCCCGAACGACACCATTCGTGTTTACCAAATTGGTGGTTTGCCGATTAAAGGCGACCCCGCAAATATGGGCAAAAGCCTGCAGTTGTGGACCAAGGCACCTTCTGATGCGGGCCCTACCTCGCTGGGTTTGA
>JAJTEM010000004.1 GCA_021299735.1 Burkholderiales bacterium | reverse complement strand
AATGACACCGTAAACGGTCGAGCGGGCAACGACACCTTGAACGGTGGTGATGGAAACGACAGCGTTTATGGCGGAGAAGGTGCTGATTCACTGCTTGGCGGTGCAGGAAGCGATAATCTAGATGGTGGTAATGGCAACGACACTCTCAACGGCGGTGCAGGTAACGATTCACTTTTTGGTGGTAATGGCAACGACATCTACCTCTTTGGCAAAGGCGATGGGCAAGACAACATCCGGCCGGATTACGATACATCGGCCGACAAGCTCAATGTGCTTCAGTTCAGGGCGGGTATTGCACCTGCAGAAGTAATTGTTACACGCTCCATCTACGATGGGCTCGTGCTGTCGATTGCGGGCACAACAGACAAGATAACCGTGACCGACTTCTTTTACAACGATGACCCAGCCAACGCCTACAACCCGATCCAGCAGATTTCATTTGCTGACGGCACCACCTGGGACTTTGCCACCATCAAGGCCATGGCAATTGCTGGCAATGACACCGCCCAAACCCTGACAGGTTACAACGGTGACGACACCATCAACGGGCTGGGTGGCAATGACACCGTTTACGGCCAGGGCGGCAACGACACACTCGACGGGGGTGCCGGAGACGACTCCCTATATGGTGATGCCGGCAACGACAGACTCAATGGTGGTGCAGGCAACGATACACTGTATGGCAATGCGGGCAACGACACCTACTTGTTTGGCAAAGGCGATGGGCAAGACATCATCGACTGGGACTACGACACGTCGGCCAACAAGCTCAATGTGCTACAGTTCAAAGCGGGTGTTACACCCGCAGAAGTGATTGTCACTCGCTCAAACGTTCATCTGGTGCTGTCAATTGCGGGCACCACAGACAAAGTCACCATTCAATATTTCTTTTACAATGAAGGCCCGGCCAATGGCTACAACCCGATTCAGCAGGTTTCATTTGCTGACGGCACCACCTGGGATCTTGCTACACTTGTAGCCAAAGCGATGGCGATCAATGGCAACGACACAGCCCAAACCCTGACGGGTACCAGCACGAACGATATCATCAACGCGTTCGGTGGCAATGACACCGTTTACGGCCTGGGAGGTAATGATTACATCGATGGCGGCCTGGGCAGCGACAAGATGATTGGCGGTACCGGGGACGACACCTATGTGGTTGACAACATATCGGACATCGTAACCGAAAACGCCAACGAGGGAATTGATACTGTTCGCAGTTCTGTCACGATTACGCTTGCAAATAATGTCGAGAGATTGGTGCTAACTGGAACCGCGACAATCAATGGTACTGGCAACGCTTTGAATAACATCATCACAGGTAACAGTGCGGCCAATACGCTTTCGGGTGGCGCGGGTGCGGACACGATGATGGGCGGTGCAGGCAACGATACTTATGTCGTCGACAACGCGGGCGATGTGGTTACCGAGAATATTAACGAGGGTACTGATACCGTCCAAGCCAGCATTACCTATACCCTTGCCAACAATATCGAGAACCTGACGCTGATTGGGACTACGGCGATCAATGGCACTGGCAATGCGCTTGACAATATTCTGACAGGTAACAGCGCCAACAACACGCTAATAGGCGGTGCTGGCAATGACGTGCTAAATGGCGGTTCCGGTAACGACAATATGGTCGGCGGTGCCGGGAATGATACCTATGTGGTGAACGTGGCCACCGACGTAGTGACTGAACTGACCGACGAGGGCATGGATACCGTTCAAGCCAGCGTGACTTATACGTTGAACGCCAATGTCGAAAACCTGACCCTGACGGGCACCAAAGCCATCAACGGAACTGGTAATTCGCTTAATAATATTTTGACGGGTAACAGCGTAAACAACACGCTGACGGGCGGTGCCGGCAATGACATACTGGATGGCGGCCTGGGCAGCGACAAAATGCTTGGCGGTACCGGGGATGACGCCTATGTAGTAAACGTTACCGGCGACGTGGTAACCGAGCTGGCCAACGAAGGTACGGACACTGTCCAAGCCAGCGTAACCTACACCCTAGGCAACAATGTGGAGAACCTTACCCTGACCGGTACAACAGCCATCAATGGCACAGGCAACACCTTGAACAATGTGTTGACGGGCAATGCAGCAGCCAACACCTTGAATGGTGGCGCAGGCAACGATTCACTTTATGGCGGTGACGGCGATGACCGCATTCTGGGTGGCACGGGCAATGATGTGCTGTATGGCGGCAACGGCAGCGACACCTTCACCTTCAACAAGGGAGATGGCGAAGATACTGTTTATGTGGGTGAAACCGCTGGCAGCAATTTCACTGAAACACTGATTCTGGGCAGCTTGAACCGGGCCGATGTGAACTTCCTGAAGTACAACAATTCTTTGTACGTGCAACAAAAAGGATCAAGCACGGACCATGTGAAAATTGTTAATCATTTCAATGGTGGCACTGGTGAACTTGACAAAATCATTTTTGCAGACGGGTCAATTTGGGATGCAGCAACAATCAACGCCAACAGCGTTCAAGCAGTGCAAGATCCGGAAACTGTTTAATATGAATTTGGATTGATCTGAAAAACAAAAAAGGCATTTGAATTTCAAATGCCTTTTTTACAAATTACATCCGCTCAAAAATTGCGGCAATGCCCTGCCCACCACCAATACACATGGTCACCAGTGCATAGCGCCCTTGAATGCGCTGCAATTCATACAGTGCTTTCACGGTAATAATTGCACCAGTGGCGCCAATTGGGTGGCCAATTGAAATGCCTGAACCATTGGGGTTCACCTTGGCTGGGTCCATGCCCAATTCCTTGGTTACTGCGCAAGCCTGTGCAGCAAACGCTTCGTTGGCCTCAACCACATCCATGTCTTCAATTTTCAGGCCAGCTTTTGCCAAGGCTTTTTTGGTTGCAGACACTGGGCCAATGCCCATAATGGTTGGCTCTACACCGGTGTTGGCATAGGCCACCAAACGGGCCATGGGTTTCTTGCCAGCTTTTTCAGCAGCACTACGTTCCATCAACAGCACAGCGCCTGCACCATCGTTCAAACCAGAGGCATTGCCGGCAGTTACTGTTCCATCTTTCTGGAATACTGCACGCAGCTTGGCCATGCCTTCCACTGTGGCGTCGCCGCGCACATGCTCGTCGGTGTCAAACATCACAGGGCCTTTTTTGCTCTTGATTTCAATCGGCAAAATTTGCTCTTTGAAATAACCATCGGCAATTGCATTGGCCGCACGCTTGTGGCTTTCAACGGCTAAGGCATCCTGGTCTTCGCGGCTTACATTGAATTCTTTGGCCACGTTTTCAGCGGTTACACCCATGTGAATAACATGGAAGGGATCGTGCAATGCGCCCACCATCATGTCGATGCCTTTCATGTCGCCCATGCGTGCACCCCAACGGGCGGCAGGCAAAATATAGGGGGCTTTGCTCATGCTTTCTGCGCCACCGCCAATGGCCACATCGGCATCGCCCAACATAATGCTTTGTGCAGCGGTAACAATGGCTTGCAGGCCTGAACCACACAGGCGGTTCAGTGTAAGTGCAGGTGTTGATTTGTCCAAGCCACCTTCAATGGCGGCTACACGGGATAAATACATATCGCGCGGCTCGGAATTTACTACATGGCCGAACACCACATGGCCCACCTGGTCGGCACCAACGCCGGCGCGTGCAACCACTTCTTTCACAACCATGGCGCCCAACTGGGTTGGGGAAAAATCTTTCAGGCTTCCACCAAAGTCGCCTACTGCGGTGCGTACACCGGCTACTACAACCACTTCACGTGTCATTGCTCTATCTCCATTTTTTATTAAACGATTCGGCTAGACGATTCGGCCCCACAGGTCGTGTTCGTCGCAATCATCAATCAGCACATTGATAAAGTCACCCGGCTTTGGCTTTTGTGCCGGGTTCTCTGGCATGGGTATGAACACATTGCCATCAATTTCTGGGGCATCGGCTTTGCTGCGCGCTACAATGCCTTCATCATCGGTTTCATCAACCAACACTTGCATCACTTTGCCCAACTTGGCCTCGTTGCGGCTTAGCGAAATTTTTTCCTGTAGTTCCATCAGTCGCGCGCGGCGCTCTTCTTTCACTTCTTCAGGTACAGGGTTGGCAAGTTCATTGGCCACTGCACCCTCTACCGGTGAATAAGCGAAAACACCCACGCGGTCTAGTTGTGCTTCTTCAATGAAATCGAGCAGGTGCTTGAATTCATCTTCTGTTTCACCAGGGAAACCGGTGATGAAGGTGCTGCGCAAGGTGATGTCGGGGCAGGTTTCGCGCCAGGCACGAATGCGTTCAATGTTGCGCTCGCCGCTGGCGGGGCGCTTCATGCGCTTCAATACATCGGGGTGTGAATGTTGGAATGGAATATCCAGATACGGCAAAATTTTGCCTTCGGCCATCAACGGCACCACGCGGTCTACGTGGGGGTATGGGTATACGTAATGCATGCGCACCCAAATACCCAGCTCGCCTAGTTCTTCAGCCAGTTGCTGAAACTGTGTTTTTACAGGGCGGCCGTTCACGAAATCGGTGCGGTATTTCAAATCAACGCCGTAGGCGGAGGTGTCTTGGCTAACCACCAGCAATTCTTTCACGCCCGATTTTTTAAGGCTTTCTGCTTCACGAATTACTTCACCGATTGGGCGAGAGACCAGATCGCCACGCATGCTTGGAATAATGCAGAAGGTACAACGGTGGTTACAGCCTTCTGAAATTTTCAAATAGGCGTAGTGTTTTGGTGTTAGCTTTACGCCGTGGTCGGGCACCAAATCAATAAACGGGTCATGCGGCTTGGGCAAATGAATGTGCACGGCCTGCATCACTTCTTCAGTGGCATGTGGGCCAGTAACCGCCAACACTTTGGGGTGCAACTTGGTAATCATTTCTTTGCCTTCGTTGCCGTTTTTGGCACCCAGGCAGCCGGTAACAATGACCTTACCGTTGGCGTGCATGGCTTCGCCAATGGCGTCGAGGCTTTCTTGCACTGCGCTGTCAATGAAGCCGCAGGTGTTTACAACAATGAGGTCAGCCCCTTCATAAGAGGCTGATACGCTGTACCCCTCTACTTTCAACTGGGTCAGAATTCGCTCGGAATCCACAAGGGCCTTTGGGCAACCCAAAGAAACAAAGCCCACACTCGGTGGGCGCTTGGCAGAGAAGGTTTCGTCTTGCATATAAAAATATTACTTTTTTGTAGGGTCCGGCTTTGCTTTGTTGGCACCGGGCATACCAGGCATGCCTGGCATTCCGCTCATGCCGGGAAACTCGCCCGGGTTGGGAAATCCAAAGTTTGTGAACATGCTGCGGGTTTGGTTTTGAAACTGGTCCTGCATTTGCACAAACATGTTTTTGCTTTGTTCAATGTAATTGCTCATCATGCTTTGAATGACCGGCGTTTGAACACTCATGAACTGTGACCACAATTCAGGGTTGGCAAACTGGCTGCCATCGGCAACATTCTTGCCTTGGTCCTGAAAGCTGTTCTGAATGTCCATGAACGCTTGCAGGTTTTTTTCAAGGAAAGTGCCCATGATTCCCTGCATTGCATTGCCATAAAACCGAATAATTTGAGACAGCATGGGAGAAGTGAAAATGGGTACACCCGCTGTTTCTTCTTCCAGAATGATTTGAAGCAAAATACTGCGGGTCAAGTCTTCGCCACTTTTTGCATCCACAACCTGGAAACCCTCGTTTACAAGTACCAATATCTTGACATCGCCCAAGGTGATGTAACTGCTGGTTTGGGTGTCGTACAAACGCCGGTTCGGATATTTCTTGATCAGTCGTGTTGCTTCAGCCATGCCTCTTTTCTCTTTTTTGTGGTGTTATGCGCCGCCAAACATACGTTGGCGGGTGGTCTTTATGCCGGTGCCCATTGAGTGGCTGGTTGCCAAACAACCCAACACAAACAAGCACTTACAAAAAACAAAGCACTGCACGCTTTTTCAACGTGCAGTGCAACATCATACCGCCTTTTTGGCACTTGGCTACCGAAAATGCACCAAGCGTTAACCCATGTGCAAACCACCATTCAGCGAGAAGTCGGCGCCAGTCGAGAAACCAGAGTCATCAGAAGCCAGCCATGCACAAATGGACGCGATTTCCTCGGGCGTACCCAAACGCTTTACAGGAATGGTATTCACAATTTTTTCGAGCACATCGGGGCGAATGGCGCGAACCATATCGGTACCAATATAACCGGGTGAAACTGTGTTCACGGTAACGCCCTTGGAAGCCACTTCCTGCGCCAGTGCCATGGTAAAGCCACGCAGACCAGCCTTGGCTGTGGAATAGTTGGTTTGACCAAACTGGCCTTTCTGACCGTTCACGGAAGAAATATTGATAATGCGGCCAAAGCCCTGCTCAACCATGCCACCAATAACCTGCTTGGTCACGTTGAACAAGGAATTCAGGTTGGTGTCGATTACGGCAGACCAGTCGTCGCGGCTCATTTTTACGAATGTGCCATCGCGGGTAATACCGGCGTTGTTCACCAACACCGACACTGTACCGTGCTCGGCTTTCACCTTTTCGAAAGCAGCCACGGTGCTGTCCCAGTCGGCCACGTTGCCTTCGCTGGCGTACACCTCGTAACCTGCGCTGCGCATTTCGCCCAACCACTTTTCCTTGCGGGGTGAATTGGGGCCGCAACCCGCAATTACCCTAAAACCCTGCTCACACAGCTTTTTGCAAATGGCAGTTCCAATGCCACCCATACCACCTGTTACGTACGCTACTTTTGGTTCACTCATGATTCACATCCCTTCTTTATTTGTATTTGAATTGTTTTGGATTACTTGCCTTAGCAACACTTGCCTTATCGTGACACAGCCAAAGCAACACCCATGCCACCGCCGATACACAGAGAGGCCAAGCCTTTTTTGGCATCGCGCTTGTTCATTTCATGAATCAAGCTGACCAATACACGGCAACCCGACGCGCCAATGGGGTGGCCCAAGGCAATTGCACCGCCGTTGACGTTGATCTTTGAGGTATCCCAACCCATTTCCTTGTTCACTGCACAGGCTTGTGCGGCGAATGCTTCGTTGATCTCCATCAGGTCAAGGTCGGAAGCGGACCAGCCCGCTTTTTCCAGGCATTTCTTGGAAGCAGGAACAGGCCCCATACCCATAATTGTGGGGTCCAGGCCAGCACTGGCGTAGGCTGCAATCTTTGCCAGAACGGGCAGGCCCAATTCTTTGGCTTTTGCAGCACTCATCAACATCACTGCGGCGGCACCATCGTTCAAACCAGAGGCATTGGCTGCAGTCACACTGCCGTCTTTCTTGAATGCAGGCTTCAGGGAAGTCATGCTGTCGAGGGTTGCGCCCAGGCGCGGAAATTCGTCGGTGTCGAACACCAGTGGGTCGCCCTTGCGCTGCGGAATGCTCAAGGGGAATATTTCATCCTTGAACTTTCCTGCTTTAATTGCAGCCTCGGCCTTGTTTTGGCTTTTCACGGCGAACTCGTCTTGCTCGGCGCGGTTAATGCTGTACTTCTCTGCCACGTTCTCGGCTGTAATGCCCATGTGGTACTGGTTGTACACGTCCCACAGGCCATCAACAATCATGCTGTCAACCAGCTTGGCGTCGCCCATGCGGAAGCCATCGCGGCTGCCCATCATCACGTGGGGCGCTGCACTCATGTTTTCCTGACCACCAGCAATCACAATCTCTGCATCGCCGCAAGCAATCGCCTGCGCACCCAGCATTACCGCTTTCAAGCCGGAACCACATACCTTGTTGATGGTCATGGCGGGCACGCCCACTGGCAAGCCGGCCTTGATTACAGCCTGGCGCGCCGGGTTTTGCCCTGAGCCTGCTGTAAGCACCTGTCCCAAAATGACTTCAGAAATTTGCTCACCTTTTACACCGGTTTTTTCAAGCAAACCCTTAATTACATGCGCACCCAATTCAGGTGCAGAGATTTTTGCAAGCGATCCACCAAACTTGCCCAATGCGGTTCGGCCCGCAGCAACAATTACCACTTCAGTCATGTCAACTCTCCTTACAGGTTTTTTATACAGCCCGCTGCTTCACATACCTTCCAGGCGCAGGCTCAATCGGTTTGAATTTTGCATTGCCAGGCTTGGCGGGCGCTTTTACTTCGCCACCTTTCATGGGCTCAAGCCACTTGGCCCAATCGTTCCACCAACTGCCAGGCACTTCCTTGGCTTTCTTGAACCACTGCTCGGGTGTTGCCGGAATTTCGCCTTCACACACCCAATAATTGCGTTTGTTTTTGTTGGCCGGGTTAATAACACCCGCAATGTGCCCGCTGGCACCCAAAACAAAACGGGATTCACCACTCACCAAATGCGTAGTTTGAAACGCACTGGTCCAGGGCACAATGTGGTCTTCACGAGTTGCCAAAATATAAACAGGCACATCTATTAAACCCAAATCAACAGGCATGCCACACACCACTGCCTTTCCGGGCTGGCACACCTTATTTTCAAGGTAAGTGTTGCGCAGGTACCAGGCAAACATGGGGCCGGGCAAATTGGTGCTGTCGCTGTTCCAGTACAACAAATCGAACACGGGTGGCTTTTCACCTTTCAGGTAATTGTTCACCACATAGTTCCAGATCAAATCATTCGGGCGCAATGAGGAAAACGCGCTCGACAAATCTTTGCCGGGCATGACACCGCCCTTGCCAATACTTTCTTCGCGGGCTTTTACCTGCTCTTCATCCACGAACACGCCAAGGGCGCCGGTGTCGGTGAAATCGAGCAAGGTGGTCAAAAAGGTTACGCTGTTAACACTATCGTCACCGCGATTGGCCCGCGTAGAAAGCGCAGTGGCCAAAAGCGTGCCGCCCACACAGAAGCCCAGCACATTCAGCTTGGGCTGTTTTGAAATGGCCTTAACAACCTCGATGGCCTTGATAACACCCTCTTCAACATAGCCATCCCAGGTGAAATGGCCATCAGCATCGGTGGGGTTTTTCCACGACACCAGGAACAAGGTATGCCCTTGCCCAACCACAAAATTCACCAATGAATTGCTGGGCTGCAGATCGAGAATGTAGTACTTGTTAATACACGGTGGCACAAACAACATGGGCTGTTTGCCTACTTTTTCGGTACTCGGCTTGTATTGCAGCAACTGAAAGTATTCGCATTCAAACACCACGTCGCCGGGTGTGGTGGCCACGTTCACACCCACCTCAAAGGCGCTTTCGTCGGTTTGGGAAATGCGGCCTTTTTGCATGTCGGCCATCAGGTTTTGAATAGCCTGCGTCAGGCTTTCACCTTTTGTTTCCAGCAGTTTTTTCTGAGCTTCGGGATTGGTCACGAAAAAATTCGATGGGCTCAGCGCATCAACAAATTGCTCTACCGCGTACTCCACCTTGCGTTTTTCAGGGCTGCTGTCGGGCACCAATTCAACAATACGTTTGGTGAACCTTGAATTCAGCGAATACATGGCGGCCGTAAATTCATACACGCCATGGTCATGCCAATCGGGCGAAGCGAATCGCTTGTCACCTTGAATCCAGGTTTCCAGCGGCACAGGCTGAGTGACTTTTCCATCGGGATTGGGCAAATTTGAAAATGCAGAGGCCATTAATGCTGACAATTCCGCCGCATATTCGGCTTGAATTTGGCCCAGAGAATGCACCGGAATTTGACTGAGCGCAGACTGACACGCACCCATAATGGAATTCATGAAAGGCTGAATGGCGCCCATGGTTGCATTTTGCAGGGGGGCCGCAGCCTGCAAGCCGGGCAAAGGCCCCATGTGCGCAAAGGCCCCCATGGCTTGTTGAAACTGGGCCTGCATTTGCTGTTGCATTTGCTCTGCAACAGGCAATAGCTGCGCGTAGACTTCATTGAAGTCCGGTATTTGATTGTTCACCATCCTCTCCTTTGTAGGGGGCAATATGCTGCACCCTTGGCTCGTCGGCCAGCTTTATATTGTGCAACGCAGCATTTTGACTTGTCAAATAATTCTATGCCTCTGACCCTGACAGTTTGCTGATCAAGCAAAATTCATGCAACATCACTAGTGTATTCGCTTCACCCTAGAGTTCACAAAGATGTACATCGTTATTATTGGCTGGATGTATGTGGTTACGCTAATGGCTGCCACTGAGACAAACCTGGTGGCTGGATTTGTTACCTTCCTGTTTTACGGCGCACTGCCTTGCGCGGTACTGGCCTATTTGATGGGAACCAAGTCGAGGCGCCTTAAGCGCCGTGCCCAGGAAGAAGCCGAATTAGCGTTGCAAAGCGCCCAGACTGAACCCCCTGCTGTTGCCCCCGCCGGTGAGAGAACCAACGCGGATCGGTAAGCGTATCCAAGCCGCCGCCTTGAATGTGGGTTTCGCCCAATTCGCTTAATGCCAAGCGGGCCAGCGCATAAATGTCGGCCAGGTATTTGGTGGATTCAGCGGTGGTTTCCGCGCTGGCTTCGGAGTTTAGCGAATTGGCTGGCTTGAAGCACGCCGCTGCTTGAGCATTTTGATCCACGAAGGCCTGAAATACTTCGGCACCCACCTCGAAGGATTCAGGCCCAATTGCAGGGCCCATCCAGGCCTTTATTTGATTCAATGGCACTTTGCAAGCCTTGCTTAGCGCATTTGCGCTGGCCTGCAGCACACCCGCATGCAACCCGCGCCAACCAGCATGTGCCGCTGCAACACCCAAAGCTTTGCCTTCTTCACTGAATGCAACAAACACCACGGGCAGGCAATCGGCAGTCATGATTGCCAAGGCTACTTCCCTGCTAACACTGACCGATGCATCGGCCGCAGGGGGGGTGGTAGCCGATGCAATTGCCTCACCAACATGCCTTGCATTGAATACATGGCAACCGTGCACCTGGTTTAACCAAAGCACTGGTGCACCCATTTCTTGCTCAACCAGGCTGCGCCGTGTTTGCACATGGGCAAGGTTATCGCCAACATGCGTTCCCAAATTAAAACCGTAGGGGTTGGAATTCAGGGTGGAACTGAGCGGCGAATCATCAAACTCGGTTTCAGTGACCAGCACTTTAACGCCGGGCCAATCGGGGCCAAGCGTAGAAGTTGGAATGTGCTTATTCAATTTCTTCAAGGTCGTCTTCGTCATCAAAACGCACCAGTACGGAGGCCTTGTGCTGGTGGGCTTCTTCCAGCACGGCTTCCTCTACTTCATCGCTGTGGAAATCAATACCTGCCATTTCACCCAACAAGCGCAAATCTTCAGGTGCCTTGGCCACATATTCGGGCCATTCGTGGTTGCTCAGGCTTTCATCCCAATCCTCGGCGGCTTCTTCAGCACCCTGCACATGAAAATACGCTGGGTCGGGAAAGCTGAGGTGCGTTGCATGCAAGGCCTGGCGCTCGAACTTCTCGCCATTGGGTAAATCGATTGAGGAAAGCCGCAAGGCAGAATGGCTACCGGCGCCCTTTATTTTATAAACCGGGTCGGCCACCAAGGCAAAACCGGCATGTTGGGCATGCACGCGAATTTGGTGCGTGCGACCGGTTTCAAGGCGGCACACCATCAAGGTAACCGGCACTTCAAGAAGTTCGCCAAAGGCCACCGGCGTAAAATGCGTTACCGCTGGCTTGCCATGATCAACCACCGCCATTCGCAAGCGGTTGCGTGGGTCGCGGCCAAGCGGGTTGTTCACGGTTAAAGGGTTGGCAATGCGCCCCCACACCATGGCCAAATACACCCGTTTTACAATTCGGGCTTGAAGCATTTGCACCAGTTTTACCTGTGTTTCCTGTGTGCGGGCAACCACCATAAGGCCAGTTGTATCTGCATCCAGGCGGTGAACAATGCCTGCGCGCGGTCCATGAATTAATTGGGGGTCGAGGTGATAAAGGCCATTCATCAGGGTGCCTGTCCAATGGCCGGGCGCCGGGTGCACCACCAGCCCAGCCTGTTTATTCACCACGGTGTATTCGTCGGTGCGCGCCACAATGTCCAGGTTCATGTCCTCGGGTATCAAAGCCTGCATGTGGGCCAATACACCGGGGTTCAGTTCTATGCGATCCATACCCTGCACTTTCTGGTTGCCTTTGGCAGCGGCAACGCCATTAACCAGTACGCGCTCCTCTTTTAACCAGCCCTGCAGGCGGGAACGGGAATACTGCGGGAACAACTCGGCAATCACTTTGTCTAACCGCGAGCCCCCCAGTTCCATGGGCACTCTGGCTTGCAAAGGTTGTTCGGGTTGTGCGTTTTCCGCGTCGGCTTGAAATTGGGCAGTCATAAATTAAAATCGAATCTTTCAATTGAGTATGCCGCTGGTGGGCGGCACGGGCTTTGCCCGATATAATGGAACACCATTGATGATCAAACAGGGACACTTCGGGTTTCGAAATCACATGAACAAAACCACACTGGCCCCGCGCACCACTTGGCTGCGCACATTATCGCAGTTATTCCTGATCCCCGCGTTGATTTTCGCGCTGGCTGCATGCGGCTCGGCAAAACAATTCGATGAAACCGAGGGTTGGAGCCCTGCCCGCCTGTACGAAGAAGCCAAAGCTGAAATTGATGTAGGCAATTACGAGCGTGGTATCGAGTTGCTTGAAAAACTGGAAGCACGCTACCCTTACGGGCGTTTTGCACAGCAAGCACAAATTGACACGGCATTTGCTTACTTCAAGGCTGGCGATAATGCACAGGCTTTGGCTGCAACCGACCGTTTTATCAAGCTGTACCCCAACCACCAGAATTTGGATTATGTGTATTACCTGCGTGGTTTGATCAGCTTTAATGAAGACAAAGGTATTTTTGCGCTTCTCTCGGGTGAAGACCAAAGCGCCCGTGACCCCAAAGGTACCCGCGCTGCGTTTGATGCATTCAAAGAGGTGGTAAGCCGCTTCCCCGACAGCAAATATTACGAGGACAGCAAGTCACGCTTGCAGTACCTGGTGAATGCATTGGCTCAAAACGAACTGCATGTGGCCCGCTATTACTACAAGCGTGGCGCGTACCTTGCGGCCGTTAACCGCGCGCAAGAGGTTGTTCGCCGCTTCGAGCAAACCCCCTCAATTGAGGAAGCGCTATTCATCAGCCTGCGCAGCTACGAGAAACTCAATATGACCGCACTGGCGGCTGATACCAAACGCGTGATCGAGTTGAACTTCAAAGACAGCCCTTATTGGAAAATGGACTTGCCTGAGAAGAAAAAGACTGAGGCCGAGTGGTGGCAGGTTTGGAAGGAATAACGGGTTGACCATGGTGCAACAAAAAAGGATCCTTTACGGATCCTTTTTTATTTGCTGAGCTTTAATGAGCCTTTTTTACTGCGTGTCATCTACCAAGCTTCTCACGCATGAATTCAATGGCCACCTTCAGTTCTCGCGTGCGCTTGAACGGTGGCAAACTGCGCCACAGCAATTTGCCGTAGCCTTTCTCAACCAGCCTTCGATCGCCAATTAACAACACACCCCAATCGTTTTCATCGCGAATAAGGCGGCCTGCTCCCTGCTTCAGGGCGATGGCAGCATCGGGCAAAGACAAATCTTGAAAAGCATTGCCTCCACGGTTTTTAATCAATTCACTCTTGGCTTGAAATACCGGGTCATCGGGTGGGGCAAACGGCAACTTGTCGATAATGACCAAGCGCAAGCCGTCACCGCGAATATCCACACCCTCCCAGAAACTGGCGGCACCCACCAACACCGGGTTGTTCAACACCCTGAATTGATCCAGCAGTTCAGCGCGAGAGGCCTCACCTTGTACCAACAGGCTCCAATCCAGTTCATCTTTCTCAATACGTTCCCGCAGGTACTCGCCAACCTGCTTTACAGCGCGGTGGCTGGTACACAGAAAAAACACGCCACCTGCACTGGCTTGCAACAAAGGCCACACGGAATCGCATAATTTTTTGCTGAATTGCGGTTCGTTGGGGAAAGGCAAGTTGTCGGGCACACAAAGCAGCGCCTGCGATTCATAATCAAAAGGGCTTGGCAGCAACAATTGCTGACATTCATCCAGGCCCACTTGCAAGGTAAAGTGCTGCAAACTTTCTTTGATGCTCAAGGTGGCGCTGGTGAATACCCACGCTTTGGGTTGTTCTGCGTACAGTTTGGCAAATGCGTTCGATACATCGAGCGGTGAATCGCAAAACTGCACAACGTTGGTTGACACACTCACCCAACGTACAGACTGTTCATCAGCTTGCGCAGTGGCAGGCGAAAACCAGTCTTGCCAGCGCAAACACAACTCGCTGGCGCGGCCCATCAGCTTCACCCACGATTCATTGCGAACCGACAAAGGGCTGATCATTTCAATTAAAGCTTCCAGCCTGTTTTCAAAATCGGCGCACACAGCAGCGACACCATTCAGTGCCAAAAACTGCGCATGGGTAAACCGTGCCGAATCAATTTCAGTACCTACTATTCGCCGAATTTCCTTCAAGGCCAATTCCATGGGGCGAAGCACTGCATCCCAATCGCCAGCATCTGCACTGGAAGTTCTGCCTTCAATCAACACATCCCGCAAGAACTCCTGACACTGGGCTGTGGATATTGCCTGCCCAAGCAAATTTGTTGCAATGTCGGGCAACTGGTGGGCTTCGTCAAAAACAATAACATCACAGGCGGGCAGCAGTTCGGCAATACCCTCTTCTTTCAAAGCAAGGTCGGCTAGAAACAAATGGTGATTCACCACCACCACTTCGGCATCCAGCGCGTCGCGACGGGCCTTGTTCACAAAGCATTCAGATGCGTTGGGGCATTCACCACCCAGGCAATTGTCTTTATTCGAGGTAACCCAGCTCCACACCGCAGAGTCTTCCGGCACGCCTGCACAATCTGCCCGGTCACCGGTTTGAGTGCGACCAGCAAACAGCTTTACTTTTTGGAGGTGATCAACCTCGCGCGGTGAAGGCAAACGCGCCTCTCTGAGTGCCCGCTCCAGGTGAAAATGACACACATAATTCTGGCGGCCCTTGAGCAAGGCCACGTTCACGGGCACACCCAGCGCCTCGCGAACCAGCGGCAGGTCTTTACTGAAAAGTTGATCCTGCAATGTTTTGGTGGCTGTGGACAACAGCACCCTGCGCCCCGACAACAAAGCGGGTACTACATAAGCAAAGGTTTTGCCTGTGCCGGTACCGGCTTCCACCACCAACGCCCCGCGGTTTTCAATGGCTTGCCCCACAGCTTGCGCCATCTCGATTTGCGATTCGCGTGCACTGAACCCAGGCAATCGACGGGCCAATGCACCACCTGGGGCAAAAGCCTCGTTCAAAGGTTCAGAGAAATCAAACATACTGGGTACTGGGTGAGTTCAGACGGATAAGTCAGGCAGGAATATCGGGCTCAAGCTGAATTTGCAGCAGCGTGATTGAGTCTTTGATTTGCAACTTGCGCTTTTTCAGCCTTCGAACCTGCAACTGATCGGCGCCCGCTTGTGCGGTAAGCATGGCGATAATCTGATCCAGATCGCGGTGTTCAACTTGCAATTCTACTATTCGTCGCTTGATCGATTCGATGTCTTCAGTGTGGACCATGGGCGTTCAATTTGAGCCAGCGAGGCGTTGACAACATTGTAGCCGCAAGTGAGAGAGGGCTGGAAATAATCTACCCGAAGTGGATCACCCTTTGTACGGCCGCCTTTAGTCAGATGCCTCAGTTCGGTGTCTTAGTTGGGAGTTTTGGCCCGGCGGTTGGCGTAATCATTCAAACGAATCATGTCCTCGGCCTTGCCTTGCACTTCAAGGTGAGCGCGGCGAATTTGTGCACCTAGCAAACGCACATCGTCCAGGCAACTGGATACAAAAAACTTGTTGTAACAGGCACGGGATTGTTCGTTTAATTCGTACTCAAGAAATTCCAGTTGCCTCTCACGGTCAGCCACATAAGCGCGGGCTTGTTCAAGCGTGTTGGGCGCTTGGGGTCGGCTTGCCTGCAGTTGTACCGTACTACAGGCAACCAGTAGCAAGGCAGAAGCAGGAAAAACTCGCATGAACAGGCCTTGCACCCATTCCCTGATAGGCTTCACAAGCTGTGGCACAATGCCCTGCTTACTTTGAAAACTCATAGATCCGAATCCATGTCGCTTGTTCAAAACAGAATTATCGCCCAGTTGGCTCAAGAATTGGGTGTTGTACAATCACAAATCAAGGCAGCGGTTGATTTGCTGGACGAAGGTGCCACAGTGCCCTTCATCGCACGCTACCGAAAAGAAGCCACCGGCGGGCTGGACGACGCGGTGCTGCGCGACCTTCAGGAACGCTTGGTGTACCTGCGCGAGCTGGAAGAAAGGCGCAGCACCATTCTGGAATCGATTGAAAGCCAGGGTAAGTTGACGCCCGAACTAAAAGCCGCGATTGAAAAGGCCGAGAACAAACAAACACTGGAAGACCTGTACCTGCCGTACAAGCCCAAGCGCCGCACCCGTGCGCAAATTGCGCGTGAGGCTGGCTTGCAGCCACTGGCCGATGAAATTTTGAACAACAAACAGGCTGTGCCAGAAGAGCTGGCTGCGGCTTACCTGAATACCGAATATCAAATTAACGACACCAAGGCAGCGCTGGATGGTGCTCGGGATATTTTGGCTGAACAGTTTTCCGAGAATGCAGAATTGCTGGCGTTGTTAAGAAACCGTTTGAAAACCGAGGGGGCAATTCGCGCCGCTGTTGTGCCTGAAAAAGCCACTGAAGCCATCAAGTTCCAGGATTACTTTGAACATCAGGAACCCATAAGCAGCACTGCTTCACACCGCATGTTGGCCATGCTGCGCGGCCGCGAACAGGGCTTTCTGACACTGAAAGTAGATTTGCCTGAAGTGTGGGAAGCCGAGAACCCACGCGCCCCGCACCCTTTTGAATCGGAAATTGCGCGCCTGCACAGCATTGAACGCGACGAAAGCCCGCGCGGCAAATTTTTGAATGAAACATGCCGCTGGACCTGGAAAATAAAACTGGCTAGCACCCTTGAAAGTGAAGTGATCGGCACCCTACGGGATGCAGCACAGGCTGAAGCCATTACCGTGTTTGGTAAAAACCTGAAAGACCTTCTGCTGTCAGCCCCTGCAGGCGGCAAAGCCACCATGGGCCTGGACCCCGGCATACGCACTGGCGTGAAAGTGGCTGTTATCGACAGCACAGGCCAGGTGGTTGAACACGCCACCATTTATCCTCATGAACCCCGCCGCCAATGGAATGAATCCATCGCCTTGCTGGCTGCGCTTTGCATGAAACACAATGTGGAGTTGATCGCGATTGGCAACGGCACCGCCAGCCGGGAAACCGACCAACTGGCAGCCGACCTGTTGGCGCAACATAAAGAACTGAAAGCCACCCGCGTGATGGTGAGCGAGGCAGGCGCCTCGGTTTACTCGGCAAGTGCGCTGGCGTCTGCAGAACTGCCTGACCTGGATGTGAGCATTCGCGGTGCCGTATCTATTGCCCGCCGCCTGCAAGATCCCTTGGCTGAGCTTGTGAAAATTGACCCAAAATCAATTGGTGTAGGCCAATACCAGCACGACGTAGACCAGCGCCAGCTAAGCGGGCGACTGGATGCCGTGGTTGAGGATTGCGTAAACGCAGTGGGTGTAGAGGTGAACACAGCTTCTGAGCAATTGCTTTCGCGCGTGTCGGGTTTGAATGCATCAGTGGCCAAAGCATTGGTTTCATTTAGAAACAGCAACGGCAAATTCAAAAGCCGTGAAGACCTGCGCAAAGTACCGCGCTTGGGCGACAAAACATTCGAACAGGCTGCAGGCTTCCTGCGTATTCATGGCGCGGAGAACCCGCTGGATGCATCGGCAGTTCACCCCGAGGCTTACATTGTTGTTGAAAAAATGGCAGCCAAAGTGAAAAAGCCTGTGGGTAGCCTTGTGGGCAACAGGGACGTTTTGAAAGAACTGAAACCCACTGACTTTGTGGATGAACGTTTTGGCTTGCCCACAGTGCAGGATATTTTGGTAGAACTTGAAAAGCCAGGCCGCGACCCGCGCCCCAGCTTTAAAACTGCCAAATTTGATGACAAGGTACACACCATGGCCGATTTAAAACCAGGCATGACACTGGAAGGCGTGGTCACCAACGTAGCAAACTTTGGCGCCTTTGTAGACATTGGCGTGCATCAGGATGGCTTGGTGCATGTGTCTGCCCTGTCAAACACCTTTGTAAAAGACCCGCACAGCGTGGTGAAAACCGGGCAAATTGTGAAGGTGAAAGTGCTTGAGGTTGATATACCCCGCAAACGGATTTCACTAACCATGAAAATGGGAGACGATGTGCCCAAGGCTGCAGCTGGGCAAAACGCCGGAAGGCAGGTAACGGCTAACCGTGCTGGTGACAGGCGTGGTGGTGGCGGTTCAGCTTCAAATTCGCAACAAGGTGCAGGGTTTGCAAACAATGCGTTTGCGGCGGCTTTTGCGAAGGCGAAAGGCGGGAAGTAATCGGTATTTGCAAAGTTGCATGCCATTGCATTCGTTCGCATCTGCGAAGTCGCTTGCCCTCCTCCGCCTGAAAGCCTTTATTTCCCTTTTTGAAATTCACACTGGCTCACCGAGTTCGGCAAAACAGATGGCCGAATCTCGGTGTCGGCTTGCGGCCGAACGCTGCGTGTGAACTTCAAACGGGCAGGCTTTCTTGAAGGCGGAATGACGGCAATGCGAACTGCGCAAATGCCAGAAACCGGCTGCTGTTTACAGTCGGCCTGAAACACTCTACACACTTGAAAAAGGTACCATATTTCGGTACCATAAAAAAATGAAGCGAAAACACCAACGTACACTAGAACTTATATTCGCCAGACCGACGAGCGCAAACGTTCAGTGGCGGGACATTGAAGGTTTGTTTCAAGAACTGGGCGCGGAAACAAGTGAACGTGAAGGCAGTCGTGTAGCTGTCGTGTTGTTTGGCGAGGTTCGTGTCTTCCACAGACCGCACCCTTCCCCACACACTGATAAAGGTGCTGTAGCTGCCGTTCGCAAATGGCTTGAGCAACACGGAGTTGAACCATGAACATAATGACAGTAGACGGCTATCAAGCCAAAATTGAATACGACGAAGAACTGGATCTTTTTCGGGGTGAAATTCTTGGGCTGAACGGTGGTGCTGACTTCTATGGCAAGAACCCCAAAGAGCTGCGAGCAGAGTTTAGAAAGTCTTTGCAAATTTTTCTTGAAGTTTGCGAGGAAAAAGGCATCGAACCAAGAAGACACTTCTCAGGAAAATTCAATCTCAGAATTCCGCCTGAGTTGCATGAACAACTTGCGATTGCTGCGCAAGCGGAGGGCAAAAGCATCAATATGCTGGCTCAAGAAGCATTGCGTATCCGCATCGGGTCTTGAGCGATATATACAAAAACTTATTTCCTGACCGAAGGCATTGATTCACAAGTTGTACCCCACATAAAAAGCAGGCTAGCTTTGCATTTAAGATGGCGTTCTTTTTCGAGAACACAACGCTGTAACTGGCCATCAGGGGAATTTTATGCCGACACCATCTTTTACTGGCCTGTGGAACAACTACCCGACAGAAGCTTCCCCATGCGATGGGCCTTGGTCAAACCAGTGTTCAATTCGAATGAGTGTTACCTTGAATGCAGAACGATCAATCACCATCAACAAAAACACTTATTCAGAACCCAAGTGCGCGCATGGGCATGCGCGGGGTGCGGAATCTTTAGCAAACTGGTTGTGGAAGCACCACTTGGGAAGACCCAAAATATTCATGGACGGCGCCGAGGCAAAAGCAACACTGCAAGACAAATCGGGAATTATTTTCTTTAAAGACTGTTTCGTGCGCGATGGCGAGACCACCAAGGTTGGCGACCACATTGATTTGTGGGACAAGGGCCTTACGAAAACCTATTCAGACCCAGCCAATAAATCGGCACAAGTTTGGTTTTGGGAACTTTCATGATCAGCCAAGCCAGGGCAGTTGTTTGCATAGCGGCCTTGTGCTTTTCAATTTTCTTTTTTGTAGGTTGCAATAAGCCGCAAGAAAGCACAGCCAACCTTGCAGGCAACACACTTCAACTTGAAAACAAGAATGCGGTGTGTACGGTTATAAGCAACACTGCTGCACACACAAGCAAAACCTACAGCGCGGGTATTCCGTGGCCGTGTCATTTTCACAAAAACAAATCTGGAAAGGTTAGGATAATTCGCAGCGGGCAATACGAATACATGCTGCTTGAATCATCAAAACCAGCAACTGAACATTCGCGCAATTGCGAAACACATTTGAGATCTATTCGCGCACTCGGCGAACAATTGCAGATTTCACAGCATCAGGAAAAAGTAGCGGCTTGCCCACCATTCCAATGGGATGAAGTGCTATTCACCGAACTTTTCGACTAGCACCACCATCCAAAGCGGGGAATTCGATTTGATCAAGGCAGAATGAGTGATACGCAGCTAACCACAGCACACTAGTAATGCGCTACGAATACGAGCACGGCAACTACAGCCGAACTGCATTGCGCTTCGGCGAATCCAGATATTCCTTAGACTGCATTTCAACAATCCTGCTAACCGTGCGGAAAAACTCATGTGCCATGGCACCTTCGGTGTAAAGCTCTTCAGGTTCTACGGCGGCCGACATGATCAACTTAACTTTGTGATCGTATAGAACATCGATAAGCCAAGTGAACCGGCGTGCCTCCGAGGCCATACCCGCGCCCATTTTGGGAACACCACTGAGGATCACGGTTTGAAACTGGCTTGCAATTTCAAGGTAATCGTTTTGTGAGCGGGGGCCACCACACAAGGTAGGAAAATCAAACCACACCACGGAACCTGCGCGCCGCACCGCCTTGATTACGCGCGATTCAATTTGTAATTCAGCGGGTTCATCGGCAACCTCAGCCAAGCGGTTGAAGTCTTCAGCCAGCTGTCGATCTGCGCTTTCATTCAGCGGCATCAGGTAGGTGTTCAGTTGTTCCAATGTGCGGCGGCGGTAATCCACCCCCACATCCACATTGATTACGTCCAGCTGCTTGTTCAACAAGGCAATTGCAGGAAGAAGGCGATCACGGTGCAAACCATCCGGATAGAGGTCGTCAGGTTTGTAATTCGAGGTCATCAAAAAAGTAACGCCGTTGGCAAACAAACCATCGAGCAGGCGATAAAGAATCATGGCGTCTGCAATGTCAGACACATGAAATTCATCAAAGCAAATCAAGCGGTAGCGTTTGGCTATTCGCACAGCCACTTCATCAAGTGGGTCCTGCACACCTTTCAGGTCATCCAGTTCAGCATGAACCCCACGCATGAACTCGTGAAAATGCAAACGCACCTTGCGCTCCACTGTCACCGAGTTGTAAAAACAATCCATCAGAAAACTTTTGCCACGGCCCACCCCACCCCACAGGTACAAGCCCTTGGGCACAGCAGGCCTGTTCAGGAATTTTTTTATCACGCTGCTGCGGGCTTTCTTGTATTCAACAAACTCATCATAAAAAAGCTGCATTCGGTCTACAGCCCTTTGCTGTGCCGCGTCAGGTTGGTAACCACGTTCGGCCAAAGTTTGTGTGTAATATTCCTGAACGTTCACGATGATTAGTTTGAATCAATACAATTAAAAACGGCCGATGAAAAAATTCACCAGCCGTTGTGAGTTAACACTGAACTGAATATTAACCGTTCAGTTGGCGCTTGTCGCAAGCCAACGCAGCTTCTTTGACCACTTCAGACAAACTGGGGTGTGCATGGCAAATGCGCCCAATGTCTTCAGAAGAGGCTTTGAACTCCATGGCCATTACAGCTTCAGCAATCAAATCAGATGCATGGCTGTTGATAATGTGCACGCCCAGAACTTCATCGGTGGTGGCATCCGCCAACACTTTCACAAAGCCTTGGGAGTCGCCCTGCCCCAGCGCACGGCCATTGGCCATGAACGGGAACTGGCCAGCCTTGTACTTACGGCCTTCCTGCTTCAGCTGCTGCTCGGTTTTACCAACCCAAGCCACTTCGGGCGAGGTGTAAATAACCCATGGAATGGTGTCGTAATTACAGTGGCCTGCTTGCCCAGCCATAATTTCCGCAACCATCACGCCTTCTTCCTCAGCCTTGTGCGCCAACATGGCACCGCGAATAACATCGCCAATCGCATAAATACCAGCCACCAAAGTTTGGCAGTGCGCATCCACATCGATTTGGCCACGCTCATTGGTTTTTAAACCAACTGCTTCAAGGTTCAAACCATCGGTGTTGGGCACGCGGCCCACCGACACAATCAACTTGTCGCAATCCAGCTTTTGCGCTGCGCCGTCGGCATCGGTGTAAACCACGGAAACGCCTTTTTTGGTCGCTTTCACTTCACCAATTTTTACGCCCATGTTCATCTTCAAACCTTGCTTGGTGAAGATTTTATGCATTTCCTTGGCAACGCCTTCATCGGCTGCTGCCAGGAAATTGGGCATGGCTTCAAGCACGGTTACATCCGCACCCAAACGGCGCCACACAGAACCCAACTCAAGGCCAATTACGCCAGCACCGATCACACCCAGTTTCTTGGGTACAGCGCCAAATTTCAGGGCGCCTTCGTTGTCACAAATCACTTGATTGTCAACGGCAATACCGGGCAAATGGCGTGCCTTTGAACCCGTGGCAACGATCACCTTTTTGGCCGTAACCTTTTCTTCACCCGTTGCGGTTTTCACGGTGAGTTCGAAACCACCCTCAACCTTGCCAGAAAAACTGGCCCAACCCTTGATGGGCGTGACCTTGTTTTTCTTGAACAAGTACTGAATGCCGCCGGTCATTTTGGTGACGATGTCATCCTTGCGTTTGATCATCTTGGCCACATCCATTTTCGCGCCAGTCACGGTGATGCCGTGGTCTTCCGCGTGGTGGGCAATTTTCTCGAATTCCTCGGAAGAAGCCAGCAAGGCTTTGGAAGGAATACAGCCCACGTTCAGACAAGTGCCGCCCAAGCGTGGCTCGCCTTTTGGATCATCGTAGGCGTTGCCTTCGATACAAGCCACTTTCATGCCCAGTTGGCCAGCGCGGATGGCGGCGATATATCCGCCAGGGCCGGCACCAATCACTACTACATCGTACTGTGTACTCATGAATGTTCCCCTTACAGTTCCAGCAGCAAGCGTGCTGGGTCTTCCAGGGCTTCCTTCATGGCAACCAAGCCGAGCACAGCTTCGCGACCATCAATAATTCTGTGATCGTAGCTCATGGCCAGGTAGTTCATGGGGCGAATAACAATTTCACCGTTCTCAACCACTGCGCGGTCTTTCGTGGCATGTATGCCCAAAATGGCTGACTGGGGTGGGTTGATAATCGGTGTAGACAACATTGAACCAAACACGCCGCCGTTGGAAATCGAGAATGTACCGCCCGTGAGGTCATCCAGGCTCAGCTTGCCGTCTTTGGCTTTCTGACCAAATTCAGCAATTTTCATTTCGATGTCGGCAATGCTCATTTGATCCGCGTTGCGAATAATGGGCACGACCAAACCACGAGGGGAACCCACAGCAATACCGATGTCGAAATAGCCGTGATACACAATGTCGTTGCCATCTACTGATGCGTTCAGCACTGGGTACTTTTTCAGGGCTGCCACAGCGGCCTTGACGAAGAAGCCCATGAAGCCAAGCTTGGCGCCATGTTCTTTTTCAAATTTGTCTTTGTACTTGTTGCGCAAGTCCATCACCGGCTTCATGTTCACTTCGTTGAAAGTGGTCAGAATGGCATTGGTTTGCTGCGACTGAACCAAACGTTCTGCAACGCGGGCACGCAGGCGGCTCATTGGAACGCGCTGCTCGGGACGGCCTTCAATCAATGTTGACGGATCAAGTGGTGCCTTCACTTCAGGCAACAGGCTGACTGGCTTGGCTGCTGGGGCAGCGGGTGCAGCAGCAGGCTTGGCGGCTGGTGCTGCCGGGGCATTCAATGCACCAATAACATCGCCTTTGGTAATACGGCCATCTTTGCCAGAACCTGCAACTTGAGCGGCGCTAAGGTTATTTTCAGCCATCATTTTGGCTGCAGCAGGCATTGCAACAGCGCCACTTACACTGGCTGAAGGGGCTGGGGCTGAAGCAGTCGCTGCAGCAGGAGCCACTGCGGCAGGTGCTGGGGCAGCGGCTGGTGCGCTAGCGCCAGCGGTGGCCTCTGTATCAATTTTTGCCAGAACCTGGCCAGCTACAACGGTTGCACCGTCTGCACACAAAATTTCAACGATTACACCAGCAGAAGGTGAAGGCACTTCCAGCACCACCTTGTCGGTTTCTACGTCGATTAGGTTTTCATCACGCTTAACGGCGTCACCTGGTTTTTTGTACCAATTCAACAGCGTTGCTTCGGCGACAGATTCGGACAATTGTGGTACGACCACTTCTACGATTGCCATGGAATATTTTCCTTTTGAATTCTTTGTTCAAGTGCGGGCGACCACCATGGCCAGCCCGCTTCCTGTGTTTATTTCGTAACTACGAAACCCTTGAGCTTGCCAAATGCCGCATCGATCAGCGCTTTCTGCTGTTCGTTGTGCTTGGCGTAATAGCCCACGGCCGGAGAAGCTGAAGCCGGACGCCCCGCGTAACCCATACGCTGCCCTTCGGACAGGTTTTCCAGCACGTTGTGCTGGATCTGGAACCAGGGTCCCTGGTTTTGCGGTTCATCCTGGCACCACACCACATCTGTCACATTGGGGTACTTGCGCAGTTCTGTGCTAAGCGACTTGTGCGGGAATGGATAAAGCTGCTCGATTCGTACAATTGCAACATCTTTGATATTGCGCTCGCGACGTGCAGCGACCAGATCGTAGTAAACGCGACCGGAACAAAGCACCACACGTTTGACCTTGCTGGCCTCCAGATCACCCTGGTCACCAATCACTGTCTGGAAATGGCCTTTGGACAGGTCTTGCAAAGAAGACGTGGCTTCCTTGTGACGCAACAAAGACTTCGGCGTCATGATGATCAGTGGCTTGCGGAACAAGCGGATCATCTGGCGACGCAGCAGGTGGAAAATTTGTGCCGGCGTGGTGGGCTGGCAAACCTGCATATTGTTTTCGGCGCACAGTTGCAAATAACGTTCAATGCGCGCTGAAGAATGCTCTGGACCTTGTCCTTCGTAGCCGTGGGGCAACATCATGACCAAGCCTGAAGCACGACCCCACTTCACTTCACCTGAAGAAATGAACTGGTCAATAACCACTTGGGCACCGTTGGCAAAATCGCCGAACTGGGCTTCCCAAATAACCAGGGTATTGGGTTCTGCAGTGGAGTAACCGTATTCAAAACCGAGCACAGCCTCCTCAGACAGCACAGAGTCGATTACAGTGAATGGTGCCTGCCCTTCGGAAATGTTTTCCAGAGGAATGTATGTTCCTTCATTCCACTTTTCACGGCCTTGATGGTGCAAAACTGCGTGGCGGTGTGTGAAAGTACCGCGACCACAGTCCTGACCGGTAATACGCACTGCATAGCCAGAAGACACCAACGATGCGAATGCAAGGTGTTCGCCCATGCCCCAGTCGAGCAGGGTTTCACCCTGACCCATAGCAGCACGGTCGGCAATCACTTTTTGCACCAAGGGGTGAACCTTGAAGTTGTCGGGTACAGTTGTAATGCGTTCGGACAAGCGCTTGATTTCGGAAATAGGCACGGATGTATCTGCGGCATCTGTCCACTTCTTGTTCAGGTAGGGTGACCAATCGACTGCAAACTTGCTCTTGTAGTTTGTCAGCACGGGGTCTGCGCGGTTGTGCTTGCCCTCATCCATGGCAGCACGGAAATCGGCCACCAACTTTTCTGCGCCATCGTTGGTCAAAATACCTTGCATCACCAGGCGCTCGGCATACAGAGCACGTGTACCTGGGTGCTGACCAATTTTCTTGTACATCAAGGGCTGGGTAACAGCCGGAGTGTCTTGCTCGTTGTGGCCCAGTTTGCGGAAACAAACAATATCGATTACCACGTCCTGCTGGAATGCCATGCGGAAATCGAGCGCCAACTGGGTTACGAAAATAACCGCTTCCGGATCATCGCCATTCACGTGGAACACCGGGGCTTCGATCATTTTGACCACATCGGAGCAGTACAGCGTGGAGCGGCTGTCGCGAGGATCAGAAGTGGTAAAACCGATTTGGTTGTTGATCACAATGTGAACCGTACCACCTGTGCCGTAGCCACGGGTGTGTACCAGGTTCAAGGTTTCCATCACAACACCCTGGCCTGCGAAAGCAGCGTCGCCGTGTACCAGCACCGGCAACACCTGCTTGCCTTCCTTGTCGCCACGGCGTTCCTGACGGGCCTTCACCGAACCCTCTACCACTGGGTTAACAATTTCAAGGTGAGATGGGTTGAACGCCAGAGACAAGTGCATGGGGCCACCGGGGGTGGTCACATCCGATGAAAAGCCCTGGTGATATTTCACGTCACCGGCTGGCAGGTCATCCGCATGCTTGCCTTCAAATTCTTCAAACAACTGGCTTGGGCTTTTGCCCAAAATATTCACCAACACGTTCAAACGACCGCGGTGAGCCATGCCGATAATGGTTTCTTGCACGCCTGTAGCGCCGCCCCGCTGAATCACGTGATCCAGCGCCGCGATAAATGATTCGCCGCCTTCAAGCGAAAAACGCTTCTGGCCCACATAACGGGTGTGCAGGTAGCGCTCCAGGCCCTCGGCCGCTGTAAGACGCTCGAGAATGTGTAACTTTTCTTCAGCCGACAATTGAGCTGTGCCCAGGCTGGTTTCCATGCGTTCTTGCAACCAGCGCTTTTGGGCTGGGTCGCTGATGTGCATGTATTCAACGCCGATGGAACGGCAATACGTGTCGCGCAAAGCCTTCACGATGTCGCGAAGGGTCATTTGATCCTGACCAAAATACGTATTCGTTGCCGAGAACATGATGTCCATGTCGGCCTCGGTGAGCCCGTAGAAAGCGGGATCCAGTTCAGGGATCTCCGGACGTTCCTGGCGCTTAAGCGGATCAAGGTCTGCAAAACGTGAGCCCAGGAAGCGATAGGCAGCCACGATGGACTGTACATGCACCTGCTTTTTGGCCACTTCCAGGTCGGCAGATTGGATCTGCGGCTGCAAGAAGCCTTTTTTGGCACGTTGGGCAAAAGATTGAACCACAGGCGCATGGGCTACGTCTTTCTCGTTCACGTCGCCGTGAGCGGAAGGCACCATTTGCATTTGGTCAAAGTAGGCGCGCCATTTGTCTGGCACGGATCCTGGGTTGTCCAGGTACGCCTCGTACATTTCTTCGACATAGGGCGCATTGCCCCCGAACAAATACGAGTTTTGTTGAAATGATCGCATCATTTGCGCTTCACCTTTTTCCGAGTTTCTCGTTTCAAAGATGTGGGGTTCGGACTCGACCTTGGCTATTGCCATCGGACCGAATCCCTACACACGTGGGTTAAACCGCACTCCCCGTCTGGTTTGTGGAGCTCCTGCCCCTAACCAGATAGCAAAAAGCAGCCAAAAGCTGACTGCTTTAAGAGTAAGTACAAAGCATAGCAGATTAGAGACGTGGCACTAAAACGATCTGAGCAGGCAGACAAAAATATGTGGTTTTCAGGAAACGAATGATTGAGACGGCAAATAAAATCCACCTATCAGAGTGAACCCCCCTCAGTATGGGGATCACTCTGTTAAGGATCCCACGGAAGATAAGTCGAAATCCAATGGGGGATAAGGCAAATGGCAATCAAGAAGTATCGCGGTATTGAAATGGACTCCAACCAAATCGAACTTGCAAAAAACCTGGATGCTGTGAATGACCTTATCGACGAGCTGCGCGATCTGCAATCGATCTGGAACAACCTGAGCCTGTTGGGCGAGCTGACACAAGTTGGTGGCGACATAGGGGAAACACGCGAGCATTTTCAGCAATTGGCAGCGGATTTAAGTATTTTTCTGGTGCAAAAATCAACGCATCAAACCGTTGAATTGCTAACTGCCCGCGCACAAAACTCCATCGATATTCTCGTTAGAAATCTTTACGAACGAACTGCAGATATTGGTTTTCTGGCAACCGACCCAGTATTTGCCCAGTATTGCCTGGAGGCTGACGAGTCGCCGTTAAACGATGAATCCAAAAAACATATACAAAACAGAATGAGGAGCTACACGGCCAATTACTCGGTGTACAAGAACGTTGTTTTAACAGACAGCGATGGTTATGTAATTGCCGACATGCAAGGTGAACTCAGTACTGGCGAAGATTTAACGTGGGTTAAACAGAAAGTAGGACAATCCAGGCAATACGCCGAAGCCTTTCAACCTTTGCAATCGAGCAGCAGAACAGATGAACTGGTTTATGCCTGGAAAATTACTGCGGCCGGCCAAACCACGGGATATATTGCGCTGGTGTTTAATCTGGAAGAAGAAAGTAACGCCCTGTTTTCAAAGGTACTTGGCACCAACCCTTCAAGTGCAGCACTGGAATGGCGAGTGTGTGGGGTGACCGATGCGTCAGGCAAAGTGCTGATATCAAGCAACTCACGGTATGTGGGGCCAGGCCAAATCGTGAGGCTGGGTAACGGGGCGGACTGGGGCGTTATACAAATTGGTCCAGTGGCTTATCTTTGCGGTGTGCGCAGCACAAGAGGTTATCAAGGCTACGCGGGCCCTGGCTGGAAAGGGTTTTGCCTGGTACCGCTAGGCCATGCCTTTAGACAAGAGGTGACTGAAGACAGAAACAAGCTTCCACTGCTTGATCCGAATGAGGGCTTGATCGACAGCAAAATTTCAGGTTTTCAAAACCAGGCCACGCAGATTCAACGGCAGTTAAACCGCAGCATATGGAACGGCAACATGGCCCAGCGCACCAGCTCGTCTGCGCTGGGGAGTTCGTTCAGCAAAACACTTTTATGGGAAATCAGCCGCGCTGGTGAGAGAACAAAAAACTTGCTCACCGAGTCGCTGGGTAATCTTGTAAAGTCGGAAATATTGGCGCACCAAAACGAGCAACAAATTCATGCCATGCTGGCCATGGATTTGATGGACCGAAATCTTTATGAGCGTGCAAACGATTGCCGCTGGTGGGCGCTAAACCCGCGCCTTAGAGATGCACTGTTGTCCTTGGAAAACACCGAAGCCAGGGAAAAAGCTGCTGAATGCCTGAAGCACATCAACAGCCTGTACACCGTTTACACCAATATATTGCTTCTCGATAAAAACGGACATGTGGTGTGCGATAGCGCATCAGAAGTAGAACCGGGCAAACACATTAATGCGGACTGGGTGGGCAAAGCCATGCAGTTAAAAAACCAAACGCAATATTGTGTTTCCAACTTTGAAAAATCTGACCTGTACCACGATCGCCCCACCTACATTTATTGCGCGGCTGTGTTTGACAATCCAGATAACCCCTCCCGATGCCTTGGTGCAGTGGCACTGGTATTTGACAGTGAACCGCAGTTTGAGGCGATTCTGAATGAATCAATGGGTGACAGCAAGCACAAGGCATTTGCATTTATTGTGGATGAGAAACAGCAAATTATTTCTTCAACAACCAACCAGTTTTCAGACAACGGGAGGCTGACTTTACCGGTTCCACGCGACGGCAAGTTCGTAAAACAGGCAACACAGATAGGCTATCTGGACTTTGAAGGAAAGTTGATCGCTTATGGTTTGAGCAATTCTGGCAATTATCGCGAATACAAAAGCGACTCCGATGCTTATAAAAATAATTTGACATGCCTTTACGGCATGGAAATTGGTACTTTGATACGGGATGAAAAATTGGCGGGAGAAATCAGCTTTGACGAGTTCCGCCAGGCAAACAACAAGGAACAGCTGGCGGATATTGCCTCCTTCAGGATCGGCAATTACTGGTGTGGAATTGACACCGAGGATGTTGTTGAAGCCTTTCTTTGCAAGCAAATTGCAAGCATGCCAAACTCACCAGCGTGGATAGTAGGAAGTACATTGCATCAAAAGCAGGCGGTGACAATTGTAGATTTGTCAGAACTTCTTGGCTGCGACACTGACCTGCCAAATAAAAAAGACCGTCAGCAAATGATTCTTCTAAAAACCAAGGCGCAGGGCGCTCAAATAGCCTTGGCTGTTGATGAGTTGGGCGAAATTCCCAGCTTGCCCATGTCCGCTATTCATGAATCGGAGAGCTTGCGGGATCAGGGTGGAATTATCCAGGGACTGATTAAAACATCAGACAATGTCTTGTTGCTGCTGAACAGCGATCATTTGTTGAACAGGCTAAATACAAGCGAAAAAAAACCCCTTGTGTGAACAAGGGGTTTTTGAGAACCAAGCAGCGCTGAATTAACGCTGGTCGATTGGCTTTACGTTGCGGTGCGCCGCACCATTGAATAATTGACGTGGGCGACCAATTTTGTACTCGGGGTCTGCGATCATTTCGTTCAACTGAGCGATCCAGCCCACAGTGCGGGCCAACGCGAAGATGGCCGTAAACAATGGCACTGGAATGCCGATCGCCTTCTGAACAATGCCTGAGTAGAAGTCCACGTTCGGGTACAACTTGCGCTTTACAAAGTATTCGTCTTCCAGCGCAATTTTTTCCAAAGCCATTGCAATCTTGAACAGTGGGTCGTCGTGCAGGCCCAACTCGTTCAGCACTTCGTGGCAGGTTTCACGCATCAACTTGGCACGTGGGTCGTAGTTTTTGTACACACGGTGGCCAAAGCCCATCAAGCGAACGCCTGAATCCTTGTCTTTTACCTTGGCGATGAACTCGCCAATTTTCTCAACGCCACCATTTGCCTGAATTTCAGTCAGCATATTCAAGCATGCTTCGTTAGCACCACCATGGGATGGGCCCCACAAGCACGCTACACCCGCAGCAATCGCAGCAAATGGATTGGTACCAGAAGAGGCACACAGGCGAACAGTTGATGTCGATGCATTTTGCTCGTGATCAGCATGCAAAATAAAGATACGATCCATGGCGCGTACCAGCACATCGTTCACCTTGTACTCTTCACAAGGGTTACCAAACATCATGCGCATGAAGTTGGCGGTGTAGCTGAGCTCATTTTTTGGATAAATATTTGGTGCACCAATGCCATATTTATAAGCCATAGCCACCAGGGTTGGCATTTTCGCAATCAAGCGGATCGCAGAAATGTCTCGCTGGTTTTTGTCCAGCAGGTTCATGGAGTCGGGATAGAAGGCAGACATGCCGCCCACCAAACCAGTCATCACGGCCATGGGGTGCGCATCACGGCGGAAGCCACGCAGGAAAAAGTTCATCTGCTCATTCACCATGGTGTGCTTGGTCACCAGGTCATCAAACGTTTTTTTCTGCCCTACATTGGGCAGCTCACCGTTCAGCAACAAGTAGCACACATCCATGAAGTCGCAGTTCTGCGCCAGTTGCTCAATGGGGTAGCCGCGGTAAAGCAACTCGCCCTTGTCGCCGTCGATGTACGTAATGGATGAATTGCAAGATGCAGTGGACAAGAAGCCCGGATCGTATGTGAATTTACCAGTGGATCCATACAGCTTGCGGATGTCGATCACATCGGGACCAATGGTGCCTTTGTGAATGGGAAATTCTACCGAGGGGGTGCCGTCTGAAAAAGACAGCGTGGCCTTGTGTTCTGTGCTCATCGGATTTCCTTCTAATGGGATTGAAATTAAAGTTCTCGCATCATCTGGATTACCTTGCGCACATCAGGTGTATCCAGATCCCCTTCCGGCTCTTTTCTGCCAAGGAAAAGGTCAAGCAGAACGTTATCAACCTCTTCAAACAACAGGGTTAGCGCCTGTACGTCATCATTGGTCAATTCCATTTCGTGCTTGTCGAAAAATCGTTCGATTATCAGGTCGTTTTCCAATAAACCGCGCCTAGCGCGCCAGCGCAAACGGGCGCGTTGCTTTGGATCCGCCTGATGACTCTGATTAGACATAAACTACAACAAAAAAAACGGGGTTTTGCAGTGCACAACCCCGATTTGAATAAAAAAATCCGAACAAGGGTTCTAGACTGCGCGACGCACCATCAATTCCTTGATCTTGCCAATGGCTTTGGTGGGGTTCAAACCCTTCGGGCAAACATCCACACAGTTCATGATGGTGTGACAACGGAACAAACGGTATGGATCTTCCAGGTTGTCCAAACGCTCACCGGTAGTTTGATCGCGGCTGTCCGCAATGAAACGATAGGCTTGCAACAAACCGGCTGGACCCACGAACTTGTCAGGGTTCCACCAGAATGAAGGACAGCTGGTGGAACAGCACGCACACAAAATGCATTCGTACAGACCATCCAGTTCTTCGCGCTCTTCGGGCGACTGCAAGCGTTCCTTTTCAGGAGGTGGCGTGTCGTTAACCAAATAAGGCTTGATGGAATGGTACTGCTTGAAAAACTGGGTCATGTCCACGATCAAGTCGCGCACCACGGGCAAAC
Source organism: Burkholderiales bacterium (assembly GCA_021299735.1). Taxonomy (GTDB): domain Bacteria; phylum Pseudomonadota; class Gammaproteobacteria; order Burkholderiales; family Burkholderiaceae_B; genus Limnobacter. The sequence goes on along the minus strand of JAJTEM010000004.1, from coordinate 139,344 downwards.
CGGGCAGCGGCTTCAATACGATGGGCTGTTTCAGGTCGCGCAGGTTGGTAATACAGGCCAGCCCGTTTTTACCGTTGATGTTCATGGCATCGGAGCCACAAACACCTTCACGGCATGAACGGCGGTAGGCCAGTGATTCATCCACATCGCTCTTGATACGCATCAACGCGTCAAGCAGCATTTTGTCGGTTGGCTGAAGCTCGACTTCCAGCTTTTGCATTTTTGGCGCTTCCCCGGTGTCGGGGTCGTAGCGGTAAATTTCAAAACGTACGGTTCTCTTTTCGCTCATTTTCTGTACCTCGTAACCTTGATTAGAACGTCCGCTTTTTGGGCTGGAAAGTTTCAACTGTCATTGGCTTCAAGTTCACTGGCTTGTAGTCCAGACGGTTGCCTTCGGAATACCACAAGCTGTGACGCATCCACTTGTCATCATCGCGCTCGGGGAAGTCGCGGTGGGCGTGTGCGCCACGGCTTTCTTCACGAGCTGCGGCAGACACCATGGTGGCCTTGGCAGTTTCCTGCAGGTTAGCCAATTCCAGGGCTTCCACCAGTGCGGTGTTGAACACTTTGGATTTATCTTTCAAGTGAATGTGCTCTGCTTGCTTGGCCAGATCATTAATCTTGGTTACGCCAGCCTGCATCAGTTCGGTGGTGCGGAATACGCCGCAGTGGTACTGCATGCCCTTACGGATTGCATCGGCAACCACACGGGTATTTTCACCGCTGGTGGATGTCATCAGCTTGTCCACGCGCGCCATGGTTTGGTCTGTACCATCTGCTGGCAGTTCCTTGTGGCTGCGGGCCTTCAGGTTGCTGTTCACGATGTGGTTACCCGCTGCGCGACCGAACACGATCAGGTCGAGCAAGGAGTTGGTACCCAAGCGGTTTGCACCATGCACGGATACGCAAGCACATTCGCCGATGGCATACATGCCGTTGATGATTTCGCTGGGGCCACCCGGTACTTTGGGTGCAACTACCTGGCCATACACGTTGGTTGGAATACCGCCCATTTGATAGTGAATGGTGGGTACAACTGGAATAGGCTCTTTGATTGGGTCTACGTTGGCAAACTTGATCGCGATTTCGCGAATCGAGGGCAAACGTTTCATGATTGTGTCGGCACCCAGGTGGTCGAGCTTCAACAACACGTAATCCTTGTTGGGGCCACAACCACGACCTTCCTTGATTTCCTGGTCCATTGAACGTGATACGAAGTCACGTGGGGCCAGGTCTTTCAGGGTTGGCGCGTAGCGTTCCATGAAACGCTCACCTTCGCTGTTCAGCAAAATACCGCCTTCACCGCGAACACCTTCTGTGACCAGCACACCGGCACCTGCAACGCCTGTGGGGTGGAACTGCCAGAATTCCATGTCTTCCAAAGGAATACCTGCACGTGCAGCCATGCCCATGCCGTCGCCTGTGTTAATAAAGGCGTTGGTGGACGCATCCCAGATGCGGCCAGCACCACCGGTGGCAAACACGGTGGTTTTGGCTTCCAGAACCATGATTTCGCCGGTTTCCATTTCAAGGGCGGTCACGCCTACTACGTCACCATCTGCATCGCGAATGATGTCAAGCGCCATCCACTCCACGAAGAACTGGGTACGCGCGCGTACATTGCGCTGATACAGGGTGTGCAACAGGGCGTGGCCTGTACGGTCGGCAGCTGCGCAAGCGCGCTGCACCGGCTTTTCACCGAAGTTGGCGGTGTGGCCACCGAATGGGCGCTGATAAATGGTGCCATCGGGGTTGCGGTCGAAAGGCATGCCAAAGTGTTCAAGTTCATAAACAACCTTGGGGGCTTCACGACACATGAATTCAATTGCATCCTGGTCGCCCAGGTAATCGGAACCTTTTACTGTGTCGAACATGTGCCAGTACCAGCTGTCGTCAGACATATTGCCCAACGATGCGCCGATACCACCTTGCGCGGCCACTGTGTGTGAGCGCGTAGGGAATACTTTGGACAGCACGGCTACATTCAGACCAGCCTCTGCCAATTGGAGTGAACAACGCATACCCGCGCCACCCGCACCTACGATTACCGCGTCGAATTTGCGACGTGGAAGGGAAGTTTTAACTGCAGTCACTTTTAGACCCTCCAGAGAATGTCAGCAGCGTAACCGGCTGCACCAAGCAACCACAACGCTGTAAAAACTTGCAATGTAAGACGAATGCCGGTGGGCTTTACGTAGTCCATCCAGATGTCGCGAATACCAATGTAAGCGTGATAGCACAGTGACAAGATGGCCAACAGTGCAAGAATTTTGCCCAAGGGGAATGAGAGCACAGTGAAATTGAAGAAACCAACCCACTTCACGTAGTCGAGATCGGGGGTGAAGAGCACAGCCAGAAACAGTCCGATTGTATACAGGGCCATGATCACCGCAGTGATGCGCTGCGCAACCCATTCTTTCAAGCCGTAATGCGCGCCAACCACCAAGCGCTTGGAACCAATGTTGTTAGCCATGATTAAAATACTCCGAACAGTTTCAGACCGAACAAGGCGGTAAGGCTTAAGCTGACTGCAAACACGATGCCTGCGCTTTTACTGGCAGCATATTTCTCGGTACCTACGTGCATATCGAGTACCAGGTAACGAATGCCTGCCGCGAAATGGTGCAGGTAGGACCAGATCAAACCCAGAAGCACAATTTTGACCAGCGGGCTACTGACCAGAGATTGCATTTCCAGGAAAGTGAGTTCAGAGGTAATGCTTTTGTCGAAAAGCGGCAGAAGGATGACTGGAAGCGCCAAAAACAACACCGCGCCGCTGACGCGATGCAAAATTGACAGCTTGCCGGCCAGTGGTAACCTGTACTTCAGAATTTGTGTGACATGAATATTCCGGTAAACCGGACGTTTCTTCGCAACAGTGTTTGACATGCTCGTGTTCTTGTAAAAGTGATTGGAAATCGGGCTTTTGCCCTTGGCCTTTCGGCCTTAATCCTTTAAAAAAACCAATATCGGACAACGATATATTTTGAACCAAATCGGGCCAGGGTTAAAGCGGGAAGTTTTTGATTTTTTGCACCAAGCCGTTCAAATGCATTGTTTTGCCCGCCAAAGACTTGTATCAATTCAATACAATTCATTCCTGTACGAGAATTTGTCAGTTAAATACCAACCCCGGCGAAGCTCAACAGGCTGGTCAGCATACGTCATTGACAGCCGCTCGACCAGCAGCAAAGGTGTACCAACTTCGACCTGCAAAATGGCCGAATGCTCTGGCTGGGCGCTAACTGCCTTTATATGCTCTTTGGCGCGTAGCATACGGACATTGAAGCTGCTTTCCAGGAAACCATACAGGGTCGAATCCCACTGCTGAAGGCGCTCAAGGGTGAGCCCTTTGTACTGGGAGGCTGGCAACCAGATTTCATCGAAAATGCGAGGTACGCCATCGAACCGCATGACCCGCTTGACTACAAAAACAGCGTCGCTGGGCTTGATGTCGAGCAACTTGGCAATTTGGGAGCTGGCTCGAACCCGCTCCACCGAAAGATAAGTGGACTTGGGTTTGACGCCGGGTTCTTCATCTGCAGCCAGGCGCAAAAAACGGTATTCAGATTTGGCCTCGTTGTGGGTGGCTACAAAAGTGCCCCTGCCCTGCTTTCGATCCACCAAATTTTCAGCGGCAAGTTCATCAATTGCTTTGCGAACGGTGCCCTGGCTTACTCCGTAACGGGCGGCAAGTTCGGTTTCGGACGGAATTAGCTCACCGGGCTTCCATTCGCCCTCTTGAAGGCTTTTAAGCAGCAAACCCTTGATTTGCTGATAAAGCGGGCTGAATGTGGGGTTAACGGGTTGCAAATTGTGTCTCGGTGCTGTTTTCAGATTATTGTATATCTTATATCTTATAGAGGACTTTTAAAAGTTAAACCCCTCTAAACAACCAAGTTAGTCAACAAGCCGTCAGCGTTTGGCGCTAAACTGTTGCCTTCGATTTTTAATCATTTGGAGTGTTTGACATGACCAAACCCGCAATGCGAGTTGCCGTTACAGGCGCTGCCGGCCAAATTGGCTACAGCTTGTTGTTCCGTATCGCCAATGGCGACATGCTGGGCAAAGACCAGCCCGTGATTTTGCAGTTGCTGGACATTACCCCTGCCCTGCCCGCAGTAAAAGGTGTGGTCATGGAACTGGAAGACTGTGCATTCCCGCTGCTGCAAGGCGTGGTAATTACTGACGACCCAGCTACTGCATTCAAAGACGTTGATGTTGCGCTGTTGGTTGGCGCACGCCCACGCAGCAAAGGCATGGAGCGCAAAGACCTGCTGGAAGCCAACGGTGCAATTTTCACCGTGCAGGGTAAAGCACTGAATGACAACGCCAAGCGTAACGTGAAAGTGCTGGTTGTGGGCAACCCCGCCAACACCAACGCTTACATTGCCCAGCAGTCTGCCCCCGACCTGGACCCGAACTGCTTTACTTCCATGCTTCGCCTGGACCACAACCGTGCATTGAGCCAAATTGCAGCCAAAACTGGCAAGCCTGTGGCCAAGATTGAGAAGCTGTGTGTGTGGGGCAACCACTCACCCACCATGTATGCTGACTACCGTTTTGCAACAATCGACGGTGCTTCTGTAAAAGACATGATCAACGACCAGGAATGGAATGCCAACACCTTCTTGCCAACAGTGGGCAAGCGCGGTGCCGCAATTATTGAAGCACGCGGCCTTTCCTCTGCTGCATCGGCCGCCAACGCGGCAATCGACCATGTACGCGACTGGGTACTGGGCACCAATGGCAAGTGGGTGACCATGGGTATTCCTTCCGATGGTTCTTACGGCATTCCTGAGAAAACCCAATTCGGTTTCCCGGTAACCTGTGCCAACGGCAAGTTTGAAATTGTGAAGGGCCTGGAAATTGACGCATTCAGCCAGGAACGCATCAACATCACCCTGAACGAACTGATGGAAGAGCGCGAAGGCGTGAAGCACTTGCTGGGCAAGTAATTCACAAGCAATTCGTGATAAAAAGGCCAGCAGTGATGCTGGCTTTTTTTATTTGCATTTGAAAAAACACTGCGAAGGATTTCTGCGTGAAAAAGCACAACCTGGATTTGGCAACAATTTCTACCATTTTGTACAGCGAAGACCATGCGCAAATGAATTTGCCAGTGTGTGACCACTACACAGGTCGCCCAAAGTACTTCGACAAAGCATTGCAGATACGTGCGGAAATTGGGGCCTGCTTCGACATTACACTGGATTTGGAAGATGGCGCGGTGGTGGGCCAGGTGACAGAAATTGCCACCTGGGCAGCACAAAGCCTTGTCGATTTTTCAGCCCGCTACGGCAGTGAAACACGCCGACCAGGCGTTAGGCTACACCCCGTACAAGACCCAGCATTTGAGCAGGAATTGCCGATTATTCTGCGCGAGGGCGTACCCTTGCCTGCTTACTTAATGCTGCCCAAGCCGGAAAACCTGGATGATGTAAAACTGGCCGTAAGCCGCATTCGCGAGCAGTGTGCAAAGGCTGGCGTTGAACCGCCCCCCTTGCATGTGCTGATTGAAACCCATGGTGCTTTGGCTGCGGTACACAATATTGCAGGGCTTGAGCAAGTGGAGTCACTCTCATTTGGCATCATGGATTTCATTTCAGGTCACCGAAGCGCGATTCCCAAAACAGCGCTTAATTCACCCGGGCAATTTGAAAACCCGCTGGTGCGCCGTGCAAAGCTGGAAATTTCTGCCGCCTGCCATCGTTTTGGCAAGGTGCCCTCACACAACGTAACCCGCAATATTCGACAACCCGAAATGGCGGCAGAGGATGCAAAGCGTGCCAAACGCGACTTCGGCTTTACGCGCATGTGGAGCATTCACCCGGATCAAATTGTGCACATTGTATCCGCCATGTTACCCACGGATTCTGAAGTGGACGAGGCGGTGCTGGTGTTGACTGAAGCACAGAAAGCGGAATGGGGCCCCATTCAAATTAAAGGCGAATTACACGACAGGGCGAGTTATCGATACTATTTCGAAGTCTTGAAAACTCGAGCAACCACCTTGTAAGTTAAATCACACAACAGTGCCAATCAGTGCCTGAGCATCATGAAAATCCTGCACACTGGGAGCAGAGACTAACTGGCTAAATATATCGGAGGAAACTCTGGGAATATAGCTTCCGTCAGATGGCACCCAACTCACAGCACCCAACTCAAAACCCGCCGAAATACGACCTAAAACACTTTTAAGAAGTGCCCCTCCGTATTTGCACACAAGGTTTTCATTAAAAGCATAATTTTGATTGTAATGGGCGGGGAAAGTTGCTTTTGCGATAAACGGGCCAGCATCAAACCGTTCAGAGTCGATTAGGTGGACACTGGCAGTCAAAAATGTATTTTTCTGCAGAAGATCGACTGCAATTGGCGTTGCCCCCCGGTTGGAAAACAAATCACCCGGATGCATGTTGATAACCCATCTGAAATGTTCAATAACTTCTATGGGCAAACGATACGGAAAACCGGCAATAATCAACACATCGAGTTTAGGCCAGGACAATACCTTTTCAACCATGTCAGAACGGCTCTTGAAGCAGGATAATTCCGGGAGCCCATCATTCCTGTACTGATTAAATGCATCACTGTAACGAAAGTTTTCGCCAGCAAAGGCGTGAACAAACTCTACCTCACTACCAGCAAGGTTGTAGCAGTCTAGAGAACAACCAAAATACGCACCTTGTAATACTTCAGAACTCATATTGACCTCTTGGTAACACCTCTCGTCAATCCAACCAATTATTAGATTGATTTCTGTGACACAAAAGCCTGCTTTTCCAGGCTACCCACAACAACCACCCCGAGTGGTCGATTAACGGCTGCAAAATTGAATCGCCGTATTTCAAAGGCAGGAATTTGATCCAGACCTAGCGTGCTAAAAGTTATAAAGAAGATCATAGAGCGATCACACGATGGGCTTTGTGTCACTGAATTGACAGGGTTGAAACTGTGAAACGAAATTTGATTCGGCTGAGATGAATTCCTGAAGCGTGACCGAGTTCATCAAGCGAACAATCTGTCGCTCCGAAGCATTGGAATTTTCAGGCTCTGGAACCTGAATTGAGTAGACCTCTTTTGACGAAGCGCATTCAGATATCTCCAGCAAAAGACGATTTAGATTGACCTTGAACCTTGCTTGATAATCGATTTTGAAATTGAGTAGTATCAGCGCCTCTCCGGGGCTGTTGACCTGAACATTCAGTACATCTTTTTGATTACAAATGGCTCGTACCAAACTTAAAGCGAGCGTTACGCTTGAAGCTCCCTGAGTCTCGCAGATCAAATTGATTGTATTCATCGTTCACAAATCCCTCTGGTTGTCTGATTTGTGTCGATTTTGAAAATTCAGTTCAATAAATCATGAAAAACAAGCATTGTGGTCAGCAATTGCCCTTTTTGGCCTGGCCAGGTGGACAGAAGCCGCCACCATGACCACCGCCATTGGGATCAATAACCACAGAGCCTGACGGCGTGTAAAGTGCACAACTGCTCAACACGACGATGAGAGACAACACAGAGACTACTTTTTTCATGAAATTTCCTGCTTGTAGTGAGTTCATCGAACCAAGTGCTTGGCGCGCACAATATACCAAGTTCAATGGGTTAATTGATACTCCACTTAACGGGTATGCGTTAGCTGTGTTGACTGAAAAGCAGAGTTAACTATTTGTGGACCTTAAACCTGGGGTACGGGACGACCGGTCAGTTCGAAATAGCCGAAACCCAGAAGGCCTAAAAAGAACGCGGCTATGGGGGGAATAACAATTAACCAAAAATAAACCCATGACAACACAAACCAGTAACGTGGGCTGTCCTGGCGCAAATCATAAGCCTTTCTGCGGCGGGCAAACCAGTTGCAGGCCGTCAGTTGGGCGATCCACAAAGTAAGGTAGTAGCGAAATGGAAAATGATTAAACAACTCGTCGTCCCCATCATTGAAGTGAGGCTGGCGAAAGTACTTGGTCACAATGTGCTTGGGTACTGCGTACGACAAAAGAAACGTAGCAACCGGGAGGGATAGGCAGGTGTAAACCGCGTAAATTAAACCATAGTGCGATATCAGTGAAACCAAATAATCGAACGTCAATTGCACCACCTATTTAAAATTCTTCCGTCCTTCAAATTCAGGAAATCACCATTGACCTGAAATCTCCAATTCAACAGGGCTTCACCAACGGCTTTACCCCCATACGCACTACCCGCACTAATCACAATTGCCCCAACCCATCCGACTGGTGTTGCCATTGACGCAACAGCAATACCGACAGCAGCGCCTGTTAATAACGAACCCGCAAAGCCACCAATTTCCTTGTACGCGGTTTGCACTTTATCCGTTTGTGGAGTTGCCGACAGCTTTTGGCATGTCAAAGCCCCATCCACCAACACCAAAGCAGCGCCACCAAACTTAGCTGCACCAGCCACCTGTTTAATTCGCTCGGCTGCGCTAATGGTGATTGGATCGGGCCGCAGGCTGTTTGGCACTCCGTTAAATAATGCATCTTTTGTGCCTACACCATTGAATAAAAAACGTTGTGTTGGCCCAAGCCGCCCCTTGATGCGCTTTACCACTTCATCCATTCGGGCATCGTAGTGGTGAAGAATATCCCCACCCCGCCCTGTTTTCAGCAGGCTGGCTTTTTCATTGGCCCAGCGGTTGAAGCTGAGAATGTCACCGTGCAAATGCCGACCTGTCAAGGTGCCGGCTGTGGCGGAACCAATTCCAAGCCCGGTGCCAATGTGCCCCATTACTTCGTTGAAACCCAATACAAAACGCATGGCCTCTACTTCCACAGCGCTGCGGGGAACAATCGTTTCCAAATGCCGCTTTGACCCGGCAAGGCTTGCTTTTTCAACATTCAATTTGGCAAGCAACGCGCTTTGTTGGCTTGCACCCAAGGCACCGCCACGTTGAAGTTGCAAATCAGCCAAATAAATTGCCTTTTGCTGCAAAGGCCTGTGTGCTGCAAATATTTCCGGGTTCAAGGCAAGGTGAAGTGCCACCACTTCTTTTAACAACGGATCAGCCAGGCCAATGCCATACACCTTGCAAAGGGTTTGGGTTAATGAATCATTGGGCTCAGGAAGCCACAAACCAAGTCCTGACGCGTGAATACCGGGAATCGCAGAGGAAGACATGAATAAAATTTCATCAAATTTTCATATGTCTGCAAGCTTAAAAGTTTTCTGCTTTGTTGCCAAAATTGGCGTATTCAGCACACTCTTTGTGGGTAATGGAGAGGAATTCAAACGCATCTACAGACTCAAATACTTTATTTACATAAACAATTTTTGACGAATACAATCAAATTCACCCCCTCTAAAAGCAACACATCAGTTGGCGCAGGAAGATATTTGGTGAATCAAATTGAACGAGTTTATAAAATTGATCGCTTGTTACAAGCCAAGCCCCGATCGGCAATTGAACTTCAGGATGAACTAGAAGTTTCACCCGCAACCCTGAAAAGAGACCTGGAATACATGCGCAGCCGGTTGTATGCGCCAATTGTGTTTGACCGCTCAATTGCCGCCTACAAACTGGATAACTCCCTGCCCGAATCGCACCGATACGCCTTACCCGGCATGTGGTTTTCGGCAGCGGAAATTCATGCACTGCTTGCCTTGCAACACCTGATTCACGAACTTGAACCCAGCGGTTTCATGCAGCCCCACATTCAACCGCTGGCGGCAAGACTGGAAAAGCTGCTGGACGATCAAAAAACAACCAGCGAAACCATTCGAAAGCGCATACACATTATTGGCCTTGGTAAACGCATTCAAAACCCTACCTTCTTTGAAAAAATAGGTTTCTCACTGATCAACCGGTTGCGCTTAAAAATTCGCTACCGGGCACGCAGCACTGCTGAAACCACGCAACGAGAAATATCGCCGCTTCGGCTAATCCACTATCGTGAAAACTGGTACCTGGACGCATGGTGCCATACACGAAATGCAGTTCGAAACTTTTCAGTGGATGCAATTGAACAACTGGAAATACTCGAAATACCCGCCATCCACATTGAACTTGACCCGGCTGAAACCTCGTTTGGAAAAGGGTATGGCATTTTTTCAGGTAAAGAAATCAAAACAGCAAAACTACGCTTCAGCCCCATACGGGCTCGCTGGGTGGCCAATGAACAATGGCACCCCCACCAAAATGGGTCCTTTGACGAAACAGGACACTTTGTTTTAGAACTGCCCTATGCTGACCCCCGTGAATTGACCATGGACATATTGAAACACGGGCCAGACTGCGAAGTAATTCACCCCCCAGAGCTTCGAAAACACGTGTTTGAGCAAATTAAAGCGATGCAAAAAAAATATTCTGGGTGAAAGTTGCAGGATCATGCTGTGAGCTTTTGAAAATATAAAGTACTTGCAATAAATAAAACGTTTTAGAAATGAACCACATCGCGCACATCAATACATCCGCAGAAGGCCAAGCTTCTGAACACCTCTTGGCAGATCATCTTAAAAAGGTATCTGCCTTGGCTGGCATATTTGCGCGTGAGTTCAACAGCCAGGAATGGGCAAGTTTGGCTGGGCTTTGGCATGACCTTGGCAAGTATCGAATAGGATTTCAGCGATACATCAGGCAACAGAATATGCATGACGCAGAGCAAGCCCATATTGAAAACAAAGTTGCAGGCAAAGAAAAAACTCACTCAGCTGCGGGCGCATTGTGGGGCATCCAAAAACTTCCAAAGCCTTTTGGCAACATTTTGGCTTATCTGATTGCAAGCCATCACGCCGGGTTGTACGACTGGACAGATTTGGAGCAAAGACTGAACTCCACCGATAGTCAAAAAGAATTGCAGGAAGCACTAGAAGCAAAAATTCCAAATGAAATCCTTGAAGCAGCCCTTTTCACTCCAGATGGCAAAACAATTCCGGGCAAAAGTGCCGGATTTTCCCTATGGGTCAGAATGCTTTTTTCATGCTTGGTTGACGCTGACTTTCTGGATACCGAATCTTTTTTTGACAGCAGGTTAACAACTCGCAGGCAAGGTTTCCCACACTTGAAAGACATGCTAAGCGCGTTTGATACATACATGCATGAAAAATCCGCACACGCACCCGCAACTCAGGTGAATACAATAAGAGCCCAAATTCTTCACCAATGTAGAGAAAAAGCCAAAATGCCGACTGGGTTTTTCTCGTTGGACGTACCGACAGGCGGTGGAAAAACATTATCCAGCTTGGCTTTTGCGCTTGAGCATGCAAAAAATCACGGAAAAAAGCGAATCATCTACGCAATACCATACACAAGCATTATTGAACAGACAGCTGACGTATTCCGCGACGTATTTAGATCATTAGGAGAAGATGTTTTAATTGAACATCATAGCCAAGCTGAAAGTGAACCTGAACTAGAAACAGCCAAAAGTCGCTTGGCCTGCGAGAACTGGGATGCCCCTTTGGTAGTGACCACCAACGTGCAACTCTTTGAATCTCTATTTGCAGCAAAAACATCGAGATGCAGAAAACTGCATAATTTAGTGGACAGCATAATTATTCTGGACGAGGCACAGCAACTGCCAACACAATTTCTGCAACCAATTTTGGATTGCTTGAATTTGCTTGTTAAGCATTATGGTGTCAGTGTCGTATTGTGCACAGCCACACAGCCAACGCTCAGCAGTACTACTTACTTTGATGCACGAAAAAATCTCAATGGTTTGGAGAATGTCCGGGAAATCATTGACCACCCAGATGAATTGCACAAATCTTTGAAACGCGTGTCGGTGGAGTTGCCACCGTCATGGCAAACCATCACCTCTTGGGAAAGCGTAGCGTCTTCTTTAATTAAAGAACAACAGGTGCTTTGTATTGTCAACACACGGAATTCTGCAAAAGAATTGTTTAAGCTGATGCCTCAAGGTACCTTGCATTTATCAACCCGCCTCTGTGGTGCACACAGAGCTGAAATAATTGAGCAAATTAAATACAGATTGAATTCAAAGACGAATTCACACGCGCACCAACCTTTGAGAGTAATTAGCACCCAACTTGTTGAAGCCGGAGTTGATTTGGACTTTCCTGTTGTTTGGAGAGCACTTGCAGGCCTTGATTCGATCGCACAAGCAGCAGGGCGCTGCAACCGAGAAGGTAAACTAAACAAATTGGGGCAAGTAGTTGTTTTCATTCCACCCGCCGCCATTCCAGCAGGGGATCTTTTAACGGCGGCAAACGCCTGTAAAGATGTTCTTGAACCAAACGAGCAAAATCCACTTTCCAGAGAAATTTTCAAGAAATACTTCACTCACTTTTATTTCAACAGTGACACCGATGCAAAAAAAATTTGCGAGCTATTGAAGATCTCCGAAAACCACAAACTCTCTGTTCAGTTTAGAACGGCAGCAGAAGCTTTTAAGCTAATTGATGATAACGGTGCCAGTGTGGTTGTGTGGTATGAGCCAAAACGCGAAGAAATCAAGAAGTTGCTGAGTACTTTAAAGAAAGATGGACCACAACGATGGCTGATGAGAAAACTTCAAAGATACATGGTGACAGTCAGACAAGACGAAGCCAAACGATTATTTCAACGTGGTGAAGTCGAGTTACCAATGCCAGGTCTTTATGTTCAGGCCGTTGATGGAATTTATGATCCGAACCTGGGCTTGATGATGGATGAAATACCCCGAGATCCAAAAAATTACATCTGTTAAAAACCAGATAAAAAGCCTCACCACAAATTAAAAAAACACTTCCATTCAAAAGAGCTGAAAATGAAAGACTATTGCCTACAAGTAGAAGGTCCTTTTGCGTGTTTTACACGACCAGAAATGAAAGTTGAACGGGTATCGTATGAAGTAATAACACCCTCCTCTGCTCGCTCAATTTTTGAAGCCATTCTCTGGAAACCGGCGATTCGCTGGCGAGTACACACAATCGAAATTCTCAAACCGATCAGCTGGATCAACCTCCGACGCAATGAAGTTAGTACTGTACTTTCGACCAGAAATGTATTGGAAGCAATGAATGCTGGTTACGGTCAATTAAGAAGCTACATTGAAGAAGATCGCCAACAGCGAGCTGCACTATTTCTGCGAAACGTAGCCTATCGAATTCATGCCCATATGGAACTTACCACGACTGAAGCGCAGAAGAATCCCACCAAGTATTATGAAATGTTTGAACGACGCGCAGTCAAGGGTCAATGCGTAAATCAACCCTACTTGGGTTGCAGGGAATTCTCCGCCTCGTTTCGATTAATTCAGAATGGCGAATCTGTTGTGCCCAGAATTCAAGAGAGTCGCCGACTGGGCTATATGCTCCATGATCTCGACTTCAGCAATCCAAACGACCCTCAACCGAGGTTTTTTGAAGCCGAATTACGCGATGGCATCTTGCATGTTCCTAACTTTGAGGACACCTACGCATGATGATTCTCCAATCGCTAAACGACTTTTACATCCGAAAATGCAACGCAAAAGATCCAAAAGATCGTTTGCCAGAATTTGGTGTTGAGTTGAAGGAAATTCCCTTCATCATCTCGATCACGACAAATGGTGAATTTGTTGAACTAATCGACGCACGCTGGCAAGACGGCAAAAAAAAGGTTGGAAAAAAAGAACTAGTGCCACAAGGAGTTAAGCGCGCCAGCAATATCTCAGCTAATTTGTTGTGGGACACATTGGAATACGCTCTAGGCGTAGACACAAGAGGAAAGCCAGAAAGGGTTGCTGAACAACACGCTGCTTTCATCAAAAGAATAAATGGCTTATCAGCAGAAGCACTCAAAAATGAAGGGGCTCAGGCTGTTCTCAAATTTCTCGCCAACAACCCCATCGAAAGAATGGAGTCTCATTCTTTATGGCCAGAAATGGTTGAAAACAATCCAGTCATCACATTCAAGATAAAAGGTGAATTGGGCTTGATCTGCCAAGCACCAGAAATCGTTCGCGCAGTTGTAAATACCGACAGCGACACAGAGGAAAATCCAGTTGCAATGTGCCTGATCACAGGAAAAAAAGCACCTGTGCAACGTCTACACACATCCATTAAAGGTGTTTGGGGAGCGCAGACATCAGGTGCAAACATCGTTTCATTTAATGCAAGGGCCTTTGAGTCTTACGGCAAAACTGAGCGACAAGGAGAAAATGCTCCTGTCAGCGAGCAAGCTGAATTTGCCTATACGACTGCGCTTAATTATTTACTAGACAAAAACAATCGACAGCGTACTCAAATCGGAGACGCATCCACTGTTTTTTGGGCTGACAAAAAAGACGACATTGAGACAAGTATCGTTGATATTTTCGGCGAAAAAAGTGAAGACAATCCAACCGCTGGTATCGACAAACTTAAACAAATGTATGAAGCGGTACAACAGGGAAAATGGGTAAATACCGATGATGACAACCGTCTTCATGTTTTGGGACTTTCGCCAAACGCGGCAAGAATCAGTATTCGGTTTTACTATTGCTTGACCCTTCGAGAGCTTGCAGAAAGAGTCACCAGCTACTTCGACGATTTGAAACTACGTGGGGGAAATTTCGATCCTGAATTCCCATCATTATTCAGGCTACTCACAGCCAGCGCATTACAGGGAAAGGCAGACAATATTCCACCAAACCTTGCTGGCTCAATTGTTCAGGCAATTTTTTCAGGTCCCAACAGTCCATTTCCAACTCTTTGGTTAAACACAACAGTGAACAGATGCCGCGCCGAACAGAACGTGACCTACTTGAGGGCAGCGTCAATCAAGGCTTGTTTAAATCGCCAAATTCGTCGACAAATCAACTTGCATGAACAGGAGTTCCAACCAATGCTTGATCCAAATAATAAAAATGTAGCGTATCGCTTAGGGAGGCTATTCGCGGTACTGGAAAAAATTCAATATGATGCGAACCCGAACTTAAACTCAACCATTCGCGACAGGTATTACAACGCTGCATCCACTACACCAGTCACAGTGTTTACCACACTGCTTCGGTTAAAAAATGCTCATCTCAAACAACTTACAGAAAACCCGAAGGGTTGGCATGAGAAAAATATTGGAGAAATCATGAGTTCAATAGATGATTTTCCAAATCACCTCACGCTGTCTGATCAAGGTCGTTTTGCATTGGGTTACTACCATCAACGCCAGCATTTTTTCACAAAAAATGAACAATCAACAACCGCAAAAATAATCACAGAAGGAATTGAATAATGAATTTGAACAATCGTTACGATTTTGTATTGCTCTTCGACGTGAAAGATGGAAACCCAAATGGTGATCCTGATGCAGGCAACCTACCGCGACTGGATGCAGAATCTGGACATGGTCTTGTAACAGATGTTTCCCTGAAAAGAAAAATTCGTAACTTTGTAAGTTTGATCAAAGAACAAGATGAGCGAGTGCCAGAGGCGGGAGAAAAGCGTTTTGAAATTTACGTACGCGAAAAAGCAATCTTGAATCACCAAAACAATCGCGCATATTCAGCATTAGGTTTTGCATCAACTCCCGAAGATGCCGCTACGGACAATCCAGAAAAGAAAAAACCGGGCAAAGAAAAACGCAAAGGCAGCGCTGAGGAAGTCGAAAAAGCTCGGGCATGGATGTGTCAAAACTTTTTTGATGTACGTGCTTTCGGTGCAGTCATGTCAACGGGTGTCAATTGTGGGCAAGTCCGCGGACCTGTTCAGCTTACGTTTGCTAGGTCAGTTGAACCAATCGTTTCACTTGAACATTCAATCACTCGTATGGCCGTTGCTACTGAAGCAGAAGCTGAAAAGCAACAAGGCGACAACCGTACCATGGGCCGTAAACATACAGTCCCTTATGGGATTTATATGGCACACGGCTTTGTATCTTCATTTTTGGCTAAGCAAACAGGATTTGGTGAAGACGATTTTGAATTACTACTCCAGTCGCTTGAACAAATGTTTGAACATGACCGATCAGCGGCCAGAGGCGAAATGTCAACGCGGGGGCTTTACATTTTCAAACACGATTCTGAATTAGGGAATGCCCACGCACATTCACTTTTTGATCGAATTCAAGTCAAAAGAAAATCAGGCGTCGATGTACCTCGTTCATTCTCAGACTTTGATGTGCTTGTTAACGAAAAAGACATGCCCTCGGGAGTTCAGCTTATCAAGCGAGTAGGATAAGGTTTGAAAGACCCAATCGCCATCTCCGCCCTTCAACACTGGTGCTATTGCCCGCGCCAGTGCGGGCTTATTCACCTGGAACAAGTGTTTGCTGAAAATGTGTTCACACTGCGAGGCCAAGCGGTTCATTCTCGCGTGGACAAGCAAGGGCAAGTTGATACCCGCGAAGGTCTTCGAGTAGCCCGCGCTTTGCCAATTTGGAGCGAACAACTGAACCTGATTGGCAAAGCGGATGTGGTGGAGTATTTACCTGACGGAACCCCCTACCCTGTTGAGTACAAACTTGGTTCACGCAACAAGGCCAAGGAAATTGCAAAGTGCGATGAACTACAACTTGCGGCGCAAGCCATGTGCCTGGAAGAAATGACAGGCCTGCCAGTGAATGAAGGTGCTATTTTTTATTCAAAAACGAAGCGTCGGAAAGTGGTGGAAATAAGTAATGAATTACGCGACTCGGTGCGGGAAACAACGAACGCAATTCAAACGATGCTGGAACGTGGAAAGTTACCTGCACCTACCCCCTTTGCAGAGCGATGCGAAGCATGCTCACTATCAGATATTTGCCAACCGCAAATTATTCGGCAAATGGACGCTGACCGCTCAACGTATCGAAATCTCTTCGATCCAAATGAATGAGGGATACAAGCAATGCAATTACTCAATACATTGTATGTGACCCTGCCAGACACCTACTTGTGCCTAGAAAACCATACCCTTCGAATTGAAGTAGACGGGACCTTGAAATTACAAGTGCCACTACACCACTTGTGTAGTGTTGTTTGTTTTGGACACGTCAGTTTATCTGCTCCATTGATGCACAGACTTGCAGAAGAAAATATTACATTGGTATTGCTGGATTTCAACGGCAGATTCAAAGCCAGGCTTGAAGGCAAAACTACCGGGAATGTATTGCTTCGACATGCACAGCACCAGCAATATGACAACCCTGATTTTGCGCTTGAATTTGCCAAGGCAATTGTTGCCGGAAAAATAAAAAATTCACGGTATGTTTTGCAGCGTGGTGCCAGGGATTCAAACGATCAAAATGATATTACCGTTTTACAACGAGGTGTAGACGACTTGGCCGCAAGCCTCAGAAGCGTTCCAACGGCTATGACTTTAGATGAACTACGTGGAACAGAAGGTGATGCTGCAAAAAAATACTTCTCGTGTATCAACAGCCTTATCAAGAAAGAGATTCGTTCAGAATTTTTCATGGATGGGCGATCCCGAAGACCGCCCCGAGATCGTTTCAATGCCCTGCTCTCCTTTATTTATTCAATGTGGATGAACGATTGCCGTTCTGCAATTGAAGCTGTTGGGCTTGACCCGCAACTCGGTTTTCTGCATACGATGAGGCCTGGCAGAGCAGCACTGGCTTTGGACTTGCAAGAAGAGTTCAGACCGTTGGCGGATCGCCTGGCATTAAGCTTGATTAACAGAGGACAAATTCGACACAACGATTTTATTGAAAATGACGGTACATCTTTTACGCTGAAAGACGAAGCTCGAAAGGCGGTTGTTGTGGCCTACCAAGAAAGAAAACAAGAAAACTTAACCCACCCGCTGTTAGCGCAACCAATACCCTTGGGAATTGCGCCGATGATTCAGTCTCGAATAATTACCAGAACTATTCGGGGTGAAACTGCTGGTTATTTGCCATTTCTGTTGAAATGAGCAGCTTTCTGATCATCGTTTGTTACGATGTAAACACCGAAACACGAGCGGGAAGAAGACGGCTTCGCCGAGTTGCCAAGGTATGCGAAAGTACAGGGCAGCGTGTTCAGAAGTCCGTATTTGAATGCCAAGTCACGTTAATGCAATTCGAAGAGCTTGAACGCAAATTACTCGCCGAAATCGAACTGACCGAAGATTGCCTGCGTTTATATCGATTGCCAAACACTAGGGGCTGTGAAGTTCGAGAATATGGCAAGTTCAAAGCAACTGACTTCGAATCTCCATTGGTATTATAATTACTCTGTATCGCGAACCTCTAGTTGTTAGCATTTCGCCAAGAGGTTCGCGCAAATCCTAAATTTCTGATTTGAAAGAGAAATTTTGCAATGATCAAATTGGTTTTTCCAGTTATCACCAATTCCGTGTGGATGTTCGCGCAAAGCAGACATTTTCAGGTGAAAGATCAACGCACTACACGCGGAGCGTCGCGCGCCCTTTACAGGGTGCGCGTGGATTGAAACTTGTCACTTGGCCTGGGTGATGAACGGCCACCCGTCGCGCGCCCTTTACAGGGTGCGCGTGGATTGAAACACCACGGCGCTGCAGAATGCCCTGGGTCCACCGGTCGCGCGCCCTTTACAGGGTGCGCGTGGATTGAAACAAGCTGTAGCCACCACTAATTGTGCGGCCAAGGCTGGTCGCGCGCCCTTTACAGGGTGCGCGTGGATTGAAACCTGATGGCGCGGCAAAGTCGAGCGCTGCGATGAAAGTCGCGCGCCCTTTACAGGGTGCGCGTGGATTGAAACTTCGGCCAGCGCATTGGTTTGGCTCACCAGGTTAGGGTCGCGCGCCCTTTACAGGGTGCGCGTGGATTGAAACTCGCATGTAGTGGCGCACCATGTCGGTGGTGATGGTCGCGCGCCCTTTACAGGGTGCGCGTGGATTGAAACAGCGCCAGAGAAAGGCCCGCTTTGCCCGCCACGACGTCGCGCGCCCTTTACAGGGTGCGCGTGGATTGAAACATTTCACGGGCAGCGTCGCACTCAGTCGTCCCTGGTCGCGCGCCCTTTACAGGGTGCGCGTGGATTGAAACAAGTGAACTACCCGGGGGGAACCGTCGCCGCTGAGGTCGCGCGCCCTTTACAGGGTGCGCGTGGATTGAAACCAGTCTGGCTTGTCGCCTTCGCCTTTGTATGTCTGTCGCGCGCCCTTTACAGGGTGCGCGTGGATTGAAACATGGCTTAGGCCTCGTTGGTGCTGAGCGTGCCGTGTCGCGCGCCCTTTACAGGGTGCGCGTGGATTGAAACATGATATCTCCTTGTTAATCGCACCCGCGCCCGGGTCGCGCGCCCTTTACAGGGTGCGCGTGGATTGAAACATCCCTGCACCCCCACGACTGCCAGTGCGCTGATGGTCGCGCGCCCTTTACAGGGTGCGCGTGGATTGAAACAGGTCTGCCGAGATCGACCGCATGAAGCCAAAGGTCGCGCGCCCTTTACAGGGTGCGCGTGGATTGAAACTCGACGCCACGCAGGTGGCTCAAGAAACGGCTGTGGTCGCGCGCCCTTTACAGGGTGCGCGTGGATTGAAACCCTACGCACCGAAAACAATTACCTTCGGGAATCGGTCGCGCGCCCTTTACAGGGTGCGCGTGGATTGAAACTCCTTGAAAAACAGGCACCGGAAAAGTGCCGTTAAGTCGCGCGCCCTTTACAGGGTGCGCGTGGATTGAAACTCGCATGTAGTGGCGCACCATGTCGGTGGTGATGGTCGCGCGCCCTTTACAGGGTGCGCGTGGATTGAAACAGGAATAACGTCGGCCAAGCATGGGCTGGCAAGGGGTCGCGCGCCCTTTACAGGGTGCGCGTGGATTGAAACAGGCCTGCCGAGATCGACCGCATGAAGCCAAAGCAGGTCGCGCGCCCTTTACAGGGTGCGCGTGGATTGAAACATATATTCTCCGTGGTTGGTGGTGGTAGTGGCCGAGTCGCGCGCCCTTTACAGGGTGCGCGTGGATTGAAACAGGTGCTCGTAATCGCTGAGGTCGTGGCCTTCCTTGTCGCGCGCCCTTTACAGGGTGCGCGTGGATTGAAACATCGGGTACAGCTTCAATGAGAGAAAACCCAGCATCGTCGCGCGCCCTTTACAGGGTGCGCGTGGATTGAAACGTGTGTGCTGACGCCGTAAGGCACACGACCTGCTGTCGCGCGCCCTTTACAGGGTGCGCGTGGATTGAAACAGCCGACATCGTAGGCGGCATTGACGTCGGTACCGGTGCGTCGCGCGCCCTTTACAGGGTGCGCGTGGATTGAAACATGCACGCCACACCCGTAGTGCCGCTTCCCATGCGTCGCGCGCCCTTTACAGGGTGCGCGTGGATTGAAACAGCAGCTCCATTTCCTCACGCGAGAGGCGGTGCTGGTCGCGCGCCCTTTACAGGGTGCGCGTGGATTGAAACATCCTGGGTGAGCACCGTGCGCTGGCCATTGTTTGTCGCGCGCCCTTTACAGGGTGCGCGTGGATTGAAACCCGCGTGGAGCACCAGGTGGACGCAGGCATGGGCGTCGCGCGCCCTTTACAGGGTGCGCGTGGATTGAAACATAGCGGCAGTGCTCCAAAAAAAGTCCATACAGCGTCGCGCGCCCTTTACAGGGTGCGCGTGGATTGAAACAGCTTGAAGGCTTGGCCATTGACAAGGTGAAGCAGTCGCGCGCCCTTTACAGGGTGCGCGTGGATTGAAACACCAGTGGCCATGGCTAGGCGAGCTAATCATTCTGGTCGCGCGCCCTTTACAGGGTGCGCGTGGATTGAAACCTACAGGGTGCGCGTGGATTGAAACTTCGCCGTATTTGCCCAGTAACCCGCCTTGCAGGTCGCGCGCCCTTTACAGGGTGCGCGTGGATTGAAACGGATGTGCGCTTGTGCCGACTTGAGCGCGGCGCGTGTCGCGCGCCCTTTACAGGGTGCGCGTGGATTGAAACCAAGAATGCCGCCATCCAACGATATGCCAGTGTTTGTCGCGCGCCCTTTACAGGGTGCGCGTGGATTGAAACTTTGTCAGCGGCACGCCAAGCGGTCTCGGCGTTGGTCGCGCGCCCTTTACAGGGTGCGCGTGGATTGAAACTTCTGATGCCGATGCGAGACAGCAGCAGTCGCCGCGTCGCGCGCCCTTTACAGGGTGCGCGTGGATTGAAACTCACGCTCCATGAGCTGCTTGAGGTTCGCCCGCGGTCGCGCGCCCTTTACAGGGTGCGCGTGGATTGAAACGGCAGGGTCACGGAGTCGGCGCGGCCTGCATAGGTCGCGCGCCCTTTACAGGGTGCGCGTGGATTGAAACAACTGTAGCCGTGCGGTATGCATCGGCCACACGGGTCGCGCGCCCTTTACAGGGTGCGCGTGGATTGAAACCTGAGTGACGTTATTACAGCCGCTGGGCTGTTGTGTCGCGCGCCCTTTACAGGGTGCGCGTGGATTGAAACATGGAGGTAACTATGCAATTTACAGAAGCATTGGTCGCGCGCCCTTTACAGGGTGCGCGTGGATTGAAACTCTCGGGGGCGATCAATCCCATGACGGCCATTTGTCGCGCGCCCTTTACAGGGTGCGCGTGGATTGAAACGGCCTAAATTCGTCCAGCCACGACATGCGCCTGGGGTCGCGCGCCCTTTACAGGGTGCGCGTGGATTGAAACACGCCGGTCTGGTCCCACCATGTGCCGGTGTCCGTCGCGCGCCCTTTACAGGGTGCGCGTGGATTGAAACTTTTTGGAGTGTGCCGAACATTTCAAACGGCACTTGTCGCGCGCCCTTTACAGGGTGCGCGTGGATTGAAACAAGCGCTTTGTTGCCGCGCTTTATTTCGCCGTCCATGTCGCGCGCCCTTTACAGGGTGCGCGTGGATTGAAACATCTTTTAACGATTGAATTGCCTTGACAGCATCTAAGTCGCGCGCCCTTTACAGGGTGCGCGTGGATTGAAACTCTTGATTTCTTACTATGTAATATCTTGATTGAGTCGCGCGCCCTTTACAGGGTGCGCGTGGATTGAAACAGCATCACATATTTCATAAGTCAATCTCATCGCGGTCGCGCGCCCTTTACAGGGTGCGCGTGGATTGAAACAGGCGTTCGATCTCGACAGCATCGCGGTCAAACAGTCGCGCGCCCTTTACAGGGTGCGCGTGGATTGAAACAGGCGTTCGATCTCGACAGCATCGCGGTCAAACAGTCGCGCGCCCTTTACAGGGTGCGCGTGGATTGAAACCAGCTGCAATCTGTTGACGCAGCAATCGCAGCAGCCGTCGCGCGCCCTTTACAGGGTGCGCGTGGATTGAAACTTGGGAGGTCTTTTTTCATCCCCGCCCCCTTGCTGTCGCGCGCCCTTTACAGGGTGCGCGTGGATTGAAACATAAGAACGAGAAGCGAATGATTAGCCCAGACATGTCGCGCGCCCTTTACAGGGTGCGCGTGGATTGAAACATGAAGCAACCGGGCACTGCGTGGCTGTTGCTTTGTCGCGCGCCCTTTACAGGGTGCGCGTGGATTGAAACACTGCCTCAGCTGTCGGTATTGGTGACCCCACCGGTCGCGCGCCCTTTACAGGGTGCGCGTGGATTGAAACTCGGCATCGACCCGCGGACCGAATTAGACCTGCTCGTCGCGCGCCCTTTACAGGGTGCGCGTGGATTGAAACACCGTACCCGCTCATTGATTGAACTCCGGCAGGTCGTCGCGCGCCCTTTACAGGGTGCGCGTGGATTGAAACAAGGTCACCGATGTGACGGTGTTCGTTGTGTTGCGTCGCGCGCCCTTTACAGGGTGCGCGTGGATTGAAACCACAAGCCCGGTTCTGGTCTCTGTGGCCGTGCGTGTCGCGCGCCCTTTACAGGGTGCGCGTGGATTGAAACCGGTACCGCTGGTGGCTGCACGACAGCGGGTGGGTCGCGCGCCCTTTACAGGGTGCGCGTGGATTGAAACCAGTGTCCAGTGCTGTTCTGACTGCGGCAGGCCGGTCGCGCGCCCTTTACAGGGTGCGCGTGGATTGAAACATCGGTCAGCGGCCTGATATCGTCGGCGCTCAACGTCGCGCGCCCTTTACAGGGTGCGCGTGGATTGAAACATCTTGAAGCCGTGCGCGTCTGCCAGCCCTGCAATGTCGCGCGCCCTTTACAGGGTGCGCGTGGATTGAAACTACCGAGACGGTGTTGAGGCCGCGTCTGGTATTCGTCGCGCGCCCTTTACAGGGTGCGCGTGGATTGAAACTGACTGATCGCACCGAGCAGCAAAAAATGTTCATGTCGCGCGCCCTTTACAGGGTGCGCGTGGATTGAAACTTCCGCTTGAGTTTCGTTTCTTCCATTTGAATTTGTCGCGCGCCCTTTACAGGGTGCGCGTGGATTGAAACATGCGGCTCCCAGTCATTGACCAGGTAGACATCTGTCGCGCGCCCTTTACAGGGTGCGCGTGGATTGAAACACGTGAACAACCCCGAAGCGGTGGCCCAAGCTGTGGTGTCGCGCGCCCTTTACAGGGTGCGCGTGGATTGAAACATGGTGGCAACTGGGCGGTGTGCAGGGCCAAGCGGAGTCGCGCGCCCTTTACAGGGTGCGCGTGGATTGAAACTTGCCAAAACTTGCTGCCGAACTAAAGAAAACTTGTCGCGCGCCCTTTACAGGGTGCGCGTGGATTGAAACCTCTTGGATGTTTTTCAAATCACGGTCGCCCGCGTGTCGCGCGCCCTTTACAGGGTGCGCGTGGATTGAAACACGCAGAACCACCGTCACTTCCCTTTGGCCCCGCGTCGCGCGCCCTTTACAGGGTGCGCGTGGATTGAAACCAGTTTTCAATCACACCTTCGTTATTGATCGACATGTCGCGCGCCCTTTACAGGGTGCGCGTGGATTGAAACGGGTGCGCAACGTCTGCCCCTGTTACTGTTTTCATGTCGCGCGCCCTTTACAGGGTGCGCGTGGATTGAAACAGCGTGCCTACGCGGCTCTGGCGTGCCCTGCCGAGTCGCGCGCCCTTTACAGGGTGCGCGTGGATTGAAACCTCGGCTACCTTATCGTCGCGCTCAATCAGTCGCGTCGCGCGCCCTTTACAGGGTGCGCGTGGATTGAAACACCAACATATATCACGATTGCCTTGCGCAGAAGGAGTCGCGCGCCCTTTACAGGGTGCGCGTGGATTGAAACACCATAACGGGTGATTGGTGCCGGGTACTTGGCTTGTCGCGCGCCCTTTACAGGGTGCGCGTGGATTGAAACAGTGGTGACGCCATGACGACGCGCAAGCAAATCCGTCGCGCGCCCTTTACAGGGTGCGCGTGGATTGAAACAGGATCACAGAAGCGCACCACGATGGCTGCCCAGTCGCGCGCCCTTTACAAGGTGCGCGTGGATTGAAACGGTAGAAAAAATTCAAGGCCAGACAAAAACTGTTAAAAAAACAAGAAATACTTTTCAGTTTAAAAACGATAATCAACTTCAACCAAGCCTCCCCTTGGCTCTCCAACTGGCCTCTGTTTTTCGGGCAAACCAGCCCAAAGACAAATTCAATATGAGGTAATTCAGGCCCATGCTGAAAGCCAGTACCAGCAACCAAACAAAAGCTGGCAGATCGAGAAGAGCTGCCAAATTCTCCCCAGCTTGGCCACTTTCTGAGAAAAAAAGCACCGAGACAGTGGTTAACAACACAGACAACACGGCCGAGGCAAGCATGCAGGCCAGGCTTAGTTTGCGCTTTTCCTGGAGCGAAGGCACACGGGAGTTTTCTTTTACAAAACGGGTAGCAAGGCCCATAGATGCAGCAAGAACCATGGACAGTTCAAGGGAATAACTCAACTGTACGTTTGTGATTACCAGCACGACAGCCAAACACGCTGCGCACAGCAAGTAATAACCAGCATACATTAGAACGTATCTGCGAATTTTGATTGGTTCGGAATTCATTTTGCCCCTTCGACTGAGTAACTGAGGTAAGGAATATTTACTGTCAACCGAAAGCTTCGCGGAAAGACTGGCGGTTGACAAATAAGGTATGAGATCAGCCCGGTTCAGGGTGATTCAATATTGCACTTTTCTGCGCAAGGCATGCTTTAAACAGCCTTAGCCAAGCGCCATACCGTTGACCTGCTAATGCCCAAACCTTCCGCAACTTTATTCACCTCACCTTCGACTAATTCCAGGGCCCTGCGAACAATTTCAACGCGCTCATTTTTAGAACCCCTGCTGTAGGCGAGTGCAAGTTCATTCATGGTGTTGGGTGCGGATGAAACCGCATGCGCAGGCTGTAAGACCTGTGAGCCACGACTGCTTGAATCGATTAAATCAGGAAACCAGCTGCGCCAAGTTGAAAGATCGTTTTCTTGAAGCATCAACACTGCCGCCCGTCGGCACGCGTTTTTTAACTGGCGAATATTGCCCGGCCATTGCAAGGTTTGCAAAACCGGCAAAGCCAGCTGAAGAAATTCATCGAACCTTACTTTGCTGACGCGCACTGGGGTGGTTCGCAAAAAGTAACCCGCCAATTCAGCAATGTCTTCGGTGCGTTCTCGAAGTGGAGGTATGTGAATCAGCATTTCATTCAAGCGGAAATATAGGTCTTCACGAAAACGGCCTTCTTCAACAGCCTTCTGCAAATTCACGTTGCTGGCTGCCAGCAAGCGAAAATCAACTTTGCGGGCCGATGCTGAACCAATGCGCCGCACTGTGTTGTCTTCAAGAATGCGCAACAATCGCGTTTGAAAAGCCAAAGGCATGTCGCCAATTTCATCGAGAAACACCGTGCCGCCTTGTGCACTTTCAAACATACCGGCACGCCCGCCTTTCACGGCCCCAGAAAATGCGCCCTCTTCGTAACCAAACAATTCGCTTTCCAGCAGGCTTTCAGTAAGCGATGCGCAATTGATGGCTACAAAAGGCTTGCCCGCGCGAGCACTGGCCGTGTGAATGGATTGCGCCACCAATTCTTTTCCTACCCCGGTTTCGCCCTGAATAAGCACGGAGAAATCGATGCTTCCACACAGGCGAATGGTGTTGCGCAGCTTTTCAACTGCGGGGCTGTTGCCGATGAGGTCTTGCTCGGTGTGGTAGGTGTAAGCCTGGCTGTTGCGGCGAACCCCGCCTGTGGCTTTGGCACTGGCCAGGCGTATAGCTTCCTCAAAGGCTTTTACCACCCCTTGCCGGGAATAAATGAGAATGGCTTCAAGCCCCATTTCCTGGGCAATTTCGGTAACCAAACCCGACCCAACCACCACTTGCGCGCCAAGTTGCGCCAATTCGCGCACGGCGCGGCGTGCGTCTTCTGGTGTGCGGTAGGTGCGTGTATTCAACGGCACATCAAATGCGCGGGCAAATTGCTCGAGTTCATCAAATGAATGTTCATAACTGACCAAACCGACTGCGGCAGATGCTTTTCTGGCGGATGCGAGGGCTTGCATCACATCAAAACCATCGGTACGAATAATCACCAGGGGTGCTTCAAGCTGGTTTTGCAAGAAGGCGCCGTTAGAACCTGCGGCAATGAATACATCGGCCGTGTCGGTGTAATAGCGGTTGCGGGCGTAAGCCAGGGCATCTTCATAGGCTTTGGGCACCAGCTCGATATTGGCTGCACCTGTGTAATCGCGGGCAATTTCCCGCAGGGTGCCCGCCAGTGCGCTAATGCTGAACACCACAATTCTTGGTTTCATTTAAAACATTATCCATTCAAACTGAAACATCTATTTGTTTCATTTTAAACAAATACGTTTCAAATGAACAGAACGTTATTCATTAAAACACTTTAAGAATTAAATACATATTATTGTTTTTATTTATTATTTATTAAATTTAATACAACTGGCACGAACCCTGCACAGTGCAAGGCATACAACAAGGAGAACACCATGACCCAAAATTCCGCAGGCACCCGCTTTCGCCAGGCAGTGAAAGAAGAACAACCCTTGCAAGTGATTGGCGCAATCAATGCCAACCATGCACTGCTGGCCAAGCGCGCTGGCTTCAAAGCCATTTATTTGAGCGGTGGCGGTGTGGCTGCGGGCTCACTGGGCTTGCCCGACCTTGGTA
The DNA here is from genome assembly GCA_021299735.1 of Burkholderiales bacterium. Taxonomy (GTDB): domain Bacteria; phylum Pseudomonadota; class Gammaproteobacteria; order Burkholderiales; family Burkholderiaceae_B; genus Limnobacter. Next base: position 112,500 of record JAJTEM010000004.1, on the reverse strand, counting down.
TCTCAGGCCTTGATGATGTGCTTACCGATGTACGCCGTATTACCGATGTGTGCGACACGCCTTTGCTGGTGGATGTAGACACCGGTTTTGGTTCATCGGCTTTTAACATTGCCCGCACCACCAAGGCCATGATGAAGGCTGGCGCTGCCGCCATGCACATTGAAGACCAGGTGGGTGCCAAGCGGTGCGGCCACCGCCCTGGCAAGGCCATTGTTACCCAGGCTGAAATGGTAGACCGCATTAAAGCGGCCGTGGATGCACGGGGTTCTGATGACTTCGTGATCATGGCCCGCACCGATGCACTGGCTGTGGAAGGTTTGCAATCAGCGATTGACCGCGCCTGCGCTTGCGTTGAAGCGGGTGCTGACATGATTTTCCCCGAGGCCATGACTGAACTGAGCATGTACCAACAGTTTGTAGACGCGGTGAAAGTACCCGTGTTGGCCAACATTACCGAGTTTGGCTCAACCCCCCTGTTCACCACCGAAGAACTGAAAGGCGTGGGCGTAGGCTTGGTGCTGTACCCCCTGAGCGCTTTCCGCGCCATGAACAAGGCAGCACAGAATGTGTATGAAGCTGTTCGCCGCGATGGCACCCAGAAGAATGTACTGGACACCATGCAAACCCGAATGGAGCTGTATGACAGCATTGGTTACCACGATTTCGAGCAGAAACTGGACGCCCTATTTCAGCAGAAATAACTTGAATAAAACACAACAAGCAATTGTTATAAAACAGTATTTTTCACAGGAGACAGAAAATGTCTGAACAACAAACAACAACACCTGGCTTTAAGCCCAAGAAATCTGTAGCCCTTTCAGGCACCGCCGCAGGCAACACCGCCCTGTGTACCGTGGGCCGCACCGGCAACGATTTGGCTTACCGCGGTTACGACATTCTGGATTTGGCCACCACCACTGAATTCGAAGAAATTGCTTACCTGCTGGTGCATGGCAAGCTGCCCACCGTGGCTGAATTGGCTGGCTACAAACTGAAACTGAAAGCACTGCGTGGTATTCCAGCAGGTGTGAAGCAGGCACTGGAAGCCCTGCCCCCTTCCGCACACCCCATGGATGTAATGCGCACTGGCGTTTCCGTACTGGGTTGCCTTCAACCTGAGAAAGACGACCACAACCACCCCGGCGCACGCGATATTGCCGACAAGCTAATGGCCAGCCTGGGCAGCATGCTGCTGTACTGGTACCACTACAGCCACAACGGCAAGCGCATTGAAGTTGAAACCGATGATGATTCAATCGGTGGCCACTTCCTGCACTTGCTGCATGGCGAAAAGCCACGCGACAGCTGGGTACGCGCCATGCACACCTCGCTGATTCTTTACGCAGAACATGAATTCAATGCCTCCACCTTCACCAGCCGCGTGGTGGCCGGTACAGGTTCTGACATGTATTCCGCCATTTGTGGCGGCATTGGTGCCCTGCGCGGCCCCAAGCACGGCGGCGCCAACGAAGTGGCATTCGAAATTCAAAAGCGCTACGACAACCCGGATGAAGCTGAGGCCGATATTCGCGCCCGCGTAGAACGCAAAGAAGTGGTGATTGGTTTTGGCCACCCTGTGTACACCGTGAGCGACCCCCGCAACGTGGTGATCAAGAAAGTGGCAGAAGATTTGTCCAAAGAACAGAACAACATGAAGATGTACAACATCGCCGAACGCCTGGAAAGCGTGATGTGGGAAATCAAGAAAATGTTCCCGAACCTGGACTGGTTCAGCGCCGTGAGCTACCACATGATGGGCGTGCCCACTGCCATGTTCACCCCCCTGTTCGTGATTGCACGTACTTCAGGCTGGAGCGCACACGTAATTGAGCAGCGCATTGACGGCAAGATTATTCGCCCAAGCGCCAACTACACAGGCCCTGAAGACCAGAAATTTGTGCCGATCAAAGAACGCAAATAAGCGAGAGTGAGCATCAACACCATGAGCATGAACAAAGAATTTCGCAAACAATTACCCGGCACTGCGCTAGATTTTTTCGATGCCCAAGCGGCTGTTGATGCGATCGAGCCCGGCGCCTGGGATAAACTGCCCTACACCAGCAAGGTGCTGGCCGAACAATTGGTGCGCCGCTGTGAACCCTCGGCATTGACCGACAGCTTAAAGCAACTGGTGTACCGCAAGCGCGACCTGGACTTCCCCTGGTACCCTGCCCGCGTGGTGTGCCACGACATTCTGGGACAGACCGCACTGGTGGACCTGGCTGGCCTGCGCAACGCCATTGCCGACCAAGGCGGCGACCCCTCGAAAGTAAACCCGGTGGTGCCCACGCAATTGATTGTGGACCATTCACTGGCCGTGGAATGTGGCGGCTTCGATCCAGACGCGTTCCAGAAAAACCGCGACATTGAAGAACGCCGCAATGAAGACCGTTTCCACTTCATCAACTGGACCAAAACTGCATTCAAGAATGTGGATGTGATTCCAGCGGGCAACGGCATCATGCACCAAATTAATTTGGAGAAGATGTCGCCGGTGGTGCAGGTGCGTGAGGGTGTTGCATTCCCCGACACCTGTGTGGGCACTGACAGCCACACACCCCATGTAGATGCACTGGGTGTAATTTCGATTGGCGTGGGTGGCCTGGAAGCGGAAACCGTGATGCTGGGCCGTGCGTCGATGATGCGCCTGCCCGACATTGTGGGCGTTGAACTGACCGGCAAGCGCCAGCCTGGCATAACTGCCACTGACATTGTTCTGGAACTGACCGCATTCTTGCGCAAAGAACGCGTGGTGGGTGCCTACATTGAATTTTTCGGTGAAGGCGCCAACAGCCTGAGTATTGGCGACCGCGCCACCATTTCGAACATGACGCCTGAATACGGCGCCACCGCCGCGATGTTCTATATCGACGAGCAAACCATTGACTACCTGAAGCTGACCGGCCGGGAAGATGAGCAGGTGAAGCTGGTGGAGCAGTATGCCAAGCACACTGGCCTGTGGGCAGGCAAGATGACAGGTGCTGTGTACGAGCGCGTGCTGACATTTGATTTGAGCAAAGTGGTGCGCAGCATGGCTGGCCCTTCCAACCCGCATGCCCGAGTGGCCACCACCGATTTGGCAGCCAAAGGCATTGCCGTGAACCTGGACAAAGCCCGCGAAGAAGAAGCCAAAGGCCTGATGCCCGATGGCGCGGTTATTATTGCTGCCATTACCAGCTGCACCAACACCAGCAACCCACGCAACGTAGTGGCAGCTGCCCTGCTGGCCCGCAAGGCCAATGAACTGGGCCTGGTGCGCAAGCCTTGGGTGAAGTCTTCTTTCGCGCCGGGCTCAAAAGTAGCCGAGCTCTACCTGAAAGAAGCCGGTTTGCTAAGTGACCTGGAAAAACTGGGCTTCGGCATTGTGGCGTTTGCCTGCACCACCTGCAATGGCATGAGCGGTGCTTTGGACCCGAAGATTCAACAAGAAATTATCGACCGCGATTTGTACGCCACGGCGGTGCTTTCCGGCAACCGCAACTTCGATGGCCGCATTCACCCCTATGCCAAGCAGGCTTTCCTGGCCTCGCCCCCGCTGGTGGTGGCCTATGCCATTGCGGGCACCATTCGCTTTGACATTGAACGCGATGTGTTGGGTGTTGTCGATGGTCCTGATGGTCGCAAAGAAATTCGCCTGAAAGACCTGTGGCCAAGCGACGAAGAAATTGATGCCATCGTGGCCAAGTTCGTGAAACCTTCGCAGTTCCGCGAAATTTACATTCCCATGTTCGACCTGGGTGCAATTGAAGAAGCGAAAAGCCCGCTGTACGACTGGCGCCCACAAAGCACCTACATTCGCCGCCCACCCTACTGGGACACGGAAGGCCAGGGTGCATTGGCTGCACGGCCCCGTACGCTGAAAAACATGCGCCCGCTGGCGGTGTTGGGTGACAACATTACCACCGATCACCTAAGCCCATCGAATGCAATTTTGATGAACAGCGCAGCCGGTGAATACCTGCACAAAATGGGTTTGCCGGAAGAAGACTTCAACAGCTATGCCACGCACCGCGGTGATCACCTAACCGCACAGCGCGCCACATTTGCCAACCCAACGCTGCTGAACGAAATGGTTCGCGATGAAAACGGCAATGTGAAAAAAGGCTCGCTGGCCCGCATTGAACCCGAAGGCAAAGTAACGCGCATGTGGGAAGCAATTGAAACCTATATGGACCGTGGCCAGCCGCTGATTATTATTGCTGGTGCGGATTACGGCCAGGGTTCTTCACGCGACTGGGCGGCCAAGGGCGTGCGCCTGGCTGGCGTGGAAGCGATTATTGCGGAAGGCTTTGAGCGTATTCACCGCACCAACTTAATTGGCATGGGCACCCTGCCCCTTGAATTCAAGGCTGGCGACACCCGCAAAACCTACAATATTGACGGCACGGAAGTGTTCGAAGTGGTAGGCCAGCGCAGCCCCCGCGCCACGCTAACCGTGGTGATGACCCGCAAGAATGGCGAGCGTGTTGAGTTCCCGGTCACTTGCCGTTTGGATACTGCTGAAGAAGTATCAATTTATGAAGCTGGCGGCGTGTTGCAGCGCTTCGCACAAGACTTTCTGGAAGGAACCGCCGCATGAGCAATAAAAACAGCCAGCAAATAAAGGTTCCTGCCACCTACATGCGGGGCGGCACCAGCAAAGGTGTGTTTTTCCGCTTGCAGGATTTGCCAGAAGCCTGCCAAAAGCCAGGCGAGGCACGCGACAAATTGCTGCTGCGTGTAATCGGCAGCCCTGACCCCTATGGCAAGCAGATTGACGGCATGGGCGGGGCCACATCTTCCACCAGCAAAACCGTGATTTTGAGCAAAAGCAGCAAGGCGGATCACGATGTGGACTACCTGTTCGGGCAAGTATCCATCGATAAAGCCTTTGTAGACTGGAGCGGCAACTGCGGCAATTTGTCTTCCGCGGTGGGTTCGTTCGCGGTGGCCAGCGGTTTGGTTGACCCTGCACGTGTGCCGCAAAACGGCACCTGCGTGGTGCGCATTTGGCAAGCCAATATCGGCAAAACCATCATTGCACATGTACCAATTTCCAGTGGCTTGGTGCAGGAAACTGGCGATTTCGAGCTGGATGGCGTTACCTTCCCTGCAGCTGAGGTTCAGCTGGAGTTTCTGGACCCGGCCGATGAAGGTGAAGATGGTGCCGATGGCAACAAAACGAGCAGCATGTTCCCCACCGGCAATTTGATAGACGACCTTGAAGTACCGGGCGTGGGCACACTGAAAGCCACTTTGATCAATGCCGGTATTCCCACTATTTTTGTGAATGCCGACAGCATTGGCTACACCGGTTGCGAGCTGCAAGACGACATCAACAGCGACCCCAAGGCGCTGGCCATGTTCGAGACCATTCGCGCCCACGGTGCGGTGAAAATGGGTTTGATACGGCATGTGGACGAAGCAGCAAAACGCCAGCACACGCCCAAAGTGGCCTTCGTGGCACCACCCAAAACCTACACCAGTTCTAGTGGCAAGGTAGTAGAGGCCCAAGGCATCGACCTGCTGGTGCGCGCCATGAGCATGGGCAAACTGCACCATGCCATGATGGGTACAGCAGCCGTGGCCATTGGTACAGCAGCTGCCGTGCCAGGTACGCTGGTGAACCTTGCTGCAGGAGGAACAGAACGAGAAGCTGTGCGGTTTGGCCACCCAAGCGGTACTTTACGCGTGGGTGCCCAAGCAGTGCTTGAAAACGGCCAGTGGGCCGTGAAAAAAGCCATCATGAGCCGCAGTGCGCGGGTAATTATGGAAGGCTTTGTTCGCGTGCCTGCCGATACATTTTAAGAATTGGCGCCAGCATAAATGGGCGGGCGCTTGCCTGCCCATGGCTTGGCCTGCTCAAGCTGGGCAGCCAGGTTCAGCAACACATCCTCCTCACCAAAACGCCCCGTAAACATCATTCCCACCGGAATGTCCTTTGCGTTCCAGTGCAAAGGCACACTCATCGACGGTTGCCCGGTGACGTTGGCCGGCATGGTTTGTGAGCAGTACTGGTATACCCGCCGCCCTGCTTTCAATACAAAGTCTTTCTGCTTGGCAATAAAACCGATTGGCAGGTAGCTAAGCGCCTTTAATTCAATCAATTCCTGCTGGGTTGGGCGCAGCCCGCCCACAGCAATTGGCAATTCACCCAAGGTGCTGGTTAACAGTGCATCGTAGGGCTGAAAAAATGTCATCCACTGCCGAGAAAACTGGGCCATGGTCCACACTGCGTTGGCCACATCGCCACCATTGAAACTACGGCCTAACTTCATAAGGGCCCAAGTGCGGGCCTCGAAATCAGCGGCTTTGCCTTTTCTTCCTAACACACGCTCACCCTCTTTCAGAGTGGCTGCCATTTCCGAACACACCAGCACGGTGTAAGCGTAAATAAATTCTTCCCTGTTGATTGGCAAACGAACTTCTTCACAAGTGTGGCCAAGGCTTTCCAGCAATTTAACCGTTTCAAGTACGCCTTGTTTGCAATCGCCGTGCAGGGTTTCGCCCAAGGCAGGGTCGAGTGAATAAGCAATTTTCAGCTTTTTAGGGGCGGCCTCAATTGCTGCCGCATAGGTATTTGCTGGTGGGGCAATGCGAAGCAACTGGCCTGGGTAATTGCCCTGTAAACAATCCAGCATGTGAGCAGAATCACGCACAGTGCGCGACACCACGCCTTCAGCAATAAAACCGAACCAGCCATCGGGCTGATCTGGGCCAGACGGCACACGCCCGCGGGTGGGCTTCAAACCAAACAAACCGGTACAGGATGCTGGCACTCGGATTGAACCACCACCATCGCTTGCGCTGGCCATGGGCACAATGCCCGCAGCCACGGCAGCCGATGAACCGCCACTTGAACCACCGGGGCTGCGCAACGGATCCCAAGGGTTGCGGCATGGGCCTGTCAACTCGGGTTCTGTGGACGGGGTAATACCAAATTCTGGCGTGGCAGTTTTGCCAAATATGTTCACACCTGCAAGTTTGAATCGTTTTACGTATTCGGAATCTTCTGAAGGCACAAAGCCCTTGTAAAAACGGCTTCCGCTACTCATTTCAACACCGGCGTAGCTGGCAATCAGGTCTTTCAACAAGAAAGGAACACCTGCAAAAGGCCCTTCTACCTTTTCTTTGGCACGGGCGCGGGCGATGTCGTACATGGGTCGAATCATCGCATTGATGCGCGGGTTAACCTTCTCCGTACGGGTGATACTTTCTTCAAGCAACTCAGCTGCAGTCACATCACCCTTTTTGACTAACCCTGCAAGACCAAGTGCGTCAAACTTGTCGTATTCCTTGAAACCTGTCATTTTTATTGTGTCTCCGAAAAACTGAGCGATTTATAAATGTAGGTGAATATCTTACCCCACTTAGGTAATACCCACCCGGATTAGAAACGTGAACAATTAGTCAACGAGACTTGAAAACATTTGGCTAAAATAAATGAAATCACCGCCTCTCGCTTGTGTTGTATTTAGCGACTATCCAATAAAAACAATGGCTTATCAGCGATTTCTGAGCGGCTTGGGAGAAGAATGCGTGCATTCATTTCGCAGCATCGAACTTGACTTTGCCGAACTTTCGCAGGCAAAGCTCGTGGTTTGCGACATGAACATTATGGAAGAATTTGAGGAGAGAGCCCTCAAAAAGCTTGAAAAGGACTTCCCTGTTGCAAACATCCTGTTTCTTGAAGAAGACCACAGTGACATGGTGGTCAAATTTTCAAATCAACGGGATATTTGCAGATTGGGCAAACTTGCCGACATCAATGTGATTCACTCAACATTGAAAGAGTTACTTTTACAAACAAGCCGTAGGCAAAAAAAAGTACAGCGAACCCGAAAAGAACGCCTTGAGCAAACGTAAAAAGGCCACCCCAGGGTGGCCTTTTTTGTGGCTTTGTGGATTACTGATTACACAGCCAGTTCAGCTTTGTTCGCAATGTCCACAAACTCCTGAATTTGGTCGAAGTTCATGTAGCGATAAACTTCGCCAGACACATTGCCCAACATTTTTACCTGCTCCATGTACTCTTCCACGGTCGGGATTTTGCCCATGAGTGCACATACAGCAGCCAGTTCGGCAGAGCTGAGGTACACGCGGGTGTCAATACCCAAACGGTTCGGGAAGTTACGTGTTGAAGTAGACACAGCCGTAGAACCCTTGCGGATTTGCGCCTGGTTACCCATACACAGCGAGCAACCTGGCAATTCCATGCGCGCACCGGTGCGGCCCAAAATGCCGTAGTAGCCTTCTTCGGTCAGGATGTGCTGGTCCATCTTGGTGGGTGGTGCAATCCACAAGCGTGTTGGAATGTCTGTTTTGCCTTCCAACACCTTGCCGGCTGCACGGAAGTGACCAATGTTGGTCATGCAAGAACCGATGAACACTTCATCAATCTTGTCGCCAGCCACTTCACTCAAGAACTTCACATCATCCGGGTCGTTCGGGCAGGCCAGGATTGGTTCCTTGATGTCTTTCAGGTCGATTTCGATTACGGCTGCATATTCCGCATCGGCGTCGCCTTTCAGCAATTCAGGATTCGCAATCCACTGTTCCATTGCTTTAATGCGGCGGGTCAATGTGCGTGAATCTTGGTAGCCCTGAGCAATCATCCACTTCATCAAGGTGATGTTGGACTTCATGTACTCAATAATTGGCTCTTTGTCCAAGTGCACGGTACAACCGGCGGCTGAACGTTCTGCGGAAGCGTCGGACAGTTCAAAAGCCTGCTCAACTTTCAGTTGTGGCAAACCTTCAATTTCCAGAATGCGGCCAGAGAAAATGTTCTTCTTGCCTTTCTTTTCAACGGTCAGCAAACCAGCCTTGATAGCGTACAAAGGAATTGCATTCACCAAATCCCGCAGGGTAACGCCAGGCTGCATTTCGCCCTTGAAGCGCACCAACACGGATTCAGGCATGTCCAAAGGCATTACACCTGTGGCAGCAGCAAAGGCCACCAAGCCAGAACCTGCTGGGAAAGAAATACCAATTGGGAAACGGGTGTGTGAGTCGCCACCGGTGCCCACGGTATCGGGCATCAGCAAGCGGTTCAACCAGCTGTGAATTACACCGTCACCAGGACGCAGGGCCACGCCGCCGCGGTTCTCGATGAAGTCGGGCAGTTCGTGGTGCATTTTCACGTCCACGGGCTTGGGGTAAGCCGCGGTGTGGCAGAAGGACTGCATCACCAAATCGGCAGAGAAGCCCAAGCAGGCCAGGTCTTTCAATTCATCGCGTGTCATTGGGCCAGTGGTGTCCTGAGAACCCACAGTGGTCATCTTGGGTTCACAGTAAGTACCTGGGCGAACACCTTCAACGCCGCAAGCCTTACCAACCATTTTCTGTGCCAAGCTGTAACCCTTGGTGGAAGCAGCTTGTGAAGAGGGGCGACGGAACACGGGGCTGGGGCCCTGGCCCAAAGCAGCGCGTGCGCGGTCGGTAAGGCCACGGCCGATAATCAAAGGAATACGGCCACCGGCGCGTACTTCGTCGAACAACACGTCGGTTTTAACGGTGAATTCAGCAATTACTGCACCGTTTTTCAGGGCCTTGCCTTCAAATGGGCGCAATTCGATTTCATCGCCCATGTCCATTTGGCTTACATCAAGCTCGATTGGCAATGCGCCTGCGTCTTCCATGGTGTTGAAGAAAATAGGCGCAATTTTGTTGCCCAGACAGTAGCCGCCGAAACGCTTGTTGGGGATGAAAGGAATGTCATCACCAGTGAACCACAACACGCTGTTGGTGGCTGACTTGCGTGAAGAACCGGTACCTACCACGTCGCCCACGTAGGCGATTGGGTTGCCTTTTGCGATCAGCGCTTGAAGTTGCTTGATTGGGCCAACCTTGCCGGGTTCATCAGCTTCAATACCTGGGCGTGGGTTTTTCAACATAGCCAAGGCGTGTAATGGAATATCGGGGCGGCTCCATGCGTCGGGCGCTGGGGACAAATCGTCGGTGTTGGTTTCGCCAGTTACCTTGAATACGGTCAACTTGATGCTTTTTGGCACTTCGGGGCGGCTTGTGAACCACTCGGCGTCGGCCCAGCTTTGCATTACTTTCTTGGCTGTGGAAACGCCTTTGTCGGCCAAATCCTTCACGTCGTGGAAGTAATCGAACATCAACAGGGTTTTGGACAAAGCCTCAGCGGCAATTTCGCCTACTTCTGCGTCGTTTAACGCATCAATCAATGGCTTGATGTTGAAACCACCCAGCATGGTACCCAGCAGGAAAGTGGCCTTCTTGCGGTCGATCAGCTTGCAGGTATCGGAACCATTCACGATGGCGGCCAGGAAGGCAGACTTCACCTTGGCGGCATCATCCACACCCGCAGGTACACGGTTGGTGATCAGGTCGAGCAGAAATTCTTCTTCTCCTGCGGGTGGGTTCTTCAGCAGCTGAACCAGATCAGCAGTTTGCTGGGCAGACAAAGGCAGTGGAGGAATGCCCAACGCTGCGCGCTCGGCAACGTGTTGGCGATAGGACTCAAGCATGAGATCTCCCTAGATTGGGTGGGGTCAATAGAAACGATGTAATTTTGAGGCAGTTCGCACGCGCACACAAGTGCTGCGATGCAAAAGTGGCGGGGAATCGATACCTCACAAGTCTTATATATGATATAGGACTTTCCCTTATTTTTAAAGGGGTCAAGGCCGATTCAGCCTGCTTTTAGAACCTGTTGTCGCTTTGCACGCTGATATTTCGCGGGGCTTACACCCGCAACCCGTTTAAAGGCATGCGTAAACGCACTTTGATCGTTGTAAGCCAGGAAGTTCGCAATATCAGCCAGGCTAAGCTCACCGGCTTGCAGGCAGTTTTTGGCCATTTCAACCCGAACACGCTCCAATTCATCCCGAAAACTGCTGCCCTGCTCCTGCAGGCGCCGTTGAAGGGTGCGGGTACTTACACACAAACGGCGCGCCACTTCATTCAAGGTGGGTATGCCAGCGCCAACCGATTCCTGAATGGCTTTTTGAAAGCCGGGAATTGCTTCTTCACCGGCCTTCACTTGCTTTAACAACAAACGGGCCTGTTCATCCAACATGCCGCGCATCACATGGTCGGGCGCTTTCAAGGGCATTTCGAGCAAACTTACAGGCCACACCACTTCAGTGAATTTGCAGTTAAATTCAACCGGGCATTGAAAAAACGCGGTGAAGTCTGCGGGATTGGGCGGCGTTGGGTTGATGAATTGCACGCGGCGCGGATACACAGGGCTTGCAATCAAATGGTTGGTGAAAGCAAACAATACCCCAATTGCAACCGAGTCTACCCAATGGCCCGGGCGCCCGCGTTCGGCACCCCAACGAAGAATTATTTCATCACCTTGTAGCGCCACCTCCAGTACGTTCACGCTGTACACCAAGTTTTCAAACTGCTGCAAACGGGCAAATGCCTCGCCCAGGTTGTTGCAACAACTGGCCACGTAACCCAGTAAACCCATGTTGGCTGGGCGCACGTGGGCTGCAATTTTTAAAGGCATTGCCGGGTCTTGAATAGCCTGGTAGGTCCATTCCAGCATTTCCTGCCATTGCGGCACTTCGATTCGGTTCAGCTCCCCGGCTAGGGGGCGCTTGTACGGAATTTCTTGCGCAACCTTGGGGTGCGCCACTGCCAGCCAATCGAAAAGTAAATTCACATAACTGGCAGAAATATGACCAAGATTAGAATGAAGATTCATTATTTGACAACAATTATTGTCAGAAGAGTTTTACCTGTTTTATGCTAGCGCGTATTCATCGTAACGACCTTCCTGAAAAGACACTTCGCCATGAAAAAACACATCAACACGCTTAAACGAATAAGCACCCTTTTAACAGCGATGGCCATGTTTGGCCTTAGTGCGTGTAGTTTTGAGCAACCCGAAGGCGAAATACAAGGTGCGGCGGGTGTGGCTATCGCCGCTGAAAGGGCCATTTCCGGCCTCGAGCGCAAAGTGCTGCAAATCGATGGGTTTACAGTGCCATACCTGCAAGGCGGTCAAGGTGAGCCCTTGGTATTGATTCACGGTTTCGGCGGGTCGAAAGACAACTTCAACCGCGTGGCTTATTACCTGACTGAGCACTACACGGTTTACTCAATCGATGTGCCGGGCTTTGGTGCTTCCACCCGAGACCTGAATGCAGACTACGTGATCAACACCCAAATTGACCGCATTCACGAAATCATCAAAAAATTGGGACTTGAGCAGGTGCACATAGGCGGCAATTCAATGGGCGGCTGGATTAGCGGCGCCTATGCCGCGAAGTACCCCGGCAATGTGGCATCAGTGTGGTTTTTGGCCCCAGCTGGTTTGGTGGAATCGAGAAAATCGGAAGTAATCCAGAAGTTCGAGAAGACCGGTGAAATTGTATTAACCGCAAGCAACCGTGAAGAATTCGAGAAAATTGTGGATGTGGTGATGTACGAGCGCCCTGCTTTCGCTCCCGGCTTTGTGGTGGATGCGATGGCCGCACGTGCTGCTGCCGATCAGCCTTTGCACAAGCGCATTTACAAAGACTTTAAAAGTGTGCCTTCAGATTTGGCCACTGTGCTGCCAGCATCCGCTTACAAAGGCCCTGGCCTGGTTGTGTGGGGCAAGGAAGACCGTGTTTTGCATGTGGACGGTGCTGCTGAACTAAAAACTGCAATGCCCGGGTTCGATGTAATTTTGATGGACAAGGTTGGGCATGTGCCGATGATGGAGCAGCCCAAGCAGGTTGCTGCGGATTATGTGAAGTGGCGTGAGTCGATTGCGCAGTGATGTGCTGTAAGTTCGGTGCGCATAAAGCTGCGGTTAGCGCACCGCACATGTTGCATCACCCAGCCTTGGCGGTGATAGCTTACCGCACATGTAGCGTCGCTCGGCCTTGCTGGTCATAGCTCACGGCACATGTTGCATCACCCTGCCTTGCCGGGCTTAGTTTCCCTTCTTGAGTGCTAGCTTGGGGCATGCGACACGCAAAAGCGTGCTCGCATCGATTGCTAACGCAATCGCCCCGCGCTGCGACCCAAGCGGGAAGCCCGCCTGAATCGGCTGGGTAATTGCAACTATGCGCAGTGAGCCATGACGGTGCACTAGAGCAATCACGAGCGCTGACGTCAAAGACAAGTTCAATGCTCGCGCTACTTTAAATATGCCAGCAAGCTCGGTATGCTGTCGCTGGTTACATCGGCAACTTTCCAGCCACCAGTTTCCTTAATCAGATTCAAAGTCAGATCTTGAGTATTTCCGGACACAGAAAGCGTCACTCGAACCGAAGCATGCTCACCTTCTGTAACTAAAGGTGTAATGTCGATAACCGTAACAGATGCCGGGTCTTGGCAATTGCACAATGGGTCGGCTGACAATTTGCCAAGCTCGCCAGAAGAGAGTTGCTCCTGCTGTTCCTTTTTAATCAAACTCAACAGGTTTGAGGAATAAATGTCATCTGCCTTGTCAAGAGACGATGTTTTTGAATTCTCGTGATAAAGCTCGCCATAGAGAACATGAACAAAATCTGTAGGGTTGTGTTCAAACTTTTCACCAATCAACCAGAAAGCCACTAGCAAAGCTGCAAACAATAGCGTAGCGATCGAAACCAATACCTTTTGAAACGCTTTCATGGATTTTCCTTAGGAAACCGATAAATGGCGACATCTGGATCTGCGTTTCGATAGACAGGCCCACCCCACATGTCACGTTGCTTGAAGTCGGAAATCCATTCCTTCCGCTGAACATTGCGATATGTCCCTCTGGCCGACCACCTGCAACATTTGGAATTACTGCAATATCGCCTGCTTCAGGCGAATAATTCTTACAGCTATTGGAGTCAATCAACACACCTTTGCTGTAACGGCTTCTTTTAAATCCATATTGCGAAAGCACTGGGTCATACAGCCTGGCTTGTCCCAAAATAGGTCGTACTTGGATACCTCCAGCATCCAAAGCCAATCGAACATGAAGCGCACATTTGCCTTTTTAGGACAAATTGGCGATGCCCACCAGTTTTTGTATCGATTTATTTAAATCTAGGGTCATGAAAATCTCTTGATTTTTTGAACAGTGCGCACATGCCACCATATCGGGACGCAAGGTTACAAATTCAGCGGGTCAATCACCAATCCCGGGGGATAATTTTTGGCGCAATTTCACAAAAACAAGGCTTATTTTCGCAATATTTCTTGCCAAAACCCGCGCACAATTTAAAACATCAAAAAACCAAAACGCGGAGACACACGCATGGAACAATTGATCAACCAAGCCTTGGCAATGCCCACTTTCAATTTGCTGTTTGGCGCAAACCCCGATTGGAAGCAGGTGTTTTTAACACTGCTTACACCGCTATTTCTGGGCGCTACGCTGGTGGAGTATTTGTATTTGAAAAAAGTGGGCAAGTCATTTTTCTTCAAGAAAAATGAGGTGATCACCAACATGCTGCTGGGCGGCTCTTACCAAGCCATGGAATTGGTGTGGTTTGCGCTGTTTGTGTCTGCCTTCATGGAATGGATTTACACCTTCAGAATTGCAACCATTGAAGTAACACCGCTTAGCTTTGCTGCCTTGCTGTTTGGTATCGAGTTTTGTTATTACTGGTTTCACCGCGGCAGCCACAGGGTACGCTGGTTTTGGTGTGCGCATGTGGTGCACCACAGTGGCGAGAACATGACCACCACCACAGCCATGCGCCAAAGCCTGTTTTATGCCGTGAACCTGCATCAAATTTTCTGGGCACCCATGCTGATTATCGGCTTCCCCGTTTGGGCAGTGTTGCTGGCTTATGGTGTCAACCTGGGCTATCAGTATTTTGTTCATACCCAGGCCGTGAACAAGTTTCCAAAATGGTTTGAATATATTTTCAACACCCCCAGTCACCACCGTGTTCACCATGGCCGCAACGATGAATACATCGACAAAAACTACGGCGGCGTATTGATTATTTGGGACCGAATTTTCGGTACCTTTGAACCCGAAGTGGCCCCTGTGGACTATGGCATTGTTCGCCAACCCAAGACCAATAACATCTGGACATTGAATACCCATGAATGGCGTGACATGTTTTCAGATGCTTTAAAGCCTGGTCCCCTTTGGCAGCGGATCAAACACATTTGGGCACCACCCGAGTGGGTACGCCCAGGCCTGAGCGATCAGTCCAACCTGCGCGATAAAACAATTTAAGCAAACTTCTCGTACTACAATGGGTGAAACCACAGAAGGACCACCCATGCGCAGAAAACCACTTAATACAGCCTCCCGATCCAAACTGTCCAAGTATGCAAAACCGCTGGCGAACCTAGCTATTTTGCTGGCGGATGCAGGCAGCCGGCTTGAGCGCCGTTTCTGGAAAAAGAAGCTGTTTGCAGCGCTTGCCCCCATGCTGGAAGGCCGCAGTGACACCACACTGATGCAAACCCTTGACCACTTGTACAGCACCAACTACCGCGCTTACGACGAACTGGCCTTCGCCATTGAAAACACAGTGGAAAGCCCCGAGCTGGGACAAGAAGAAGATATTTTGTTGCTAGCCGCACCGATTTTAGCCTGGTCTACTTACAACATTCCTTCCGGAAAAATTGAAGAGGCCACCGTGGCTGAATTCACCGCCCTGCTTCAAAAAAATGTGTTGTCGGAACATGCGCATTTGGTGCTGACCAACATGCTGTTCAGCCCCGACCAACTGCCTGAAAGTTACACCGCAGCGGCCGAGCTGGCGCGCCAATTGGGGCAAGCCGCCATCGACCGCGTGAAAGTGCGTATCGACACCGAAAACCTGCCTGCCACGCAAAGCTTCTTGAGCGATGTGCGTTATTTGATCGGCGCCATTTCAGTACCGGCAGGCTTTCCTGCATTCAAATGGCAAGTTGAAGCACACAGCAACGGCACCCTTTTAAGCAAAGAAGAAGTACTGGCCAACTGGCGGCTAACCGGCGGCCAAGCGTTGCAAAAAATCATGCCCGGCTGCCTGCTTGAATTGATGCTGCCCAACGGCCTTTACAACGCATGCCGCGAAGCAGAAAAAGAAGCACGTGCTTACTCGGTGCGTGCATCGGCTGCCTTTCTTGAAAGCGCGCTCGATGTTCCTACACAAAAAATTCACGCCAGCGTGGGCGCATTTGTTGATCGCGGCGAAATTGAAGAATACCGAATCGGTTTTTCTGTTGAAGGCAACAGCGACATTGTGCACGGCGTGGTGTGGCCACTGATTGGTGAAGAATACGGCAATGAACCCGACCCCGTGTACGAAAAAGACATTGAAAGCGAACCAGACAACCCGGTTATTCGATCAAAAATTGAAGCCCTGCTAAAAGAAGTGGGCATTCGACAGATCAAGGTGCTGGAAGAACGTTTCCCGCTGGAATACTGTGAAGACTGTGGCTCACCTTTGTACCCCAACCCGGAAGGCGAATTGATGCATGCTGAACTGCCCGAAGATTCTGAACTTCCTAGCAGTATGCATTTGCATTAAACCTTCGTGCTTGCTGCGCGTGTCGTGGAAAGTTCGAACAGTGAATTGCCAGCACACCTGCCCCGACAATCAAGAAAGTTGAACGGATCTGTCGGGAAAGGTGTGTGGCGGTTCGCTGTTCAAAAGAGCCACCACGCTCAACGCAGAACACGTTACGCCTTACCGCTTCTCGCCTGCTTCGCACCCTGCCGTATCAGAAGCAAAATAGGCACCAAGGCGATCATCACAATCATCAACGCAGGAACGGCTGCTTCGGTCAACCGTTCGTCTGAAGCAAACTGGTAGGAAACTACAGCCAGTGTGTCGAAATCAAATGGGCGCAACACCAAGGTGGCGGGCAATTCCTTGATCACATCGACAATCACCAGCAACATACCTGTAGCCACCGACCCCTTCAGCACCGGCAAATGCACATGCCACAACACCTGCCGTGGCGAGCGGCCAAGAATGCGAGCCGATTCATCAATGTGCCGCGTAATTTGCTGTAGCCCGGAATCAACAGACTGCAGCGCCGCCGAAGTAAAGCGAACATTGTAGGCATACACCAAAGCAAGCACACTGCCTGTTAAAGCGGGCACTTGCCAACCCATGTCGTAAGTGAAGCGATCAAATGTGGCCAGTGGCAACAATATGGCAATTGCCAAAATTGCACCAGGCACACCGTAGCCCAGCGAGATTAATCGGTAAATTGCAGTAACCCACCACACTTGCGCTTGCCGCTTTACATAAGCCAGAAACACCGCCAGAAACACCGCAACCCCAGCCGCCATGGCACCCAACAGTGCTGAATGGTAAGCCCACTGAAAACTGCGTGCCCAATTGATTGAGGTATCTACATCGACCACCAAGGCCAATAAAATCAACACGGGCAATACGAAGCCCAACACGAAAGGCATGGCCGATAAAAACACCACCCACCACGCCTGCATGCCCCTTAGTCGCTTTCTTTCAATGGTGCTGCCCTTGCCCGACTGCGTATAAAACTGCGCTCTGCCACGCGCCTTCGACTCAAACACAATCAGGGCCAACATCACCACAAGCAACATCACAGCCAGCAGGGCTGCACTTTCCCTGTCACCCAAATTCAACCACGTATTAAAAATTGCGGTTGTGAATGTACGCACCCCGAAATAGGACAAAGCACCGTACTCAGCCAGGGTTTCCATCAGCACCAAGGTAAGCCCAACTACCCAAGCCGGTCGGGCCACGGGCAAACCCACTTTCAGAAAGGCGCTGGTTGCGCTGTGGCCCAGGGAACGGGCTGCATCCAGCATGGAAGGGCTTCGCCCCAAAAATGCAGTTCTCGCCATGATGTACACATAGGGGTACAGCACGAAACTGAGAACCAAAATTGCGCCCGAAGTTGAGCGAATTTCAGGGATTCGGAAATCGTTGCCCAGCACACCACGTAAGGTGCTTGCCAGCCAGCCAGAGTATTGCAGTGCGTCGGTGTAAGCATATGCAATCACATACGATGGCATTGCCATAGGCAACAACAACAGCCATTCAAGCCACTTTCGCCCCGGAAAATCATGGGCAGAAACCCACCAGGCCGGCAACACACCCATGGTGCTGGTCAGCACCACAACACCAAAACAAAGGTAAACCGTTTGCCACACCAAATCAGGAAGAATGGTGTTGGCCAAATGAGTCAGCACTTGAGGAGCCTGCACCAGGCTAAATCCTGCCAAGCCAAACAAATAGACGAACGGCATCAACAGCAGCAATGCCAGCAGTGCAACAGAAATGCGACTTCTTAACCCCAGAGTAAACAAACAAACCGCCCAGACATGGCAAAATAGAAGTGAGAACGATTTTACTTTAAGTTCATGTAGTACACCTGAAGCAAAGGTGAACTGCGTAGTAAACAGACCACGGCGCAACTGAAAAAATGAAACAAGCCCCTGCTCTTAGCATCAATCAACTGAGCATTCAGTACCCGGGAGGTAACACTCCCGCCGTTCGCAATGTCAGCTTTGAATTGGCACAAGGTGAAATTGCCTGTTTGCTGGGCCCTTCCGGCTGTGGAAAAACCACCTTGCTGCGGGCAATCGCAGGTTTCCTCATGCCTACGAAGGGCAACATCATGCTCAAGGGTGAAAAGGCAAGCGAGCCCGGCAAAGTGCGCAGCCCCGAGAATCGGCATGTGGGCGTGGTGTTTCAAGATTACGCTCTATTTCCCCACCTCACTGTTCGCAAAAACATTGAATTCGGTTTGCACAAACGCAGTGAACATGAAAAACGCAACCGCAGCGGTGAATTGCTCGCCTTAATCGGGCTTGAGGCACTGGCCGACAGGTATCCCCATGAATTGTCGGGTGGCCAGCAACAGCGCGTGGCATTGGCACGCGCACTAGCCCCAAAACCCACGCTTATTTTGCTGGACGAGCCTTTTTCAAACCTGGACGTTGAACTGAAAGAGCGACTCACTTTTGAAGTTCGGGAAATTTTAAAAGCCGAGAACATGAGTGCAATTCTGGTAACTCACGATCAGCATGAAGCTTTCAGCATGGCTGACCGAATCGGAGTGATGCATGCAGGAGAATTGCAACAATGGGGCTCCTCCTACAGCCTTTATCACCAACCCAATTCGCGCATGGTGGCCGACTTCATTGGTCAAGGTGTATTCCTGCCGGGCAAAAAAACCGAGCAAGGCTTGCAAATTGAGTTGGCGCACCTACGTCTAAGCGAAGACCAGCTGCCAAAAAGCGACGAATTTGATGTACTGATTCGACCTGACGACATCATTCACGACGATGCCAGCCCTATGCAGGCCAAAGTGGTCAGGAAGTCATTTAGAGGTGCAGATTTTCTGTACACACTTGAACTTGAAAGCGGTGTACATGTGCTTGCATTGGTGCCTAGCCACCACAACCACGCGATTGGTGAGCCCATCGGGATCAAGCTTGAACTTGATCACGTCATCACATTTGAGCGGGCTTAACCAGCCAGTATTCAGCTCAGGTCGTTTGAACCTGAAGTGCCCGTAGAAAAACTGCCGCTGTCTGAATCAAAACTGCTTGCTGTAGAACTGATTGATGAGCTACCGCCAGTGGCGGCAAATAGCTCGGAAGCTTCCTGAATACCGTTGGGATTAGAGAAGTCGAGGGTTAATGGGAAAACCTCAGGGGACGTAAACAAACCGTCAAGAGTGGCCTCGAGCGCCAGTGAATTTGTATTGCCAAGCAATTCCGGCTGTGCGAAGAGACCAGAGTCAATTTGCATGGAATCCAGCAGTGAATCGGTGTCAAACCCTGATACTTCTTGCATAGCGCTGTTCACTTCACCAGAAAGCTCACCAAACATGTTTTGGCTCAACGTATTCAGGTCTAGCACTTGGGATTGAATGTCTGCAATGAGCTGGGTCAACTCGGAATAAGCGAGCTCACCGCCCAAAGCATGCTTTACACGCGGGAGAGCATTCAACAGCTCAGAGTTCAAAGCTTCAAATGATGCTTGTTCATTCATGGTGTTCAGAATTCCTGCAGTGTCTGCGTTGGAAAGCAATGCCGGCTCAACACTGGCAAGAATTGATGCACTCTCAAACACGCTCACATCGCTGACACAGGATTGAGAAATACATCGAAATTCGCCCAAACCGAGAAAGGACGCACTTGAAAACGTTTTAGGGTCAAGACCGTCGAGTGACGAAAAGGCTATTTTGGATAAACCAGGAGATGGCTCAGAAACATCAAAAAATTCAATTGTTGCCCTACCAACGGAGCTGCTCAGCTCCCCAGCAACATGGCCGTGGTCGGTTTGCACTGACAATTGAATGACGGAATCTGACATAAACCCAATTTTTTTGATGACACCTCAACATTTTATACGATGGGCCATGTCAATTGGATTCAAACCACCCCCCAATCAAAAAGGGGGATGCTTTATTTGTTTTGGTCCAGTGAACCCAACAAGCCGTCCAAGGCTCCCCCTTCAGAGCCGGCATTGGAGGAAATTCCGCTGCTCAGAGAATCCAGCAAACCGGAGTCAGACTCGCTCGAAGAACTGCTCAGGCCCGACAACAAACCACCACCGCCAAGAATCGGATCCAAAAGCGGATCAGCAATATTGGTAATAGGGTCAAGAACCGGATCAAGGATAGGATCAACCACGGGATCGGTTACGCCAGTAATCACATCCACAATGTCATTAACTGGGTCGGTGATCGTATCAATGATTGGATCAGTGATACCGCCAATGCCGTCGACGATATCGGTAACCGGGTCTGTAATACCACCCACAACGCCGTCAACAATATCAGTTACCGGGTCGGTGATACCGCCCACCACGCCGTCAACAATGTCGGTAACCGGGTCGGTGATACCGCCAATGCCATCAGTGACACCGCCAACCACGCCGTCCACAATGTCGGTCACAGGATCGGTAACGGGCGTCAAATCCAGATCCGGCAAAGAACCAACCAAAGTTGCGATGTCATCAAATGTCGAATCCAGATTCAGCAAACTGTCCAGCTGCGGATTGCTGCCCACGTCGATTGTGCCCAACAGGTCTGTCAGCGTGGAGGAAACCTCACCGGCATCCTCAAAAATACTTAAACCCAAATCGGCACTGGGCATTTCAGTTTGAGCAGAAACTTGGTTCTGAACATCACTGCCCAGGTTATCGAACACTGGCTCAAAAGTAGTGTTCAGCAAACTAATTTGATCAAGCACTGCATCAATTGCAGTTTGAAGGCTCTCGGGGCTAGGGCTTTGGCTCAAACCACCGATCAGGCTATTCAATGCATCATTTGGATTCATGCCGCCACTGCCTTCCAGCATGGCCATTAATTGAGCAAACTCGGGGGATATCGGCACCATAGAACCGTCTGCATTGGCCACCGGTTTTAACAACGGCAATTCCAAAGTTTTTGAAAGTTCTGCTGGCTGCGTTAAAGCCTTGTTGCCCAAACCTGCCAAACTGGCTGATTCGCCCACCGCAGCTTTACCAAAAGTAACTGGTGCCGCGCTGGCCGCTTGTGCAGCTATACCCATCGCACTGGAAGCACCACCAATATCGACCGCAGAAACCGCACCTAACAGGCCAGCACCGGAATAAGCAGGGGACAATCCTGAAAAACTGCCACCTTGCTGGCTTGATGAACTGAACTGAGATTTTGCCGAACTACCCGCGAAACCAGTATTGGCGCCCATACCATCGAACTCGGACGTATTCAAAGTTGATTGCAGAAACTGCATATTGACGGCGGACGGATCGGCCAATTGCTGTTCAGCACGCTCTACAGCCAAGTCTTCAGCCGTTTTCCTGGTGTTTTGAATGTCGTCACCCATTTTTGTCATTCCTTTGGGAATCGCCCCGTTCCTTCCAGTTTCTCAGTGTTTTGGCCCTGCGAATGGATGAATTAAGGCTGTAAAGTGCCCCTATTTAGGTAGTGTGAGCACTTTACTTACAAAAATCAAGGTCTTACCTATAAAACCTGGGATCAAGAACAGGTGCGGGTTTTAAGGTTGGGCTCAGCTGTTTCTCGGCTGTAGTTCCTTGCAGACGGCTTCGTTCCGATCTTTTCTCAATTTCAAGGCGCTGTGCCGGCGTCAATACAAACCCCGCTGCCTTCTCGACCTCGGCCTGGCTCACATCCAAACCCAGCTTCTCTGCAATTTTCTGGTCTGCGGGGCTGCTTGCAATATCTGCTGTATCTTTCAGGCTACTCTCCAGGCGCTCACGCTCAGGGTTTTTCGAGAAAAACAAGGCAAACCAATCGGCTTCAGCGCCAGGGGTGGGCAACATCAAGCCCATTGCGTGCATCAGCCTGAAACTGGCATCCCGCGCATCAAATACCGCGTTAATGTAGGCAATCAACACGTTGAAGTACTCAACCTGTGCATCCAGCATCACAATCACGGTTTCACGACCAAAATCGCGAAGCCTTTTGCGGTTTTTAAATACCTGCAAAGAATCGGCGTAAGCACCGCGCAAAGTTTGCGCCCGCGACTGCCCTGCTGCCCACTTGCCCCACTGAAAACGAACACTTTCCTCCACCCGCAACCTGGCAGCAGACAATTGGGCACGCCGTGTGTCAATTGTGGCGGCCGCCTGGTTCACGCGGGCCACCTGCTCGCCACCAGAAAAGGCACTGTACTGCAAGCGCAAGTTCACTGAACTATCAGTTCTGTCACCGGTAAACGGGTCTGGTTCGCCAAAAAACTGCTGAATACCCACCAGGTTTAAGGATGGATAGAGGCTCGCATCCTCAGCCGTGTAATTGTGTCTCGCCTTCACAATCTGGCTTTCGGCCACTCGAATTTCCGGATTCGAGAACAAGGCCTTGGTCACTGCCTCGTCCACCAGCTGGGGCAACATATTGCGCTGAATTTCCAGTTCAGGCACGTTATATCCCTCGGGGTACGCACCAAAGTAGCGGAAATAAGTGGCTCTCGCCTCCTCAAACTGCCCTTCAAAATTCACAAGCCTGTCACGTGTTACCGCCAAACGGGCCTTGGCAAACTGGGCGTCAGTTATACCGCTTCCTCCCAGCTCAACACGGCGCTCCTCTAAAGCCAGCAACTGTGCCACTGCGGCTTCTGCCGCACGGGAAGCCTCAACCAGCAAGGCATTGCGAGACAAGGTGCTACTGGCCAAAAAGCCTTCAAGCACCACATCTTGAATGGTTTTTACAAATTGACCATCCGCGATAGTGCCATCGGTTTCCGCCGCCTTTACTCGTGCGGTAATTCGGCCAGCTGTATACAAAGGTTGCGTTACGGTAATGTCAGTGGATTGCCGGTTGGTAACCGTTGAACTTGAACTGGCATTCGCACCCACAGTAATTCGCGGAAAATAGGCAGCGCGCGCGCCGTCCTCAATGAACTGCGAGGCATTCACATTGATGCGCGAGGTCACAATTTCAGGATTGGTACGCAACATGTTCAGGAAACGAACCTTGGTGAGTTCCTCCTTACTCATGTTTGCAGCCTCGGACGGCGCTATTCGCCGGGCACGAAACTCATTGTTATCGTTGCCCGCATTTGCAGAAGGCACATCGGAAGCTAGCGTGTTTTGCGCGGCCGCAGGAAGTGCCAGAAGGCTGGCAAGTAACATGCAAAGTGCCTTGCGGGCCCATAAGCCGCCTTGGGTCATGTCCAATTGATTTGTCATGGATTAATTAGGGTTCCCTGAAGGCTTCTTGCTTCAGCTTCAATACTGGTTTTAACAAATAATAGATAAAGGGCTGAGAACCTACATTAATGTCAACTTCGGCAGTCATCCCCGGTGAAATACGCAATGGCGCCTCGGGTGTGCCAAAAAAAGCTTTGTCCGTGCTTACAATCAAACGGTAATAAGGGCCAGTTTCTTCCGTACCTGGGTCTGTATCAGCCGCAATTTGGGTAACCTTGCCGGGCAGTGTTCCGTAACGCAAAAAGTCATACGCCGACACTTTCACTTCCGATGGCTGATCCATGGTCACATAGCCACGATCAGAAGGAGAAAGCCTGGTTTCAACCACCAACACCTCGTCTACTGGCACCACTTCCATAATAGGCTCGCCCTGACGAACCACGTTGCCCACAGCCTGCAACTTCAGGTTTTTAACCACGCCATCAATTGGCGAGCGGATTACTGCGCGGTCACGCTGATCACTGGCACGATCAATTTCATCTTTCAAACTGGCCAGCTGGCGTTCAAGGGTTGTTAACTCATCGGCGGCTCTGCGGCGAAACTTGCCCTCCTCTTCCACGCGGCGAGCACGGCTTTGCCCAACGGAGGCTTGAGCAGATGCTATGGTTTGCCGCATCGAGGCAATTTCTGCCGTCAAGCTGTCGTAATCGCGCTTCTTGGTCAGGTATTCCAACTGCGACACTAGCCGCTCCCGAACCAGCTCACGGGTAATTTCAAGTTCACGCAGGGTGGTAACCGCACGGTTTTCCAGGCCCTCAAGCTTGGCTTGCAGCTCACCCACCTTGCCCTGGTTGCCCTGCATTTGACTGTCATTCACCCCCAAAATACCGTTCAGCTCAGTGATGCGGGCAATGTAAGTGGCTTGCTCAGTGCGGTACAAATCGGGATAGTCTGCAACAATTTCTTTGGGGTATTCAGGTGACTTGCCAGCCGCCTCACCGAGCAAGCGCGCCCGGCTCATTTCAAGCGCGGCCCTGCGGCTTTTCAATTCTTCAATGTTAATACCCGAGGTGGCCAGGTTCAGTTGAACCAGCATGGCCCCTTCTTTTACCAAGTCACCCTCTTTTACAGCCAACTCCTGAACAATACCGCCCTCCAAGTGCTGAATACTTTTGACTCGGGTCGAGGGAATGACCTTGCCAGGTGCTGTAACCACTTGGTCAACACGAATAAACAAGGAAGCAAACAAGGACACAGCGATCAAACCGAGCGCAAACCTGCTTTTGGTATCAAACCCACCACCACTGGGTTTGTACAAGGCAGGCACTTCGTAAGGCTTGTTATCGTTTTTGCCGACTTCGGCCAATGCATTATTGGACTTCATAATTTCTCGACCTTCGCTAATCAGGCTTGGGCGGCTTTGCCGCCCATGTCGGTATTTACCTGCCCTTCATTTACACCATTGGCTTCCAGCGCTTGCCTGGTGGCCTCGGATGTAACCTGTGAAGCAGCCTTGGGCGCGGCTGGCACCGGCTTCGGAACAGAAATGCCGTACAACAGTTTCAACATTTCTGGCGTGGCACCAACATGCAACTTCGACGCCTTGTCCAGGTAAATAATCTTGTCGCAAATTGACATAAGGCGTACGGAATGCGTCACCATAATGATGGTTTTCACCGTAGCCAAGCTTTTGAACACGGCCATCAAATGAGTTTCTGCCGCGAAATCCAGATCGTTCGTGGGTTCATCCAGCAATAACACGGGCGCATCCGACAAAAACGCCTGAGTAATTGCGACCCTGCGGCGCTGGCCACCCGACAGGCGGTTACCGCCCTCGCCCACCTGCGTCATGTAACCATCAGGCATTTTTGCAATAAATTCATGCGCCCCAGAACGCTTTGCTGCCAGCAAAATTTGCTCATCGCTGGCATCGGGGTTAGACCGGCGCAAGTTTTCCACAATCGTGCCTTCAAACAACTGCGAAGTTTGTGGTAAAAAGCCAATCCACTTAGAAAGCTCCTGACGGGAAAACTGGGACAAATCATATTCATCCAGCAACACGCGGCCACTTTGCGGCTCGTAAAGGCCGCGCAGCAATTTCAGCAAAGTTGATTTACCCGCGCCATTGTCGCCAGCCAAACCGTAAATACCACGTGGGCCAATTTGGGCTGAGACCGACTTCACCACCTCTTTTTGTGCGCCCACGTGCTGATAACTCACATTCTCAAGGCGCAACGCGCCAGAAGGCATGGGCAAACTTAAACCCGTGTGTTGCTTTTCCTCGTCTGAAGAAAACACCTTGTTCAAACGGTCTGTGGCCTCGCGGGAATGGGCAATTGAGCGCCAATGCCCACTCAAGGCAGCCAAGGGGCCAATGGCTTTTGCAGCCAACATGTTCGAAGCAATCAAGCCACCCACCGTCATCCACTGGTTAATCACCGCATAGGCACCCACCGCAGTAATCGCCACGTTCACGCACAACATGATGGAAACTGACAACTCGCGCTGGTCTTCCATTTCCCCGTTTTTCTGGAAAGATTCCTGAACCCACGAGTTGTAGCTGGAAACCCAGGCCCGCTTGGCAGAATCGTCTTGCACCAAACTTTTAATCGCTTCACGGCCACGGCAAACCTCAGCCAGTACCTCGTCGCGGCGGCGGGCGCGTGAAAATTCCTCAACACGACGCTTTCTGAATTCACCCGCGCTGTACCATGACAAAGCCGCCAAGCACACAAGGCCAATCAGCACCACGGGCAATATTGGCAACGCAATGGTTGCAATCAGGCCAATGGCCAGAATCGCGAACGGCAGATCAAGAATGGTCATTGCAACCGCGCCACTCCACACCACGCGCACGGTATCAACATCTTTGAAAAGGGAATACCAGGCAGCCGTTGAACGCGCCTCAAGCTGTCGCAAAGGAATCGACAGAATTTTGTTCATCAACTTACTGGCAATTTGCCCGTCAATTTTCACAGCAGCCACACGCAGAACACGAGCGCGGAATGAACGCAAAATAAGGTCGGCCGCCAGCAAGATACCCATGCCGATCAACAAAGCGGTCAGCGTGTTCAAGCCAGAACGATAAATAACCCGATCGTAAACCTGTAGAGAAAAAACCGCTGGAAACAACGCCACCAAGTTTACGAAAATAGACAACAAAGCAGCGCGTTTCAACAGAGGCAATGCGCTGCGAATAACCCCCTCAACGGTTTTAGAGCCGGATACCTCGACAGCACCGCCCCCATCAGCAGCAGCTTGCCCCGTCTTTTCCGGTTTCAAACCGAAATTCCAGAGCGCTTCGAGTCTTTCTTTGAACAAGTATTTCACCGACATCGCGATTTTCCCTAGGTTACACAGCGCCCGCCGAACCAGCCATGCGCAGCTGTTGCGCCTTTAACCGTTCAAGCAATACCAGGTACGAGGCGATCAAACGGACCACAGCCGGGCGCATACCCGCCAACTGTTCCCTGGTCAACTTGGCCAGCGGGTTTTCCAACCGTGTTTTGGCATCGGGCTGCGCATCGATTGCACGGCACACCCGTTCGAATACATTGCTGAGCGCTGCATCCACCTCTGCCTCCGACATCGCAGATGACAACACCTGTGGTTTGGCATCGATCAAACTAAGCCGCTCCTGCCAACCCAACACCGCCTTGGCCAAAACCGGGTCCTGCTTCAACTGACTCTCGAACGCGCTTCGCTCTGCGCCTCGCATTACACCGAGTACATAGTCAGCAGCCAACCAGTTTTTATCATCATCAGTCATGCGGGGCCCCTTATGCCATATATCCAGATGGCTCGGCATCCTTGCGTCGCGAATTGCTCGCGGCCATGGTTGCCAAACCTTCAGACTGAAATTCGTCATACACAGTTTTCAATTCAATCAAACCCCTGCGAACCCAGGTTTTAACCGTTCCCAAAGGCACATCCAGGTGCTCTGAAATCTCTGCATGGCTCATGCCGTGGGTATATGCCAAGGTCAACACCTGCCGATATTTGCCATCAAGACGCTGAACACAGGCCTGCATCACTCGGCTGGTTTCCTTCTCATCGCTGCTTGCGGAATGCGCTTCGAACACCAATTCAGTGGGCTTTTCATCCTGATCAGAAAACTGGTCCAGTGAAATGGAATTCACCGTGTGGCTTTGCTGTGCAATTAAATCCAGCGCCCTGTTCCGCACCACCTGATGCAGCCATGTTTCAGGCGCAGACAATTTGCTGTTGAACGTGTGGGCGTATCGCCAAAGGCGAATGTAAGCATCCTGAAGCACATCCTGAGCCACACCCGGCTCGCGAACTATGCGCAACGCAACCGCAAACATTTTTCGTGAGGTAAGTTGATACAACTCCTCAAACGCCTTACGATCGCGATTTGCAATTCGTTCAATTAAAGAAGCGAGCTCTTCTCTCAACCTGGCTGTCCCCGAGATGAAGTCATCTGTGTGTGTTTGCTACGTCCTGATACTGTTAATTTACAGTCGCGCCAAACTTTGGTTCTGTCAAAAAGGCCAGGTTTTACTGCTCATACCACTGAATCGAGCCACCCAACTCGGGGGATGTAACTCTCTAGTATCCCCCTGCTAAGGGATACTAGCAAAAGTTCCGATTCCAGAACAGTACTTGTACTGTCTATTTGCTTACATAGCCCATCGAAATTCAATCCCCCTAATAGTGATTAACCCGCTTGTAATTTCCCACAAGGGCCTGAATCCAAAATTTATTGCCGGAAGTACAAATCGAATAAGCAGCAACCCAAACAAATCAAAAAGCGGGGCAAACAATGACCTTTATACCGAGCTGGCCAAGCCAGCCAAACATGGGTGGGACTATGAAGAACGAAAAAGGCTTGACAGGTCGACCACTTACGCCCCGCGAGACGGGTGTGCAAAGTACCCCCGCGGGCAGGACAATTAGCCTTCAGCCCATGTTCGTAACAAACCGCACCACTCTTGAAGAAATAGACAACCACTTGGCCAGCGCCGAAACACGGATTGTGGTTATTACCATCGAAAGGAGCAATCGGCACGGGGAAGCTGTGGTTCAACACATAGGCACCAACTATTCCGATGTCAGAGTGGTGTTGGTGTGCGAGGGCAGTGCCCAAGACATTCTGGGAATGGCGTTCAAACCGGGCGTTTGGGCCTGTGTTAGCCGCCAATCCTCCGTGGAAACCCTGCGCGAAGCAATCGATACCGTTGCCGCGGGAACCCGTTATGTGGCCCCTGAGCTTGTGAATACCAAAGCAACTCCTGCCTACCCTGGCTCTGAGCAGCAGCACCCAGCCAATGTGATGCACCCATTGATCGAGCAAGAGGAAGGCGCACAACTTACGCGGCGCGAGCGCCAGGTGCTTACATTGATAGCGCAAGGCCGCCCCCGCCGCGAGATTGCAGAACTGCTGAAAGTTTCGCCACGCACCATTGACGCTTACCGCGCACGTTTACTGCAAAAGTTGAATCTGGATTCCAGTGTTCAGTTGGTGAAATACGCAATTTCAGCAGGAATGGCCAGCTAAGCCCTAACCCACAGCCAGCGAACTACCCAAGCTAACGGTTGAAGTTGTAACAGATTAATAAACCCCGCAACACCCTGCGGGGTTTTTTGTTTGTGCAGCTAAAATGGCGGTTTGAAGCAAACCCACCACCCATCAAACATGAACAAGAAAGCATTGGTGCTGTTTTCAGGCGGACAAGACAGCACAGTTTGCCTGGCATGGGCACTATCCAAATTCGAACACGTTGAAACAATTGGCTTTGACTACGGGCAACGCCACCGCATTGAATTGCAATGCAGGCTAACCGTACTGGACAGGGTACGCGAGCAGTTTCCCGAGTGGGCGAATAAGCTTGGTGAGGACCGGGTAATTGATCTAAGCTGGCTTGGGCAAATTTCAGACTGTGCATTAACCGAAGAACGGGAAATTGAACTGAATGAAACAGGCCTACCCAATACCTTTGTACCGGGCCGCAATTTGGTGTTCTTTCTAATTTCGTCGGCAGTGGCATACCGAAGGGGCTTATCCACACTTGTGGGTGGCATGTGTCAAACCGACTTTTCTGGCTACCCCGATTGCCGGGAAGACACATTAAAAGCCCTTCAAGTGGCAACCAACCTAGGCATGGCCAGCACCTTTCGCTTTGAAACCCCATTGATGTGGATCGACAAAACCGAAACGTTTCAACTGGGTGAGCAACTGGGCGGCAAAAAATTACTTGAAATTATTGTTCGTGACACTCACACCTGTTACACCGGCGACCGATCACACGAACATGATTGGGGTTTTGGTTGCGGTGAATGCCCCGCCTGCGATTTACGCAAACGCGGATGGAAAAACTACATTTCACAACAGAATCAATAGCTTGAAACCAAAAAGAAGAATAAGCCCGGAAGCCGCAACAGGCCTGGGTTTGCACAAGTTTTAAGCAAGCAGAAAATAAATGAAATAATTTTGCAAAAACGTTTGACACAAAAAATTTTCTTGCTATAATTTCGTTCTCTCAACGACGACAAGTTGTTGAAATGCGGGAATAGCTCAGTTGGTAGAGCGATACCTTGCCAAGGTATAGGTCGCGAGTTCGAGTCTCGTTTCCCGCTCCAAATTCCTAAGGGGAAGTGTTACACTTCCCCTTTTCTTTGCCCGCCATATTTTTGGCGAACACCCTTGGCGGGGTGGCAGAGTGGTCATGCAGCGGACTGCAACTCCGTGTACGCCGGTTCGATTCCGACCCCCGCCTCCAAGTTTTAAACCATCCGCCCGGGTGGTGAAATTGGTAGACACAACGGACTTAAAATCCGTCGCTTACCGTAAAAGGGGCGTACCGGTTCGATTCCGGTCCCGGGCACCAACTCTAATTCAATCCTTTCGAATTATTTCCTGAAGGGGCTAACGCCCAGCTGCTGGCAAAATTTATTGAACACATCGCTCGCCTCAGATGCACTTAATCCATCCAATCGGGCTAGATTTGACTCTGAAACATGCTGCTCCAGTGTGCTTAAGAATTTATTCAATGCTAATTCGTTGTGAATGTTCAGCCGCCCGGTGCTCGTAAAGTTCTCCGCGATTATTTTTCCGCGGAAATTGAGCAACATCTGCTCCCTACTCACAACAAAATCCGATGGAACAGCATCAACAATGCGAGTCGGAGGTGCAGAATTGCGCTGACTGGCCGAACCCTCTGAGCCCGACAAGGCGTTGGTATTGAAAATATCAGGGATTGAATCAAACCGGATATTACGCGCCATCTCTTTGGGCAAAATTTGGTAACCCATCAATTTGGAATCGCTTGCCGTAGAATCAGCGGGGTAGAACGGATTCGGCTCCCAACTAAAACCGGCTTTGGCCGCAAATTCTTTGGATAGGGTAAATCGTTCATCGAAACTTGAATCACCAGCCTTTGGCGCAGTGGCATACAAGGGTTTTTGTGTGCCATTAAAACCAGTTTTAGGCGAATGCTTTTGAGCAGCCACTTCTTTATTTGAAGCAACTTCTTTATTTGAAGCAACTTCAGACTTCAAAGCAGCGGGACTCGACGATTTCGCGTACTCGTTCTTTTCGACAATCGTTGGCAATCTTTTCTGAATATTTTCTTTTAAGACCCCCATAGACTTATGAAAGTTGGGCCCTGCTTCGGAAAGCATTTTCACGGTCATTCGCCGTGTCCTTGGCCTTTTGGGAACCTTATCACCAACCAGCATTTTTAAATGGTCAAACGACTGCTCGGTAGCAGTCGGTTTGCTTGAATTTGCAGTAGCGCGCGGTGAAACACAGGGCGACTGATCACAAACACGGTCTGATTGAGACAGGAGCGACTCCGCAATTTTTGCGCATGCCGTTGTAAACCTTTTCCATGCACCAAGCTTTGGGGCCCCGTCTTGAGTTATCGGCTGGTAGCGCACAGCTGGGCTGCTCACTTCCTTCTTGGATTGAATCACCGCCATGAACTTTGAACCCTTATCACTAATAAAAAAGAATATGTCATTTTGGTGGGGTTTTATTGAAAAAGGTTCCTGTCTGAATACTCAAGCAACCACCACAACTACCATGACCAGCAAGGCCAGCCATGTAATTACATCGTACAATACGTGTTCCGCGCCCAGCAAAACTTCAAAAAACAACACCGTGACTCGCCGAATTCTTGTTACCTCTGCCCTGCCTTACGCCAATGGCGCCATTCACCTTGGCCACCTGGTTGAATACATTCAAACCGACATCTGGGTTCGCTTTCAAAAAATGCAAAGCAACGAGGTGTATTACGTGTGCGCAGACGACACGCATGGCACACCAGTTATGCTGCGTGCGCAGGCCGAAGGCATTAGCCCCGAGGAATTGATTGCGCGGGTCAGCACAGAGCACCAACGCGACTTTGCCAGTTTTCATGTGGGGTTTGACAACTACTATTCCACCAATGCGCCAGAGAATAAAGCGCATTGCGAAACCATTTACACGCGCTTGCGCGATGCAGGGCTGATACAAACCCGCTCGGTTGAGCAGTTCTACGACCCGGTCAAGGAAATGTTTTTGCCCGATCGGTTTATCAAAGGCGAATGCCCCAAGTGTGGTGCGAAAGACCAGTATGGTGATTCTTGCGAAGCCTGCGGTGCCACCTACCAACCCACAGAACTGAAAAATGCTTACTCCACCGTGTCTGGTGCAGCGCCCGTGCGCAAAAGTTCAGACCATTATTTTTTCAAGCTTTCGGACCCACGTTGCGAAAACTTCCTTCGCCAATGGACCCAAAGCGAAGGCCGCCTGCAAATTGAAGCCAGCCGCAAGATGCAAGAATGGCTGGGCGAAGAAGGCAGCGGCAAACTAGCCGACTGGGACATTTCACGCGATGCGCCGTACTTCGGCTTCGAAATTCCCGATGCGCCCGGCAAATACTTTTATGTATGGCTAGACGCACCAGTAGGCTACTTCGCGAGCTTCCAGAACCTGTGTGAACGAATTGGTGTGGACTATCAGGACTTCTTGAAAGCTGACACCAATACCGAGCTGATTCATTTCATCGGTAAAGACATCTTGTACTTCCACGCCCTGTTCTGGCCTGCCATGCTGCAGTTTGCAGATTTGCGCACGCCGACAAAAGTGAATGCACACGGTTTTCTGACCGTAGACGGCGCAAAAATGAGCAAAAGCCGCGGTACATTCATTACCGCCGAAAGCTACATTCAACAAGGCCTGAACCCGGAATGGCTGCGCTATTATTTTGCAGCGAAACTCAACTCCACCATGGAAGACCTGGACCTGAGTTTTTCAGATTTTACCGCCCGAGTGAACAGCGATTTGGTTGGCAAGTACATCAACATAGCCAGCCGCAGTGCGGGTTTTCTGGTGAAAAACTTTGAAGGCCGCGTACTCGATTCAGCCATGCAGCACCCACTGCTTATCGATATTCGCCAACAGGCCGAAGCGATTGCAAGCTATTTTGACGAACGCGAATACGGCAAAGCCATTCGCGAAGTAATGGCCTGCGCCGACAAAGTCAATGCTTACGTGGATCAGGAAAAGCCATGGGAACTGGCCAAGAACCCGGACAAGCAAGCGGAATTGCAAACAGCCTGCTCCATTTGCCTGGAGGCCTTCCGACTGCTGACCCTTTACCTCAAACCCGTACTGCCTGTACTGGCCAGCAATGCCGAAAATATTCTGGGGGTAGCACCCATGACTTGGGCCGATGTAAACACGCCTTTGAATAGCTCAAAACCGGTGCAGGCCTTTAAACACCTCATGCAGCGCGTAGATCAAAAACAAATTGACGCATTGATCGAAGCCAATAAGCAGTCTTTGGTGCCTGCATCAGCAGCCCCGGCAAAAGTCGATTCCAAACAATCGACTAAACAGGCTGCCAAAGAAGTTGAAAGCACCGTGTCAGGCGAATTCATCAGTATTGATGATTTCACCAAGATTGACTTGCGAATTGGTTTGGTGAAAGAGTGCAAGGCCGTTGAAGGATCCACAAAACTGCTTCAACTTACAGTTGATCTTGGCGAGGAAAAGCCACGCAATATTTTTTCGGGTATTGCAGCGCATTACCAGCCGGAACAACTGAACGGGCAATATGTTGTTGTGGTGGCTAACCTTGCGCCGCGCAAAATGAAATTTGGTATTTCCGAAGGCATGGTGTTGTGTGCCGCCAGCGAAGATGACACCGCGCTAAGCACCCTTACTGCTTTGGGCAAACTTTCGCCAGGAATGAAAATCAGTTAAAAGGAAAATATGGCCACACCCGGGTTTCTCAAAACGCTCAAGCCTTTCAAACCACGCATTGTAGAAAGCTTGCAGGGATATAACTCCCAGCGTTTCATGAAAGACCTGGGTGCGGGCATTACTGTGGGGGTAGTTGCCCTGCCCTTGGCCATGGCCTTCGCAATAGCCAGCGGGCTTGAACCACAAACAGGCCTGTTCACCGCCATTGTGGCGGGCTTCATCATTTCTGCCCTAGGCGGATCAAGCGTTCAAATTGGCGGCCCCGCTGGTGCCTTCATTGTGGTTGTACTCGGTATTGTTAACCAATACGGCGTTGCCAACCTGATTGCCTGCACACTCATGGCTGGGGCACTTTTGTTCCTCATGGGACTTACCGGCTTGGGCAGCTTGGTCAGGCTGATACCAGTCAGCATCGTAATAGGCTTTACCAACGGCATTGCGGTGCTTATTGCGCTGTCGCAGGTCAAAGACTTCCTTGGCTTGAACATCGACTTAACCCACGGAAGTTTTTTTGAGAAAAACCGGGTCCTGCTTCAAGCCATTCCCGACCTGAACTGGTCTGCGTTCATCTTGGCAAGCATTAGCCTGGCCTTTCTATTTCTATGGCCCAAGTGGTTTGCCACACTGAGCAAACGGCGCACTGAAGGCACCTTTTCGAAAATACTTCAAAGTGTTCCGGGGTCAGTCATTTTGCTAGTGGTAGGTACTTTGATTGCTTATCTTTTGTGCCTGAATGTAGAAACTATTGGCAGCAAGTTTGGTGAAATTCCAAGAAGCCTGCCCACCTTGTCCTTACCATCAATTGAACTGGCCAATATTCAAACCCTGATTGGCCCTACACTGACCATTGCATTTCTGTGCGCGATCGAATCGCTGCTGTGCGCACGCGTGGCCGATGGCATTACCCACGAGAAACACGACCCCAACCAGGAATTGATGGCGCAAGGTTTGGCCAACATGGCCTCACCCCTGTTCGGTGGCATGCCCGCCACCGGCACCATTGCGCGCACAGTGACCAACATTCGTTCGGGTGGCAATTCCCCTGTTGCCGGCATTATTCATGCTTTGGTGCTTTTGATCATCATGTTGATAGCCGCGCCCTTGGCCTTTCACATACCACTGGCCGTACTGTCAGCTGTTCTCATGTTTGTGGCCTACAACATGGGTGAATGGCGTGAATTTTCAAAAATGAAGCAGTACAGCACCATTTACAAAGTAATTATGCTGGCTACCTTCCTTCTCACGGTGATCGTTGATTTGACGGTGGCTGTTCAAGTTGGCTTGGTGTTAGCGGGTGTGTTTTTTATCTATCGAGTTTCAACACTGACAGAATTTATTCCTGTTTACCTGAAAGACGAAGATCGGGCCAAAGGAATCGCAGCTTATAAAATTTATGGCTCACTGTTTTTTGCGGTGGTCGGGAAAATTGAAAATCTGATACTGCACACAGATAAATCAACCAAAATTTTGATCCTCGACCTTCACCAAACCATTTCAATCGACACCACCGCGCTTGAATGCCTGGAGGAGTTGAACGCCGAACTGGAACGTGCAGGCCACACCCTGATTTTTTGCAGTTTGAACAACCAGGCCTTGTCGCTTTTCAAACGCAGTGGTTTTTCTGCTCACCTTAAACCTGAGCAGATACAGAACGACTTTTCTGCAGCAATGGCACATGCCCACACAATTTCCATCGAGGACAAGGCCGGCGCCTGATAAAATGAAAAAATCTTTTTAAACCATTTATTTGGCAAACCACCATGCAATATGAATCCGAAGCCACACAGTTTCTGACCCAACTTAAAACTGAACGCCCTCACCTGGAAAACGAGCAGCAAAAAGGCCGTGCCTTGTTGTGGGACAAGCAACTGGACAAAAAGCTTCAAGAAGGTTTCAAAGAAGCCAAGGTGGCGCAAAAACCCTACGTGTATCAAAACAAGTAAAGTGCTACCACTTTGAGCAGCGAACTCGACGAAATTAGCGTACTTAACCCCAACGACAGCACCCCCGACACAGTGGATGGTGTGGGTTTGGCGCGCTTGTACGGCGCACCGCTGTTCAACATGCCCAAAGACCTGTACATACCACCAGATGCACTGGAGGTATTTCTGGAGGCTTTTGAAGGCCCGCTGGACTTGTTGCTTTACCTGATTCGCAAGCAAAACTTCAATATTCTTGATATTCCCATGGCGGAACTTACCCGCCAGTACCTCACCTACATTGAAGAAATTCGCACACGTAACCTGGAGCTGGCTGCCGAGTACTTGTTAATGGCCGCCATGCTGATCGAGATTAAATCGCGAATGCTGTTGCCAGTGATCCCCAAAGATGGCGAAGAAGAAGCGGAAGACCCGCGCGCCGAATTGGCCCGCCGTTTGATTGAATACGAACAAATGAAGTTGGCGGCACAAGAACTGGACAAAGTGCCGTTGGTGGGCAGAGACTTCTGGATTGCACACGCGTTCCACGACCCAAACACGGTCGAGCGCTTTCCCGATGTGAACGCTGAAGAACTTCGCGATGCATGGCAAGCCATTTTGCGCCGTGCTTCCTTGGTGAAAGCGCACACCATTTCCCGCGAGGAGTTGTCTGTGCGTGAGCACATGACCATCATTTTGCGCAGGCTTCAAACCCAGAAGTTCGTAGAATTTTTTGACATGTTTGATATTGAACGTGGTGTGCCTGTGGTGGTGGTCAACTTCATTGCAATGCTTGAATTGACCCGCGAAGGCTTGGTGAAAGTGACACAAGCTGAACCTTTTGCGCCCATCTATGTTCGCTTGGGTTACGAAGCCACAGGCGGCAGTGGCGCGGACAGTATCGTTCCAGCCTAAGCAATTTGAGAGTGCTCAATAGCTTGGCACGCTCAGGTGTGCTTAAGGAAGCCGCTAAATAGATGCAGTCGTTCAGCATGCTCAGGTGCTTTGCATCCTCAGGTGCATACCCTCTGGCGCCAGAAAGCCTGTAATTCCTTAGCTGAGCCTCACGATGCCTGAGTACGGCCCTCCTAAAAAACGGGTCGGGCACGTCCTCTGTCGCCCACAACGGGCGACACCGGCCCTGTTTGGCACGCCAAGGCAGGTTTTCTTGATCGGCGCTGCGAGGGCATTACAACCTGAGCATGCTGAGCGACCGAACTTGCGACTTGCGACTCAGGCGGCGAGGCGATAGGCGGCGCGTGAGGTTTGGGTGCTACACCGCCTTGCCGGCTTTGCAAGGCTTCCCGGCTGATTCGCAGCGCGGGGCGGTTCCGTCAGGAACCGATGCGAAGACGCTTCTGCGTTTCGCATGCCCCAAGCCAGAATCATCAAGCCGGATCAGAAGCATTGCTGAGGCAAGGTGGTGTGGCACCCAAGCCTAGCAAGCCGCAGGCCACTAGCCGCTAATAGAGTCGAACAGCACTATTTATCCGAAGAAGTCCTTCACCTTGTCCATCCAGCCCTTCGCACGTGGTGAATGTTTGTCACCATCTGCCGTGCAAGACTGCTCAAATTCCTTGAGCAGTTCTTTCTGCCTTTCGGACAATCGTACCGGCGTTTCAACCACAATGTGGCAGAACAAATCGCCAGGGTAAGATGAACGCACACCCTTGATACCCTTGCCACGCAAACGGAAAGTTTTTCCAGTTTGTGTGCCTTCAGGAATATCGAAGGATGCTTTCCCGCCCAGAGTGGGCACTTCAATGGTTCCGCCCAATGCAGCAGCCGCAAACGATACCGGCATTTCACAATGCAAGTCATCGCCCTCACGCTGAAACACTGCATGTTCCTTCAAGTGCACTTCCACATACAAATCACCAGCAGGCCCGCCATTCACACCGGGCTCACCTTTGCCACTCAAGCGAATACGCATGCCGTCATCAATACCGGCAGGCACTTTTACCTCAAGGGTTTTGTTGGTTTTCTTGCGTCCCAAGCCTTCACAATCGTGGCATGGGTGCGGAATCATCTTGCCGGTGCCATGGCACTTCGGGCAAGTTTGCTGCACGCTGAAAAAGCCTTGTGTCATACGCACAGCCCCCGACCCACCGCAAGTGGAGCAGGTTTCAGGCTTTGTGCCCGGCTTGGCACCGCTGCCCGAGCAGGTACCGCAGTTGTCCCACACGGGTACGCGAATTTGGGTATCAAAACCTTTTGCCGCCTGTTCCAGCGTAATTTCCATGTTGTACTTCAGGTCGGAACCGCGGTACATCTGCGACTGGCGAGAACCACCGCCTGCACGGCCACCGAAAATGTCGCCGAAAATATCGCCAAACGCATCGGAGAAATCAGAGAAACCACCCGCACCACCGCCGCCACCCATATTCGGGTCAACACCAGCGTGACCGTGGCGGTCGTAAGCCGCACGTTTTTTGGGGTCAGTCAGCATCTCATAGGCTTCTTTGGCCTCTTTAAACTTGGCCTCAGCATCCTTGCTGTCTGGGTTGCGGTCAGGGTGGTACTTCATGGCCATTTTCCGATAGGCTTTTTTCAGCTCATCATCTGTGGCATTTTTCTGTACACCCAAAATCTCGTAGAAGTCCCGTTTTGCCATATCAGTCTCAATTCATGCAGCTGTTCGCGAAACACTGCTCTTATTCGTACAAAAAGGGCCTCACTGAAAAACCGCAGAATATGCAGCCAGCCAGCGCGCCCTTGGTTTTTGGCGAAGCACCCGAGGGTGCTCCGCTTTAAACATCACTTGTCTTTCACTTCCTTGAAGTCTGCGTCCACTACATCGTCCGCATCATCCTTCCGGGAGGAAGACTGCTGCTCTGCACCACTTGCGCCAGCGCCTGCTGCAGCACCTTCGGCAGCCTGCTGGGCTTGCATGTCAGCGTACATTTTTTCACCCAGTTTCTGGGCAGATTCCGCCAATTCCTTGGTACGGGCATCAATTGCAGCCTTGTCATCGCCCTTGGCAGCTTCTTCCAAGGCCTTGCATGCGGCTTCAATTTTTTCCTTCTCACCGGCTTCCAGCTTGTCGCCATACTCACCCAGCGATTTGCGGGTGCTGTGCACCAGCGCATCGGCCTGGTTTTTGGCTTCTGCCAGTTCGCGTCGCTTGGCGTCATCAGCCGCGTTGGCTTCGGCGTCTTTCACCATTTTCTGGATTTCGTCTTCACTCAAACCAGAGTTGGCCTTGATCACAATCTTGTTCTCTTTGCCTGTGCCCTTGTCTTTCGCTGACACATGCAAAATACCGTTTGCGTCAATATCGAAAGTCACTTCAATTTGTGGCACGCCACGTGGTGCTGGTGGAATACCTTCCAGGTTAAATTCACCCAGGCTCTTGTTGTCGTTGGCCATTTGGCGTTCACCCTGGAACACTTTGATGGTCACGGCAGGCTGATTGTCATCGGCCGTTGAGAACACTTGGCTAAATTTGGTTGGAATGGTGGTGTTCTTCGAAATCATCTTGGTCATCACACCGCCCATGGTTTCAATACCCAGGGAAAGAGGCGTAACGTCAAGCAACAACACGTCTTTGCGATCACCGCTCAACACAGAACCCTGAATTGCAGCACCAGCGGCCACGGCTTCGTCAGGGTTCACATCTTTGCGGGGTTCCTTGCCGAAGAAATTCTTCACGGCTTCCTGAACCTTGGGCATGCGGGTCATACCGCCCACCAAAATGACGTCATCAATTTGTGAAGTGGACACACCTGCATCTTTCAAGGCCATTTTCATTGGCTCTACAGTGCGGGCAATCAGGTCTTCTACCAGCGCTTCCAGCTTGGAACGGCTCAACTTGGTGGTCAGGTGCACAGGTGCGCCATTGGCCATCGCAATGTAGGGCTCGTTGATTTCTGTTTGCTGTGAAGAAGACAGCTCAATTTTCGCGCGCTCGGCCGCGGCCTTGATACGCTGCAAGGCGATTGGGTCTTTGGACAAATCAACGCCGTTGTTCTTTTTGAACTCGTCGATGATGTGGTCGATAATGCGCTGGTCGAAGTCTTCACCGCCCAGGAAGGTGTCACCGTTGGTAGACAACACTTCGAATTGCTTTTCGCCGTCGATGTCAGCGATTTCAATAATCGACACGTCGAATGTACCGCCACCCAAATCGTACACTGCAATTTTGCGGTCGCCCTTCTCGGCTTTGTCCATACCAAAAGCCAAAGCTGCAGCTGTAGGTTCGTTGATAATGCGCTTTACATCCAGGCCAGCAATACGGCCTGCGTCTTTGGTGGCTTGGCGCTGGCTGTCGTTAAAGTAAGCGGGCACAGTAATTACGGCCTCGGTCACTTCTTCGCCCAGGTAATCTTCAGCGGTTTTCTTCATTTTGCGCAGCACTTCAGCCGAAACCTGGGGTGGCGCCAGCTTTTGGTCACGCACCTGTACCCATGCGTCGCCGTTGTCAGCTTTCATAATGCTGAAAGGCATCATGTCGATGTCTTTTTGTACTTCTGCGTCTTCAAACTTGCGGCCAATAAGGCGCTTTACGGCGTACAAGGTGTTCTTGGGGTTGGTCACGGCCTGGCGCTTGGCAGGTGCACCCACCAAAATTTCACCGTCTTCCATATAAGCGATAATCGAGGGCGTTGTGCGCGCACCTTCCGAGTTTTCGATCACCTTGTAGCCACCGCTTTCAAACACAGCAACGCAAGAATTGGTGGTACCCAAGTCAATGCCAATAATCTTTCCCATGAATTTCTCCGTAATCTCTAAATTCAGTCGTATTCGGTTAAGCCTGCCCAATCGTGTTTGCCGGGTGAGCCTGCTCGGTTAATTCGGATATAAGGCTAAAGCCTTTAAGTTCAAGGGGCTTTAAACCCCAAGTGCATAAATTAATTCTGACCGTTACTGTGCAACAGAAACCAAAGCCGGGCGCAACACGCGGTCATTGATCAAATAACCCTTCTGCAACACCGCCACCACATGGTTTGGCGCCACTGCAGGTTCAACTGAACTGCCGGGCACCATGGCCACAGCTTGGTGCTGGTTGGGGTTGAACTTCTCACCCACGGGGTTTAGCACCACCACTTTGCCACGCTCAAACGCGGCTTCCAGCTGGCGCAAAGTTGCAGCAACACCGTCTTTCAAGGCTTCCGGGGTTTGGTTCTCAACTGCCAGGGCCATTTCAAGGCTGTCACGAACTGGCACCAACGATTCTGCAAAAGATTCAATTGCGTACTTGTGGGCCTTGGCCACATCGTCCTGTGTACGGCGGCGCAGGTTTTCCATGTCAGCGGCCAAGCGCAAATACACTTCCTTGGACTTTTCAACCTCACGGTGTGCATTTTCCAGCGCGGCTTTCAAAACAGACACCTCGTCTTGGGGTGCCTCTTGTTGAGGAGCCTGCTCCGATTCGTTCTGGGTCTGCGCACCTTGCTGCTGACCTTCTGGGGCCTGGGCAGACTGCTGTTCGTCTGTATTCGGCTTTCCAGTGGGTTCTGACATGTTTTGTTCCTCC
This sequence comes from Burkholderiales bacterium, assembly GCA_021299735.1. Taxonomy (GTDB): domain Bacteria; phylum Pseudomonadota; class Gammaproteobacteria; order Burkholderiales; family Burkholderiaceae_B; genus Limnobacter. The sequence goes on along the minus strand of JAJTEM010000004.1, from coordinate 71,412 downwards.
GTTTAAATTCAAACGGGGCAAAAGGCTGCACCTACACTGCAGCACCTCGCCCCTACTCTGAACGGCAATTGGGGGCTTGAACGTATATTTCAAGCCCCCAATGCAAATATTTAGAAATCAGCAGGAATGGGTTTACTGCGCGCCCATTTCCAAGGCCAGTTTGCGGCTCTCAGCCAATTCTTGCGCCATCGATTCCTCGTAACCCATGTCCACCGGCCAACCCTGCATGTGCTGCGCGGTAATTTCCGACAACATGGCGGCGGCCAGTTCGCTGTCATTCAAGCATTCAATGTAGTGAAACTCACCACCACCGGAATGCTGGAAGTCTTCACGGCCTTCCTGATTAATTTCCTCAAGGGTTTCCAGGCAATCGGCCATAAAACCAGGGCACATCACATCAATACGCTTGGTGCCGGCTTGCCCCAGGGCTTCCAGGGTTTTGTCGGTATAGGGCTCAAGCCATTTGGCTTTACCGAAGCGGCTTTGGAATGTAACCCTGTAATTGCTTTTTTGCAGCCCCAACTCCTCGCCCAACAAGCGTGCGGTTTTGTAGCACTCGCAGTGGTAGGGGTCACCCTTCAGCAAGGTCATCTCTGGTACGCCGTGAAAACTGAACAACAACAGGTCGCCTTGCGCAAAATTGGGCCTTCCGTTGACTTGCCAATACTTGCGCACACTTTCCGCCAAAGCGTGAATGTAGGCAGGGTGATCGTGGTAGTGCTTGACCAAGCGCAGTTCAGGAATGTTGCGCACGGGCTTGGCCCAGTCGAAAACCGCATCAAAAACGGAAGCTGTGGTGGCTGCGGCGTATTGGGGGTACAGCGGGAAAACCAACACTCGGTCGTAACCGTCTTTGCGTAGCATGTCCATGCGGCTGGCCACAGAGGGGTTGCCATAGCGCATAGCCAGCTCAACCCGAACATCCCAACGCCGGGCCTTGAAAGCTTCGCTCAGCACCTTGACCTGCCGCTTGCCAATTGCCATCAACGGCGAGCCTTCATCAGTCCACACCGTGGCGTACTTTGCAGCCGACTTTTTGGGACGGATCTGTAAAATGATGCAGTTCAAAATAATCCACCACACCAGCTTTGGAATTTCAACCACACGCGGGTCCGACAAAAACTCCTTCAGGTAACGCCGCAGTGAGGGCGTGTCAGCGTTATCGGGAGTACCAAGATTTACAAGTAAAACCGCGGTTTTCTGAGGCGTGCCGTGTCTAAAAGGGGCTTCGGTGCGCATGAATACTACCTAGTGAACATCAAGCCTGAAAGTATACCCAAAGCTGGCTTGCGGGGAGACTTACCCTACTCCGGATCCGACAATGCCGAAGAAACCAGTTTCGATGTGATATCCACTATCGGGATCAATCGCTCATAAGCCATGCGGGTTGGGCCTATTACACCCAAAGTACCTACCACCTCGCCGTTAATTTGGTAAGGCGCCGAAATCACGCTCATTTCTTCCATGGGCACCAGGCTTGAATCACCACCAATGAAAATTTGTACGCCCTCGGCCCGGTGTGAGCTCTCGAGCAGGCGCAGCAAGGCGGTGCGCTGCTCGAACACACCGAACATTTTTTTAAGCCGTTCCATGTCGGTGGATAAATCTGACACATCCAGCAACTTTCTTTCACCCGACAGCAACACGCCGTCCGATTGGCTTTCTTCAGATTCTGTGCCCGCATTCACTGCGGCCTGCATCAGTTTGCTGATGTCCTGGCTAATCTGGTGCAGTTCTTCAGACAACCGTTGCTTGGCCTGCTGAAAACTTAAACCAGCAAAATGCTGATTGAAAAAATTCGCCGCCATGGTCAATTCGCCCTGCGTGTAAGGCTTCTCGACAATCAGGATGCGGTTTTGAACATCACCATCGGGGGTCACAATAATCAGCAACACTTTGCGATCAGACAAACTCAAAAACTCAACATGCCGAAACAGAGCCGCTTTTTTCGGTGCGGTGATCACACCTGCGAATGACGACAAGCTTGAGAGTAAGTTCACCGCCTTGTTCAGTACACGGTTGGGGTCTTCACGCTGAATGCCGCCACTTAGTGCAGTTTGAACATCAATAGCCAAAGGTTTCACAGTGAGAAGAGAATCGACAAACATGCGATAACCCTGTGGCGTGGGCACTCGACCTGCCGATGTGTGCGGGGACACCACCAGGCGCAACTCTTCAAGATCGGCCATCACATTTCGAATGGTGGCTGGGCTTAAATCAAGCGTTGAATACTTGGACAAAGCCCTGGAACCCACTGGGCTGCCCTCTGTGATATACCTTTCAACCAAGGTTTTCAGTATGGAACGGGCGCGTTCGTCTATCATCAATGTCACTTCAAATGCGTGTTGCGATACGATTAAGCTTCAGGCTTCACTTTACGACAAAAACAGGGAATCAAGAATGCCGAAACAGAAAGGGATGTGTATTGCTGTGTTTGCCAAACATGGCGCCACCCCAAAACAGGCCACTTGGCGAAGCGTAGTCGACCTGCTGGCCGCCAATGGCTTCAAAGTGCTGGTCTGCGATTCCATGTTGAACTGCGGATCTTCAAAAAAACCAAAACCTGAATGTGAGCACGGCAACTTTGAATTCGCGAATTTGGAACAAATCAGAAAAAAAGCCAAAATTGCGGTGATTATCGGCGGCGATGGCACCTTTCTGGGCACAGCGCGCGAATTGGCCGATTGCAACATCCCACTGATTGGGATTAATCAAGGCCGCCTGGGCTTTTTAACCGACATTCGCCTGGACGACATCAACCCCACCTTGATTGACACCATCAATGGGCAGTCAGTCTCAGAAAACCGGGCTTACCTTGAAGGGCAAATTCTGCGAGAGGGCAAGGCCGTGGAAAATCACATCGCCTTGAACGATATTGTGATCAGCCGCGGCATTGTGGGCGGCATGGTCGAACTTCGGGTGGAGGTGGACGGCAAATTCATGTACGACCTGCGCGCAGACGGATTGATTATTTCGACACCGACCGGTTCAACAGCCTATGCGTTGTCAGCCGACGGGCCAATTTTGCACCCCAGCCTTGCTGGCTTGCTGATAGTGCCAGTGGCCCCGCATGCACTGACCAACCGCCCAATTGCTTTACCCCAACACAGCACCATTGATATTTTTGTAACCGGTGGTAAACAAACCGGCGTGCACTTTGACATGCAGTTTAACGGACGGGCCAAAGTGGGTGATCAAATCCGGATCAAGGTATCACCACACCCTATCCAGCTTTTACACCCGGCGCGCTATGATTACTTCGCGATGCTCAGGCAAAAACTGCACTGGAGTGCAAGCACCACCGAAGCCCCCCACAAAACTCGAGGACTCAGAGACAGCGGCCATGCTAAGTAGTTTGACCATTCAGGATTTCGTTATTGTTGACAAGCTCGATCTACATTTCCAACCCGGAATGTCGGTTTTATCGGGTGAAACCGGTGCAGGAAAATCCATTTTGATTGACGCGCTGTCGCTGTGCCTTGGTGCCCGTGCCGATGCATCACAAGTTCGGGAAGGCTGCGAGCGCGCGAATATTACTGCGGTATTTGAAATCAACCCGGCAGCCAAAGCCATTCTTGATGAACAATCGATTGATTGCAGCGAAGGCGAAATGCATTTGCGCAGGGCTATTGAATCGAATGGCCGGTCGAAGGCCTACATTAATGGCACACCAGTGCCGGCCAGCACGCTAAAAGAACTGTCGGAAACCTTGATTGATATTCATGGTCAACATGCGTTTCAAACCCTTGCAAAGCCAGGTGAGCAACTGCGCTTGCTCGACGACTTTGGCCAACACAGCGCCTTGGTGCAAGCCACCGCACAAAATTATTCACTGCTGAAAAATGCAGAGAAAGCCCTGAAGCAAGCCCAGAGCAGCCAGGAGGACAGGGCTGCCCGCCTTGAAAATCTGCAGTGGAAACTCGATTCCCTGACCAAAGTGAATCCAAAAGCAGGCGAATGGGAAACACTGAGCAGCGACTTTGACCGCTTAAGCCACGGCGCGGAATTAATTGAAGGCACGCAATATGCAAGCGATGTGCTGTCTCAAAATGAAAATGCCCTGCTCGACCAACTAATCCAAGTGATTGAAAAGTTAAGCCACTTAAGCACCCGCGACCCAGCACTTGAAGGGGTCGTGAAAACATTGGCTGACGGAGAAATACTGATTCGCGAGGCCAGCTACGATTTAAGCCACTACCTGAAACACAGCGACCTCGACCCAGATACGCTTGCTGAGGTTGAAGCTCGTATGTCGCTTTGGCATGAAACCGCCCGCAAACTGCGCATTCAGCCTGAAACCTTACACTCAGAAATGGAAAGCGTACAGGCCGAAATCAAGGGATTGGAGGAAGGTTTTGATGTTGAAAAACTTCAAAAAGAATTGACAGCTGCACAACAGGCCTATGAAACACAGGCCAAGTTGCTTACGGAGGCACGCAAAAAAGCTGCCCAGGCCTTGAGCAAGCGCGTTACAGAATCCATGCAAACATTGAGCATGCAAGGTGGTGTGTTTGTAGTAGATATCGCCAAAGGCGAACCTTCTGCCAAGGGCAGCGATGCGATTGAATTCCGCGTGGCCGGGCACCCCGGCGTTACACCACAAGCTATTCAAAAGGTGGCCTCGGGCGGTGAATTGGCACGAATTAGCCTGGCCATTACCGTAAATACCGTGGAAAGCACGCCGGTACCCACGCTGATTTTCGATGAGGTAGACAGCGGTATTGGTGGCGCTGTGGCAGAAACCGTGGGGCGCTACCTTCGCCTGCTGGCAGCAAACAAACAGGTGTTGTGTGTAACCCACCTGCCACAAGTGGCCGCGCAGGGGCACAATCACTTTCAGGTTAGCAAAGACATTTCAGCGAAAACAACACGCTCAAAAATCGTGCGACTGGAAGCCAAAGCCCGTGTAGAAGAAATTGCAAGAATGCTGGGGGGGCAAGTGATCACCGAGGCCACGCGCACAGCGGCGCATGAAATGATTGCATCTGCCAATATTTAATCCGTGGAGCCGGTCTAATTCAGACCGGCTTTTCATTCATAGTTGATTATTTGCGTCTGTTCTCACAATCTTTTTTGGTACAGGAACCATAAAGGGAAAGAGCATGGTCGTGTAGTTCAAAGCCACGGTCTTTGGCGATCATCTTTTGGCGACGTTCAATTTCTTCGTCAAAAAACTCAACCACCTTGCCACATTGCACACAAACCAAATGGTCGTGATGCTCACCCTCGTTCAATTCAAACACAGACTTACCAGTCTCGAAATGCTGGCGGGCGAGCAAACCGGCCTGCTCAAACTGAGTCAAAACCCTGTAAACAGTGGCCAAGCCAATGTCCAGGTCTTCTTGCAGCAACAGCTTGTAAACATCCTCAGCACTCAGGTGGCGATGTTGCCCACTCTGGAACAATTCCAGAATTTTCATTCTTGGCAGCGTTGCCTTTAAACCAATGCTTTTAAGATCCGTTGCTGTAGTCATGAGTTTGGTACCATTTCAAGGCTTAATCGAGTTCAAGTAGCTTATGATAACGCCTTTACAGGTCATGTAAGCGCACCGAATAAGGTACTCTGTTCCCACTTCACATGCGATTTCACAAAACAATGCGTATTTTACGACTGAATTTGATTCTATGCTCAGCCTTTGCTCTAGGGCTGTCCGCTTGTTCCATCATTCCTGACAACTACGTGCCCTCTTTTGTCAAACCCTACAAATTTGACATTCAACAAGGCAACTTCGTCACCCAGCAAGACGTTGCCAAGCTGCAAACCGGCATGAGCAAAGAACAGGTTCGCTTCATCCTTGGCACGCCTTTGTTGAATGATGCCTTCCATGCAAATCGCTGGGACTACGTTTACCGCTTGCTACGCGGCGATGGGCAAACCATGCAATCGCGCTACACAGTCATATTCGAAAATGAACGCCTGGCGCGCCATGGCGGAGAAAACCTGCCGGCCAACCCAACTGATTTGTTGGGGCCAGACAGCGCCACCAAAGTGCCCAAAGCACCCCTGCCCTCTGAAAAGCCGGCCAAAGACATCAAAGAATCCGAATCTGCAGTGGGCGGCACAGACCGCGCACCCGTACTTAAGTAAACAGCCATGACTAAACCAATTCAAATTGCAATCGCCGGCGCCAGTGGGCGCATGGGAAAAACACTGATTGAAGCTGTTCTGAACAGCCAAGAATGCCAACTAGCCGGTGCCTTTGATCAAGCTGGTTCACCCAGCCTTGGACGCGATGCGGGCGACTTCATGGGTATTTCATCGGGCGTCCTGGTTACGGACAACGCCGATTCTGCCTTGGCCAACGCCGATGTATTGATTGATTTCACACGCCCCGAAGGCACCTTGCATCACTTGGCCTTGTGCGAAAAGCATGGTGTGAAAGCTGTAATCGGCACCACTGGCTTCGAACCCAAACAGTTGGAAGCGTTAAAAAAAGCGGCGGATACCGTAGCCATGGTTTGGTCGCCCAATATGGCTGTGGGCGTAAACGCCACCTTCAAATTGCTTGAAGTGGCAGCGAAAATTTTGTCGCAAGGCTACGATATTGAAGTAATCGAAGCACACCACAACAAAAAAGTGGACGCTCCTTCGGGCACTGCACTGCGCATGGGTGAAGTAATTGCCAAGGGTTTGGGCGTAGACCTTCAAGACGTGGGCGTATTCGCTCGTGAAGGCATTACCGGCGAACGCAAAGCGGGCACAATTGGGTTTTCGACCATTCGTGGCGGGGATATTGTAGGCGATCACACTGTGCTGTTCGCTGGCATTGGAGAACGCATTGAAATTACCCACAAGTCATCAAGCAGAATGACTTACGCACAGGGTTCAATTCGGGCAGCCCGGTTTTTGATGAACCATGAAAAAGGCCTGTTCGACATGCAAGATGTGTTGGGTCTCAAAACTTTGTTTTAACCTAAAGAAAAACTGTAGTAGATTGCTGCAAGCAACTGTATAGTCAACTTAAAATATCAACAACAAACACCAACAATCGCAACCCTCGGGATAAATTATCCCGAAGATGGAGCCAGCCAATGACGCAATCACTGCTTGCGAAACTCGACGAACTTCAAATCAAAGTGTCCAGCCTGGCCAAAGCCCTGGAACACAGCCGCTTTGAGGCCAAATCGGCCAAAGAACAAGTTGAGGCCCTACGCCAGGAAAACGAACTGCTTCTTAAGAAAGTGAATCACGCACAAGGTCAAATCAACCAAATGCTGAATCAATGGTTCCCTGAACTTGAATTGAACTCGGAGGAATAATTGGAAGCACTCGACGTAAAAATTATGGGCCGGGAATTTCGCATTGCCTGCAAGCCTGAAGAGCGTGCAGCCTTGCAGCAGGCTGTTAACATTGTCGAAACAAAAATGTCCAGCATACGCAACACGGGCAAGGTGGTTGGGCTTGATAAAATTGCGGTCATGGCTGCGTTACAAATAGCACATGAGTCGCTCGTTGGTAGTAACTCCTCTAACCCCGTTTTAGGACTGGACATTGAGACGATTGAGCGTAAAATCGAAGCTATTGAACAAATGGTGGACGGTAGCTTGAATAGCATGGCTGCGAGCAAGCCGAAAAATGCCGATTTGTTTGAATAAAGAATTTAGTTTTATCTCTGCCGTGTCTGTATTGGTCAGTATTCCGTGAACCAATATCTGTGATCCCGGTTGCGGAGTTTTCAGGGTTGGTGTGATTCCCTCTTTGTCAGGGAAACCTAAAGACCCTAATACTGCGACCCACTTGAACCTTAGGTTCAGGGATCGGACCAGTATGGCATCGGCAGAGACCCCACACCGGGGCGATTGAACTTTCGTTCAATCGCCTCTTTTTTTGTTGAACAAAAATTCAAATCCAAAAGCCCAACCACCATGTTCGATCCCGTTTTTATAGTGTCATTGCTTGTTTTGGGCGTATTCAGCGGCGTATTGGCTGGTCTTTTGGGAATTGGCGGCGGCATGTTGCTGGTGCCCTTTCTCACCTTCCTCATGGTTGGCCAAGGCGTTCCAGTAGAACATGTGGTGCACTCCTCCATTGCCACATCACTGGCCATTATCATGTTCACCAGCATTTCAAGCATGCGTGCGCACCACAAGGCGGGTGCTGTGCGCTGGGACATCGTGAAATTCCTTACGCCTGGTATTTTGATCGGCGGGTTTGTGGGCTCCAAGGTAGTGTCGTATTTGCCCACCAAAGAACTTGCCTTGGTATTTGGTGTATTCGTCTTTTTTTCAGCCTACCAAATGTACGCAGATAAAAAACCCAAACCCACCCGTACCTTGCCAGGCAAAACAGGCTTGGCCGCTGTGGGCAGTGTTATCGGTGCGGCTTCGGCAATCGTAGGTGCTGGTGGCGGGTTTTTATCCGTACCCTTCATGGTGTGGAGCAATATCAATCTGCGCAATGCGGTTGCAACGTCTGCAGCCTTAGGCTTTCCAATTGCAGTATTTTCCAGCCTGGCTTACGTAATCAACGGCCAGCATTTGCAAGGCATGCCAGCCGGTTCACTGGGCTATGTGTATTTACCGGCAGTAGCTTGCGTTGCAGTAATGAGTGTGCTTTTTGCACCCTATGGTGCAAAATTGGCGCACACTTTGCCTGTGAAAAAGATAAAAAGAATTTTCGCCTTACTTCTTGCGTTTATTGCCCTTTCCATGATTTACAAGGCTGTTACCGGCTTCTAAGGCTGTCATGGTTTCAAGCCCTGTTGGCTTGCTCCTAGACCAGGCCAACAAAGCAAAACCGCCGAGAATCATGGGTACGCAAAGCCACTGCCCCATTGAAAGTCCCAGTGAAAGCGTACCCAAAAAACGGTCTGGTTCGCGGGCAAACTCCACCACAAAACGGGCTGTACCATAGCCGATCAAAAACCAGGCAGACACTGCTGCGCGTGCGCGTGGCTTACTGGCAAACCACCACAAGCCTACAAAAAGGGCTATGCCCTCAAGGCTCATCTGGTAAAGCTGGGAGGGGTGGCGCGCAATCGCATCGCCCGCCTGCGGAAACACAACACCCCACCAACCATCGGTTGGGCGACCCCACAATTCGCCATTGATGAAATTACCCAGCCGCCCGAAAGCCAGGCCAATAGGCACGGCAGGCGCCACAAAATCCATCACATCGAAAAATTTCCAGCCCTTGTACTGGCCGTAAATAAAGCACACCAGCAGCACCCCCAGAAAACCGCCATGAAAAGACATGCCGCCTTCCCAAATCGCCAGAATTTCACCGGGATTGGCCATGTAATAGTCGGGCTTATAGAAAATTACATATCCCAAACGCCCTCCCAAAATAACGCCCAAAACAGCCCAGGTCAGCAGATTGTCAACATCGGTCATTTTGATGGCGGGGAACAAATGAAGCCTTCGCTTGGCCAACATAATGAAGGCCAAAAAAGCCAACAAATACATCAGACCGTACCAGCGAATGGCCACAGGCCCAATTGAAATGGCAATTGGATCGAATTCAGGATGAACAAACATGGACAAGGCCCGGGTGATTAAAACTGCTCAATTGTACTGCCCTAGGGACTACCCTTTGCTGAATGAGTGCCTTCAGGCACCCAGCGGAGCACCATAAAATGGTAAATTCTCGTTTTGAATCCAATTCCACCTGCGAGCTTTTGCAATGAGCATCAATCGACGTTCCAAGAACATCACCCAAGGCGTGGCCCGTTCGCCCAACCGCGCCATGTACTTCGCCATGGGTTACAAAGACGAAGACTTCAACAACCCCATGATTGGCATTGCCAACGGCCATTCCACCATCACGCCTTGCAACAGCGGCTTGCAGCCCTTGGCTGACGCGGCTGTAAAAGCCGTGAAAGAGGCTGGCGGCAACCCACAAATTTTCGGTACTCCTACCATTTCCGATGGCATGAGCATGGGCACCGAGGGCATGAAGTATTCACTGGTTAGCCGTGAAGTAATCGCCGACTGCATTGAAACTGCCGTGCAAGGCCAGTGGATGGACGGCGTGCTTGTGATCGGCGGTTGCGATAAAAACATGCCGGGCGGCATGATCGGTATGGCTCGCATGAACGTGCCCGGTATTTACGTTTACGGCGGCACAATTAAGCCTGGGCGCTACAAGGGCAAAGACCTCACCATTGTGTCTGCCTTTGAAGCTGTGGGTGAATTCACAGCCGGCCGCATGAGCGAAGAAGACTTCAAGGGCATTGAGAAAAACGCCTGTCCAAGCTCTGGTTCCTGTGGTGGCATGTACACCGCCAACACCATGAGCTCGGCCTTTGAAGCCTTGGGCATGAGCCTGCCCTATTCCTCGACCATGTCGAACATCGACGCGGAAAAAGTAACTTCAACGGAAGAATCAGCCCGTGTGTTGATCGAAGCGGTACGCAACGACCTGAAACCCCGCGACATCATCACCAAAAAGTCGATTGAAAACGCAGTGGCTGTGCTCATGGCCACAGGTGGTTCCACCAACGCCGTGTTGCACTTCCTGGCAATTGCCAAAGCCGCCGATGTGGCCTGGAGCTACGAAGACTTCGAGCGCGTGCGCCTGCGCACACCGGTAATTTGTAACCTGAAGCCTTCTGGCCAATATGTTGCAACCGACCTGCACGACGCAGGCGGCATTCCTCAAGTCATGAAAGTGTTGCTGGACGCTGGCCTGTTGCATGGTGATTGCATCACCATTACCGGCAAAACAATTGCTGAAACCTTGGCCGATGTTCCTTCCGTACCACGTGCGGATCAAAACGTGATCATGCCAATCGAGAAAGCCCTGTACAAGCAAGGCCATTTGGCGATTTTGAAAGGTAACCTAGCGCCCGAAGGTGCAGTGGCAAAGATTACTGGGTTGAAAAACCCGGTAATCACCGGGCCAGCCAAGGTGTTTGATGACGAACAAAGCGCCATGGATGCGATTTTAGGCGACAAAATCAAAGACGGCGATGTGATCATTCTTCGCTACCTCGGCCCCAAAGGCGGCCCTGGCATGCCGGAAATGTTGGCACCCACCTCCGCAATCATCGGAAAAGGATTGGGCGAAACGGTAGGCTTGATTACCGACGGCCGTTTCTCGGGAGGAACCTGGGGCATGGTGGTAGGCCATGTTGCTCCAGAGGCCTATGTTGGTGGCCCAATTGCCCTGATCAAGGAAGGCGATTCAATCACCATGGACGCACACCAGAAGTTGCTGCAGATCAATGTAAGCGATGAAGAATTGGCCAAACGCCGTGAAAGCTGGGTTAAACCAAAACCACGTTACACCACAGGTGTGCTGGCAAAGTTTGCAGCTTTGGCCAGCAGCGCCAGCAAAGGTGCAGTCACTGATGGCGATTTAAACCTGTAAACCGGCAGACGCTTTATTTCAAAGAAGAACCCCGACCTTCGCGTTGGGGTTTTTTGTTTTGAAATTCGCGAATTTTTGCATCGATCTGACGCTTTTTGATCCGCTGTCGCCGAATGTCCAAGCCAAGCAAAGGCTCAATAAGCTCAAACCAGCAAATTGCCATAATGAAAGGAAGGGCAATAGATATCCACTCCCAACTACTAACAGGATGAACGTCGCCCAATTTCATTGTGAGCAAAATGATGCCGAGAAGGATAAAAATCATATTGTTTAGCATGACAAACAACGCAGTTGTCTGCCAAAATGACGCCCGAGACGTTATTAATGTGCTAACTGTAACAAAGCGAGGAGTTCAGTATGATCAAGCAAATGGGTGTCTTGGCAATTGCGGCCACCATGGTTGCCCTACCGTTGTCTGCCAGCGCCGATGAAGCACTGGCCAAGAGCAAAGCCTGCCTGGCCTGTCACCAGGTTCAGAAAAAGGTAGTTGGGCCAGCCTTTAAGGACGTGGCAGCCAAGTACAAAGGTCAGGCGGGTGCAGATGCAATGCTCGCAGGCAAAATTAAAAACGGCACCAAAGGCACATGGGGCCCTGTTCCCATGCCCGCTCAGAACGTAACCGAAGAAGAAGCCAAGAAATTGGCTGCATGGGTACTCAGCCTGTAACTGCGCTGCAAACAAGCCAGCGCGCAAAAAAAAGCCAAGGTATAAAACCTTGGCTTTTTTATTGTCAGTTTATTATTGCAACTGAAATATCAAGACCCATCGAACTGGATATTCTGCTTTTTAACCAAGGCTTGCATGCGTTCCATTTCTCTCTTGATCTCGGCGGCATGCTGCGCTGGCGTGTTACCAACTGGCTCTGCACCGCTGGCTCTCAGACGTTCTTGAACTTCAGGCATTTTCAACACCTTCACGGTTGCAGCATTCAATTTTTGAATGATCGCATCAGGAGTGGCTGCTGGCGCAACCAAGCCATACCAGACAGGTTCATTCACTGCTTCTAGCCCAAGCTCTTTAAAGGTTGGCACGTTCGGCAGTGACTCCAGCCGGTTGGGCCATGCTATAGCCAAGGCGCGCAAACGGTCAGATTTGATATGTGGCATGGATGAAGGCAGATTGTCAAACATCATGTCAACAGAGCCACCCAGCAAATCATTCAGCGCAGGGCCAGCACCTTTGTAGGGTACATGAAGAATATCCGTATCAGTTTCGACTTTAAATTGCTCACCCACCATTTGTTGGATGCTGCACTGCCCTGAGGTTGCAAAACTCAACTTGCCAGGATTCTTTTTGGTATGCGCCAAGAACTGTTTGAAATCTTGCGCAGGAAATTTCGGATTTACGGTCAAAACATTGGGTGAACCAGCCATATTGGTGATGGCCTTGAAATCTTTGACCGGATTGTAAGAAACCTTTGGATTACAAGCCGATATTACCGCATGAGTAGACAAGGTGGACACACCAAGGGTGTAACCATCTGGGGCGGCTTTGGCAACCAGACCAGCACCAATGCTTCCGCCAGCGCCGCCTCGGTTTTCCACAATCACGGTTTGCCCGAGTTCTTTGCCTAACTTATCCGCCACAATGCGGGCAACGATATCAGTGGTTCCACCAGCAGCAAATGGCACAACCAGCGTAATGGTTTTGTTGGGATAGGAGGAATCAGCCATTGCTGAAGCTGAGGCAAATGCGAGCAAAGCTGAAGCAAAAAACTTTTTTTTCATACCGCAGAAAATCATTTGTTATCTCCACTTATGTTTATAAACCCCGGCCAGAAACAGCCAAGGTCAGATCCTTAGGTGGTTCCGGACGCGGGGAAGTTCTCAACATTTAAAAATAAAAAACGGGCTAATTTCACCAGCAAACAACATAACCTAATTGCATGAGGGATAGATCAAGCAACTTTAAACTTAAATCAGTTCACAACCTTGACTGGAAACTTTCCCTGCGGACCATAGGAATTCAAGGTTACTGCCGCATTCAACACATCGCCCGCGTCGTCAAATGCAATAGTGCCAATCACGCCCTCGTGCCGAATTTCTTTCAACTTTGGAAGGTACTTTTTGGGATCCGCCGACTTGGCATTTTTCATGGCCATACCCATCGTCATTACGGCATCATAAACAAAGGGGGCGTAAACCTGGATATCGGTCTTGAACTGCGCCTTGTACCTCTTCTCAAATGCAGGCCCACCAGGCATCTTGCTCAAAGCCATCCCGCCCTCGGCGCACAGCACGTTTGAGCCAACATTGTCGCCACCCAGCCGCATCAGTTCGGTGGTACAAATGCCATCACCGCCGATCAATGTGGCCTTGATTCCAAGCTGCTTCATTTGGCGCAACATCGGACCTGCCTGTGCATCCATGCCACCGTAAAAAACAAGATCAGGATTCACGCGTTTGACTGAAGTAAGAATAGCTGCGAAATCAGTAGCCTTGTCATTGGTGTAGTGCCGCTCCAGCACCTTCACACCCTTTGCTTCAAGTTGTTTGGTGAAAATATCAGCCAATGGCTGACCGTATCCGGTGCGGTCATCAATTACAACCACCCGCTTCACTTTCATCTCATCCACCGCATACTTGGCCAAAGCCACACCCAATACGCCATCGTGCGCAATCACCCTGAACACCGACTCAAACCCCTGCTTGGTCACTTTGGGCGTGGTGGCAGAAGGCGTAATTTGCGGAATGCCGCAATCGTAATAAATTCGGGAAGCAGGAATGGTGGTACCGCTGTTTAAATGTCCCACAATTCCGTTCACTTTCATATCGCACAATTTTTGCGCAACAATCGCACCGGTCTTCGGGTCGGCGGCATCGTCTTCGGGAATCAGTTGAAATTTGGCAGTGCCGCCATCCAGCTGGATTTTCATCTTGTTCAAATCATCGATTGCCATTCTGGCGCCTGATTCATTGTCTTTACCGTAGTGCGCCTGTGGGCCTGAAAGCGGCGCAATATGCCCGATTTTTACCAGCACTTCCTTTGCTGATGCTGAGCCACTTGCGAGAGCCATCAACACCGATACACACAACAGCGATTGTTTCAAAGGTCGGAAACAGGAAAGGTTCATGATGAGCTCCAGTTTTGTGTGGTTAAAGGGTTCAATGTAGCATCTAAACCGGTAATTGGTTCACCTGTCAATTAACTGACTTCTTTCTGAAGCAGTGCGAAGTACTCGATCACGAATTGTTCTATTCTTTTCAGATAAATTCACTTCGAACCACATTGGCGTACATGGATATATTTGCGCAACAACTAATCAATGGACTGGTACTTGGCAGCATCTATGCACTAGTGGCCCTTGGATACACCATGGTTTATGGGGTTTTGGGTTTAATCAATTTTGCGCATGGTGAGGTGGTCATGATTGGCGCAATGGTGGCCTTTAGCGCGATCACTTTGTTTTTAGGTCTGTTTCCAGAAACACCGGGATGGATACTCTTTTTGGTGGGCGTTCTGAGTGCTGTGCCTGTGTGCATGCTAGTCAGTTTCTCGATTGAGCGCTTTGCCTATCGCCCCTTGCGCAATGCCCCGCGACTAGCTCCACTGATTTCCGCAATTGGTGTTTCCATTATTTTGCAAACACTGGCCATGATCATTTGGGGGCGAAATTACCTGATTTTCCCAGCCACTTTGCCCACAGACCCAATCACCTTGCACACCTTCGCGCCGAGCGCAGACGTTGATTACGAGAGAATTGTATCCATCACACCAGTGCAACTTCTGATCGTCATCGTGTCAGCTGCACTCATGTTCAGCCTTACCTACACTGTCAACAAAACCCGGCTGGGCAAGGCGATGCGTGCTACGTCCGAAAACCCTCAATTGGCGGGGCTGATGGGCATCAATGCAAACTCGGTGATTGCCGCAACATTTGTAATTGGCGCGGCCTAGGCTGGGGTTGCTGGTGTCATGGTAGCTGCCAACTATTCGGTGGCTCATTTTTACATGGGCTTTTTACCCGGATTAAAAGCATTTACTGCCGCCGTGCTTGGAGGCATCGGTAATATATACGGTGCCATGCTGGGAGGCTTGGTGTTGGGCATTGTCGAGAGCCTGGGCGCTGGTTATTTGGGGCAATTAACAGGTGGTTTTTTAGGTTCGCACTATCAAGATATTTTTGCGTTTGCAGTGTTGATTTTGGTGCTAACACTTCGGCCCTCAGGCTTGTTGGGTGAAAGGGTGTCGGACCGCGCATGAGTACATTTTCCAACCGCAACAAACAAATCATCGGATTCTTGCTGGTTGCCATCGCACTGGCCGCCCTACCCTGGGCGGCGGGCTTGATCGGTAACAGCTGGGTTCGTATTCTGAACGTCGCTTTACTTTATGTGATGCTGGCTTTGGGCCTGAACATTGTAGTGGGCTTTGCGGGGCTGCTCGACCTGGGCTACATCGCTTTTTATGCCGTGGGCGCTTACGTGTACGGTTTATTGGCTTCGCCACATTTAACCGACAATTTCGAAAGCATTGCAGCCCTGTTTCCCGATGGCTTGCATCTTTCCATTTGGCTGATGATTCCTTTGGGTGCTTTTATTGCAGCGCTATTTGGCGTTTTGCTGGGTGCACCAACGCTTCGGCTACGGGGCGATTACCTGGCCATAGTTACGCTGGGGTTCGGTGAAATTATTCGGCTTTTCTTGAATAATTTGAACGCACCAGTGAATATCACCAACGGTCCGCAGGGCATCAACATGATTGAACCGGTGCAAATTGCAGGGGTACGTTTTTCACGTACAGTCGATTTGTTCGGTGTCGAAATTCCCGCACTTCACCTTTACTACTATTTGTTTTTAGCCCTTACGCTCATCATTATTGTGGTGTGTATGCGCCTGCAGCACAGCAGAATCGGCCGCGCATGGACGGCGATACGAGACGACGAAATTGCTGCAAAATCGATGGGTATCAACACCCGAAACATGAAGCTTTTGGCTTTTGCACTGGGCGCTTCGTTTGGGGGTGTAGCGGGTGCGATGTTCTCAGCATTCCAGGGCTTCGTGAGTCCGGAATCCTTTGGGTTGATGGAATCCATTATTGTGCTTTGTATGGTAGTGCTGGGCGGCATGGGTCACATTCCGGGCGTAATTCTTGGCGCGCTTTTGCTCGCGGGCTTTCCTGAAATGTTGCGGCAGGTGGTTACACCAGTTCAGGAGTTCTTGTTTGGCGCTGTGTTGGTGGATGCAGAAATTCTTCGCTCCTTGATCTATGGACTCACCATGGTTTTGGTAATGCTGTATCGGCCCGAAGGTCTGTGGCCACATTCCAGAGTGCAGGCAGCACTACAGGAAAAACGCAAATGAACACGAATTTGTTCAGTGCCTCAAATCTGCGAAAAAGCTTCGGCGGCATTACCGCAGTGGACAATGTCAGCCTCTGCATTCACACAGGTGAAGTGGTTGGATTGATCGGCCCAAATGGCGCAGGCAAAACCACTTGTTTTAATTTGATTACTGGTTTGTACTTGCCCGATTCTGGAGAACTTTCATTCAAAGGCAAAACCTACAAGCCTGACTCCCCTCATGTGGTTGCGCAAATGGGCGTAGCCCGCACATTTCAAAATATTCGTTTATTCAAAAGTATGACCGCGCTTGAAAATGTGGCTGTGGGCATGCATGGCAAAACCCGTCAGGGAGTGCTGGGTGCCGTACTTCGCACACCGGCGCAACGTCGTGAAGAACAGCGGGTGCAACAGCAAGCCATGCACTGGCTGAATTACGTAGGTATCGGCGCGTACAGCAAGCACCTGGCTGGGGAGCTTTCCTACGGGGATCAGCGCCGGCTTGAAATTGCGCGGGCGCTGGCGAGTGAACCGGCATTGCTTGCTCTGGATGAACCAGCTGCCGGAATGAATGCCACCGAAAAATTAAAATTGCGTGAATTATTGCTTCAAATTCGAAATGACGGAAAATCGATATTGCTGATTGAACACGATGTGAAACTGGTGATGGGAATTTGTGATCAGGTGACTGTGCTGGACTACGGCAAGGTGATCGCCCAGGGAACACCGGCAGAAGTACAACAATCCCCAGCAGTGATTGAAGCTTACCTGGGCGGGTTGCATCATGCTTGATGCAATGTTGAATATTCAGGGACTCACTGTGGCCTATGGCGGTATCCAGGCCGTAAAAGGATTAAATTTCCATGTGCAGAAAGGCGAACTTGTTTGCCTAATTGGCTGCAACGGCGCGGGCAAAACATCGACCATGAAAGCGATTGCTGGCTTGTTGCCCTTCAAGGCTAATGAAGCAAGCTTCAAAGGTGCAATCGACCTGATCACGCTACCCGCCCACAAACGGCTAGGCAATGGCCTGGCTTTGGTGCCGGAAGGTCGCGGAATTTTCACCCGCATGACAGTGCTTGAAAATCTGGAATTGGGCGCCAACGCCCGCCTGCAAGCTGGTACTCAAAAATCGGAAGTACTTGAAGATCTCGACAAAATGCTGGCACTGTTTCCGCGTATCAAAGAACGACTGAAACAATCAGCCGGAACGCTGAGTGGTGGAGAACAACAAATGCTGGCCATGGCTCGGGCACTCATGGGCAAGCCCGACATGTTGTTGCTGGACGAACCCAGCATGGGCCTTGCTCCCTTGATGGTTGAGAAAATTTTTGAGGTTGTGCAACAGGTACACCGGGATGGCATGACCGTGTTATTGGTGGAACAAAACGCGCACATTGCCCTGCAACTAGCCAACCGCGCTTATGTTATGGATTCTGGCCTGATTGATTATGAAGGTAAGGCCAGTGAGCTGATCAACGACTCTCGAATTCGCGAAACATACCTGGGGCAGATACCGCAATAGAACGGGATTTGCTTTTTATGCATCGGCCATGGACGTGAAAGAATCAGCAAAGAATTCCTCTTCGGGCAAACCACATTGCGCCGTGAAATCTCGTTGGGCACACTCAATTACGATGGGTGCACCACACGCATAAACCTGGTGGGCACTTAAATCAGGAAAATCTTGCATCACAGCTTGGTGAACGAAACCAGTTCTACCCGCCCAGTTGCACGCTGCGGTTGCTTCGGAAAGCACCGGTACAAATTTGAAATTCGAATGTTCCGCCGCCCACTGCATCGGCAAATCAATCATGTACAAATCGGCCTTGGTTCTTGCGCCCCAATACAATACAAACTCTCGGCTGCTGTGTTTGAAAAAGGCCTGTTCAAGCAGAGATTTGATCGGGGCAAAACCGGTGCCGCTGGCCAGCAGTACCACTGGTTTTGTGGAATCGTCGCGGAGGAAAAACGTGCCGAACGGTCCTTCAAAGCGCAAAATTTCCCGCTCTTTCATGGTGCTGAATACATGGTCGGTGAACAAGCCACCCGGCATGTGCCGAATGTGCAACTCAATCCCGCCTTCCTGATACGGCGCGTTGGCCAGTGAGTAACTGCGCCTCGAACCATCGCGCAACATGAATTCAATGTATTGCCCTGCATTGAATTGCAACACCTCATTGGCGGGCAACTGCAACTTGAGAATAGCCACATCGGCCGCGGGTTTTTCCATGCTTTGCAAACGACATGGCATTTTCTTGATTGGAATATCACCCAAACCTGAAAGTTCTCGAACCTTCAATTTCACGGGGCTTAAAGGTTTTGCGCAACAGGTGAGTACCTTACCGCGCACACGTTCTTCCTCACTCAAGGCACGTGCCTGGTAGGTGCCGTAATCCACCTGGCCTTCTATCAAATCGGCCTTGCACGAACCACATGCGCCGTCTTTGCAGCCGTATGGCAAAATAACGTTTGCGCGTAGTGCTGCCGACAACAAGGTGTCGTCAGCCTCGCATTCAAACTGCTTTTGACTGGGAAGAATTTCTACGTTGTGAATCATCAAACTACTTTCCGTGACATCAACAAAACCGGCGGGCTAATTTTCAAACGCAGTTTGCCTGGTCGTTTCAGACGAAGCAATGTTAGCGTTGCGGGCTGTGGGCAAGTGGGCTTGGTGTTGTTGCAAACCTACCCTGCCAAGCATTTTACCGCGACTTACCGCCCCGGGGCAGAATCTGAAGCAAAGCGCGCGGCCATCTTGGCACACAAGGCCAGGCCGCTGGCCATTGATTTAAACTCAAAGCCCGCTTTGTTGCGTCTTATTTCTCTGGGCCACCGAATAATCTGGATGGCCCCACCAAACGCTTCGGCAATTTCAGACAACACGCTGAAAAAGCTGGTGCTGTGGGCCGCAACGCGAGCAAAGGTCCACGGCAAACCAGCGCCACGCATCAGCTACATTTCTACCACAGGCGTTTACGGCAACGCACAAGGGCAATGGATCAATGAATACACTCCATTGAATGCACAATCAGAGCGAGCCAAAAGGCGGGTTCATGCCGAGGCGCAACTTCGCTTGGGTTTGAAACACGGCGTACATGTGCACCTGTTGCGAGCACCTGGTATTTACGGCGACAACAGGCTGCCGATTGACCGCATTAAAAATGGCACACCCGCCTTGCTACCAGAAGAAGATGCCTGGTCAAACCACATTCACGAGCTTGATCTTGGTCGTTTAAGCCTTTGGGTGAATTACAAAGGCGCCGCATTCGAGGTACTGAATGCCTGCGATGCGAAGCCCAGCAAAATGGGAGATTATTTTGATTCGGTGGCCGACGCGTTTCAGCTGCCACGCCCGCCTCGCTTTACAAAGGAAGAAGTGAAACAAATGGTCAGCCCCATGATGTGGAGTTTCATGTCGGAATCGCGGCGCATTGAATCTCTAAACCAGAAAAAACTGGGATTTCGACTTCGCTACCCCAGCGTGGCTGACTTTCTGGGAACGAAAGCCTGAGCTGAAAAACCAGTGTTTTTTCAGGCAAACATTTTGTCGATGTTCTTGTCGATTTCAGCCTGTATTTTTCCCTTGAATGCTTTCAGCATAAAACCCAGGGAAATGTCTACAGTTACGTCTTTGTCGGTTACGTCCAGTTTGCCCTTCACGCCTGAGCGCGTGAAGTTCAGCGTATTGCCCTGCCACTGGCTGTCCAGCTGAAATTCTTTCTGAAGTTGGTCAGCCAGTTTTTGCGCAGTTTGCTTGGCTTCTTGCAGGGTTAAATTGTGTGCTTTGCGGGCGTGAATATCTGACATGTTGGCTCACTCTTGAAGGTGTTATGACCGCATATTAACCCAGCGCGGGTTTACACGGTAGAGAACCAAAAATCGAACGCCATTTTAGATGAAGGTGTCAGGTCGTTCTCAAAGCCCACCACCCGTTTGGCAAAGCGCATTTGTGAATCAATAATCCGTTTGAAAATGCGACTGTTGGCCGATTCCCTCGCAATGATCTTGCGCCATGCAGTCAGCTGCGCCTTCAAAATGTCATCCGGGGTGACGTAATAACGAACACCCTGCTTGCGGCGCATTTCTTCGTAATCAGTAGAAAACCGGTCAGAGGCCTTCCAGCTTAAGTCAGCCGAGGACGCCTGCAGGGCATATCGAATAATCGAACGCAATGCAAAGGGCAAGCTGTCGAAACGCTGCTTGTTGAAAATTACCTCGAACACTTCGCTGCTTTGGTGAAAGCTGCGGATCATGCACACCGAAGCCACACTGGGAAAACCCAAGGCGCGATCCGAACTTGGATTGTTAAACTCAGCTGCATCAATTAACCCTTTGTCCAGCCAGGGCACAATGTCTGCTGGCTGCAAGGCGGTGGTGGTTAAACCTAGTTCCTTGAACACCTCGGCAGCCAAACCCACAGCGCGAAAACGCATTTTGTCCAGGTCTTTAATACTCTCTATACGGTTTTTAAACCAGCCTAAAGGTTGAGGTGTCAAAGGACCGTAAACAAAACCCTGGATATTCAAGTTCATTTCTTTTTGAACCAGTTCGTCGTACAACTGCTGACCGCCGCCGTACTGAAACCACGCCAGAATCTGGTTTGAACTCATGCCAAAGCTTGGGCCGCTTCCGAACAGGGAAAAAGCAGCATGGCGATCATGCCAATAGGTTGGCACGCCGTGGCCACCATCAAGCTGCCCTTTGTGCACGGCATTCTGAATGCCAAAAGCTTTTACTATGCTGTTGGTGGGGTACACATCGATGCGCAACTCCCCCCCGACATGTCATTCACCTTCTTGGCGAAGTCTTGGGCAAACTCATTAAAAATATCTTTGGTGGGCCAGGTGCTTTGAAATTTGAACACGATTGGCTTTGCAGTTTTAACAAGCGCAGCCGGTTGAGACGCCACCGGGCCGACTATTGCCCCGGCAGCACCCGCTGCCAAGGCTTTTTGTACAAACCGCCGCCGGGAGTCATCGCGCATGTTTATTTGCCGACCAGAATTATGTGCACCCGGTAGGGGCCATGCGCCCCAAGCACAATGGTTTGTTCAATGTCTGCCGTGCGCGAAGGGCCCGACACAAAGTTCAATGCACGCGGCATGATTCGCCCTTCTTTGCGCAACAGCTCAAATGCATCTTCCATGGTGTGAACCACCTGCTCTTCCCGAACAATTGCAATATGTGTTTCAGGCAGCAAGTGCGTGCTGGCAGGTTCATCAGCCTTGCTGGCAAAAACAAGGGTACCGGTTTCAGCCACTGCGCCAGCTACTGCACTGATGCCAATCAGATCGTCACCCGTAGGTGCACCCAAACGTGCTTTGTGCGGCAAAACGGCCCAGTTCAAATGGCTTAACGCCGGCCAAATGGCAACAGTACCCACCAATTCATTTTCCGCAAGGTAAGCAGCGCAGGCTTGGGGGGCTTCAGCCATATTTTTTACCCGCTGCACAGTGCAAAGCATGGCTCGCGATTTCTCCTCAAACAAAGCCACGACATTGTCAACAGGGCTTGGCGCAGGGCCACGGGTTTTCCTGGCCAGATAACCCTTGGCCAAAGTCAATTCGCTGTCATGCATCGTGACAGGTCGGGATTGAAGACTGCGAATCCGCTTCAAAATTTCGGACCTGGCTGCTGAGGTATCCAGATCATCGTCATTCAAAGGTTGGCTCAAAATGATTCCTGGGCGAATATTCGTAGTAGCCATTATAGAAAAAGCACGTCACCGCCGCCCCTAGGGTATGCCCCATACCAGTTACTGAATTCGAGCGGTTGTTCAGGTGCACCGGGGCGCAATCGATTACAATATTTCGTTATCTTGCTTAATCAACCATTTTCACCATGACACACGTAGTTACCGAGTCTTGCATCAAGTGCAAATACACCGATTGTGTGGACGTATGCCCAGTCGACTGTTTTCGCGAAGGCCCCAATTTTCTGGTGATCGATCCTGACGAATGCATCGATTGCGCCGTTTGCATTCCTGAATGCCCGGTCAACGCGATTTACGCCGAAGAAGACGTGCCCGCAGACCAGGTGAAATTTATCGACATGAACGTGGAGCTGGCCAAAGACTGGCCAAGTATTACACGCATGAAAGCGCACCTGCCCGATGCCGACAACTGGAAAGACGTGAAAGACAAGCTGCAATATCTTGAAAAATAACCAGCTTGAAAGTTGTGTGAATCGAGTAGTTCGATGAGTGAAGTTGAAGACAAATACACCCGGGAAACAATCACCAACATACGTGTTTGGGTGCCGGGGAAGTTGTTTTCCTTCACTTGTACCCGCCCAACAGGATTTCGTTTCACCGCGGGCCAATTTGCAAGGCTGGGCGTCGACAATACCTTGAATCTGCCAGGCGAACCCGAAATTATCTGGCGTGCCTATTCCATGGTTTCAGGCCCATTCGATGAGCATCTCGAATTCTTTTCGATTGTTGTACCTGGCGGGGCTTTTACCAGCCATTTAAGCCAGCTTCAGGTGGGCTCTCCGCTCTACATTGACAAAACCAGTTTCGGCTTTCTTACCACGGCCCGCTTCGAAACGGGAAAAGATCTCTGGCTGTTGGGCTCCGGAACAGGTTTGGCCCCGTTTCTATCGATTCTTCACGACCCGCACACTTGGGAACAGTTCGAAAACATTGTGCTTGTGCACAGTGCCCGAACTGCTGAAGAACTTGTTTATCAAGACATGATCAAGGGATTTGTAGAACACCCTGTGCTCAGCGAGCTGATAAACAATGTGAGGAAACGCTTTATCTACGTACCAGTGGTTACCCGGGAAAAGGTAGCAAATTGCCTAGACAAACGCATTACCGGATTGCTGGAACAAGGGACACTGGCCCAACATACAGGTTTGGTCATCAATGTTGAACGCAGTCGATTCATGATTTGTGGCAACCCCGAGATGGTTACCGACATACGCAAAGTGCTTAAGGCACAAGGTTATTCCCCCGCCAGGCGAAACACTCCCGGTGAAATTGCTGTTGAAAACTATTGGTGATTGAGGAATCATTTAAACATGTTGCATCGCAACAATGTTTGCAAGATAATCGTCAGGAACCTGACACATAATTGTCAAACCAAGACAATCGCCTAATAAAGCCGGAGGCACTTCAATGCTGTATCAAATGCACGAATTTCAGCGAGCGCTGCTCAACCCAATGACCATTTGGGCAGAGGCTGGCTCCAAGCTTTACAGCAACCCATTCAGCCCATTGGCCCACCTTCCAATGGCGCGCCGTATCTCAGCTGGTTTCGAGCTGATGTACCGATTGGGCAAAGAATATGAAAAGCCCGAGTTTGGAATTACCACGGTCAAGTGCGGTGAGCGCGAAGTATCCATCGCCCAGGAAATTGTTGAAACCAAACCGTTCTGCAAATTGATTCACTTCCGCAAAATGATTCCGGCAGAATCCAAGGCCCTTGCCCCCCAGCCCAAGGTACTGGTGTTTGCCCCATTGTCTGGCCACCATGCCACGCTGCTTCGCGACACAGTGAAAACCCTGCTTCAGGACCATGATGTGTACATTACCGATTGGGTTGATGCGCGCATGGTACCGCTGTCCGAAGGCGAATTCCACCTCGACGATTACGTACATTACTGCATCGAGTTCATTCAAATGCTGGGGCCGGACGTTCACCTTATTTCGGTTTGCCAACCCACAGTGCCGGTAATGGCTGCGGTGTCTCTAATGGCGTCGAACAACGACCCCAAGCAGGCCAAAAGCATGACCATGATGGGCGGCCCAATCGACACCCGTGAAAGCCCAACTGAAGTGAACAACCTGGCCACAAAAAAACCATATTCCTGGTTTGAAAACAATGTCATTTACAGCGTGCCGCACACCTACCCTGGCTACCTGCGCCGCGTGTACCCCGGCTTTTTGCAGCACTTGGGATTCGTCAGCATGAACCCGGACAAGCATGCCCAAAGCCATTACGACTTTTATATGCACCTGGTGGAAGGTGATGGTGAAAGCGCGGAAAGCCACCGACAGTTCTACGATGAATACAATGCCGTGCTGGACATGCCAGCTGAATATTACCTGGACACCATCAAAACAGTGTTTCAAGACCATGCCTTGCCTACGGGCACCTGGAAAGTTCGGGGCCAGCTTGTGAAACCTGAAGACGTCACACAGGTAGCGCTGCTGACCATTGAAGGCGAGCTGGATGATATTTCTGGCCCAGGCCAAACCAAAGCGGCGCTCAAGCTGTGTAAAAACCTGCCTGCAAACAGGAAAGAACATTACGAGGCCATGGAATGCGGACACTATGGTATCTTCAGCGGTCGCCGTTGGCGCGAGAAGGTTTACCCAAAAATCCGCGAATTCATAGCCAAGAATGCATGAACAACTTGTACAAGAAATAGACAACCTTCTTCCTCAAACCCAGTGCACGCAGTGTGGGTTTGAGGGCTGCCTGCCTTATGCAAAAGCCTTGGCAAACCGGGAAGTTGACTTAAACCGCTGCCCTCCTGGCGGCGAAAACACAATCATGGCTTTGTCCAACTTGCTCAATCTACCGGTTAAACCAGTTGATCCCAGCTGCGGCATTACCATTGAGCGGCACATCGCCAGTATTAATCCTCAGCATTGTATTGGTTGCACCTTGTGCATCAAGGCGTGCCCGGTTGATGCAATTATGGGCAGTAGCAAACGAAGACACGCAGTGTTGGCCGAGCTTTGCACAGGCTGTGAGCTTTGCATTCCCCCCTGCCCTGTTGACTGTATCGACATGGTCTTTATGCCTGAATTCAGCGCCTGGGACCAACCCCAGGCTCACTCCGCACGCGCGCGCATGCAAGCACGGGAAGTACGCTTGATGCGGCAAAAAGACGAACAAGCCCAGAGGCTAGAAGCCAAGGCGATCCACAAACTGGACGAACTGGACACCACCCCAAGCCCCGATGCTGCAGCCAAAAAAGCGGTGGTACAAGCCGCACTGGCCAAAGCACGGGCACGACGGCTAGCGCAAACACCATGAACAAAGAAAAGCGTACCGAGATTTTCAAACGGTTTCAGCAAGCCAACCCAGAGCCCAAAACCGAGCTTGAGTATTCAACTCCGTTTGAACTGCTTGCTGCCGTGTTGCTAAGCGCGCAAGCCACTGACAAAGGCGTGAACATCGCCACGCGAAAGCTGTTCGCCGTGGCCAATACACCCGCAGCCATTGCAGCGCTGGGTGTAGCCGGGGTTGAAGATTACATCAAAACAATTGGACTTTTTCGTTCGAAAGCAAAGCACCTTGTGCAAACCGCCGAAATTTTGCGCGACCAATACAATGGCGAAGTACCAGAGGATCGAGAAGCGCTTGAAAGCTTGCCTGGCGTGGGCCGAAAAACTGCGAATGTTGTGCTAAACACTGCATTTGGGCACCCAACCATGGCAGTAGATACCCACATTTTCAGAATTAGCAACCGCACTGGAATTGCCCCAGGAAAAGATGTAATTGAAGTTGAAAAACGCCTGCTTAAACTTGTACCACAGGAGTTTATGCTGAATGCCCACCATTGGCTGATTTTGCATGGCCGCTATGTGTGCAAAGCACGCAAACCTGAATGCACACGTTGTAGTATCGTGGACTTGTGCGAATTCAAAAAGAAAACAACATGAGCCACGCAATTTGCGTTGAAGTGTTTAGTGAGGCCAGTCTTGAAAACGTGACTGCGCTTGTTGAAAGTGCCGTGAAAAAAGCTGGACTGCGCCGCCATTCCGACTACGTTAGCCGGGTTATTTTGCTCTGCACGCCACATTTCGCGCCGCTTTTACAAGACCTTGCACAGCTGTGCGTCAGCAAAACCAACTGCATGAGCGTGTGGGGTGGATGTGCCTCTGGGCTGTTGGGGCAAGGCCAGGTGTTTAGCGATGAACCCACCATATTGATAGCCGTGTTTGGCGAAGAATTTGAACCCCCACAAACAAGCATTCCAACCCAGCACGCAACGCTCAACCTGTGTATGGTTGAGCATGAACAAGTGCTGACCGACCACTGGGCTTATGCCGATTGCGAACCAGATTCAAGCGCAGTGGCGGCTGACACTTTGGGGTTACTGTCGTACGGAGCGAATTACGCAAAAATGCCGCGCATTGAACAGGGTCGCCTGTGTGGTGAAGCCCTATGCTCAACCCAGCTATTGGTCCAAAAGCCATTGGTTCTCAACTCGGAAGGGCTGACATTTCTCGGCCCCTATCAAACCGTCACTGAAAGCAATGGTCTTTTTCTGATCCGTGTTGGCGACAACACAGCGGCTGCAGCGCTTCAATGCCCTGGTGAACAACCGCGCCCTGTTGGCATGCGCTTGCAGGTAATTCACGACAAAGGTGAAAGCTGGATCCCGGTAATGGAAATTCACGCCGACGGCACTTTGGGGCTGGCAGCACCAGTTCTGAAAGGTCAGAAGGTACGGCTGGCGCACCGCACACCCAAGGCGATTGACACGGAAATACATGAATGGATGCCGAATGTAAATGTGCATTTTGATGAAAAGGCACCGGAATTGGGCATCCTGTTTGCCGGCATTGAGCGCAGTCAGATGTGCCATGCAGAGGACAATGACGTGGCCACCGTGTTGGCCAACTTTCCGGATACAGAATGGATTGGTGTCTTTGGCCAAGCGGCCTGGCTCAACCAAGGCAACACAGTAATAACCCCACCACGAAACAACCGGCTAAGCCTGTGTCTGTTTAATCGACCGCAGTAACAGCCGGCAAAAGAAAACTACTGGCGACAGGTATCGTCAACAGACACCAATTACAGCCCGCAGATGATTTACACGAGGTAACCTTTCATGTTCAACCCCACTCGAGACCAGGCACGACTGTTTTTTTTGAACAGCTGGAAAAAGTACCACAAAGAAGAGCCTCTCAGCGAGGCTGAAAGCCTGGCCCTGCAATGGATGACGAAACACCCGGAATACTTTGAAATTTTTGATGCTGAACCGGAATCCATACTTGCTGCGGATTTCTCCGTAGAAGCAGGTCAAAGCAACCCTTTCTTGCATCTATCGATGCACTTGGCCGTGGCTGAACAAGTCAGCATTGATCAACCACCCGGAATAAGGGCCGCTTTCGCCAAGCTGTGCGGAAAAATGGGCGACGAACACAAAGCTGCACACCAAGTGTTCGAATGTTTGGCTGAGCAAATTTATCAGCAACAAAAAAACGGTGTTGCCTTTAGCAGCGAAAGCTATATCCAGTGCATTCTGGACCACAGCGGAATATGAGCAAGAAATGGATGTGTCCCGAAAGCCTAACATCCCCTTGGAACTAATCACACGTTAACCGAACTTTATTACGGATTACACAACCCACGGTAGGTGAATTAAAAACCAACTCCCAAGTAAGGTTCGAGCATGGTTGATGGGGTTTCTAATCCATATAAACACACGATCAGTGATGTTCAGTCCTTCAAGCAAACAGTTGCTCGAAGGGATTCACTTAAAACGGGCGGGCTCGGCGACGCAGTCTCAAACTTGGTAGATGCTTTTGCCAGCAGCCAAAATCAATATGGCAAAACCTGTGCTGACGCAATTGTGAACGCCGCAAGAGACAATCCAGACGAGAGCCTGCACAGTGTTGCAAACACCTTTATTAACGCCTTGAAGGAAAAAGGTTTAATAGGTGAAAACGGTCAATTTACAACAAAGACAAAAACTCCCGCCATCGCATCAGTCCTTACGGTCAAGCAGGCTGCCAGTAAGGTGGCAGTTGAACAAAATCAACGCGCAGCCGAATTAAAAGCACAGTTCATGCAGAGGGTAATCAGCGCAAATACCCAAAAACCAGCAAGTGCGGCAGAAACAGTGGCTACGATCCATATGGCAAAACAAACCAAAGCTGGTACGGAAGAGTATGCAAAAGCATTTACTGCTCTTGTCAATGTGATTCGACGAGGCGGAGATGAAATGATTCTGGCTTTTCAGAATAACTTGAAAAATCAGCTGGACGAATCCATATCTTCACAAGGTGCTTCAAGTCCAACTGGTGAAAACTTTGAGGGCAAATACCTACAGGCTAGCCAAAATATTGAAACCCTCAGGGGTAGCGCACCTAGACAGAATCTTCATGTTACCAAAGCCAAAAGCTCAATCGGAAGGGCAGCACAATTCCATGCTAATAGCGCTGTTAAAGGCAAAGTGGGCCGTTTTCACCAATCAGATAAACCAAAAATAAAAGATGAAGGTAAAAAAGCCGATCTTCATGCAAATGCGATCAAAGGCATGGCCACCTTCACAATGCGTGAAGCAGTTTACGCCGAAAAACTGTTGAGTGTGGCAGAGAACACCAAGAAGAATATTGAATCGGTTAACCCTACACACGATAGCAAGATGATCGGCGAGTACATCAGCCAATCCGGTAGAGACGCTTTTCATGGAGTGATCAGTTTAATCGCTTCAACTTATGGGCATTTTCAAGGACTTGTAGACAGCACTGCCAACAGCATCGCAGTGGCGTCAAATGAAAACTCGGGTTTCGTTGTAACGATTACGTCGACCATGAACCCGAATAAAGTGCCTGTGGACATTAACCGAACTGCTTAAACTTCAAGCAATCACACGGATGCACCGATAGCGCATCCGGAAGAGACAACCCTGCTTGTTAAAAGCGAGAAGCGGGTTACTTTTTGAGATACAAATCGCCTTCCAGCGATGCAAAAAATGCCGACAAATCTTTAATGTCTTGTTGACTCAGAGCAGCAGCCATGCCAACCATAATTGCATTGTTGCGACCACCCTTCTGATATTGCTTCAACACATTCGCCAGATAATCAGCATGTTGACCAGCCAGCTTGGGGTAAGCAGGGTCCATTGTTTTATTCCAGTTTCCCTCAACAGCATGGCAAGCTGCACATTGCGCTTCCGCCTTGGCCTTACCAGCTGCAATATCGGCAGCGTGAGCTGAAAAAGATGCGGCAAACAAGGCTGCAGTGATAACAAATTTAGTTTTCATAGTGAATGGTCCTTGTTGCAAATCACTTGGCTTGCGCGTAGTACGCAGCCAGGTCAGCGATGTCTTGTTCAGTCAATGTTTCAGCAATACCGCGCATGGTGGGGTGCTTGCGATCGCCCTTTTTGTAAGCATTCAACGCTGCCTCGATGTACTTTGCATTTTGGCCCGCAATGTAGGGCACGTTGTACACCTCGGGGAAGCTGGCCTTGTAACCGGGAATGCCATGGCATCCAATGCACATGGACTTCTTCGATGCCGCTGCCTCGGCGTTGCCTTCAACAGCCATGGCAGGAGTAGCAACTGCCACCGCAGCCAACAGGCCAGTTGTTGCGCCAATCGCGCTAATCGTGCGCATTGCGCGAACAGTCAAACCGATACGTTTCATCTCGCTCTCTCGTCAACAAATGTAATTGGTAGTAAGCCGCGCCATCGTATTTAAGGTGTGGCGCTGGACAAAAACCTTGTTATTTTACGGTTGATCTTGCGCTTAGTCTATGAACAGCCGGCCGAAAGCGCCAAATTGGATGAAAAATTCAGCAAATAAGCCCCTAAAAGCACTTACACTGGCTATATTGAATTACGAGGAATTACCAAAATGCGTTTTGAAGGTAGCAAAACTTACGTCGCAACCGACGATCTGAAACTCGCTGTGAATGCGGCCATTACCCTGCAACGCCCACTGCTGATCAAAGGTGAACCAGGAACCGGCAAAACACTGCTGGCCGAGGAGGTTGCCGCATCGCTTGGCCTGGAGCTGATGCAGTGGCACATCAAATCAACCACCAAGGCCCAACAAGGCCTTTACGAGTACGACGCGGTTAGCCGATTGCGCGACTCGCAATTGGGTGATGAGCGTGTAAAAGACATCGCAAACTACATTGTGAAAGGCGTCCTGTGGCAAGCGTTCGAGAGCGACAAGCCAGTGGTGTTGCTGATTGATGAAATCGACAAAGCCGACATTGAATTCCCGAACGACTTGTTGCGAGAAATTGATCGCATGGAATTCTATTGCTACGAAACCAAGCAGTTGATCAAGGCAAAACACCGCCCTATCGTGATCATCACATCGAACAACGAAAAGGAACTGCCCGACGCTTTCCTGCGCCGCTGCTTCTTCCACTACATTCAGTTTCCGGACAAAGCCACCATGGAAAGCATTGTGGCTGTGCACTTCAAAAACCTGAAAAAAGAACTGCTGGATGCGGCCATGTCCAGTTTCTTTGGCATTCGTGCCCTGCCCGGCTTGAAGAAAAAGCCAACTACATCTGAGTTAATCGACTGGCTGCGGCTGCTGTTGGCCGAAGACATTCCAGCCAGTGCCTTGCAAGCCAAAGACGGCAAGGAAGCCATACCCCCCATGCACGGCGCCTTGCTGAAAAACGAGCAAGACATCGAACTATTCAACCGCTTGGTGTTCATGGCCCGCCAGGGTCGCTGATAAAGGCTTGTGCTGTGTTACTGGATTTTTTCTTTCAACTTCGCGACGCCAAAATTCCCGTGACCGTTCGGGAATACCTCACCCTGCTTGAGGGCATGAAAGCGCAGTTCATGACCCCGAGCCTTGACAATTTTTACCACTTGTCCCGCTTAACGCTGGTGAAAGACGAACGCTTTTTTGACCGCTTCGACCAGGTTTTTGGTAGCTACTTCAAAGGCCTGGAAAAGAACATGGACTTGTTCGCCCAGTTGCCCAAGGATTGGCTGGAAAAACGTTTTAACAGGGAATTCACTCCTGAAGAAATGGCGGCGATTGAAGCGATGGGTGGCCTGGACAAGCTGATGGAACGGTTGAAAGAGCTACTGAAAGAACAAAAAGAGCGCCATGAGGGTGGCAGCAAATGGATAGGCTCGGGTGGCACCTCGCCTTTCGGCAACAACGGGTATAACCCGGAAGGCGTTCGAATTGGACAAGACGAAAGCCGCAACCGCCGCGCGGTAAAGGTATGGGATCAGCGCCTTTACCAAGACTACGACGACGAACTGGAAATTGGCACTCGTAACATTAAAATTGCGCTTCGCCGCTTGCGTCGGTTTGCACGTGAAGGTGCCCAGGAAGAGCTTGACTTGGACAACACCATTGAATCCACTGCACGAAATGCAGGCTGGCTCGATTTGAAAATGCGACCCGAGCGCCACAATTCAGTCAAAGTATTGATGCTGCTGGATGTGGGTGGTTCTATGGATGACCACATTCGGCGGACTGAAGAATTGTTCAGCGCCGCGAAAAGCGAATTCAAGCATTTGGAGTTTTATTACTTTCACAATTGTGTGTATGACTTCTTGTGGAAGAAGAACCATCGTCGCCACAGCGAACGTTTTCAGACCACCGATATACTGCGCACCTACAACAGCGATTACCGCCTTATTTTTGTAGGCGACGCCACCATGAGCCCCTACGAAATACTGCAACCAGGCGGCTCGGTGGAGTACAACAACAAGGAAGCAGGTGCCGTGTGGCTGCGCCGTTTTCTTGATCGCTTTCCAAAAGCAGTTTGGCTTAATCCTGAACCCGAAGGGCTTTGGCAATATCGCCAAAGCGTTGAAATTATTCAAAATATTATGGAACATCGCATGCACCCACTCACGGTCGGCGGGCTTGAAACTGCGATGCGATACCTTAGTAAGTAATCTTTGTATTCCTTTTTCTGAACCTTCCCGTTAAGTGCAGTACAAACACATTCAATGTGGAGAAAGAAAATGGAAACCAATCGTACTCACCCCTTAGTTATCACTGCGGCTGTTGCCGTTATTTTGGCCAGCGGTATTGCAATCGCATCCATGACCGGGCTGTTACCGAGCAGCAACGCCAAGATGAGCGACCAGGAAGTCGCCCAGATGGCCGAAGAAACTCGCCAGAAAGAAGAGGCAAAAGCAAAAGCAGAGGCTGTAAAGGCGAAAGAAGAAACAGCAGCCAAGAAAGCCGCTTCAAAGCCGGTGGCATCAAAGCCTGCACCGGTACAAACCGCCGCTGTTTGTAACACCTGTGGCCGGGTCGTTGAAATTCGCCAACGCACCATTCAAGGTGAGGGCACTGGCATAGGCGCAGTGGCAGGTGGTGTAGTGGGTGGTTTGTTGGGCAACCAGATTGGTGGCGGCAATGGCAAAAAAGTAGCCACTGCTGCAGGTGTAGTGGGTGGTGCCGTACTAGGCAACAAAATTGAAAAAGACCGCAACTCAAGCACCCAATACGATGTAGTGGTTCAGTACGATGCGGGTGGATCAGATGTATTCAGCTTTAGCAGCCCACCCAGCTGGCAGTCGGGCGATCGCGTGAAAGTTATTAATGGTCAAATCACCTCTAGCCTGTAAACCCGCTCATCTGTTTACAGGATTTGTTTGGTCACCCAGCAATGGGTGACCTTTTTAATTTGCGCTGCTGCCTGTGGAACCAGTTCTGGCTGTGAGGTACTCAGTTTAAATTTCCTATGGAATGAAACCCCGACATGACAGCACTGACTGACCCCGAATTGATCAAGGCACTTGCCGCTTGGGTGGGACAACTAAAAAGCCCATATCATGAGGACAAAAAATTGAACCAGTATCCTGTGAAGCTAATGTCAAGCTCGCCCAATGCCTGGCTTGAAATCAAACAAATAGGCAAGGGTATGATGGAAATTACCTGTATTCATCGGGTAATCGAACAAGATGAATATTGCGATCTTGAAGAAGTTCGCCAAGAGTGCAAACAGTTCAATTCGTTGATGGACCGTGTTCGGCTACCAGCCTATATGTGGGAAGACCGTAGCAAAGCTGAATTTCAACTAAGGTGGCAAGAAACCTTGGTAACCCAAGCCGACTTGAAATACGTTCAACGCTTTTTTGAACAATCTCTTTACTTGGCGAATGCCTTGCAAAGCAGGTTGGGCTGGGCACTGAACAGTCAGCCCCAGCCACTGACTCACTGACTCACTGACTCACTGACCTGGCCAATCAGGCCTTAACAGTCAGCAACAGCATATTCAAGCGGCGAACAAACCCGGCTGGGTCCTCCAGCTGGCCTCCCTCGGCCAGTACCGCTTGGTCAAACAGCACATTCACCCATTCATCGAAATGATTTTTTTCAATTTTCAAACGCTGAATAAAAGGATGTTCCGGGTTTAGTTCCAGAATGGGCTTGGTATCTGGTGCATTCTGCCCAGCCTGTTTCAACATGCGCTTCAAGTGCTCGCTCATGCCCATTTCATCGGCCACAATGCATGCAGGGCTGTCGGTCAGGCGCAAGGTAACACGTGCTTCCTTGATGCGGTCTTTCAGCAGGTCTTCCACCTTTTTCAAGACATCCTTAAACTCGTCCTCAACCTTCTTTTTGGTTTCCTTGTCTTTTTCATCTTCAAGAGCACCTAAGTCAAGGCCACCTTTGGCACAGCTTTGCAATTCCTTGCCGTCAAATTCCTGCAAATAGGAAAGCATCCACTCGTCTACACGGTCGGTCAGCAGCAGTACCTCAACGCCCTTCTTCTTGAACACTTCCAAGTGTGGACTATATTTGGCTGCAGCATAGGTATCGGCCGTGACGTAATAGATCTTTTCCTGCCCCTCTTTCATGCGGCTCACATAATCGGTCAGCGAGACGGTTTGAGCTTCGCCCTCTGTTTGTGTGGTTGCAAAGCGCAGCAGCTTGGCAATGCGCTCTTTGTTGGCAGGGTCATCGCCCATTCCCTCTTTTAGAACCTGCCCAAACTCTTTCCAGAAACTGGCGTACTTGTCGGCGTCGTTGCTTGCCATCTCTTCAAGCAGGCCAAGCACTTTCTTTACCGACCCCTCACGAATGGCTTTTACGTCGCGGCTCTCCTGCAAAATTTCGCGCGACACGTTCAAAGGCAAGTCAGAGGAGTCGATCACGCCTTTCACAAAACGCATGTAAGGGGGCATTAATTGCTCGGCATCGTCCATGATGAACACTCGCTTCACATACAGCTTGATACCCTTTTGCTGGTTACGATCCCACAGGTCGTAAGGCGCTTTGGCTGGGATGTACAACAGCGAGGTGTATTCTGAACGGCCACCTTCAACACGGTTGTGGGTGTAAGCCAGCGGGTCGGTGAAATCGAAACTGATGGTTTTATAAAATTCGTTGTACTGCTCAGCAGTAATTTCGCTTTTCGAGCGGGCCCACAAGGCATTTGCCTTGTTTACGTTTTCCCACTCGCCGGTGGCCTTCATGCCGCCAGCTTCTTCATCCCATTCTTCTTTCAACATTTGAATGGGCAGGGAAATGTGGTCGGAATACTTGGTCAAAATACTTTTCAGTTTCCAACCAGACAACAATTCATCTTCTTCGGCTTTCAAGTGAAGAATGATTTGGGTTCCACGACTTGCCTTATCTAGCGCCTCAACGCTGAACTCACCATCGCCTTTCGATTCCCACTCAACACCCTCAGCGGCTGGCAGCCCCGCCTTGCGTGAACGCACAGTTACCTTGTCTGCCACAATAAATGCAGAGTAAAAACCCACGCCGAACTGGCCAATCAAGGCGGCATCTTTTTGTTGATCGCCGCTTAACTTACCGAAGAATTCTTTCGTACCACTTTTTGCAATCGTGCCCAAGTGTTCGATTGCATCTTCGCGACTTAAACCAATGCCGTTGTCTTCGATCGTAATAGTGCGGGCATCCTTGTCAAAACTCACACGGATTTTAAGCTCACTGTCACCTTCAAACAGACCGGCGTTGTTGATGGCTTCAAAGCGCAGTTTGTCGCAGGCATCCGAGGCGTTTGAGACAAGCTCGCGAAGAAAAATTTCCTTGTTGGAATACAGGGAATGAATCATCAAATGCAGAAGCTGCTTTACCTCTGTTTGAAACCCCATTGTTTCTTTCATTGCACCCATCATTTGGCTCCTTGTGCTTGCGTTTTAATCGATGCCTTTCAAATAGGGACACCCAATGGTATTTCAAGACCCCACCCACTTGCTTTACCCCCAAAGCGGAATGGATCAACCTTATTAACAGGGCTACCTTATATATCGTGCGCATCTTGAACTCAAATCACTGGATCGAACCATGGTCATGCACAGATTACTTGCCCAACAAATTCGGCAATATGAGCCTCTACCTTGGGACGTCTACGACAGCTCGCATACTTTGTTGCTTCGAAAGGGTTTTTTAATCGACAAGCATATTCACTTGCCCACCTTGATTGAACGCGGCATTTACGTGGAACTAGGCAGCGTTAAGGAAAAGCTGATAGAAAACAGTCCACAAAAAAATCGCCTTGATCCTTGGCAATTGTGGGAAGACATATTGGCCAGGCTGGGGCAATTGCTTAAAAATCCGCCGCAGAACGGTGAGTTTCCTCAACAGATCGAGGAGCTGGCAGACCTGGTCAGATTGTTAGGCGACAAAAGCACAGACGTGGCTTTGGCGGCCATCATGCTGATGGATGAAGGTCGTTACCCGGTTGTACATAGCCTGCACTGCGCCATTCTTGCAGACCTTGTGGCTAAACGACTGGAGTGGGATCTACAAGAACGCCGCAGCCTGTGCTGCGCGGCACTCACTATGAACATTGCGATGCTGGATTTGCAACAAACCTTGTATCACCAGTCTGAACCACCAAAACCTGAACAACAGCTCGACATTACCCTACACCCAGAGCAAGGGGTTCGGATGTTGTATGCCTTGGGTGTGCGAGACACTTCATGGCTTCAAACCGTAATGGAGCATCACGAAAAACCAGATGGAAAAGGTTACCCTAAGTCATTGCAATCTCCCAAGCCCAGCGCCCTTTTGTTGAGAACCGTGGACATTTACTGCGCCAAGGTGAGTCCTCGCGCGTACCGTAAACCGATGTTGGCCAGTGAAGCGTCTCGCCTTGTGTTCACCAGTGAGGGACACAATGAAAACAATCCGTTCCCGGGCTGCTTGATCAAGCAGGTGGGTATTTATCCCCCAGGTAGCTTCGTGAAGCTACTGAATGGCGAAATCGGGGTGGTGTTCAAACGCGGAGAAAACGCGAACAAACCTTTGGTGTATAGCCTGCTAAATGATGCTGGGCAGTGTATTACCCCACCAATCAAACGCGACACTAGCCTGCCTGGCTTAAAGATACAGGCAGTTATGCCCAAAGACACCGTCATGCTGAAGTTTGACCCCAGAACTATCTGGAAGCCGAACTTTCATTACTAAATTAGTTTGTACTAAGGCCGTTTGTACTAAGTCAGCTTGGCAAGCCTGTCAGCCCTGAACTTGATATCCAGTTCCTTGCCTTTTCTGCCACGTTTTCCAAGACGCTCGGCCAGCAAGGCTGGTTTCAATACCTCTTCACGGTCTTTTCCACCACGGCCTGTTCCAGCAATGACCAAGCTATCGCTCGGGCCAAAAGTGATAGCAGCCACCAACGAGTCTTTGTCATCCAGGGGTAGCAACTGAACACCGCGCCCACCACCTGAAAGCTGCTTCAACTCCTCCAGCATGAACACGTGGAAACGTCCGCTCTCGGCAAGCACGGCCACACGGTCGTCTGTGGCCTGCAACAGCACTGGCGGCAACAGCTTTTCACCAGAGTTCAGGCTAATGAACTGCTTGCCGGCTTTCATGCGGCTTTCCATGTTGCCCGCGGTGGCCAAAAAGCCGTAGGCTGCGCTGCAAGCCAGAAACACCGGTTGGGACGCAGGAGCAGCCAGGGCGTGGATCAAAGTGCCGCCATTCAGCTCCACAAGGCTTTGTGCGGGTATTCCGTCACCCCTTCCACCTGGCCAGGCTGAAACCGGCACACTGAACACCTTGCCTAGTGCATTACCGGCACCGAACAGGTAAGTGTTGTCGGTGGTTTTGCATTCAAACGCAGCATACAGGGCATCGCCTACCTTGAAGCTGAACTGCGCGGCATCATGGCCATGGCCTTGCCTGTTTCTAATCCAGAACTTCTGAGAAATGATTACGGTGGTAGGTTCTTCAACCACTTTAACTTCAACACTGGCTTTTTCAGCTTCTTCAATCAGCGTGCGGCGGTCGTCGCCATAGGTATCAGTGTCTTTGCGAATTTCGGAAATAATGCGGCTCTTCAGTTTGCCTTCATCGGCCAACAGGGCTTCCAGGTCAGCTTTTTCCTCTCCCAACTTGGCCAGTTCCTGCTCAATCTTGATTTTCTCAAGGCGAGCCAACTGGCGCAGTCGAATTTCAAGAATGTCTTCGGCTTGCCGGTCGCTCAGTTTGAAAGCCTCAATCAGGGCTGGCTTGGGCTCATCGCTTTCGCGAATCACCTTGATCACTTCATCGATGTTCAACCAGGCAATCAAGCGGCCTTCCAGCACGTGAATGCGGTCATTCACCTGCGCCAATCGGTGCTGGCTACGGCGAGTTACGCACACCTTGCGGAATTCAATCCAGTCCAGCAACATGGCAATCAAGCCGCGCTGGCCAGGGCGGCCAGAATTGTCGATGCTCACCAGGTTAATCGAGGTGTTGGTTTCAAGGCTAGTGTGGCTAAGCAGAAGATTCGAGAATTCCTCCACCGACACATTTCGGCTTTTTGGCTCAAATACCAGGCGAACGGCATTTTCCTTGCCCGATTCATCGCGCACAGCATCCAGCATGGCCAGCACTTGGGCCTTCAGGTTTTGCTGCTCAGTGCTCAGGCCTTTCTTGCCTGCCTTCACTTTGGGGTTGGTCAGTTCTTCAATTTCTTCCAGCACCTTGGCCGTGCTGGTGTTGGGAGGCAATTCCTTCACCACCAACTGCCACTGGCCCCGGGCCATTTCTTCAATGTCCCAGCGAGCACGCACCTTGATGGAACCCCGGCCACCGGCATAAATTTCTTTCATGGCACTGGCGGGCGAAATAATTTGCGCACCACCCGGAAAATCAGGCGCTGGCAAATGACCCATGATGGTGTCCAGGTCTGCATTCGGGTGTTTGATCAAGTGAATGGTGGCTGCAGCCACTTCCCGAATGTTGTGGGGCGGAATGTCCGTGGCCATGCCCACTGCAATGCCTGAAGCGCCGTTCAACAGTACAAATGGCAAACGGGCTGGCAGCAACTTGGGTTCTTGAAAGCTGCCGTCGTAATTCGGAATGAAGTCGACGGTGCCCATGTCCACTTCATCCAGCAGCAGCTTGGCGATTGGCGTTAAACGGGCTTCGGTGTATCGCATGGCAGCGGCACCGTCACCATCGCGGCTACCAAAGTTGCCTTGCCCATCAATTAGCGGGTAGCGCAGTGTGAAATTTTGCGCCATGCGAACCAGTGCGTCATAGGCTGCCTGGTCGCCGTGTGGGTGGTATTTACCCAATACATCACCCACCACTCGGGCCGATTTCACAGGCTTGGCATTGTTGCCCAAACCCATTTCGTTCATGGCGTACAAAATTCGCCGCTGCACGGGCTTTTGGCCATCGGCACACTCGGGCAATGCCCTGCCCTTTACCACTGAAATGGCATAGTCCAGGTAAGCGCGCTCTGCATAAAGGCCCAGCGTAATTGTTTCAGAATCGTCGCCAGAGGGTGGCGTTGCATCCAAGGTGAGTTGTTCCATGCGGTGCTTCGAGGTTTCTTATTTTGAGAATTGACGTTGACGAAGGGTTTCAAACAGGCACACTGAACTGGCCACCGACACGTTCAGGCTTTCAACACTGCCAATCATCGGAATTTGTACCAGTTGGTCACATTTTTCGCGTGTTAAGCGGCGCATGCCATCGCCCTCGGCACCCAGTACCCAGGCAATTGGGCCTTTTAAATCGGCGTCGTACAGGGTATCCGTAGCCTCGCCTGCTGTACCAATACACCACACACCGGCATCTTGAATTTCTTCAAGCGTACGGGCCAGGTTGGTGACGGTAATGACTGGAATTGTTTCAGCAGCGCCGCAAGCCACCTTGGATACAACGGGGGTAATGCCCACCGATTTATCTTTGGGCAGTACCACCGCGTGCACACCAGCCGCATCAGCACTGCGCAGGCAGGCACCCAAGTTGTGGGGGTCGGTGACGCCATCCAGCACCAACAGCAAGGTGTTCTTGCCATGGGTGTCGATGATCTCAAACAGGTCGTTGCTTTTCACCAATTCTTTGGCAAACGCAACCACGCCTTGGTGCTGCTTATGCCCAGCCGCTTTTTCCAAACGTTCGGAATCGGCCGCACTTACCCTCACGCCAGCCGCTTTCACCTTGTCGATGAACTGCTGCATCCGCTTGTCTTTGCGGTGTTGGTCTACCAACACCTCTTCCCCGCTGGCCGGGGCTGTTTTACCCCGGGCCGACACGGCATGAAAACCATACAAAATGGCCAATTGAGTCGCTCCGCTTATCTAGATTTTTTCGCTGCAGTGCGCATTTTAGACCCAGTGGCAGGTTTGGTACGGCTTACACGCTTGGCTTTTTGAATTTCTTCCTTGCGTTTCTTTTCAGCCGCAGCCTTGCTCCTCGACTCATCCGCAGCCCGCTTCTTGTTCACGCCACGGGTGCCCGCGCTTTCTTCTGGCGGTAGCACAGGTGCAGCTTTGCCTGCATCTTGCACAGCCTGCTGCATTTGCGCAGTGTTGTTGCGGCGGCCTTGCTGGCGCTGAGGCCGATTACCGGCCTTGCCATTGCTCTTGGCAGAACCGGGGTCACGCATCAGGCTTTCAAATTTCAGGCCTTGTACCAGGCGGAATTCAATACGGCGTGCATCAAGGTCTACCCGTGACACCTGCACATTGATCGGGTCGGTCAAGCGGTAGCGAATGCCACTGCGCTCCCCGCGCAATTCATGCAGGCTGTCGCTGTACTGGAAGTACTCTGTACCCAGTTCAGATACATGCACCAAGCCTTCCACATAAAGTGCATCCAGCGTAATGAACAAGCCGAAGCTGGTCACGCCCGATACATGCCCCTGGAAGGTGTCACCAACGCGCTCTTTCATGAAGAAGCACTTCAGCCAGGACATTACATCGCGAGAGGCTTCATCTGCACGGCGCTCGGTAGACGAAAACCAGTTGCCCGACTGATCCCAGCGGGCAATTTCCTCAGCCTTGTCTACTTTGCGCTTGGGGTCGAAATCCTCGAATTCGCGTTCATCGAGCGGCATTGGCACATAACGCTTGCCGGCCAAGAGTGCCTTGATGCTTCGGTGAACCATCAAGTCGGGATAGCGGCGA
This sequence comes from Burkholderiales bacterium, assembly GCA_021299735.1. GTDB lineage: Bacteria > Pseudomonadota > Gammaproteobacteria > Burkholderiales > Burkholderiaceae_B > Limnobacter. The sequence goes on along the minus strand of JAJTEM010000004.1, from coordinate 30,790 downwards.
ATTGGCGACGTGAAGTGCGCATACGCTGGGTAGGCCAGGCCAAAGTGGCCGCTGTTGTGCGGTGTGTAAATAGCCTGCTGCATAGAGCGCAGCATCATGGTTTGCAACAAGGCCTGATCAGGACGCCCCTGAATCTTTTTCATCAGGTTCGCGTAATCAATGCTGGTCGGGTCGTCCCCACCATCCAGGGTTAAGCCCACCGAGCGCAAGAAGGCACGCAGGTTTTGAAGTTTCTCAACGGTGGGCCCCTCGTGTACCCGGTACAAACTGGGGTGCTTGCTGCGCTCCAGGAAGTCGGCTGCACACACGTTGGCGGCCAACATGCATTCCTCAATCAAACGGTGTGCATCGTTGCGGCGCTTGGGTACAATTTTGTCGATCTTGCCATCGGGATCAAGCACCACCTGCGTTTCCACGGTGTCAATTTCCATGGCGCCGCGGCGCTGGCGCGATTCAAACAGTACCTTGAAAAGCGTGTACAGGTTCTCGATATCGCCATACACATGGCCCAGTGCTTTGGCTGTCAGGCTTTGAGAATCAGTAAGCGCGTCCCACACTTGGTTGTAGGTCAAACGTGCGGCAGAATGAATAACCCCGTTGTAAAACTGGTAAGCCTTGATCGCGCCCTTGGGGCCGATAATCATGTCGCAAACCAGCACCAATCGGTCTACGCCTGGGTTTAGCGAACACAATCCGTTGGAGAGCTTCTCGGGCAACATGGGAATAACGCGGCGCGGGAAATACACCGAAGTACCACGCTTTGTAGCCTCTTGGTCAATCGGCGTACCCGGCAACACATAGTGGCTTACATCAGCAATTGCCACCAGCAAACGCCAGCCGCCTTTCGTGTCGCTAGACGGGGTGCAGTACACCGCATCATCGAAGTCACGGGCATCCTCCCCGTCAATGGTCACGAATGGCACATCGCGCAAATCAACGCGGCCTTTCAGGTCTTTGAATTCCACTTCATTGGGAATACTTTCAGCCTGATTCATGGTGAGCAAATTGAATTCATGCGGCACATCGAATTTGCGCACGGCAATTTCAATTTCCATGCCGGGGTCATCCAGCTCGCCCAACACCTCAGCCACTTTGCCAATTGGCTGTGAATGGCGTGTGGGCTGCTCAATAATTTCAACTGTGACCACTTGGCCCGGCGTGGCGTTACCCACATCTTTAGGCGACACCAGAATGTCGTGCTTGATACGCTGGTCTTCAGGAATAACCAGCAAAATGCCACGCTCGGACACCAAGCGCCCAACCAGCCGGTTGGTTTTGCGTTCAGTAACCTCAACAATCGTGCCCTCGGGCTTGCCGCGGTGATCGGTGCCGGTAATTCGCACCAACACGCGGTCGCCGTGCAACACCTTTTGCATTTCACGCGGGGAAAGGAAGGCATCAGGCCCGCGGTCGTCGCGAACCAGAAAACCAAAACCATCGCGGTGGCCAGCTACTCGGCCAGCTACAAAATCGAGTTTGGTGGAAAGCAGCAACATGCCCTTTCTGTTGGGCATTAATTGACCATCACGCTCCATCGCGTTCAGGCGTTTTTCAATAATCGGAATTTGATCTTCAGTGAGTTTGAGGTGCTCAAAAACCTGTTCGCGGGTTAAGGGGGCTTGCGCTTGACGCAGTACAGCCAGGATGTCTTCACGACTTGGGATTTTTATTTCTGTTTTATGCATTGACAAATTTATTTATTTCATTAGAATTCACGGCTCGCACCTGTGCCCAGGTGGCGGAATTGGTAGACGCGCTAGGTTCAGGTCCTAGTGGTGGTAACACTGTGGAGGTTCGAGTCCTCTCCTGGGCACCAGCAGTTGCATTCATTAATGCGCCTGTTCTTATGCGTTTCACGAAGTGTACAGCACTTTCCCCGCTTTAATTCCAAATTTCCCAAGTGCCCCAACAATTTGCCTTGCCGCTGGCACTTGTTGTAGATGGAATTCGCGACTGATTTCTCTTAAAAACCATAGCCCACGCTAAAAATCAGGCTACTGTCGGTTTTTTTCACGCCAGGTGGTGGCATGTTGTTGTAATCAACGTTCACTTGTGTGGCCACGTTCACATTTTCCACAATCGGAACACGCAAACCAACTTTGGTTTTTAAAAGCGAGTCGGCCATGTCCTCAAGACTTACCGACAAATTATTGTTGTTGAAAAACACCAGGCGTTTATTCCAGAATTTTCGTTCGTAGTTCAAAGCAAAACTCACCGAGGGAAACGATTCATCAGGCGCAACAAAGTAATCCTCATTCACATAAACCAAGCCATATTCTGTGGACATCTTGGCAAGCTCGGTCTCGAAAAACTGGTAACCGTAACCTGCACCCAGCGAAGTTCTCAAATTAACGTCAGCCAATTTGTCCTGTTCGCCCTTGGCACTCACAAACAGATAATCTTTTTCACTTAAAAACGCGTCATACTGAGTCAGCAAATATCGGTTTGAAGTGGTCGTTTCACCCGCTGATTCCGCCTCGTTCACCTCGGCCGCCACGGTATACCTGCTCTCAGGCGTTCTGGCGATCAACTCCGTGTCAAAATTCAAAGCGTCGTCTTCCGAATTGCCGCGGTTGAACACGCCACCAAAATTGGCTCTACCACTGTATTTCACAGCGCGGTCGACAACGGGCGGATTAAACATGGCGATATCGGTCTTTTGCAGGGGCTTGGAACGCCCCAAATCATCTTGATCAATTACCAATTCACCCTGTGAGCTTAAAGTTACCCTGCCTTTTGCAATGCTGCCATCCTTAAGCTTCACCGCAACGCCGTCATCCGACTGCAATTCAACAACTTGCTTCCAAGGCAATTCAACCTCACCGAACAAAGGGGATTTAAAGGTGAGAATGTTGTCGCTCAACTTGATGATTTCGCCTGTCAGGCGATCACCGTTCTTCAACACAACGTTGGCTGCAAATACCGGACTACTTAAAATAAACTGTGCAAGCGCACATGCCGCTAAAAATTTGAATACTGGCGAGGATTTTTTCTTTATTACTTTATGTAAGACGGACATTGTCCCAATGTCTCCTTGGCTGGCAAAGAAGCCTTTAGGATAACACATCGATTTTTAGCCCTTTTAGACTACAAATAAGGCGTTTTTGTATGAAATTACGGTGAAATATATAGAAAAACTCAAAGAAAATCGCGAGTCTCGAACGGCTGAACAATCCAGACATCAGACTCCAGATATTCAGCAGCAAAGTCGGGTTTGAAAACAGAACCAGGCTTTACCCACACCACCGCTGTTTTTAACTCGGAAATGCCAGGGCAAATCGCCTGCAAATGTCCGCACAGTGCCTGCATGGTGTGGCCCGTATCCGCCAGGTCGTCCACCAACAAAACACGGCCTTTAACCGGCGAAACCGCAGCAATACTGGCTGAAATCTGCAGTTCTCCTTGGCTGGTTCCGGCCTCCTCGCGGTAAGAAGAGGCCGCGATTACGGCCATGGGTTTGCGCAGTGAACGCGACAAACCATCCGCCAAAAAAAGACCACCGCGAGAAACGCCGAGCACACAATCGGGCAGAAAGCCCGATTGTTGAACGGCCTGCACCACCCTATCGATCAGGTGGTGGTACTGCGCATAGTCAATATGCAGCTTGCCGCTCATGTACGAACGTTATTCGCTTAGGCTTTGTAAGGGTGGCGAAGCACAATGGTTTCGTCGCGGTCCGGACCCGTAGAAATCATGTCGACAGGTACACCACACACAGCCTCCATGCGCCTTAAGTATGTTTGAGCCTCTTTTGGCAATTCATCAAACTGTTTAACGCCGAAGGTAGTGCCCTTCCAGCCCGGGAAAGTCTCAAAAATTGGCTTGCAGCCTTCCACTTTCTCGCTGCCAAAAGGAAGGATGTTGGTTTTAGTGCCGTCTGCCAGTTCATAGCCCACACACATCTGAATGGTTTCCATGCCATCCAACACATCAAGCTTGGTAATACACAGGCCGGAAACTCCGTTCAACTGAATGGTGCGGCGCAAGGCTGCCGCATCGAACCAGCCGCAACGACGTGGGCGACCCGTTACCGAACCAAATTCATTGCCCTTCTTGGCAAGGTACATGCCTTTTTCACAAAACAGCTCGGTAGGGAAAGGACCAGACCCCACACGTGTGGCGTAGGCTTTCGTGATACCCAAAACATACTGCAAACGCTGCGGACCCACACCTGCGCCTGGGGAAGCTGCACCGGAAATACAGTTCGAACTGGTCACAAATGGGAATGTACCGTGATCGATGTCGAGCAAAGCACCCTGGGCACCTTCAAACAACAGGTTTTTGCCTTGTTCATTGGCCTGCTGCAACAGGGTGGGCACATCGGCCACCATGTTCTTGATGCGCGGTGCCAGCGCCATGGCCTTGTCGAACACAACCTGAGCATTTACAGGTTCAGCGCCCAGATACTGAGTCAGCACGAAATTGTGGTAATCCAGTACCTCTTCAAGCTTGGCACGGAATTTTTCTGGATTAAACAGATCCTGAACACGCAAGGCACGGCGTGCGGCCTTGTCTTCATAAGCAGGTCCAATACCGCGGCCAGTGGTACCAATTTTCGCATCGCCACGCTTGGCTTCGCGGGCCTTGTCCAAGGCCACGTGGTGGTCAAGAATCAACGGGCAAGTTTCGCTGATTTTCAGGCGGTTTTCTACTGAAATACCACCGGCTTGCAATTCATCAATTTCACTCAACAAAGCTTCCGGAGACAGCACAACACCGTTGCCGATGTAAACCTGAACATCGGGGCGCAGAATACCAGAAGGAATCAAACGCAAAATGGTTTTCTTGCCACCGATTACGAGTGTATGGCCCGCATTGTGCCCCCCCTGGAAACGAACAACGCCCTGGGCATGGTCGGTCAACCAGTCCACCACCTTGCCCTTGCCCTCGTCACCCCACTGGGTACCTATCACAACCACGTTTCGAAAACTCATTTCAATTTCTCCTGATTCATGCCAATCGGCACCACTTTCCACACGGCGTTGGCCTGTACAAGCTGCCGATCACATACAAACTCTTCTTCCTCTTGGGCGGTGTTGGGCAACGATTGAAGCACCACCTCACCCTGACTGCGCAATTCTCGAATAACTGCCATTAATTCTGTGTCATAAACCCACGGGGCGCGAATGGCGGTTTTGGGCTTGGAATGCACGGCCTGCAAAGACACCAGCTCGCGCAAATCGACTGAAAAGCCAGTGGCCGGACGGGCGCGGCCATACACTGCCCCTACATCGTCGTAACGGCCACCACGCAGAACAGCATTCGGGCACCCCTCCACATAGGCCGAGAAAATAAGCCCACTGTGATAATCAAAACTAGCCAAATCCGCAAGGTCTAAGATGAGCGCTGGCATAGCCGACACGGTTTCCTGCAAGCGGGCAATCAAAGTACGCAATTCAGTTAAAACCGCGCCCACCTTCGGGTTGCGAGGCAAGGAATCGGCCGCACGGCTCAGCACACAATTGATTCCACCAACAGAACCGTACAAACTCAACAAAGCCAGCACGTTGTTTTTGCAGTTTGCAGAAACGCCGACCAGCAAAGCTTCCAGGGCAGGCCGGTCTTTCTGTGCAAGGCGGTCGTGCAAACTGCGGATCAGGTTGTCGCTGAGGCCTTCACCATCGACAACAGCGGCCAGCAAACCAGCATGCGACAAGGCCAGGCGATAGCCTTTCAAACCCGACAGGTTCAAAGTGTCCACCGCCAAATTCAGTATTTCAAGATCAGCTTCAATCCCACCGCAACCGTAAAGCTCGGCACCACATTGCAATGGCTCGCGTGTATTGTGCAAACCCAAAGCCTGAGTATGCAGCACTGGGCCACAGTAACAAAGACGAGTAACGCCCTTGCGGTTCAAAATGTGTGCATCAATGCGAGCGACTTGGGGAGTTGTATCTGCCCTCAAACCCAGCATGCGCCCACTGGCTTGGTCTAGCAACTTGAAGGTTTGCAAATTCAATGAAGCATCCGCGTTGCCCAACAGCGACTCGGTGTACTCCAGTATGGGAGGCATCACCAACTCGTAGCCGTATACACGAAAGCGGTCCAGCAAAGACCGACGCAATTCTTCAATTCGCCGTGCCTCGGAAGGCAATACATCGGCAACAGACTCTGGCAAAAGCCAAGCAGACATGACTATTCCAACTCTTAAACGAGTGTTCTAAAACCAAAAAAGCGTAATACCGATGATAATCGCCACCAGCCCCACAAATCGTATTTGACCTTCTGTGAGCGAGGCAATCTTGAGAAAGGTTTCTTTCCATTGTTTTGGAAAAAGAAAAGGCATAAAGCCCTCGAGAATGAACACAAGGGCCAAAGCCAGCCAAAAGGTCTCGCTCATATCGGTTTTTCCAGAGCCAGACCTTTTAAGCGGAAGTAGTTAAGCCACGCAAGCGCAAAATAACCCAAGCTATTGCGTTTTCTGCAAAAACTTGAAGAAATCAGACTGCGGATCAACCACCATCACATCAGACTTGGATGTCAAAGACTTCTTGTAGGCATCCAGACTGCGGTAAAAGGAATAGAACTCGGGATTGCGACCAAAAGCGGCATTATAAATCGAACCAGCCTTTGCATCACCCTCACCCTTGATAGTTTGTGCTTCTCTGTAGGCTTCAGCCAAAATAACCACCACCTGGCGGTCTGCGTCCGCACGAATTTGCTCGGCTTCTGCCGCACCAGTGGCTCGCAGATCATTGGCAACCCGCTTGCGCTCGGCTTCCATACGGCGGAATACGGATTCACTGACTTCCGGCAGCAAATCAACTCGCTTCAAACGAACATCAAGAATTTCCACACCAATTTCAGCGGCTTCGTCCTTCACCTTGTCGACCACGGTGTTCATCACTGTGGTGCGCTCGCCAGACACCATTTGAGGCACCGTGCGCTTGGTAATTTCCTCGTTCAAAGCAGACTTGACCACTTGGGACATCCGGCTTTGCGCCAAGCGGGAATCACCGCTCAAGCGAACAAAATACAAACGCGGATCAATAATTCGCCACTTGATGTAAGAATCAATCAAGAGGTTTTTCTTCTCCGAGGTAATAAACCGCTCGGGCTCGGGTGTATCAATGGTTTGAATACGTTTATCCAGAAAAATCACATTCTGAAAAGGCGCTGGCAGCTTGAAGTAAAGGCCAGGCTCCTGGCGCACCTCCTCCACCTGCCCCAACGCGAACACAATTGCGTACTGGCGCTGATCCACTACATACAGGCAAGTGTTGGCCACAAAAAAGCCAATCAACGCAGCCGCTACTACTACAAAAATCTTAGGCATGATTAACGAGCTCCCCGATCACGATTGCGCATGGCATCGCGAATGCTGGTGTCAAATCCATCGTTGGCTGCACGTGGTGCAGATGGGCTGGTTTCAGCCGCTTTGGCCGCTGCCGCGGCGGATGTCGCATTGCTTTCAGCGCCTGTCGAGCCAGTTTTCTCGATCAGCTTGTCCAAAGGCAAATAAAGAAGCTGGCTGTTGCCTTTGGAATCAACGATGACCTTGGTAACGTTAGTGTAAATTTCTTGCATTGTGTCAATGTACAAACGATCACGAGTCACCTTCGGTGCTTTCTCGTACTCGGTCAAAATCGCCTTGAAACGAGCCGCGTCACCTTCAGACTGAGCGACAACACGCTCGCGATATCCGTTCGCTTCTTCCATCAAACGAGCGGCATTGCCTCGGGCACGCGGAATTACATCGTTTGCATAGGCCTGGCCATCGTTTTTCAAGCGTTCACGATCCTGGCCTGCTTTCACTGCGTCGTCAAACGCCGCCTGAACCTGCTCTGGAGGCTGAACACCCTGAACCGTTACGCTAGATACGAGGATACCCGTGCCGTATTTATCCAGTATTTCCTGAATCACTTCAGCAGTATTTAAAGCGATCTGCTCACGGCCCTCATACAACACGAAGTCCATTTTGCTGCGGCCTACCACCTCTCGTATGGCTGTTTCAGCAGCCATTTTCACTGTTTCATCCGGATCAATGGTGTTAAACAAATAATCACCAGCATCCTTCAAGCGGTATTGAACAGCAAACTGAATATCGATGATGTTCTCGTCTTCAGTCAGCATCAGTGCCTCGCGCAGCACCTTGCTTTTTACCTCATTTCGATACCCTACCTCGACAATACGCACCTGGGAGGAATTCACAATCTCGTGTGACTGAATTGGATAAGGCAAGCGCCACTGAAAGCCAGGCATTGAAGTGTGGTGAAACTTGCCAAACTGCAGAACCACTCCCTCGCGACCTTCCTGAACAATGTAAAAGCCGCTTGCCAACCAAACAAGCACAGCAACAACAATAACCACGGTAAAGCCTCTGCCAGCATTTTCAATGCTGGGGCCACCGCTGCCACCACCGCCAAGGGGGCCGCGAGGGCCGCCACCATGACCGCCCTTCTTGCCGAACAGGCGATTAAGTCTGCTATTGAAGTCGCGCCATAGCTCATCAAGATCGGGGGGGCCATCCTGACGGCCACCTGGACGGCGATTGTCTTGATCTTGAGGTTTTGTAGATTCATCGTTGTTCTGATTACCCGATGAATTTCTACCCCAATCCGGATCATTCATTGACATGCTTGTTCCTACTGCTGAAAAATTAATTGTTGACGTTCAGGCCCACTGCAATTCATCTGACTGTGTGTCTGCACCCCGACTTTGAGCATAAAAATTGCCAGCAAGTTCAGTCAGACATTCACGTAACTCGGGAACACCAAGCCCGTAGCGCGCACTTACCGCCACGGACAAAATCTTACCATCGCCGTTGCGCTCGACTTCCACGGAACGCTCGCAGGCATCTATTTTGTTCCAGATGATTACTTGTGGAACATCACCCGCATCGATCTCCTGCAACACTTTGTTGACCTCGTCGATTTGGCTGTGCCGCACAGGCGAGCTCGCATCCACGACATGCAACAAGACATCGGCGTGCACTGCGCTCTCAAGCGTGGCTTTGAAAGCGTCGACCAGTGAATGTGACAGGTCACGAATGAATCCAACGGTATCCGACAAAGCCATATCCACCTTCGGCGCCAGCCAAACGCGTCGTGTGGTGGTGTCTAGCGTGGCAAAAAGCTGGTCAGCAGCATAAGCCTTGTCGCTTGATATCGCGTTGAAGAGAGTACTTTTCCCGGCGTTGGTGTAGCCCACTATCGCAACAGTAAATTGACCCCGGCGTTCACGCTGCCTACGCTGGGTTTGGCGCTGCTTTTGCAGTTTTTCAAGTCGGGTTTTAAGCTGCTTGACCTTCACACCAATTAATCGGCGATCAGTTTCAAGCTGAGTTTCACCAGGCCCACGCATGCCGATACCGCCTTGCTGACCGTAGAGGTTCGCGTTGCCACGCACCAAGCGTGAAGCCATGTACTGAAGCTGCGCCAATTCAACCTGCAATTTACCCTCGAAGCTGCGGGCACGAATAGCAAAGATATCGAGAATGAGCCCGGTGCGGTCGATAACACGACGCCCCAGAGCGTTCTCAAGGTTTCGTTGCTGCGCAGGACTAAGGCTGTGATTGAATATGACCAGTTCGACTTCTTCAGACTCGCAGTGCACAAGTATTTCCTGCACCTTGCCAGAACCAATGAACGTCGCAGAGTCGGGAGAACGCCGCTTGGCCACGAAAACGCCTATCACCTCTGCACCAGCAGAGGTGGCCAATAGAGCCAGCTCATCGACACTTTCGCGGAACTCGTGTTGACCTAGGTCGAGTGCAACCAGGGAACTACGCGTCATTTCAAACCGCGGGAAAATTTGAAAGTGAAGATAAGCTTACTCCTTCACCTCAGGGGTGAATGTCACGGAACGACCAGGCACCACAGTTGAGATTGCGTGCTTGTAAACCATTTGCGTTACCGTGTTACGCAGCAGAACCACGTATTGATCAAAAGACTCGATTTGGCCTTGAAGCTTGATGCCATTGACCAGATAAATGGACACGGGCACATGCTCTTTGCGCAACAAATTGAGGAAGGGGTCTTGTAGTAGTTGCCCTTTGTTACTCATAACAGCTCCAGACTGTGTTGATATTATTAAATGTCAGAGCTTTTGGCTCGTCACGCTTAGTGTACAGAAAGCGCTTGAGGGTGCCAAACGGTTGCTCGTCTTTTGTTGTTATGGACACTCTTTTTTCACAAAAAGTTCAAAACTAACGCCAAAGAGTGATGGGCGTTGACATCACCCACTTAGCCGAGAGTTAACTCTAACCATTGAGACAGCCGGGGACGGCGAATGAACTCCTCCTGAAAGGCAGTTAATCTCGCTGTGGACTGGGGCAACCTGGAGGCCCACTCGGATGTTAATGAAGGATCGTACCAAAGTGCTTTTGCCACAACCTCTGCACTAATTTTGGCCGGGTCACAAATGAGCGCGAAGCGATCATCCCCCCGTACAACCGCCAACAAACCAATCACGCCGTGCTCAATCAACAAGTTTAAAATCTCGTCCAGTTGATCTGGCGGAACTTTGGCAAATACCCGTAACTCTTCCATGGTCATGCCGGGCTTGTCCTGCTGTCGAGATTTTTCAAGCTCAACCAACACGCTTAAACCTTGCAACCACCTTTCACCGGGTCGGTTACCGGGGTTCCAGTAGCCGGTTCTGGCCACAGGCAAAGCCGCCACAGTGCTTGCACCGAACAAAACAATAATCCAGCTGACGTAGATCCAGAGCAAGAAGATGGGGAACGCCGCCAAGGCACCATACAAAGCTGTGTAACTTGGAAAGTGTGTAATGTAGGCGGCAAAAGCCCGTTTGGATACCTCAAACAACACTGCAGCGAACACCCCGCCCACCAAGGCATCTTTCCAGTGCACAGCCCTGTTGGGGACAATCCGGTAAATAAAAGCGAAAGCTACAACTGTTAAGGTGAGAGGCACTAGGTTAAGGGCGGGAAACGTGCCACCCAGCACAGGATTAACGCCCGCCATGGTTTCCCCAATCAGTGCAGTCGACACGCTGATACTCAACCCGATCAGCACCGGCGCCAGCGACAACACAGCCCAATACAACACCACTTTGTTCATCATTGAGCGTTGGCGCTTCACGTTCCATATTTGGTTGAACACCCGGTCTACCGTAAACATGGTAGTCAATGCAGTAATCACCAAAAACACGATACCGATTGCGGTGAGCCCCTTCGCTTTCTCGGAAAACTGCGTGACATAAGTCAATATAGTTTCCGACAACGTTTCAGGGAAAAAACTGTCGATCAAATAGCCCTGCAGCGAAGACTGCAAACGATCAAACATCGGAAAAGCCGTGAATATGGCCAGCACCACCGTCGCCAAAGGAACCAAAGAAAGAACCGTAGTAAAGGTAAGGCTGGCAGCTACTTGGGGCAAACGTTGCTCGCTGATTCGCTGGCTGACAAGGCGTGTAAATGCGATCCACCACCGCAAATTCAAAGGCGATAGTTCAACATCTTCCACATTGAATGCACGGCGGGCACCGCGCATAAAACGAGCGCGGCGCGTTTGACTTTCTTCGGCTGGCTTGTCGATGGCTTTTAAAGTCTTGCTGTCAGTTGTTTCAGTAGGTGCGGCTGAAGTCATTCGCTTCGATACAATAGGGGCTTACACAGTTCTCATCATAACCCTTAAGCATGATTGAAGTATTGGTCTTGTATTACAGCCGCCATGGCGCAACCGCTCAACTGGCCCGCGAAATTGCTCAAGGCATAGATTCCGTGAAAGGTGTTACGGCAAGAATTCGAACTGTACCCGCTGTATCTGCAAACACGGAAGCCACGGAACCCGATATTCCTGAACAAGGCCCACCCTACGCAGAAACGGTCGACTTGAAAGAATGCGCTGGACTAGCCATGGGCTCACCCACCAGGTTTGGCAACATGGCTGCACCGATGAAATACTTTCTAGATGGCACGGTAGGAACCTGGCTGGCGGGTGATTTGATCAACAAGCCCTTTTGCGTTTTCACCAGCACTGGCAGCCTGCATGGCGGGCAAGAAACCACATTGACCACCATGGCACTGCCATTAATTCACCATGGCATGCTGTGGATGGGGCTGCCCTATTCAGAGCAAGCGCTAAATGACACAAGCACCGGCGGCACACCCTATGGTGTTACCCACTGGGCTGGAGGACAAGGGCAACACCCAATTTCCGAACATGAAAAAACACTGGCACGGGCACAAGGCAGGCGCCTGGCCAAGGCTGCATTAGCCCTACAACACATGGACACACCTTGATGAGCAGCACCCCTCAAATTGAATCAACCCGCCAAAAAGCCTATTGGGCAACAGTTGCCAGCCTGCTGGCCTTGATTGCCCTGTGCGTGGCCTGGGAGCTTTTTATAGCGCCTATTCGCCCCGGTGGCAGCTGGCTGGTGCTGAAAGTGTTGCCTTTGCTACTCGTAGTGCCCGGCATATTCAAGCAACGTGTCCGAACCTACCAAGTCACATCGCTTCTGGTGTGGCTATACTTCGCAGAGGGTGCAACACGAGCCAGTTCAGATCCTGCGTTGGCTTCGCAATTGATGGCAGGGCTTGAGGTGCTACTAACAATCGCGCTATTTGCCAGTGTCAGCGTATTTGCCCGCACCTACAAAATTCCCAAAACCAAGGCAGCTTGAAGGCATGAACGATTTTCTGGAACAGTTGGGCAAACAGATGCCCGGGCTACTGATTAACACCGATGCAGCCGAAATAGCCCACGCCTGTACTGACTGGCGCAAGCGCTACTCCACTACAGCGCTTGCTGTTCTGGAACCCATGAATACCCGCCAGGTTCAAGGCATTGTGAAGGTATGCGACGCATTCAATGTGGCCATTTCTACCCAAGGTGGAAACACTGGCTTGGTGGGTGGTGCCGTTCCGGTAGCAAACGATGGCAAGGGCAAAGCGCCGCATGTGGTACTTAAAACAGGTCGCATTCGCGAAGTGTTAAAGCTGGATGAAAGTAACCTGACCATGACTGCCAGTGCAGGCTACACACTGTATGAAATACAGGAATATGCTGCTGCTCACGGTTTTTTATTTCCGCTTAGCCTGGCTTCTGAAGGCACCTGCACCTTGGGTGGCAACCTGGCCAGCAACGCAGGCGGTGTAGCTGTGCTGCGCTATGGCAACACCCGTGAATTGTGCCTTGGGCTTGAATATGTGAATTCACAGGGCGACTTGTGTGGCGACCTGCGCGGACTTCGCAAAAACAACACAGGCTACGACTTGCGCCATTTGTTGATTGGCTCAGAAGGCACCTTGGGCATTGTGACCACGGCATGCATGAAAGTGTACCCTGCCCCAAAAAGCCGTTGTGTGGCCTGGCTGAATGTGGACAACATCCACACCGCGGTAGACGCCTTGGGCTTTATTCAAAGCCACTTGTTCAGCGAGTTGAGTAGCTATGAATGGATGAATGCACACGCAATTGATGTCGTTCAAACCCATTTCCCCGCGCGCGCACCCACCTGCCCGGGCGCAATGGACCATGTGCTGGCTGAATTTACGTCACTGGGCCCGGAAACCGCTTTGCGTGAGCAAGTGACCCAAACACTGGAAACCTTGCTTGAAGAGGTACCTGGCGTACGAAATATCGCCATTGCGCAAAACGGGCGAGAGATTGACACCTTCTGGGCTTTGCGCGAAAACATTTCTGAAGCACAAGCCAAAGAAGGCTTGAACGTTAAACACGATGTGGCATGTGCGGTATCGCAATTGCCCACATTTCATGACATGGCCTTGCATGAAATTGCAGAGCATGGTGTGGACGTTAAGCCAGTGCTGTTTGGTCATTTGGGCGATGGAAACCTGCACTTTAATTTATCTGCTTCCAAAGGCGACAATTCTGCCGAATTTCTTAAACAACACCAGGCTTTGCTCAACAATTTGGTACACGATGCGATTCTACGATGTGGTGGCACCGTATCGGCTGAACATGGCATTGGGCAGTTGAAAGCGGAGTTACTTCGCGAGATTACAAGTACCAGCAACTATGGCGCGTTTGTTGCGATTAAGAAGGCGATGGATCCGAAGAACTTGTTGAATCCTGGGAAGCTGGTGTTGATCTGAGCGAAGCAACACATTGTGGATTTATTGCACACTCGTTAGTGAGTTATTGCAAGCTCGTCGGGGTTACCACTTCGTTATAGCCAACTCGTCGGGGTTGCCTGCTTCCTCACTGAAAACCACTTGATCCCTTTTTGAATTAATTCTTGCTCACCGATCTCGGCAAAAAACATGGCCGAGTATCGGTGTTGGCTGATCGCCAAACGCATCGAATGAATCCAAACGGGGCGGTTTTCTTGAAGTTCGGAACAGGCAAACCCACTGCCGAGTTGGCTTGAACTAGTCACCGCTGCTTGTTCAGCTCAATCGGCAACGAGATTCCAATCGCGTCGCCTTCAAGAAAACCTACCCTTGCGTGCCGCACAGGGCCGGTGTCGCCCAGCATGGGCGGCAGAGGACGCCCCGACCCGCCTTTTAGAAGGGGCGTACTCAGGCATCGCAAGGCTCAGCAAGGGAGAAACAGGTTTTCAGGCGACGCATTGGGACTCGCGACGATTGGGGTAAGCAAACCCGCACCTATTAGGACAATCAATCAGACAGTCAACTCGGGTAGCAAACTCTCGCCGATCAAACAACCGGTGCATGCTTGAACATTTTCGCCAAAGCATCTTCAACCACCTGCCAGTTGTTGGCTTTCAGCAAAGTTGAATCCGACAACACCTGGCGATAAAGCCTTCCACCAGGCTGGCCGTGAAACAAACCCAACCATGATTTCGTAATGCTCCGGATACTCTCACCGTTGGTCAATTCTTGCTCAGCGTAAGCACGCAATTCTTCAATCACATCCAAACGGGTTTTTACGGTGGCGGGTTTACCGATTATTTCGTCAAACCCTGCAAGCAACCAAGGATTGGAATAGGCTTCACGACCAATCATGCAGCCATCCGCCCACGTTAAGTGATCTTCAATTGCATCAAGCGTAGTAATGCCGCCGTTCAAAATGATTTGAATGTGGGGAAAATTTTGTTTCAAGCGTTTTACCACTTCATAACGCAAGGGTGGAATCTCCCGGTTTTCCTTGGGGGACAAACCTTTCAGCACGGCATTGCGGGCATGCACAATAAATGTGTTGCAACCAGCCTCACTCACCTTACCCACAAAATCGTAAAGCATGGTCTCGCTTTCATCGTAATCCAGACCAATTCGGTGTTTCACCGTGACATCCAGCGAGCAGGCGTCCCGCATGGCTTTCACACAATCGGCCACCAAATCAGGTTCGGCCATTAAGCAGGCACCAAATGCGCCTTTTTGAACCCGTTCAGAAGGACAACCCACATTCATGTTCAATTCATCATAACCGGCTTCCTCAATCCACTTCGCACAACGTGCCATGTGTTCAGGGTCGCTGCCGCCAATTTGAAAGGCCACGGGGTGTTCTTCTTCGTTGAATGCCAAAAAACGCTTGCGGTCGCCAAACACCAAGGCACCTGTGGTGATCATCTCGGTATAAAGCCAGGTGTGCTGGGTGATCGCACGATGAAACCGCCGGCAATGCCGATCGGTCCAGTCGATCATTGGGGCAACAGAAAGGGTTCTGGGTTTGAATTTCATGGTTTGAATTCTACAAACAAAAAGGGCGAGGCCAAAGCCACGCCCCTTTTGGATTTAAAACACCGATCAACCACATCGTGGCCAATCAGTGTTTCACTAAAGCTTACGCCGCGTCGCGACTTGCGCGCTTGCGCTCGTGTTCCTTCAGGAAACGCTTGCGAATACGAATGCTTTTCGGAGTAATTTCAACCAACTCGTCGTCAGCAATAAATTCAACCGCGTATTCCAGGTTCAGGGCAATTGGCGGTACCAAGCGAACCGCTTCATCAGTACCTGATGCACGAACGTTTGTCAGTTGCTTGCCCTTGATCGGGTTTACAACTAGGTCGTTGTCGCGGCTGTGGATACCAATCACCATGCCTTCATACAAAGCTTCACCTGGAGATACAAACATACGACCGCGATCCTGCAGTTTCCACAGGGCGTAGGCCACTGCATCACCATCGTCTTGAGAAATCAGAACACCATTGTGACGCTCGGCCAAACCGCCTTCACGCACAGGTGCGTATTGATCAAACACGTGGCTTATCAGGCCAGTGCCGCGAGTCATGGTCAAGAAATCGCCTTGGAAACCAATCAAGCCACGAGCAGGAATGCGGTACTCCAAGCGAACACGGCCTTTGCCATCTGGAGACATATCCAGCAAGTCGCCCTTGCGGCGGCCCAACTCTTCCATGATCGCGCCTTGGTGGGTGTCTTCAACATCCACTGTGAGCATTTCGTAGGGCTCGCACTTCACGCCATCAATTTCTTTAAACACCACGCGTGGGCGGGAAACCGCCAACTCGTAGCCTTCACGGCGCATGTTCTCCAACAAAATGGTCAGGTGCAATTCACCACGACCAGACACTTCAAACACGGTGTCGTCGTCGGTATCTTTCACGCGCAAGGCCACGTTACTTTTCAATTCACGTTGCAAACGGTCACGCAACTGGCGGCTTGTCACAAACTTGCCCTCACGGCCTGCCAATGGCGAGGTATTAACCATGAAGTTCATCGTCAAAGTGGGTTCGTCTACGGTAAGAATTGGCAAGGCTTCGGGTGTATCAACAGCACACACTGTGGTACCAATGCCGATTTCTTCAATACCGTTAATCAAACAGATGTCGCCGGCCTCGGCTTGGTCAACCAGCACACGCTCAAGACCGCGGAACTTCAAAACCTGATTCACCTTGCCATTGAAAGGTGTACCGTCTGGGCCGTTCATGCACACAACTTGCTGGCCAGTTTTTACAGTGCCGCGCTTGATTCGGCCAATGCCGATTTTGCCCACGTAGCTGTTGTAATCGAGCGATGTAATCTGGAACTGCAAGGGACCATTCGGATCGTCATCACGCACAGGAACATATTTCAAAATGGCTTCGAACAGAGGGCGCATGTCGCCTTCACGCACGTCGGGCGTGTTGCCAGCATAGCCGTTCAGGCCAGATGCATAAACAATCGGGAAGTCCAGCTGTTCATCGGTTGCGCCCAACTTGTCGAACAAATCAAAGGTTTGGTCGATCACCCATTCAACGCGCGCGCCGGGGCGGTCTACCTTGTTAACCACAACAATTGGCTTCAAACCCAGAGCCAACGCTTTGCGGGTTACGAAACGGGTTTGAGGCATGGGACCTTCAACTGCATCCACCAGCAACAACACAGAATCAACCATCGACAACACACGCTCCACTTCACCGCCGAAGTCGGCGTGCCCTGGGGTGTCCACGATGTTAATGTGCGTACCTTCATACTCAACCGCGCAGTTCTTGGCCAGAATCGTGATACCACGCTCTTTTTCCAGGTCGTTGCTGTCCATCACGCGTTCTTCGAGCTTTTCATTCTCGCGGAAAGTGCCGGATTGGCGAAGAAGTTGGTCTACCAGCGTGGTTTTACCGTGGTCCACGTGGGCGATAATTGCAACGTTACGTAATGCGCGTGTCATAGATTTACCTGAATCAATCTGTCGGGTCGAAGCAAGGCGCCCTTCCCATCCGTTTCTAAAATGCCTGTTCCCATAAATCGGGAATTGCCTTTGGAGGCCATATTACTTACTGCGGTTTTCACATCCTGTGCAAGCGCTTCTCCGTACACCCGCACCCGCCCTGGCTTGGCGTTAGCCAAACTCAGTGGCAACCGTTGCCCGTGCGAAAATCGCCGCGCAAACTCATTGTCCAATTCGACTTTGCCCAGGCTACCCAACAGGGCATCGACCGGGAAAAGCACTGCATCCAAGGCTTCAAAGGGGGTTTCCGATTCACCGAGCACTTTTAGTGCGTCAAGGGTATATGCGCGTTCCACTTTCAAGTCACCGATTGCGGTTCTGCGCAATTCAGTGAGATAGCCCGCCGTGCCCAAGGCCTTGGCAATGTCTTCGCCCAAGGTGCGCACGTAGGTGCCTTTACTGCAATTTACTTCCAGTTCAATGGTGCAACTGCTGTCACCATTGTTTGTATTGTGCTCAAATTTGATGACATTCAATCGATGGATCATCAGGGTTCGAGCGGACCTGTCCAATTCAATGCCTTCGCGAGCATACTCGTACAAAGGCTTGCCGTCTTTCTTTAGCGCAGAAAACATCGGCGGAACCTGTTGAATTTCACCAACAAACTGCGAACACACCTGTTTCACTTCGTTTTCAGTGATGCTTTCAAGGGCACGGGTGCTGACTTTCGTCAATTCGCCCTCGGCGTCGCCGGTGTTGCTTGAAAACCCCAAACACACCCTCGTGCGGTAGGTTTTGCTGGCATCGATCAAATCAGCTGCAAACTTGGTGGCTTCACCAAACATCAGGGGTAACAGCCCACTGGCAAGCGGATCCAAAGTGCCGGTGTGGCCGGTTTTTTCGGCCCGGTACAAGCGCTTCACAATTTGCAAGGCTTGGTTGGACGAAAAACCTGTTGATTTGTCGAACAACAGCACACCCGACAAAGCACGCTTTTGTTTTTTAGTCTCCGCCACCGTCGCCACCACCATCCGAATATGTGGCACTACCACCCTCGCCTTTCAGCGCCCGGTCGATCATTTGGGACATTTCAGCCCCGCGCTCAACCGATTGGTCATGTTTGAAACGCAAGGTAGGCACAGTATGAATGTGCAGCTTCTTGAAAATCAAATTGCGCAGATAACCGGATGAGTCGTTTAGTGCTTCTTCGGTGGTTTCAGCTGAGCCAGTCAACACCGAGAAATAAACGGTTGCATAAGCGTAATCGGGTGTCAGCTCAACGTCAGTGATCGTGACGAATCCAAGCCGCGGGTCTCTCAACTCACGGGGAATCAGCTCAGCCAGGTCTTTCTGGATTTGCTCGGCAACCCGAATACCTCTGGCTGGTGCTTTTTTCTTGTGACGCATACTTTCCTTTTCAACCCCACGCAGCCGTTACAGCTGGGTACGGGCCACTTCCTTCACTTCAAATGCTTCCAGAATGTCACCAACCTGGATGTCGTCGTAGTTGTGCAATTGCAAGCCGCACTCAAAGTTCTGGCGCACTTCTTTGGCGTCGTCTTTGAAACGCTTCAGCGAAGCCAACTGGCCTGTCCATACCACCACGTTGTCGCGTAGCAAACGAACACCAGCGCCACGACGAATCACACCGTCTGTAACCATACAACCCGCAACAGAGCCCACTTTGGAGATCTTGTACACTTCGCGGATTTCCACGTTACCGATGATTTCCTCTTTCTTGTCGGGCGTCAGCATGCCTGTCATGGCGGCCTTGATTTCATCTACTGCGTCGTAAATGATGTTGTAGTAGCGAATATCCACACCGTTGTTTTCAGCGGTTTTACGAGCGCCTTGGTCGGCACGCACGTTAAAGCCGATAATCACAGCTTTGGAGGCCAGCGCCAGGTTCACATCAGATTCACTGATACCACCCACGGCCGCATGCACAACCTGAACTTTGACTTCGTCGGTCGACAGCTTTTGTAAGGCATGTGACAGGGCCTCTTGTGAACCTTGTACATCGGCCTTCAAAATAACGGCCAAGGTCTTGACTTCGCCTTCAGCCATTTGCTCGAACATGTTTTCCAGTTTGGCTGCCTGTTGTTTGGCCAGCTTTACATCGCGGAACTTGCCTTGACGGAACAGGGCGATCTCGCGAGCCTTGCGTTCATCAGGCAACACAATCACTTCTTCACCTGCGGCTGGCACATCGCTCAAACCCTGAATTTCCACGGGGATAGACGGGCCGGCTGTATCGATTGAACGACCGTTTTCATCAACCATGGCGCGAACGCGGCCGAATGCTGAACCAGCCAGCACCACGTCACCTTTCTTCAAGGTACCGCTTTGAACCAACACGGTTGCCACAGGGCCACGACCCTTATCCAGTCGGGATTCAACAACAAGACCCTTGGCAGGCGCTTCCACCTGGGCTTTCAATTCCATCACTTCAGCTTGTAACAAAACTTGTTCAAGCAAATCATCGATACCCTTGCCGGTTTTTGCTGACACGGGAACCATGGGTGAATCGCCACCGTACTCCTCTGGAACTACTGAGTGCGTGATCAATTCCTGCTTTACGCGTTCAGGGTTTGCATCGGGCTTGTCAATTTTGTTGATCGCGACCACCAAAGGTACATTGGCTGCTTTGGCATGGTGAATCGCTTCGATAGTTTGGGGCATCACACCGTCATCAGCGGACACAACCAGAATAACAATATCGGTTGCCTTGGCACCGCGAGCACGCATGGCTGTAAACGCTTCGTGACCTGGGGTATCAAGGAAAGTGATCATGCCGCGGTCTGTTTCAACGTGGTACGCACCAATGTGTTGGGTAATACCACCCGCTTCTCCAGAGGCCACTTTCGCACTTCGAATGTAATCGAGCAGTGATGTTTTACCATGGTCAACGTGACCCATCACGGTTACCACTGGCGCGCGCGGCATTGAAGGCGCTTCAGAGTGGGCAACACCCGCCTCTTCGATCATGGCTTCGGGATCGTCCAGTTTGGCCGCAATCGCCTTGTGACCCAACTCTTCGGTCACGATCATGGCGGTGTCTTGGTCAAGCACCTGGTTGATGGTCACCATTTGTCCCATCTTCATCAGACACTTGATCACCTCAGCTGCCTTGACAGACATTTTGTGAGCCAAGTCTGCCACGGTAATTGTTTCGGGCACATGAACGTCACGAACCACGGGTTCGGTAGGCTGGTTGAAGTTACTTTGCTCTTGGCTATGGCGGTTGTTTTTACCTTTCGGGCCCTTCCAGCCACCCGCGCCAGTGCGACCAACACCAGTTTCACCGCGTGTTTTCAATCCACCACGGCGGCGACCTGGCTCCTCTTTTGCACCGGGGGCACGGATACCCTTGCGTCCACGCTCCGAAGCTGTATCGTCGTCATTGGCCACTATCAAGGCTTTCTCAGGCTTTTTGATGGTCGCGGCAGGTTTGGGTGGTTCAACAGGTTCTTCAGCCTTCATTACTTTGGCTGGCTGGGACATCATGCGGTTAATCGCCGCAACCTCTGCTTCAGCCGCCTTGCGAGCACGTTCTTGGTTAGCGCTGGCTTTTGCTGCATCTTCTGCGGCTTTCTTGGCTTTTTGCTCTGCTTTTAATGCATCGGCAGCACGCTGCTCTCGAGCTTTGGCCTCTTCAGCACGTGCGACTTGGGCGGCCTCATCCTTGGTATCAGCTTCTTCTACCTTAGCGGGTTTGGCACTTTCGGCCTTGGCTTTTTCTACGGCTTCGTGCGCAAGGCGCTCTTCTTCGGCTCGCTGACGGGCTTCTTCCTGAAGCTTCAGCTCGCGCTCGCGCTCTTGCTCAAGCTTGGCTTGTTTTTCTTTCAGCTCGGCTTCCTGGCGTGCTTTTAGCTCAGCCTGACGCTGCGCCTCCGCATCACGACGGGCCTGTTCGGCAGGATCAAGCTGAGCTTCCATGACGGGCTCGCTTTCACCTGCCTTCTCTGCACGCTGAACAAACACTCGCTTCTTGCGCACTTCAACTTGAACTGTACGCGCCCGCCCACCAGGGCCTGCCTGTTTAATTTCGCTGGTCTGCTTGCGGGTGAGGGTAATTTTCTTTTGACCGCTTTCAGATCCGTGCGCCTTTCTCAGGCTTTCCAAAAGCTTTCCCTTGTCTGCTTCAGTAACTGCATCTGCTTCAGAAGCTTTGCTCACACCAGCAGACTTCAACTGCTCTAATAGAACATCGGCGGGCATTTTCAACTCTGCTGCAAACTGTGCGACTGTGGTACTGGTCATCTACTATTCCTTCAAATTCCCTTGCTGACCGGGCCGAGTGGCCCGATTCGACTCTATTCAATGCGGTTTGAATTATTCAAACCAATGTGCACGCGCTTTCATAATGATGTCGCGGGCACGGTCTTCTTCAATTCCTGCAATTTCAACCAACTCGTCAACAGCCAATTCGGCCAAGGCCTCGCGATCGGAAATTTCAGCTGCGGCCAATTTTCCAACCAGATTGGCGTCAACACCTTCAATCGACATCAAATCGCCTGCGCCCTCCACCATTTCTTCGCGGGCAATTGCCTCAGTCAACAAAGCGTTGCGGGCACGTGTTCTTAGCTCTTCTACGGTGTCAGCGTCAAATGCTTCAATTTCCTGCATTTCGGCAATCGGAACATACGCAACTTCTTCAAGACCTGTGAAGCCCTCTTCGATCAAAATATTGGCAACTTCTTCGTCCACGTCAAGTTTGCTGGTGAACAGCTCACGCAGCTTGCCAACTTCCTCTTCGGAACGCTTGGCAGATTCTTCCGGAGTCATGATGTTGATTTGCCAACCGGTGAGGTCAGAAGCCAAGCGTACGTTTTGGCCACTACGGCCAATGGCTTGTGCCAGCTCGGCTTCGTCAACCACCACTTCCATTACATGCTGGTCTTCGTCAACCACGATGGACTGAACGGTTGCAGGAGACAAAGCGCCGATCACAAACTGGGCTGGGTCTTCGGACCACAATACGATGTCTACTCGCTCGCCGCCCAATTCCTGGGTAACAGCCTGAACGCGGGAACCACGAACACCCACACAGGTGCCGATTGGGTCAATGCGGCGATCATGAGCAAGCACCGCAATTTTCGCGCGCATGCCAGGATCGCGTGCAGCCCCTTTGATTTCCAGGTGGCCTTGCTCAATTTCAGGCACTTCCATGGCAAACAGAGCCTTAATAAACTCGGGCGATGTGCGCGACAAAATAACTTGCTGGCCACGCGCCATGCGGTCTACCTTCCACAGGTAAGCGCGTACCCGGTCACCGGGGCGAAGGCTTTCACGGGGAATCATTTGATCGCGAGGCAAGCGAGCTTCAATGCGACCGCTTTCTACGATTGCATCGCCACGCTCCATGCGCTTAACCTGGCCAATTACGATTTTGTCGCCCCGATCGAGGAAGTCTTGCAAAATTTGCTCACGCTCGGCATCGCGAACGCGCTGCAAAATGACTTGTTTCGCAGCCTGGGCGCCAATTCGACCAAACTCAACAGGCTCGAGTTCTTCCTCAATGAAGTCACCCATTTCGGCTTCAGCATCGTGTTTCAACGCCTGATCGAGCACCATTTGATAGGCTGGGTCGTAAAAATCCTCTTCGGTAACCACTTCCCAACGACGGAAGGTGTCGTAGTCGCCTGTGTCGCGGTCAATGGACACGCGGACGTCCACTTCATCATCGAAGCGCTTCTTGGTTGCGGAAGCCAATGCCAGTTCAAGCGCACCAAAGACGATGTCTTTGTCCACGTTCTTCTCGCGCGCCAACGCATCAACTAATAAAAGCAACTCACGGCTCATTCCAGGGCTCCTAAAACTTTAGATGGGGGACCAGACGGGCACCCGCCAAATCAGTTATTTCAAAATCAAGCAAGTAAGGTTCGGCATTTTTACCATCGGGGGTAACCAAGACACCCCATGTTTGCTCTTTGCCTTTTTGCAAAATACCTTTGAACTGTTTTTGATTGTTGATGGCCCGCTTGAATTTCAGGGACACCTCTTGCTCCAAAAACCGCTCGAAATCTTTTTTGCGGCGTAAAACGCGATCTACGCCTGGCGAGGAGATCTCGAGCCGTTCGTAGTTCACGTTTTCAACGGTGAACAGATGGGTGAGCTGGTGGCTGACTTTTTCACAATCTTCGACCGTCACACCCTTGGGCGAGTCGATCATGATACGCAATAACCCATTGCCCTCTCGCTCGATATCCGCCACTTCAAGACCAAGGGATGCGATCACGGCATCGGCTTCAGCAACCCAGGACTCTGACCACACGCCAGACCATGAGTTACCAACAAATTCTTCAGGATTGATCACTTCGCCTTTCAACTTTCTTGACCTTTGCTTGTGTATTCGCTTCGCTTGTTCACTTTATTTGCGTGCTTATTGGCACACCAAAACCGCCTCGCCAAAAAAAAATGGGCTTGTAAGCCCACTTCATTTGAGACACCCTTTTTTGAGTAGGCGCTCAGGCAGCCTCAGAGAATAACCGAAACAGCCTTTATTTTCAAGCAATTTCCAGTGGGTGAACTACACGGGCGTTATGCCACTGGCGCCTTCCGGCGTCTGCGCTGCTGGGGTTTCTGAGCAGCAGCATTTCCACCCTCGCCACCGCGCCCAGGCCCACGCCCGGAAGAGGGACCACCAGCTCGCGTACCCGCATTGCGTGATCCAGAAGGACGCTTACCGGCACCTGCAAACTTCCCGGCGGGCGCAGCACTGTTACCATTGACCCCAGCCCGGTTGCCGTTTCTGTCACCGCCGCCAGTACGCCGCGCAGCGCCACCGGCCGAGGATAAATTATTCTGGTTACTGAGCGCAGCGGCTGCGGTTGCACCCGAAACCGTAAGGTAAGTTTGTGTTGGTGTTGTAAAAGCCAGTCCGGGATCAATCAAAGGCTGACCGTTGCGACGCCTGTTGTTTTTCGAGCCGATGTTTTTCTTGTCGCGCCGAATGGCACCTTCCTGTGCGGACTCATCCACCTTCAAGCCCAAAGACTGCATATACGACATGGCCTCCAAGGCTTCCATTTCCATGTGCCGACCACGTTTTAAGGTAGAGGGCATCAAAATGTCGCCAAACCGGGTACGGATCAGGCGGCTCACTGTCAGGTTACAGGCCTCAAACATGCGGCGAACCTCGCGGTTACGCCCTTCTTTCAAACCCACTTTGTACCATCGGTTGGCGCCTTCACCACCGGCGGCATCCACATAAAGAAACTTGGCAGGACCGTCATCCAGCTGAATACCGGTCAGCAACTGCTGGCGCTGCTCCTCAGTAAGCTCCCCCAGAATGCGCACTGCATACTCACGCTGCACTTCGTAGCGGGGGTGCATCAAACGGTTGGCCAACTCGCCGGACGAGGTAAACAACAACAAGCCCTCGGTGTTGAAGTCTAGACGACCCACAGCGATCCATTTGCCGTTGGAAATTTTTGGAAGCTTTTGAAATACGGTGGTACGGCCTTGCGGATCATCCATCGACACAATTTCACCAGCAGGCTTGTGGTAAATAAGCACGCGTGGCGGCTTTGATTTATTTTTGCGCTGGATCAATTTGCCGTTTACACGAACTTGATCGGTGGGTAACACACGCTGCCCCAAATGAGCAGGCTCGGCATTTACCGACACGCGGCCAGCAACAATCAACTCTTCCATTTCACGGCGAGACCCCATACCGGAATCGGCGAGTACTTTGTGCAATTTGGGCGCCAACTCGGGATCGAGCCTTACGTTCAGCTTGCTGCGATTCTTGCCTGAACCACCACTCTCTTCGGACTTAAGGCCTTCAACCTGATTCAAGACCTCGCCCCATTCGAGATCGGGACTTTCAATGTCTGAATTGACAGCCACAGGCTCATGAACTTGGTTGATATCTGGGGTTTCAGTTGCTTTGCGCTTGTTGGTTCTCATCGTTTTCCGCTGTTTCTCTGTCATCCATGTCAAACGGGATGACTTTCTGTAATTCATCGGCCAGCTGCTGGTCTTTTTCATCGTCCAGCGCCGGCAAGTCACTTAGGCTGGCCAAATTCAGGTCAGCCAAAAACTGGGCAGTTGTGGCCCAAAGCGCCGGACGCCCTGGTGCATCGCGATGGCCGATCGACTCGATCCAACCGCGATCTTCCAACGCTTTCATCACCTGGGTAGACACAGTAACCCCACGTATGGACTCGATATCGCCCCGGGTGACAGGCTGCTTGTAGGCAATAATCGCCAGTGTTTCCATGGTTGCCCTTGAATACTTCGGGGGCTTCTCGGGATTCATTTGTTCTAGGTAACGCTTTACATCCTCGCGGGTTTGAAAACGCCAACCTGTTTTAACCTGCACCAGTTCCAGGCCTTTGTTGGTCCAGTCACGACGCAAGTCTTCCAGCAAGGTGGTGATCACGGATGCGTCAAACGCGTCGTCGAACAAACGCATCAATTCCTTGGCGGCTATTGGCTCAACCGAGCAAAGCAAAGCTGCTTCTAATATATTTTTTGCGCGCTGGGGATCCATCCAGGCGGACTCACTTAAAGAAATTCAGATGTTGATAGGGAAATAGTGCCGATTGATCCTGCAGGCCGGTGTGGCGGTTGCCAGCGGGGTGCAGGGGCGCAGCGTGAAACGAGTTGCGCGACAGGCATTTTTACAAACCGATGGCGCATTGTAACCACGTTGTTGGCCACTCAGCAACCATTTGAGCACACAATCGATTTCAAAAAAAACGGCCCACCGAGGTGAGCCGTATCTAAAGTAACCCAAGGAGGGTCGGAGACATTTATAGAATGCCCGAACAAATTACATGGGGTATCCCCCCCCTGACCTACCCCGAATCTGGGGGAACTTATCCACAGTGGGCGGGGAAAACCTTCCGTATTCGCTGTGGATAAAATTTTCAGCCTGTTGATTTTGTGCAGTTTTTGGTTGGTTGATTAAAAACTGAGCATGCGCTCTAGAGACTATCTTGAGTCCATCGGAAGTGCCGTTTCAGCTTTCCCAGCGATAACCAACACCCGCTTGGCGGATACGGTTCCATACCGCCTCTTTTTCCTCGTCGCTTTTGAAAAGCCAGCCATCGACCTCATCGAGCGTGCGGCCGCACCCCATGCAAATGTTATCTCCAAGGTTGGTTGAACAAAAACCCACGCAGGGGGTATCTGCTTCCGGCCACACAGGCAGGTTGGCATATTCTGGTTTTGACATGATGCTGCTTTAGTTAGGGTTGGAACGGTATTGTTTTTTCAGGCGAATATAGAGCACTTTCGTGACATGTGCGACAACAGAGCCATCCGCATGGGTTATGTCGACCTCGAAGGTGTGCAAAACTTTTTCACCCGTCGCTGCCTTGGATTTGATTTCATTGAGTGTTTGATCATCAACTTGATATATAGCTTTGACCAAACCTGTACCGGGTGCAACAAAACGGATTTGAGCCTCTTGATCCCAAACAACGTATTTGTGCCCCAGACGCCTTATCAGGATTAGCATATAGAACGGGTCAGCCATGGCATAAAGTGAACCACCAAATTGCGTACCCATTACATTTTTGTTTTTGCGGGTTAAGGGTAAATGCACCTCAATGGTGTCAAAATTACTACTCACTTGATGAACCTTGATACCCGCTCCACGCAACGGTGAGTACACATTGATTAACATTCGTACTATCTGTGGCTTGTATTTCAAGTCCTGAAGAAATTTTTTCAACATTTTTTTACGGCTTTTTTATCTTTTGGATTCAGTAGCATAAAAGATTTTTTCACCTTTTAACAGGTATAAATCAGTTTGTGCACTTGCACACAAAGCCAAAACCCGCTATAGTTTCGTTCTTACCAGACGCGGGGTGGAGCAGTCTGGCAGCTCGTCGGGCTCATAACCCGAAGGTCGTAGGTTCAAATCCTGCCCCCGCAACCAAATACAAAAAGCCAATCAGAAAATGTGGATTGGCTTTTTTCTTTGTGCCGTTATTGTTTAAATTACTGCACCGCAAAGAGAACTCTACTACTCCCTCTGGCCGCGCTGCTTGTATAGCCGCTGCCTTTTATCAAGTTTTGAAAAACCACGGCCATATACCGGCACAATATCACTTGTCTATTTCAAGCAATTCGAGAAACTCCGGGGATGGCTTGTAGCCCATGATCTTTCGCTGAATACGTGGACCGGTAGTCATTATCAATACAGCGGGGGTGGCAAACACGCCCAACTTTCGGGCCAATTGCTTTTCAGTATACAAAGTACCGTCGATCCAGTTCACGGGTAAATCTCCGAGAACATTGATCCCAATTACATCAAATTTTTTCTCGATCCGCTCCCTGTTTGCTCCTTCTACAAAGTTCTCCTTCAGCAGGTATGCACAGGCGGGGCAGTTATCAAGATGAAAGAAAATTAGAAGCTTTTTGCCGCGGTTTTGAGCTTCCTCGATATCAACAGGTATCTCGAGAAAAGTTTTCTTAAACCATTGTGGCAACTCGTAGTGAATTGGCCTGGGCTCAATTTTCTGGGCCGCAATGTTTGAAGAAAATAAAAGGAGAGGAAGCAGAAAACCCAACTTGCAAATTGAACGACGGGCAGAGTATTTCATGGTTTTGTATCAAAACACGTGATCAACCAATAGTAGCCCAAGACAGCATGGCCGCCAAAATTTCAGGATATTTTGGCACCTTTTGATGAGTTGGGTTTTCTGATCATGCAGCAACTTTGCCGTGTGTAATTTGAATCAGCCGCCGCGTTTATGCGGCGTGCTGAAATATTTCAGTGACGATTATTTAAGTGTGACTGAATTGGATGTCATTGCGTTATTCGCCGGCTGATAAACAAAACCAGATTTGGTGACAGAACTGATGCTGAATGTGAAGGTTCCTCCCCGCTTGGAATTGGGTGACTTCAAGGTGATTCGTCCACTTGAGTCGGTCACTCCAGAGACCGAACCAGTTACAACACCAGACCAGAAGCCTGTGACTGCAGCATTGGGAACCGAATTACCGTTGCTGTCCCGAATGGTTACGGTGGCAGTGGCATAACGCTGACCGCCTTTCGTCACACCCTTCAATTCAATATTCACCACTGACATCGCTGTTTGCTCAACAGGCGCGGTGACATTGATGGTTTGCGATGCTGAACTGGACAAACCGCCTGCATCCGTTACTGTTACCGAGGCAACAAAAGAACCTGCAGCCTGGTAAATTTTGTTTACAGTGATTCCGGTCGCACTTGTACCATCACCGAAAGACCACAAATAAGTGGGGTTTGTGCCCTCCGGATCAGAGGAACCAAGCGCACTGAAGTTAACCGACAAAGGCGCTTGGCCAGATGTTTTATCAGCGGCTATTCGGGCACTTGGCGGTAAATTACCCGATGTGTCCTGAGCATTTAAGACAGCATTCCAGTAACCCACACTTCCGTACTTGGTATAGCCAGTACTCAATGGATCTCCCTTGCCAGTGCCCTCCACCTTCAGAAAATAAGTGCCCTGAACTGGAATATTGAATGCCAAGGCTGTGCCCAAGGTATCTGGGTTATTACTTTGAGCCAAAACATTACCTTGTGTATCCAACAAGCTAACCAGCAAATCGACGTTGCCCAGGCTGCTGCTTAAGGGTTTAATATCAGCGGTCAGGTTACCCACGTTGGCGATAAAACTGATGACATCAACATCGTTAGGGCCCTGCAAAACACCGTTGGCCTTGTATTGCAATAAACCGTTGACTACTGTTCCTGCAAGAACAGAGGCGTCACCGACTGTGTCGCCATGCTCATCAATATCAAAGGGAACACCTCGTTCCTGCATGACCAAATAATCATCTTGTTTCTGGTTTGCATTGGCATATTCGCCCTTGCTCCACTGCACTAAATTCTTGTTGTAGCCTACCCCCATGATTGGCGCCCAGCCTGTTTCTCCGGTACCGTGCCCACTGTAATAGCCAGTTGTCGTGGTGCCATCATGGCTTAAACCCAAGGTGTGCCCTGCCTCATGGCTACTGGCCTCGGCCACATTCTTCGCATTGCCAAGGTTGTTGAAAAATACAAATGCAGGTTTATAAAACTCGCTGGTGCTGGAAAAAACACCAACATAAGCAAAACCACCACAATTACATGGAGACGTGGTACTTGTTGTGAAATCGCGGGTAATCACAATTCGAACACCAAACGTGTTGTCATCGCTAGTTGCACGAGTCATTTTGTCGGTCACGGGTTCTTGCGTGGTTACATTCACATCCAGCCCTGCATAATCCTCGGCCACCAACTTCCAGATTGTTTGAATGTTGTTCAGTTCAGTGGTGTTGAAACTTCCAGGAATTCCATCCAGGTCATAGGCGGGACTATTAATGACGGAAATTCCATAGCTACTGTTCCAGGCGGTGTTGCTGATGGAATGGCCATTGAAGTCAAGGTAGATGGTTTTTGTAGAATTTGGACTGGAATTCAGAAAAAAAGTCTGGTCAAGCGGAATACCAGTTTGCGCGGGTGAAAAATCGCCGCTTGCGGTGCTGGCCGGCTCAACGTAATGCAGGCGTCCATTTTCATCCAACAGTGCAGTCAGGTCTTTTTCGAACAAACCCTGCACGGAAGCCTCTTCCAGATCATAGAACTTCGACCACTCAGGTAACTTACCCGAGGCTTTCAGTCGCTTGAAGGCCTCGGCACCCCGTGATTTGCCAGGAAACCTTACGGAAGGATGCTCTTTGGGTACCGGTGCTTGAATCGACCGCTGTGATCGCTTGGCTTGTGTATCGGCTATTGCGACAGATCCGGACCACAAAAACAACAAACCCAGAAGACAAACGAATTTTTTCATACTGAAGACAACAAAGTGCTGAAAAACGCCAAACTGATTGATTTGTTTCAAGATAATCGCCCCGCTCTGGTTTTAGTTCGATTGACTGCTCTTTGAGAATATAGAAGTTTAAAAACGGGCTAAAACAAAAATTGGGGGTGATTTGGCCATCAAATTAACGATTCACTCTTCAAGAATCCTTGACTGAATTTAGTCATTAACCCTGCTTTTAGAGTTTGGGGATAATAAAGGCATTGCAATTGGCCGCATTGGGGAACCATCTGCGCCCTTCAGTTTCAATGAGGCACCAATAAATGCAAACTCGTAAATTTTGTCTGTCGCAAGCGCTTCAAGATCGAGCAATTCAAGAATAAATGCGCCCTTTTGCGCCAACAAATAGGTGTGCACTGGTACATAGTTACCCGCTACCTCCGAAGGGAACGCCTCAAAGCTCAAGTTGTCAGCCCCCAACACCATGGCCCCGCCTTCTTCCACCAAAAAACGGGCGGCATCCATTCCCAAACCCGGTGGGTTATT